>JBKEBA010000001.1:0-11542 GCA_047972895.1 Dysgonomonas sp.
ATTCATTGGTCTCAGTCGTTAGTTGAAACTATGCACTTTCAGTGCAAGACTTTCAGTTTCTACAAATTTTTCACTCAAGTATGATATTGTCATTGTCATTGTTTTCGGGTTTTCTATGGTGTTCCAAATAATTTTGTACCATTTCGTCAGTAATGTTACCAGTACTCCAAACTCCGTATCCAATTGCCCAAAAATGCCGTCCCCGGTATTTTTTACTGATGTGAGGGAACTCTTCTTGTATTCTTCTTGAAGTTCTACCTTTTAGTTTTTTAACTAAATCACTTATGGATTTGCTTGGGAGATACTCAATATGAAGGTGTATGTGGTCTGAACTGACTACGCCTGAAAGAATTGTAACATCTTCAGTCATACAAATACTTTATAACGATATTTTGTAACCCAAACAATATGAGCTGTAAGTCTTGAAATTGTGTGCCCATTAAATCGTTGTTTGTTTTCCATACTTCAAAAGTACATATTTCCACACAGTAGAAAGAATTTCATTCTTTCTTTTCAACAAACCTATGGACTTCCAGTCCATAGTGGTTTAGTTTACTAAAATTGTTTTTCTAAAAAGGATATTATCAGACGAATTACCTATCTGGATTTCAAATTCTCCTGGTTCTACAACCCTATACATCCTTACATTGTAAAGAGCCAGTTCCGAAACAGGAATTTCAAGTTCTACTTTTACTTTTCCCCCGGCCTTCACAAATTCTTTTTTGAAAGCTTTCAGTTGCTGTACAGGTGTAGCCACCGAACTTATTTTATCTTTTACATACAATTGCACAACTTCTTTCCCATCCATTTTTCCAGTGTTCTCTACTTCTACCGAAACTTTGATTGTTCCGAACTGGGAGAAAATACTATCATTCAATACACAGTTCGAAAACCGGAAATCAGTATAACTCAGGCCATATCCAAAGTTCCACAGAGCATATGGCTTTTCAAATATATAGTGCCCTCTCGGTTCTTCGTATGAACCACCACTGTCGAACTGCTGTTCGCGGTCGGTAGGAAGATAGTTATAAAAACAAGGAGTATTGCCCGTACTACGGGGAAAGGATACATTCAGTTTTCCCGAAGGATTTACATTTCCTACTAAAATGTCTGCCATCGAATTTCCCTGTTGCTCACCGCAATACCATTGAGTAAGAACAGCATCTGCGTTCTCCTTTGCCCATGTCATTACCATCGGTTTTCCGGCTATAAGGACAACTATCACCGGTTTTCCTGTAGCTTTTATGGCTTTCAGTAAATCTTGCTGTCTGCCCGGCAGGTCAAGGGATGAAAGGTCGAAGCCTTCTCCGGCGGTCGACTTATTAGGGCCTCTTCCAAGATATGTACTTCTGGTACCAATGGCAACTATGGCAATATCGCTTTGCTTTACCAATTCCACAGCCTTCTTTATATCGCTGGCATTTCGGCTCCACCAGTCGCAGCCGTCAGCCTGAGTAATAACGGCTTTCTTTCCTATTACGTTCTGCAATCCCTGATACAGTGTCACTCCCTCTTTCGTATCGCTGCCTGTCCATGAATAATCACCGTAAACAGTCTGGTTACTATTCGGCCCTACAACGGCAATCTTTTTATACTTATTCAGGTTGAGAGGCAGTATATTATTTTCATTTTTGAGCAGGATAGCGCTTTCATCCGCTATCTCTTTTGCCAAAGCAACTTTCTCAGCATTGCGCACTACTGATTTTACCTTTTCAGGCTCCCCTAAAGGATCGTCGAAAAGACCGAGTTTGAACTTCACGGTAAGAATGCGGCGTACAGCCTGGTCGATGTATTTTATATCCATCTTCTGATTCTTAACCAGTTCGGGAAGACGTTCATAGGTCCAGTCGACATTCAGGTCAACTCCGGCCTCAACAGACATCTGCGCAGCCTCTTCCGGAGTTTCTACGGCATAATGAAACGATTTGAGGCGTTCTACAGACCCCCAGTCGGAATATACGTATCCATCGAACCCAAGTTTGCCGCGAAGTATATCGGTCATGTAATAAGACGAACCTGCAGTAGCCACACCGTCATAAGCACTATAGGCGCTCATCACCGACAATGGTTTTGTTTCCTGTATTACCCTTTGGAAAGGATACAGGTAGAGGCTCCACAGCTCCCTTTCGCCACCGCTTACATGTGCACAGTTGAGACCCCCAGCAGGCGTACCATGTGCCACAAAATGCTTAGGCATGCAGGCAATACCTTTATTCTGATATCCTCTCATAAATCCGATTCCCATTTCGGCAATCAGATAGGGGTCTTCTCCGAATGTTTCTTCAACACGTCCCCAACGTAATTCCCGGGCGATATCCAATACGGGAGACAATACCTGACGGATGCCGATTACACGGGCCTCATCTCCGGCCGCTTCAGCCATCCGTTGTATCAATACCGGATTGAATGTACTGCCCTGCGCTATGGCATGGGGAAACAACGTGCATTGATTTTGTAAAATACCCTGAATACCTTCTGCGGCTGTCAACAACGGAATCCCTAAACGGGTATTGTTAAGCATATATTGTTGAGTCTTATAGAAGATATCGGCACACTCCTGAGCCGACTTGCCCATTTCGTGAGTTGTTCCGAAGCTTCTGCCATCGAATGTTTTTTCCACCTCGTCAATGTTACTGTTGGGCTTATTCTGCATTTGCCATACTTTCTCTTCCAGCGTCATTCTGCCGAGCAAATCCTCTACCCGTTGTTCAATGGGAATATTCTTATCTTTATACAAAGGCTTCCCGCCACCGGCTAAAGCCATATTGGCAATAAATACCAGTCCCGTTACTATCAAACTAACTTTTTCCACTCTATTATGTCTTAATTATTAATATATTAGATGATTATCATTCATTTGTCAGCATATAATCCCGGGCCATCAAATTTATACCTGAACCAATTGAAATCGGCTATACCTCCATCAGAAAGGGTATTATAGGAAAAAATGCCAATGCGTGCTCCTTTCCAGTCACTGGAGCGAAGAGCATAGGGCTCCCCTACAGGAATAAATTCTTTATTATCGAGACTGTAAAATAGCTGATGTTGATTCTTTACCGCATCCAACGATGCTTTGAAATAAACTTTACCGGAAGAAAGAGGTAGTATATTGTTAGTTTTTCCGTCATTCTCAGAATAGAGATAGTACTTGCCATTATCATTAACGATACCTACCGCGTTAAACAAATTACCTATGCAGAACAATCCGGCACGTTGCCCATTCACCATCTTTTTACAATCGAGCTCTGTTGAAACATCGCCATGATAACCGATAACCTTTTGGGCAACCATATTTTTGGAAGAACGGAGGTTTTCGACCTTCAGTGCTTTCAGCCTTAAATATCCTTTGCGTTCAATTAAAGACCAGTCGGCATGTACAGGATTGTGATTGAATTGCCATTGGGGTTTCAATTTTGAGGATGAAAACTCATCACTACCCTGAGGTGCGAATATCTTACTCTTTTTCTCTGTTTTAGGCCTGTCCCATTCACTTACAGGCTCACCTATGCCATTGCCGTCAATATCTTTGCCTATTTCAGGCCAGCCGTCTTTCCATATTACAGGCTGTAGATGTACAACACGGCCCAACGGATGTGTATCCTGGAAATGATAGAACCACCATCCGCCACCGGACGTATCGACTAAAGAGCCCTGATGAGGCCCGTTTATATTTGTACTACCTTGCTCAAGTACAATTTTTCTTTCGTATGGCCCGTAAATATTTTTTGACCTCAGTACTGTTTGCCAGCCTGTGGCAACCCCTCCTTCGGGAATACTCATATAGTAATAGCCGTTCATTTTATGTATCTTGGTTCCTTCCGCAACAGGCCCTTCATATATCGTTACTCCCTCGTCCAGCAAACGTGTGCCGTCAGGGCTCATCTTATGCAGAATGATAGGGCCTGCACCCAGCCGGCTTCTGCCAATGTAAGCCTGACCGTCTCCGTCCCAGAAAGGGCAAGGATCTTCCCAACCGCTTATATGCTTTACATTCAGTAAAGGAGACCAGGGCCCCGCCGGATTTACGGCATTCGACATAAACAATCCTTCATGGGGAGTACAGAAGAATACCCAGAACTTGCCATCATGGTAACGGATTGCTGGAGCCCACGCCCCACCTCCATAACGCTCATTTTTTCCCCATTCCGGGAAATCAAATTTATCGTAAATCTGTGCTATGATTTTCCAATTCACCATATCATCCGATTCCAGAACGGGCATGCCAATATAATGGAAATCGGAGCATACCATATAATATTTATCCTTAACACGTATCACATCCGGATCGGAATAATCGGCGGCGAGAATCGGGTTAACATACTTCCCATTTGCCTGATCTCCCCACGGAACTTCCTGTGCATAAACAGATATTGCCATAAAAATAAGTATAAACAGGCACAGTTGTTTTTCATGAAAAATCATAATTTTCATTTTAAGATTATTATATAATGTAATCTTGAAATTAATATCATTATTCAGTAAAGAATAAAACCAAAACTATCGAACAGATTTCTGATATCGAGGATTATTTCGACCGTCATTAAATTTTGAATGTGGGGAACCTTAAAGGTAAGGATTCCCCACAAACAGAATAGCCTACAATCTTGTATCTATTAATCTGTTGGAACTACATTTATTTTGACTGATTATTGTAAGGAGTTACTGTCAGAACAGGCTCTTCTCCAGCTTTAAGAAGGCTTTCGTCAAACTCTATCAGAATATCTTTCGATTCCCCTTTCAATAACGTAAAATAATTATCATTCATTATAGCAGGCAACACCCTTTCCCCTGTCTTCGAATTGTGCAATTGTGCCCATACGGCAAACGCAACAGCAGGTGAAGATGAAGGGTTGGTTATTTTTGCTTCCACAATACATTTTCCATTTCGCTTTACAACCTTCGATGCAACCTTCAATTTCACTTTTGGCAGATTATTTAAAGCTGTAAAATCACTTCTGTTTGTTCCTCTCCAATAAGTATTTTCGTCAACTATATTGCCTTTATTATCCTTCAGTGTCAGACGAACAAAGTGTATATCTGTTAAACCTTCGTTGTGTTGCGTACCTCCATATACTTTAAACTCCCATAAAGAATAGCCCCAATCGGAACCTCTTTTAATCCCTTGTATACGGACATATCTGGCTGTAACGTCATCAAAATAGATATCATGGATACCTATTTTTCCATGCTCTTCGGTATACACATCTTTCCATTCTTTTGCATCGGAAGACACTTGTATTTTATATTTTTTTCCATAAGCATTCTCAAAATTCAGCCCTACACCAAACACGTTTTCGTCTTTACCCAAGTCTACGTATACCCATTGATTGTTCCATCCATGGCTCCCCCATCTTGTAGTCAGGTTTCCGTCTGTAATATCTTTCGGTGATCCTGTTTCTGTTGAGGAGGCAACAACATCTTTACCTATTGCTATATTCTTGTTATCGTCATAGAATGAGATAGTAAGCGCATTTGTTGCAGTATTTACATACGAATCCACTTTTGTCGAATTGCTTAATCTGCTAACTTCTTTTCCATCGGAATTGTATACAGCAACTTCTGCCGTCAGTCCCTTATGGTCTTCCGACGTAGTGTTTATCACTTTCACTGAATTGTTGTACGGATTCCATTGGATATGTAGTGGAACGCAGGCATTTTTAGCTCCCCAAAAAGCACCTGTAAGATCATAATAGTAGTCGTATGTCTGCCAAACCATAGATGGATATGCCGACTGGCTCATCCAGATGAGTATGCCTGAAGCATCATTCCACATATTGTCTAACCAACCTTCATACATTGCCTGATTGGTTTCTATATTCAGCAATTGGGATTTCCTACAAAAATCTTCAATTCCTGAGGGTGCTCCATATCTTTCGGTAATTGTCTTCTCATACTTGTCGGGAGTTGCATTGAATGCCAGTTGTCCGAAAAAATGTTGATTCCACATTTCGTTTCTAGGCCATAGCTTATCTTCGGGCATAAATTTTTTCAGACTTTCATAATTTACGAAAACGGCTGTACCTATCTCGGTTCTCAAACCCCAACTTACATTTCCTTTAGTACTGCTCGCCGGATATTTGATGAAATACCAACGAGGATCGAAATTACCCCATACACCGCTGCCCGAAAGGTTGTCATCATTCGACTTTGCCTGATAGTACCTGTCTCCGGCATCGAAAGTTGCAATATTCTCTTTCAACCAATTTTTGAGAGGAGCAACCGGATAGCCTTCGTTGCTTCCACACCAAACGGCTATACTTGGATGATTTCTAACACGCTTTATTTTTTCGATCGCATTTTTATTGAAGACATGAATATCGGCAGGAAGTACAGGATTGGCATTCAACCAAAAATCATCCCATATCAAGATTCCATATTTGTCACATGCTTCATAAAACTCGTCATCAGTAGTAGAACCCAGCCAGTTGCGAATCATATTGAAGTTCATTTCCTTATGCAGACGGATTTTTGTATCGTACTCATCGCCACGGCAACGCAACAGATATTCAGACATGCCCCAGTTGCCTCCTTTAAGGAACACACGCTTTCCGTTGATAGACACATGTAGAACATCACCCTCGGTATCGTAAGAATAGCGTTTGATACCGAATTTTACTTCTTTTTTGTACGAAACATTTTCTCCAACGCTAAGTTCCAGGTTGCAGGTATACAGGTTTGGTTCGCCGTAACCATTTGGCCACCATAATCGGGGGTTACTGATAATCAGTTCTTTAAACTTGTTTTTGTTCAAATCTAGTTCCGTAGCACTATTTCCCCAGATACCGCCCAAGTCTTGTGTAAATTGTATGTTTCCGGGATTTATGGTAACTTTCAGTTTGGCAGATTGATAATCGGGGGTTGTATTCTTCACACTCATTCTGATAGACAGATCGGCCTGTGCATTGGTTGGCAAATCTGTTCTGATCCATGGGTCTTCTATTATTAATGCTCCCGTATTCGACAAGTATACCTTGTCTGTTATACCGGAGTTTAATCCGGGTACATAGGGCATCCAGTCCCAGCCTGCACTTGAGAGATAGGTAGGGCTACCCACATTATTCAATGGTTTTTGAGGGATATGAACAATTACAACAAGTATATTCTTTCCATCTTTTTTTGCAATTGAACTTATGTCAAACTTTCCTCTCTCCATGAAACCGTCTAATTCTCCAAGTCTCTTACCATTCAAAAATATTTCTCCTTTCCGGTTGATACCTCTAAAATTGAGCCATATTTTTTCTTTTGTGAATGTCTCGGGTATGGGAAATTCGGCACGATAAACGAAACTCTTATCGTACTTTGCTTTGTCTACCTGATATATATTGTCTGCAAAATTTGGGTCTTTTTCCAAACCGGCCTCTACATAAGATGTGAATACCGTTGCCGGAACTACAGCTCTGACCCAATTATCACTATTGTAGCTTGGTTGAAAAAGTGTATCAATATCCTTGATTTCATCTTGAGGTATTACTTTCCACTTTACGTTAGGATTATTGCTATCGAGTGACTCTGTTACTTGAGCAAATAATAATGCAGGAATAAGAAATATTCCTAAAAGTAAACTTATAATTACTTTATTCTTTACCATTAAAATATAATTTTTGAATAACTTTTCTAAAAAGCAGAACCTGCATATCTGTTATCTGTCATGCAGATTCTGCTATATTTAAGCTTAAAGTCCCAATATCATTAGTTTAATCCAATTAATATGATACCAGGTATACGAGCCAGGTATCGTAACAGTCCAGCCTAAGGTTACTGTCTGCGTATCTTCCAGTTCGAAATATATCTTATGATTACCGGTAACACTTCCATTCTCTCTTATTTCATGCGCTAAAGTATTGCCTTCGGCATTTTCGATGTCAGGCAAAGTGGAGCTTTTGGCTATGGCAAATAAGGAAGTAGCACTTCCGCCAAATCCGTCACTGTAATATTCGAGTGAATATTTCCCTGCAGAAAGCGTGATCGTCTGATATATTTTACCATTTGTGAAACCTGAACCGCCCCAGTCCTGCGATTCCAGATGAATTACTCCACCCGCATCGGTAGACCATCCTCCAGCTGTATTGCCGTTCTGATTAAGTATATTCGATGTATACTGCCAGCCTTTTAGCTGCCCCCACTTATCACTACTGTTGTCAGCACGCAAAAACGGACCGCCCGGATTTATAATACATTGATATGTAATATTCTCAAGAGCAACAGCTTCCTCTACAACAGTTTTAAATGTATCGATAGCTGTTTCGTCCGGTAAATAATAAGCTTGCAGCTTAATAAGACTCATGCTCTTGTAATTTTCCAGAATAGTGCTTTCGTCAGATGTCAAAGCCTTTACTGTACGAAGTTGCCCGTTGGTATCTTCATAGTCAATCTTTACAAACGGTGAGAGTTCATCACCATTATACCATTCAATAACCGCATCATTACCTTCCTTTTCAAGATTCTTGATCGGCCTGTTATAAAGGCCTTTTTTATATTCCGTGCCATAGGAAATACCCGTTTTGGTGACAGTAATAGAAGGAATGCCTTTGTCATCAAACGAGATCACCTCAAAGTTGTATCTTCCTTCCTTCAAAGGAATAGGCTGGAACAAAGTATCTACCCCACTTGTCCTATTAATATTTAATATCAACGAGTCTTTGCGGTTGTTCCAGAAAATCTTCACCTTTCTTATCTTAGGATCGGAAGTCAATAAGCCTGTAAACACCACTCGTGCGTCGCCCGAATGGAAATTTACCGAGTCTACAATGCCTGTATAAGTAGGAACACCATCCATATATTTCAGATAATCATCCATATCTGAACATGACGTCAATTTGCAACACAAAAAGATTATATATCCTAACAAGAGGAATTTGATTGTATTTTTCATTGTAATCATTTTTTAATTATCATCACCCCATATTGTTATTTCACTAATACACATATTTGTATTACCCGACCAGTTTTTAGTACAAACGATACGTAAGTATTTCACTTTTGGCATTTCTATAGGTATATCAGCATCATCTCCGTTACGGCCTGCTGTCCGGTCATCTTCTGTTATCGTACCGATAGATAGTCCCGATGGTTTTACGTTTTCTATAGAAACTAGTTTAGTCCACGAGTCGAAGCTACCTGACGGATCAGGATTCAGAGACCCCCATATTTCATAGAAGCGAGGAGATACATCGTTAAACCAGTGCTTATCATCAGGAATAGTCTTTATATTGATACGGCTCAGCTTGGCTCCTACACCCAAATCGAATGAAATATGTTTTGGAGTCGTACTTGCATCATTTCCGGTATGGGCGGCTTTGTCATTAACAATATCATTCCACATATATTCCAGAGAACCATCCCAATGTGTTGCATCGGCATCGTTAGGGAAAACGATAGGACGAAATAATGACTTATTCAGTTTTACTTCATAGACCGGGGTCAGGTTCTGGTATAATGTATCAGAAAGATTATCCCATTTGTCACGTACAACAATTCCAAAAAGGCGTGGTTCGGCAGCATATCCCCTTATTGCATACTTTGCGCTATCGCGTGCAGTATAGAAAGTCTCAGCCACCATTTTCGCTCCATCTACATCTGTAGTAATCACGATAAATGCCAAATCGGCTTTTGTTTCGTTCTTGAAGGTGAAGCTCATTCCTCCAAAATCAGGCTGTACTTCCAAAGACTTGGCAGTAACCCGTACCTGCGGTTCCAGTGGATTAATCTTAATAGCAAGAGGTGCCGACTTGTTCTCACTACGGTCTACGGCATACAGGTTAACAGTATATTCGTCTGTATCGCCAAAGCCTTCTACCTTAATCTTGTTTGTATAGTATGAAGCCCTGAAGTCGAAAACTTTACCGTGCTTATTCTTATATTCTGCTATAACATACAATAAATCATCATCAGACGGCAAACTATATGTAATCAGGGCAGCACCCGGCATATTCTCCACTACTACGTTAAACACCTGCCCGGGAGCTTTATCATCCTTGTCTATTGGTGAGTTCTCATCATCTTTACAGCTTTGCAGCGAAAATAATGAAATCATCATCCCTAAAAATATTATAAATAACTTATGTTTTTCCATAATCGATCTGTTTATTGTTCTTTACCAGCCCGGATTTTGTACCAGACTCTTATTGTAATAAAGCGATTCCTCCCGCAATGGCCACAAATAGTCGCGCGGAGCTACAAATTCCTGATCAAATAATACTTTCGGCCTATAGTATGCTTCAGGAACTTCTTGGTCGATATCCCAACCGTGTATTTTCTGGTTAAGTACAGTAGCAGCTGTTTTCCATCTCCTCAAGTCCCAGAAGCGTTGCCCTTCAAATGCGAGTTCAACAGTACGTTCCTGTTGGATTATTTCGCGAAGCCCGGCTTTAGATTTAAATTTATCCGGTTTAGTAGAGTATGTTGTCCATGACTCATTTACTCCTTTCAACCCAGCCCTTTCGCGAACCAAGTCAATCCATTCTAATGCAGCAGTCGTTTGATCGCTTTCATTCAGGGCTTCTGCATAAAGCAGATACAAGTCAGCCAAACGCAATTCAGGCCAAGGAAACCACTCAGTGGTAGAACTATTGCTTGATAATACAAATTTCCAGCTGATAAGTTTTTTAGGCCAGTACCCTGTCACAGAATAATTATATGCGCCAAGTTTTGCCTGCGGTTGCCCCATGCGTGCTTTTACGGTAAAAGTGTTCTCATCCGAACCGCTACGGCTATTTTGCATATACCATACAGATCCGTCGAAAGCAAGATTTGCATAATAACGGTTTTCCCGATGATAATTGAGCTTTGCAGTCGCATAGCCTTCAGCCAGATTAAAACGTTCCTGTGTTCCGGTAACCTGACTAGTATATCTGCCCGAATAGTCCCATGTTTTATCCTCATTTAAAGGCACACCATTATCGGTATAAAAATTATTGGCGATTTCAATTGTAGGATTCAAGCGTTCCTGTGCAGCCCACATATTCCCAAGATTTTCCGGGTCTATGCGTGCCATACAGACAGATTGCAGATTGTTTACCGCCCTGCCTGACAGCCCCCAAATAAGTTCGTTATTCCATTTCTCACCAATACTATTCCTTATACTCATTTGTATTTTGGTCGTGTCAGACAAACGATCGTTAGTCTTGAAAGTATATAACTGTATATTATTCAATTTACATGATTCTATCGCATCATAGCAAGCTTCAGCCGCTTTTACCCATTTATTTTGGTCATATTCGGCATTAAATAAATGTAAGCCTTCTTTGTCCGTAAAATCTGCATAATCCGGGTTGCCATTGAATAACGGACTCGCTGCCGTCACTAATAGTTTGGCTTTCAATGTCAGGGCAATGGGTTTGGTTATACGCCCAAGTTCTTCGGTCTTATTCGTAACCTCCTGTGGCAAATACTCGTAAGCTTCATCCAGCAGACCGGCTATATAATTTACAACCTCATCCACAGAACTACGTTTTTTCTGCATTTCCAACGGAGGCGCATCTATGGCAATATTTTTATCTACAATAACAATTGGACCATACATTCTGAACAGTAGGAAATGATA
>JBKEBA010000021.1:0-1603 GCA_047972895.1 Dysgonomonas sp.
GTGTATATACATTTCTCGACAACGTTTTTAGTGAAGTGGCTGAACTATTCCCCGGAAAATATTTTCACTTTGGAGGAGATGAAGTCGTACATCGCTTGTGGGAATCAGAAGCGCATGTACAACAATTTATGAAAGAGAAAGATCTTAAAGATGTGGGTGAATTGCAAAGTTATTTTGTAAACAGGATTTCTAAAATGCTTATAGATAAAGGTAAAAAGCCACTGGGGTGGAACGATGTTTTGAAAGGAGCTGAGACACTGAGTAAAGATGTAGCAATCATGTCATGGACAGGAAATATTAAAGATGTTGTAAGTCAGGGCTTCGATGCTATAGCATCGCCTAATGCATTTCTTTATTTGGATATTACACAAGAAGACCGTAACGACGGAACAATGACAGACCTTGCATACAGCACTATCAACTCGATGGAGCGGATATATAATTATGATCCGACAACAGAACTTAATGATGAGGAAAAATCACGCGTACTGGGATTACAAGCCCATATGTGGCCGGCTGTAGCACGGGAGGTGAAAGATGTGAACGTACAAAATTTTCCTCGCTTACTGGCTGTATCAGAAATAGGATGGCTCCCCCTGTCTGAAAGAAATTATCAAGATTTCAATTCTCGTTTAGCCAATCACTATCTGAGATTGGATGAGATGAAAATCGACTATTTTCGTAAAGGAGGATATATAACGGGCAAATGGACTCCTACCGATCTTAGCACTGATTATAAACCTTTGGAATGGGATGTAACCAAAAAAGTATATACCAACGGGCGTATCATCACCGGGTTTTATTATACTAGTGGCCATGCTTTTATGGATATCCGTAAGGTACAATTACTAGAAGATGGAAAAGTCATCAGCGAAGATATCCATCAAGGACTTGCCGACAAACAAAGAGCAACCAACAGGCCTAAAACTTATTTGTATTATTTAGAAGTGGATACATATAACCCGAATGCAAAATATACTGTGCAGGCCGAAGTTGCAGGAAAAGGTAGTACAGATTCATATGGTAACTTTACGTTTAATCTAAGTCCATATAAACCATTTATTGTAACAGAACCGAAATAATTTAAGATATAGGTAATTAAGTAAGTAAAAATATTTATTGATATATTCTTATATATGTTGTAAAAAATGAGTATATTTATTTCATATTCAATAATATATGAGATTTATAGATTTATCAGAATAAGAAAAGCTATAATTGGAAGATTTGTATAAAAACAGTGATAGCCATGTGACCCTAGAGCGATGTTTTTGCTTATTACTATCCTCAAAGCGACACTCAATGAAGGATATTTCTCGTATAACAGGTATAAATTGGATAAAGATTGTTCGATTGTTTAATCATTGGCAACAGGCTGATGATAAGTATTCGAGTTTATCAATAGCCTCTGGTCGAGGAGCCAAAGTTAAGCTCTCTCCAGTGAAAGCAATACTGCCTGAACTGGTTGATAAACATCCTCGGAACCTGACTCCAATCTTAGAAGAACTCCAACGTCAACACAATATTTCTGTTTGTAAGCTAACCTTGCAGAATTTTTTAAAAGACCTTGGGCTATAGCTGGAAAAGAGCGAGACTGTCTTTA
>JBKEBA010000040.1:0-41645 GCA_047972895.1 Dysgonomonas sp.
AAAGAAACAACCTCGATATCCGAAAACGAAGGAATGACCCCACGTCGAGGAATATTTCCTTGTTCATTTACTAAATCATAAGAGAAATTCTTGCAAATATCAAGAAATTTGGCGAATATTGCATGTAAGTTGTGCATAACTGTATGGCATTTTAATTGATTTGACACCATTAAAATACTAAATTTCAGTAATATGCACAACTTATATCTCATCTTTTTATTTGATAATTAATTCCGCCAACGGGTCATAATATGAATTATATAAAATTAGGTAATTCTCCTGTCGAAGAGTATTCACTCCATCGAAGGCTACGAAGCTATTATTATTTAATGTCATTTTTGCATTTAGAACGATGCGACCTATATAGGGTTTGTTATTTTTGTCTACTCCATATGCTAGAGGCCAATCTGCATTAGGAGTTTTAGACAGTACACCAAGCGTCATTTCTCCACCGAGAGGTATTCCTGCGGTCTCTCCACTCATATCAAAGAAGTCTCCATTGATAGCTGCTATAATGCTTTTTGTTGCATTTGTCTTACGCTTCATTAAAGACAAAGGAGTTTCTACTCCTCGTATACTATCTGATCCGATAAATGCTTCTAATTTTAGATTAGGGGTAGTCTGTTCAAGTGTCAAAGTATGTACAACTAGCGGAAAATCTTTGATCTGAATGAATGTATAAGTCAGCCCCTGTTCTGCTTTTTTTATAACTAAGCTATCTATTTTATAATCAACCCCTCTTATATTAATGGTATCATTTTTCTTATTTTCACCAATCGGAGGAATTATATCATCTTTATCGCTATTACATGCAAGAAAGCCTAAAATGAGGAAAAGTAATATGTATAAATAGTTTTTCATATCGATTTGTTATCAATTTGAGGCTACTAAATCTAAATAACTGACCTGGTCATGATATAACAAACATCACTCCCAGGTCAGTCGCTTTACATAATTAGATAAATAATTTATCCACTAACCAATAAGTGAATTATTCGCTCACCGCCTCGTTTGTTAATTCAAAACATACAACACCAAACCCTGAGAATAAACCATAAAGGTTCATCTTCACAAGTCCGTCAGCCTCTTTTTTCTCTACGCCTACAGCTAGTCCTGCTGTTCCGTTAGGATTTGTCGTTGCATAATCACCATCGAAAGGAATAGTTACAGTAAATGGTATACTAAAATCATCGACGTTTCTAATGTCTACTAATGATATGTAATATTTAAGACCGCTTCCTTTACCCGTTGTATGATGAAGAACAGCTAAGTACTCTCTGTCATTAAATTTCATCTTTTGAATGTCAGATACTACATTTCCCCAACCATTCTTGAATGCAGCGTCATCTTCTGGAGTACCTAGTAGAGGACCTCTGATAACAGTGCCTCCTGCTCCTTCGGCTTTCATGTATTGCACTGTCGATTCAGTACTGGCATTACCTGGACCTCCGAAATAATAAGGAGTAACAGTATTTGTAGAAGCTGGTATTAATTTCTGATAGAAAGTAGTTACATTGAAACCTGTGGTATGAGCTGTTGGAGTCGCATTCACTTTTCCGCCTGCTACTGCCCATGCATAATGTGTACTTTTAGTCACTCCATTATTATTCTTAGTGTCAAGCGCTGTTATATATCCGTTTCCGTTAATGTCTCCTATAGCTACAAGTTTCCGTCCCATACCTACAGCTATATTTGCATCTTCATAGTCGAGAATCAATGTCGGTGCTTTATCTACATCGGTCCATTTATATACTCTGAAATGAGGATTTGACCATGCACCTAATGTACAGCCAATGAGGTTACCTTTATCATCATTAGCCACAATGAAAGGTATATTTGTTGCAGCATTGGCAGGATTTCCTACAATACCGTCCATATTCAGCCTCTTAGGATTATTTTCTGCATCTTTTTCCACAACGCCGGTAGTAACATTCATGATAATACCCGATCTACCCAGAATTACCTTATCACCTAACGTTGCTAATGCAGCCTCGAATTCAGCCGTTGCTCCAGCCTCTTTTGTCGTTAGCCACAATTTTGAATGTTTTCCGATACCGAGCGTATATTTTTCTCTCTTAAGTTTTACTGTCCATTTCTTGATATCTCCATTCTGTGCTGTAACAGTATATTCTACATCTTTTGAAAAATCTTGTGCTGTATTTTGTGCAGGAGATACTGTGGCTCCAACAGAAATATCGAAAGATGGAGCTACATTTTTCAGTTGATTTGCATCATAATCGAATGCTACGAGCAATTCTATCGTTGTTGTTCCGCTAGCAATAACCCCTTCAATGTTTAATGATGGGATTTTAAAATTAGAAATGTCGTTTCCTGTCCTTTTCTCCGGTTCGTTGTCATCGTCGCTAGAACACGATACGGATGAGAAAATCATGCTGAATGCTAATAGGCATCCAATAAATCTTAAATACTTTTTCATAGTTTTCATAATTCTTTCGTTTTAATAGTTAAATCTAATTATAATTTATTGGTTAGTCTGAGGAGGATTTCTGGCTCGTCTGTAGTTATAAAATCTACGTCCATACGTAGAAGATTTTTCATCATTAGTTCATCATTTACAGTCCAAATATTTATTGTGAGCCCAAGGGCTCTGGCTCTATCATATAATCTCTCTATCTTATCAAACTGAGAAAAATGATAGTCAATGCCACTCATACCTTCCACTTTCTGCAAGTCCAATGGACGGTTGGCTCCCAGATAAGCAATGTGAGCGCTTGCATCCAGAGCTCTAATGCGCATTAACGCTTCGTAGTCGAAACTGATATAATCAACCCAAGCTTGTGCTTTCAGTCTATGTACAATATTTACAGCGGAATCAACCAAAGCTAAAGCTCTTTTATTATTATCTCGGGATTTTATCTCTAATACGAGACGCGTTTTATTTTGTGTCTTTACGCAATCCAAGTATTCTTCAAGTGTAGCCATAACTTCACCCGATTCCAGAATAATCTCCTGCATCTTCGCCAAATTAGTTTCTTCCACGATCAGTCCGTTAATTTCATGGTCGTGATTCAGTACCACACGGTTGTCTTTCGATAACCAGACATCAAATTCAGAGGCTTCACACCCTAGTTCAATAGCTTTCTTTAGAGCTCCTAATGAGTTCTGATGAACATCATAGTGTTTCCATGCACCACGATGGGCTACGACTTTGTTTTTCAGAAATTCATCTTTTACCAGCTCAAAAGCTTTGGTCTTACCTGCATACTGTACTGTAATTTCGTGTCGGGAAGGACTTTTGGAAGATAAAACTTTATTCTTTTTCAGTCTGAGATGTTTCCCTCCCTCTATCTGAAAGATGTTCGCAGTATCTTTGACTATTAATACTTTCTCATTATCAGGTATCAAGAATGTTCCTATTTGTACTCCTTTTTTGTTTACAGGAATACTATATTTATCTAAGCTGAGTAATTCTCCTCCCTGTTGGGCAGGAACATATACCGTTGCAGATAAACACAAAATAAAAAGTATGATTGTCTGTTTCATTTACATTTATATAATTTATTTCCAAAGATCATTTTGTCCCAAATTAGGGGCAACATACAATTCATCCTGAGGAATGGGCCATAGGGCATATTTAGCTTCCCATCTACGCGATTCGTCTCTTACGGCAAGTTTGCTTTTGTATGCATCATACGAAGCAATATCGTTTAAATCGTGTCGTTCAGTCTTTTTGAAAGTTGGAATATCATTAGTAGACAGGCTGTTGTATCCGTTTATAGGAATACCATAAGAAGGCGAATCATTCTCTATATCACCAATACCCCATCTTCTCATATCTGCAAAATGCAAGCCTTCTTGGATAAGTTCAACCTTTCGTTCACGGCGAACCAATTGACGCATTTTATTTTGATTACCTATTCTATCGGCAGAAATATCCGGCATACCCGATCTATTTCGAAGCTCGTTTATACATTTATATGTCAATCCTCCGTCATCATTCATTTTATTCAGTTCTATTTTTGCTTCGGCATAGGTAAGCAGGATTTCGGCATACCTCATTACCGGAAAATGTACTGTCGAATTACCAATAGCTTCAATGGTGTCGGCACTAAATTTTTTCCAGATAAGACCACATCCTCTTTTTGCAAAACTTGTCCAAGCATCATTACTGTCGATATCAAGATTTGTGGTTTCGTACCATTTTCCTTCTTTGTAATCGAATTGTTCTGTTGTTTTGTCATATGCATTTAAGATAAATTTAATCCTACCCGATGGTAAACCTGTCGTATTTCCTGTCACTGTGTCGCCATGCATCCAAAATGTAGAACGGAAACGGGGGTCTCTGTTTTTTTGAGGGACTTTAGGATCGTACAAATTAGATTCATCAATACGTTTCCCATCAATACATTCATATGTATCGGATAAGAGTAATGAAGGGTGGCTTGTAGTTTGTCCATAAAATCTGGATACTTGAGCAAACCCATGATAAGTAGTCCTTTGATTTCCTTCAGTAGAAAACATCAGTTCCAGAAGTAATTCACTGCGCACATCACCTTTTTGTTGTCCCGTAGTAATAAATAAATCGTCAAATTTTTCAGCCAGCCTGCGCTTTCCTATTACTTGATATGCAGCATCTGCTGCAACTTCAAAATAATGTTCGCCTTTACTGTCATAATTCATGCTTCCAGCAAATAGTGCAGCACGAGCTTTGAGTCCGTATGCTACCGATTTGTCAATCCTACCTCTTTCACTAGCCGTCCATTGCAAATCGGGAGCTACCTGATCCATTTCCTCTAAAATGAACTCCATAATCGTTTCTTTTGGTGTACGGTTCACATTAAACTCTTTAGCAGTAACCGGTTTGTCAAAAAATGGTACATCGCCATAGGTCATTATCAGATAATAATATCCTAATGCCCTGAGAACTCTGGCCTCGGCCAGATATTGCTTAATGTTAGATGTAGGCTCTCCTGAGTAATCTTTAGAATAGCCATAAAGTACGGTGTTGGCGCGAGCTATAAGCTGATACCATGTTTGCCACCATTTGAGGACATAAGCATGCTTTGCTGTAAGGCCTGGCCCGGCTCCGATCGTAGTATCCAAATCCCGTTCGAGAGATAATGCTGTAAACTTATCAAGTACGATAAAATTACTTACTCTGTAGCCAAAATTATAATGATCCAGATAAAGGCACTGGTATACACCCGTAACCCCATCTTTTATAGCAGCTTCCGATTTGAAAAAACCATCAGTGGAAGGGGTATAGAGATCATGATCGAGAAAGTCGGAGCATGAGGTGCTTGCCAATATGATTGGAATCAATATAAAGAATATATATTTTTTCATATCCATGTATTTATTAGAAATTAATATCTATACCAAATGTATAAGTCTGCATTACCGGATAGTAAAGTCCAGAACTTGTAAAGCTGTTTTCAGGATCATACCCTTGATAACTATTATGCTTGGTAAATAAATTTTGTCCGTTTGCATATATACGTGCATTCGCTATTCCTAGTTTGGTTGTTATTTTTTTAGGGAGAGTATACCCGATAACAACGTTTTTTATGCGCATATAAGCTGCACTCCTTATCCACAAATCCGATTTGAAATAATTCCAGTTACTTTCTCCGCTGGAAACCATCAACAATCTCGGGAATTTTGCATTCGGATTATCTTCTGTCCAAAAATCAGTCTGATGTTCATACATCGAACGTCCATTGTAGAAAGGGCGAGCTCCTGATCCTTCTATGAATACATGCTTTTTACCGATGCCTTGTAAGAATACTGAGATGTCGAAATTATTCCATTGAGCTGCCAGATTTAAACTATACTCATAACGAGCCTGCGAATCACCGATAATAGTCATATCAGCTTCAGTGATTCTACCATCTGGAACTCCATCTGGGCCAGATATATCTTTATATTTTACATCTCCCGGTTTTACCAGTTCTTTCTCATTGTAATATGTAGGAGAATTTAAGATATCCTCTTGCGACTGATAAAATCCTTCTGTTATGAATCCGCTCATTGCACCTACTCTTGTCCCTTTTTCTGCTTGTAATACACCATCGATCAGTAGTCCACTTGTTTGAGTATAAGTAGCATTAGCATCCCACAACATTCCGGTTATTGAATAGTTGACATTTTCTATTTTGTCTTTCCACGAAAGAGATAGTTCCCAGCCTACACTCTTCATATCCGTAAGGTTTTCGAAAGCAGCATCATATCCTACATATTTCGGGATAGATGGTTGTAATAGTACGTCGGTAATATTGCGTCGGAAGACATCGAATGTCAGATTAAAACGGTTTCTGAGTATCCCCATATCTAAACCTACATTTGTTGTGGCCGACTTTTCCCATGTGATATTCTCATGTGCCATCTTGCTAATAGCTGCACCTTGTGTCTCTTTTCCGTCAAAATAGTAGTATTTTCCAAAATAGAATAGGCTCATTGTAGGGTAGAAGTCGGGCAATTCTTGATTACCTAATTTTCCGTACGAAACTCTCAGTTTCAAATTATCTATTTTATTCTTTAGTGGTTCGAAGAATGATTCTTCCGATACTCTCCACCCTAGCGAAGCGGCGGGAAAGAATCCCCAACGGTTGGCCTTGCTGAAACGGGACGAGCCATCGTAACGTCCTGTCATTTCCAAAAGGTAACGATCCGAGAATGAATAATTAATTCTTCCGAAATATGATAGCATAGCTTTCGTCCGACGGCTTCCGGATGCTCCTACGATTTTCGAACCTGTAGAAAGCTCTTCAAACCCGTCATAAGGGAAGCCTTGTTTGCTCGCAGAAAAGTCTCTTCTTTCATACTCGTCTGTTTGTACGCCACCCATTACTTTAAAGTAATGCTTGTTGATGGTATTCTCATACGATGACTGAAGAGTGAACTGGGTCTGATAAAATTGAGACCAGTATTCATCTTTAGTAGTATTATCAGGATATGTATATTTATGTTTTCCTTTATCATATGTATAGTAAGCCTTTTTGAAGGTGTCTATTTTGTCTTCAACTTTACGTCTGCTAAGAAGGACTAAGGATTCAAACCCTTTGAATGGATTTGCAGTTAATACTCCTTTAATACCTATTTCCGGGGTATAAATGTTTTTTACTCCACCTATTTGAGTTATTGCAATCGGATTATATCCATTCATTCCGTCTCCGTATGTTCCATCTCTGTTTACACCAGCAAAGACTGGAGAATAGGTCAATGCCGCAACTATTAGTTCGTCAGGGCCACCGTATGGGATACTAGGCTCTTTTGTCTGGTTTTCACGATAGTTAATGTCTAGGCTAAATTTTAGCCAATTCGTTATCTTAGAGTCTGTATTCAGTCTTAGAGTCTTTCTTGAGAAATTGTTGTTGTCAATGAGACCATCCTGATATTGATATGAAGCACTAGCCGTATAGCTTAAGAATCCGGATGATCCGCTAAGGCTTAGAGAGTGCTTGTGAACAAGTGAAGAATTTTTCATCACCTCTTTTCTCCAGTTGGTGTCGAATACGCTCCAATTATCGGGGCCATATCGTCTTAAGTCTTCAATTCTTTCAGGATCGTATATAATTTGTCCACTCCTGTTCATATTCGCAATATTCTGATACATCATAAAGTCGGCTCCCGAAACAGGCTTCGGTAATTCTGTCGGTTTATTAATACCGGCATATCCGTTATATGTTATTCTCAGCTTATTTTCTCCGGCGCGTTTGGTTGTTATCAAAATCACTCCATTTGCTGCTCGTGATCCATATATGGCAGATGCCGATGCGTCTTTGAGAACAGATACCGATTCTACTATGCTCATATCCAGTCCGTTCATATCGCCTTCTACACCATCAATAAGAATTAAGGGTGTGATTGATGAAGATAAGGATCCTTTGCCTCGTACAATAATTGCTCCTCCATCCGATCCTGGTCGACCAGTTGATTGTATTACGTTTACTCCTGGCAATAGCCCTTGTATTGCAGAGGAGAGATTAGGTGCGTTACGCTTCATTATATCTTCTGATGAAACTGAGGCGACAGATCCTGTGAGATTCACTTTTTTCTGTGTACCATATCCCACAATTACTGTTTCGTTAAGAGTGTTGTCTGTGCTTTCCAATACGACATTTATTTCGCTCTTATTTTCGATATTGACAGTTTTCGAAGCGAACCCGAGATAGGATACTTCTACCGACTTAGTATTTGCAGGCACCTGAATACTGAAGGCTCCGTCAGCATCCGTCATTGTTCCTATCGTTGTGCGTGCTACAGCTATGTTAGCTCCAACAAGAGCCTCACCGCTAGTCTCTTTTACTGTTCCTTTCAGCAATTTCATCTGAGCACTCAGCGATATTGCTAAGAAACATGCCAGAGTTAGAAATATACTTTTTTTCATTGGCGTAGATTATTAATGGTTAAGAATGGTTTTAAGTTTATGATATAAGAGTGGCTTTATTCACTCCATCTTTAGTGTGTGTGTTATCCATGCGAATGATTTTAACCATTGCTCAGGATATGAATAATGTGCAATTTCAGGTACTACAAAGAGCGTTTTTGGGGCTTCAATAACATTATAGGCCGCATAAGTGGATGTAGGAGGGCATACCATATCATTGTAGCCAAAAGAATAGAATCCGGGAACTTTGAGTAATCTTGCAAAATTAGTTACATCATAATATTGAGAAGTCTTTATCTTTTGTTCTAAAACGCAAGAGATGTCGTTTAGGTTACCAAATATATGAGGCCATCCTCCTGCCGTATCACGAGTAAAGCCGGATAGTTCGCAAAGAGCCGGATAGAATGCGACAAGTCCCTTTACCCTACTGTCTAGAGCTGCTGTAACTATTGCCAAAGCTCCTCCCTGGCTACCGCCTTGAACGACAATGTTTTCTCCATCGAATTTATCTAAACTGAATATATAATCGATACATTTTACACAACCCAGATATACACGCTTGAAATATACATCGTCTCTATTATCCCAGTTTTCTGAAAAGTATTGGTTCAAAGCTCCTCGCTCTAAGGCTTTATAAACACTTCGGTCTAAGGTTACTGGAATTCCATGTATTCCTATTTCGAGGGTGATGATTCCTTTTTCAGCAGTAGATACATCACCGTTATACGGACGTATTCCTGCTCCGGGAAGATTTAGTGCTGCAGGGTATTTGCCTGAGGCTTTTGGTATACACAAAATGCCATATATATAACTTTCGTAGCGGTAATTTTGGATACCTACCTCATATACATCAACTTTAGATGTGCATCTATCCGGCAATAATCTCAGGGTAGGGGCTAATGGAATATTTTTGTTCGCTGCTATAGCTTTCGTCCAATAGCTTTCGAAATCGTCGGGCATAATGGTCGTTGACTCCAAGCTCTCGGGAGCAAAACCTATTGTTGCACGTCCTTCATAGTCAGAACCATCATATTGTACAAAGACCCTGCATCGTAGAAAACCCGGAGTTTTCATTGTGCCTGCATCTATACGAAGCTTACCGTTTTTAATAGTTGCTTTCTCTACTTTTATTGGTTTCATCATATCATACGACAGCTCGTATCGTATATCTATGTTAGTAAGTGGAATATTACTTTTTGTTATAGATACATCAAATTCTGCCTTTTCTCCTAGCTTTAAGTTCCAATCGGTACTATTGGGTACAACAGTCACCTTAATCAGCCGATCCGATTGCGCTGATATATGAGTAGATAATAATAAAAAAATGACTGTTATGGTGAATTTTATTTGCATAGTAAGTCAGTTATAATATTTTTGCATTTTTCTGATTTGGTTATGTTACAATAAGGTTTTTTTACTTCATTTTTTCGATATGCTCTAATACAAACGAACAGAAATCGTTGTATAGCTGCAGGTTTGCTGCATTTTGGGAACGTGATAAAGCATAGAGTGCATCTGCGTCCTGATAGTAGGCTATTTTTTTTGTCTTTAAAATTCCGTTTTCACGAAATGCATTCATGTAGTCATATAGACGGGATGCCCAATTTTCTTTTTCAGCTAGAACACGCATGTCAAATTCCAATTCTAAATCGAGATTATATTCTTTTGCAACCTTACATGCTTCGTTTAAACGTGAATAAGGAATTGTATTATTGAAAAAATAGTTTGGTTGCAGATACGCATAGTTAAATTTAAGAGATTGCCAATTATAATAGTCCGGTGTCGTTTTCCAATACGGGATCCAATTAAAGCTATACATCTTTTCATTTAGGTATGATGCTATATCTGCCAGAATAGTTGAGGTATGTAGCGTCTCTTCTGCAATCCAATAGAAGCCGGCTAACTCGATGTTTTCAAACTTCGCTTCATCGAAGCATTGTATTGCATAATCTATATACCACTTGCAAGCAGCAACCCTATCGGCATTAATCGAAAAGTCCAACTGTTTACCATTCACTTTTCCCCAATAATCATTAGGCAGATTGTAATTATTATTTTTCATAGGTACAATCGGTTCTGGAATGCCAATAACTACCTTTCTTTTCTCAGTAAATTTTCCGATTCTTTGTTTCGTTTCTTTTACACAGTCATTAAGTGCATAGATGCCGTTTCCTGATGTAAAATAATGTTGCAGCAAATCTTTCCATTCTTTTTGAGTAGATGGCATTCCGTTATATCCAGTGGCAAATATTTTGCCTTTACCATCCACAATCTCCAAGAAAAGAAACCCATCAAAGAGCCAATGCTCTTTTTTGTCTATATCTGTATAGCTGACATAAGGCGCAAAATGGTTCGTATCCCATGTCGCTGTTCGGTGGGCACCTCCATCATATATCAATACCAGATCATTTACAGGAATCAGAGACTTAGGCTCTTTTTTTGTGCAGCAATTTTCTCCATTCTTTATAGAGTCCGATTTATCAGCTCCGGAGCAAGAGGCATAGCCGAATGATAAGAGTATAATTATGAGTATATATATGTGTTTCATTTCATTGCTATTGAAGGGTTAGGTATAATGATATTGCTATTTGCTATTTCTTCCAATGTTGTCCAGCATTGGTACAAGCCTCTGGGTACATGGAAGCAGCCTTTCCATTTTCCTCCTTTGAGTGATAGAAGCGGTTTGCCTTCACGGTTGAGATATCCAAACCATTCAGGATATTCTTCATCTCTAAAGTGCGTCCATACATATTCATGTATTTTCTCGAACCAAGCTAAACACTCTTTCGATTTTGTTTGATTATATCCTTTAAGAAGGGATATAAGTGTTTCAATATGTACCCACCACAATTTCTGATCCCATTCTAACTGTTGCAGAGGGCGTCCGAGTCTATCCATAAAATAGAAAATACCGCCATGTTCTTTATCCCAGCCATATTCTATCATGGTTAAAGTTATTTTTACGGCTTGTTCAGTAAGTTCGGGACGATTGATGTATTTCGCAAGATCCATTAAAAACCACATAGCCTCAATAGCGTGTCCTGGATTTATAAGTCTTCCGTCGAACGTATCTAAAAGCTTACCATCTATACTAATATTCTCTACAATAATTCCACCTAATTCAGGACGATGGAATTCTCCAAGAATAGTATTGATGCAATCATCTATCAATGATTTTTTTAGAGAAGGGTCTAGCAGATGTTCAATTTCCAGAGACAGGTTGCACAGAATCATTGGTAATGCAAAATTTTTCAAATCACGTGTGCCCGGGTATGTTTTGTCCCACCTCCCTTTGGGATTATTTATCTTAGACAGGATTATTTCGAATGTTTTAAGGGCTATTTCAGCGTACTCTTTGTTTCCTGTCGCTTTGCTCAATTGTCCGAAAGCCATCGTGGCAAAGGTGTATGAAAATATATTGTATGGTTGTATTAACGGTTTACCCTCTCGATTCAAGGAAAAATACCAATTGTAGTTTCCATCATGTCCGAACCTTTTTAAAAATTCTGCACCTTGAATAGCACAATCTAGCCATTCTTTCCGTTTTTCTACTTTGTTATACATCATGGAGAACATCCAAACCTGACGTCCCTGAAGCCAGATGAATTTATCTGTGTCATAGACTTCTCCATCACGTTCGAGGCACGAAAAGTATCCTCCAAATTTCTCATCTTGAGAATGTTCTAGCCAAAACGGAAGCACATTTCCTAATAGTTCTGACTTATATTGTTCTGCTAATTTTCTCCAATTCATATATCTTTGTTTTTATATTAAACTT
Source organism: Dysgonomonas sp. (assembly GCA_047972895.1). Taxonomy (GTDB): domain Bacteria; phylum Bacteroidota; class Bacteroidia; order Bacteroidales; family Dysgonomonadaceae; genus Dysgonomonas. The sequence goes on from JBKEBA010000040.1 coordinate 12,129, forward strand.
TTTATTTTGCCCAAAATTCCTCAATTTCCTCCAGTGATTTTCCTGTAGTTTCAGGAACCAGTTTCCAAACGATAAGCATATAGGGAATACACATTACAGCAAACAAAAGGAATGTTCCTGCCGGTTGTAAATTCTGTAATAGCCATGGTGTGAGCTGACCGATAAGGAATGTTCCTACCCAAAGAGAAAAACCTGCAATTGACATAGCTAAGCCCCTGATGCGGATAGGGTACATCTCGGATAGCAATACGAAAATGACTGCTGATATAGATATGGCACAACAGAATACATAGGAAAGAAAGAATGCTAGTAATAAGCTGTTTGATAATCCCAGACTTTCTCCCTTAACAAAATAGAATGTGATCAATAACAGACACAGTATCATACCCGAAACTCCGAAGTAGACGAGCTTTTTGCGTCCTACCTTATCTATTATGAATATTGCCAGTATGGTTGTAAGTACATTCACTAATCCTACTATAACCTGATAAAAGAGTGAATCGCCACTCGATAAACCTGTACTTTCAAAGATAGAAGGTCCATAATACAAGACTGCATTTACGCCCATAAACTGACCTAGTATAGCTATAGAAGCACCAATAATTACGGCTTTAAGTATTTTGGGCTTGAATAACATACGCCAATCAGTTTTTTCACCCCCGACAGCTACTCTTTTAGTTTCGTTCAGTTCGTAATTTGCAGACTCTTCCGATCCGAAAATACGTTGTAATATTCCGCACGCTTCGGTTTCTCTTTGTTTAAGTATAAGCCAGCGAGGACTTTCGGGAATGAAGAAAATAATAATGAAAAATATAAATGCAGGAATCAAGGCCATTCCGAGCATGGCTCTCCAAACCTCATCGTGAAATATCAATTTCAGTATAGGATTTGTGATATTTGTAGCGCTGTTTTGGGAATACTCCAGCAGCATATAATTGATGATATAAGCCCCTAAAAAGCCAATGGTGACAGCTAATTGATATAGAGATACAAGTCGTCCGCGATATTCTGCAACCGAAACTTCAGATATATACAAGGGAGAAACTATAGAAATAACGCCGATGCCTATTCCTCCAATCATGCGTGCTATAACCAAATGGTCGAAACTATCGGATACGGCACAGCCTATAGCTGATATGCAAAATAAAATGGACGCGATGAGCATCGTCTTCTTGCGTCCCAGACTATCACTCAATATTCCTGCACAAAGTACTCCGAATATAGATCCTATCAGGGCACATCCCACATACCATCCCTGCTGCATCGTATCAAGTGTGAAGAGATTACTAATCTGGCTTATTGTACCGGAAATAACAGCAGTATCGTAGCCGAACAAAAATCCACCTAATGCGGCAACAATAGAGAGAAAACTAAGGTATTTCAGATTTATTGAATTCATGGTTGCATTTATTTATAAGTTAAAATATTCCTTATACCTATTATATAAATGTCCTGCCTGTAGATAGGCTGACTGCGGGCTCATAAAATGGGAAAACTCGAATGTGATAGCTTTATCATATCCAGCCCTTTTTGCCGCTTCCAGTTTCAACCGTAGCTTATCAAACTTGATCGGTAGAAATTTAATTGGCATGTCCCTATCGAATGTTTCCGCATTGGTCCAACATTTCATACCATATTTGTCTGCCATTTTTTTATTTATTTCGAAGAAAGCATCAAGCTCATGATAATCTATATGCCCATCTTGAAAAGCGCAGGCATCTACTACATCCTTTATCCCATCAAATATTTCACTCCATTCTTTCTCATGTTCCAGTACTGAAACAGCGTCTGATTTGGTTAATTGCCCCGAAGCAGCCATTACGGCCTTTTTTCCATCTATCCATGGTGAAATGAAAGTGGGGAGGCCATTCGAAATGTCTTTACACTGTTTACCCATAGCGTAGAATGCGTCAATAGCGCCTTTTGTATGACGACTTATTTCTCCACTGATATACCATCCTCCAAAACTTTTATATTTTTCGCCATACATTTTCCATATTTCGTCTATAACATATCTATTGTATTCTATCTCATGAGATAAATCGCCCGTATCCCAGTATTCACCAGAATCATACAGGCCAAAATAGAAGGACATGTTGTGTTTTTCGCACAGACGCAGATATATATCGACTAAATCTAGAGAGGGCATATAGCAACCTTTATCGAGTAAGAATTTAGATGGATAGGTTATGAACTTTCTATAGCCGCATCGGATCATAATTACAGTATCAATACCAATGTTTTTCATATGCTGAAAATCTAAATCCCATTCTCTTTCGCCCCAATTCTGATGTGGAATGTCGTGAGATATTTCATCAATAAATGTACCTGTTAGTTGTAAAGCCTTTTCTTTTGGAACAATAATTTTGTTTTCTATTGAACGATCTAATTGAACTGTGTTGTTCTCGGACGGAGATGTTCTACAGCTTGTAGTCAATGAGCCTGTTACGGCAGAAGCTCCAACGACAGTTGCTTGTTTCAAAAATGTTCTTCTATCAGTCATATTATAATAAGGTTATTTATAGTTTCCTTTAATATCTACTTCTTTATTGTTGAACGGGTCGAGTAGTTTATCAACCAATACGGCAAATTCTCCACGTGTGATTATTGAATTGATATCTTTTTCGTGGGTCAGACTATTTATATTAGTATATGGTTGCAGATTTTCTTTTTGTGCAATTTCTGTGACTATAGATATGGCTTCGTTAAAAGTTAATGGCGTGTTCTTGGACGGTAGCATACAGGAAGGATATATATCTTTTAAACCTTCAATTTCGGAGACTAATAAGGGATCGCTATGCCTGAGCCATGTTTCGTTAGACCATCCTACGTTTTTTCCTTCTCCCTTTAGGATACCTGTAGCTCCTATACGCTGATAGATTTGGAACAAAGGATTGGATTTTTCTACATCCAGATACGGAAGTAAATATCCTCCACTATTCAAAACCTCACGTTGTACATCGCGGACGGTAATGTTTCGGACAACTGTACTTTTCTCAACTGATAACGATGCTAAAATACCTGCAGCTTGTCCTATTTGCATTACGACAGGCTGAAGGCGGGTAGTTCCATTGACGAGATTTGTCACAGAAATCGATTTTTCGGCAACGATAAAGTTCTCCGCTTCTTGTGGAATCAAAGTACCTAATGGTAATCCAAAAGAAGGAATAGGGTAGAAGTGTAAATCGGGTAGATTTTCATAACCTTCATACCGTGCATGATGGTGATCTACAGGGTAGTCACCTACTGCGATTGTTGTGCGATACAATTTTTGAGATTGCGAATACGGATCTGTTATATGATTTAGAGTAAAACAGACCTCTCCGTTTATCCGCCTTGACTCTCGATGGTAAGGGATGATGGGTAATAGATCGTCTGTAGGGAATTCATCATCAGCCAGCCCTAGTGTATTAAAGCCAATTTCGTGCTGCAAAAAATATAGAAAACATAGTGTGAAATGTTTGGCCTTCTTTAATTCTTCTATTCTTTCTTCTTGAGACAAATCTATCAGATTGAGATAGTAATCATTACCTTCGATCGGCCAATTGATCATATATTTATTGTTGGGTAGTTTTCCGTACGTAATCATCTCTTTGGCTCCCCATAATCGGTTTGGTTCTTTAGGAGATACACAAAGAGCATTTACACAGGCGCATGCAAATAAATCAGGGTTATAGCCTTTGGGGCGAGGTATTGTAACATCTTTTTTGTAGTCTTTCAGTATGGCTACATATGTCAGATCTTGTATGATGTGGTTTGCCTCTATGGGAGCTATTTCTTCACCTGTAAGTTTTCGGCTATCCATTCCCACGTTATATGATATATTACATGCTTTGGCTACATCACCAAGTTCTGTTGCATCTATCAGTACTTGAGCAATAATATGTTTATGTACTCCATTCTTTTCTATTTCTGCATGCCATTGATTGTTAATGTGTTTTATGTTTACTAATCGTGAATGGTAATATACTTTCAGGTTTTTATGGCTGGTTATTTGCTTGAAAATAGAATTCCCTACTGACGGCTCGAACTGGATTCCACTCACCCAACCGGTTTTCAGTGAATCTAATGAGCCATAATGGGCTACTAATGAATCTCTGAATTCTCCAAAAAAACCTCCAGGCAGTTTGTAATTCCCGTCAATGGCGCTTACTCCAGAGCTTGTTAACATACCTCCGAGCCATGAAGATTCTTCTATGATAATTGTATTGCTACCCATTCTAGCCGACTGTATACCTGCCGCAACACCACTAGCACCACCACCTATAATAAGAATGTCAACTTGTTCTTGTGTCGCACACGAGACATTTAATAGAGTTAATGCGATAATAAATATTATAGCCGATTTTGTGTCGTTTTTCATATGATTTGCAGTTCTTCTTGTCGTTATATTTTAACGAATAGCTTGTTTACGGTGTAAATATATAATTATTTATTATTAATACCACTATTATTATTAAAAATATTTATTATATATCCATTATTTATATTTATTTATATTATATATGTGTAGTTTTATTCTTTTTATTATCTATGTTGATTGAGTTAAGTGAAAAATATAATATAGTTTATCGGATTACGTGAAAATTGCTAATATTTATCCTTATATTTGTACAACTAAATACTTTTAAATAATTATACAATGAATAAGGCCTTGTTTTTAGAAGTAGAAAAGGGGACGAAACATGCTCTTGTAAAAAAGCGGATCATAAATAATTATATAGAAAAAGGCAAGTCCACAATTACGGAATTATCTAATGATATAGATTTGAGTATTCCAACAGTTACACGCTTTATAGGAGAAATGTGTGCTGAAGGATATATCGAGGATTTAGGCAAGTTGGAAACTGCAGAAGGGAGACATCCTAACTTATATGGCCTTAATCCTACATTTGCATATTTCGTAGGAGTCGATATAAAGCAATTCGGATTGAATATAGGGTTATGTAATTTTAGGGGAGATATTATTAACTTGAGTATGGACTTACCATATAAATTTGAAAATACTCAAGAGTCCTTTGATATTATTTGCACTACAATCAAGAATTTTATCAATGAACAGATTATTGATAAGGAAAAAATACTGAACATCAATATAAATATATCGGGACGGGTAAATCCTGATTCAGGCTATAGTTATAGTATTTTTTATTTTGATGAACAACCTCTCGCCGAAAAATTCAGTAATGAAATTGGCTATAAAGTATTTATTGATAATGATACTAGGGCTATGGCTTATGGTGAGTATATAGCCGGAAATGTTATTAATGAGAAAAATCTAATATTTGTAAATATTAGCTGGGGTATTGCAATTGGGATAATTATCGACGGGAAATTGTATATAGGTAAATCTGGCTTCTCCGGTGAATTTGGGCATGTGAAAACTTTTGACAATGAAATCCTTTGTCATTGTGGGAAAAAGGGTTGCCTTGAGACAGAGGTTTCTGGTAGATATATTCATCATAATCTGATAAAAAGAGTTCAAGAGGGTGCGAGTTCCCTATTGTCGAAAAGAATAGAAAAGGGTGAATCAATAACTTTGGATGATATAATAGAAGCTGTTAATCAGGAAGATGTTTTGTGTATTGAACTAATAGAGGAAGTGGGAAGAAAGTTAGGTGAACAATTAGCCGGAATTATTAATATTTTCAATCCTGAAATGCTAATTATAGGAGGAATAGTTTCATCTACAGAAGATTATCTAATTCATCCGGTAAAGACTGCTATAAGAAAGTATTCATTAAATCTAGTAAATAGAGATTCTTCAATTGTAGCATCTAAACTTAAAGATAAAGCAGGAGTGGTAGGTGCTTGCCTATTAGCTCGTTCTAGAGTGTTTAGTGATTAAACGATTAGAAGCTATTCGTTTAATCCGAATGCAGCTTATTGAAAATAAAAATTAAAGAGGGGGAATAATATTCCCCCTCTTTAATTTTTATAAAGTGCGCATGAAGGGAGTACAACCTTTGATTCATAATGTTTCACTTGTTTCTTATATTCGTTATATATCAGCGTTTTATGTAAATTTTATTTCGTGGTGTTTCATGTTATTTCGCATATTTTCGCTAACTTTGGGGAATTGGTGGGGAAAATACAAAATAGCTCTCATAATATGGCAACACTTAATTACAGGACTAAAGGCACTAAAAAAGATACTGCTACAATCTATGCAAGATTTAAGCATTCAAGAGAACACGACTACGAAATATCAATGGGTTTCGAGGTAGATAAGAAAAGATGGAGCAAACCGAAGCAACAAGTTAATCTGTCAACTGATACAGTAAGCTATTGCGACCAGATAAATACAAATCTAAGAGAGTTCAAGAACTATATAACGACACAGTTCAACATAGCACAAACCGAAGGCGTTGACGTCTCTAGAAAATGGCTTGAGTTACAAAGAGATGAATACTTTAACCGCAAGTCAAATAATAGTGAAGCTGATAAGTCTCGGTATCTAACAGACTTTGCCGAATGGTATATCGAATTTGCTCGAACTTCTCTGAATCCTAAGACTGGCAAGCCAAGGAAGAAGCGTACTATTCAAGATTATGAGTGTACATTAAAACGCCTCAAGCATTTTGAGCAAATTACTGACCATAAATATCGTTTGACAGAGATTGATAAAGACTTTCACAGCGAATATGTGAATTATTGTGTTGAACATCACAAATTGAAAGAAAACACTATTGGAGGAAGCGTTGACCTTATTAAGCTATTCTTACGAAATGCAGAGAATGAGGGTTACAAAGTTTCAAATGACTATAAAAAGGGCTTTCTAGTATCACCTACAAATGAGACATATGATATAGCATTATCGACCAAGGATATAGAAAAAATACAGCATTATGATTTTTCTCATTCTGAAAGACTTGATAATGCTAGAGATTGGTTTGTAATAGGGATATGGACAGGTTTAAGAGTTAGTGACTTATTGAAGTTAACACCTAAAGAAATGAGTGATGGTTTTTTTGAACTAAAAACTCGAAAAACGGATACTTATGTTGTAATACCAATTCATCATGAAGTAAAAAAGATTCTTGCAAAAAGAAAAGGTTTCCCTCGTAGAATTAGTGACCAAAAATTTAATGAATATATTAAAGAGGTTGGGAAAGAGGTTGGTCTCACAGATATTATCGAGGGGGCAAAAATGGTAAAAGTTGATGTGATTGGATATGATAACAAGCCAGCGAAAGATTCTCGCAAGATTTTGGGACAGTATCCAAAATATGAGTTAATTGCGAGTCATACTTGTAGACGTACATTTGCTACTTACCATTATGGAAAACTAGACACTCTTACAATTATGAACATAACAGGACATACAACAGAGAAGCAATTTCTCGAATATGTAAAGATAACACCCAGACAACATGCTCAACGCTTGAAAGAGATGTGGAATAAAATGAATCACAATAATAAACTATGAGTACAATATATTTTGGAGAATCTGAAAGCAAAGGGAGCAAGAATCAAAAAAAATATTTAGAGGTTAACGACCCTACAGAATTTGACCTATCCTACTTTCTTAATCGAAGCAGATACTATCCTGTTATAGATACTGACTTTATTATATCACTTTTATTACGCCTGTCCCAAAGCATTGGTATAGATGATATATCAAAAGAGATTGTTAATAATGCACAGAAGAAACGGTTACAGGATTTGTTTGAGAAGACTATAAAAACCGAACTTAAAATGTGTGAAGAGAGTACAAATCGAATAATCTCCAAATATTCAGAAGGATGGAATGATAGGTATAAATCAGATATTACAACCCAGATATTTTCTAAATATTATACCTATCTATCAGATTTAGATATTCCTTTTACTTGTAATTACATATACAAGCCTTTGCTTGATTCAATTATTAATCAGGCTAAAGAAGTTTTGGAAGAAGCTCTTTATTCTTTTTCTAAACGATACGATGTACAAACAGATGCTAACATATTGAATGAAGTTGATGAGGAAATGAAGCTTAAGGTTGTACAGAAGATTCTCATTTTGGATAAGTTGAAGATTCTGGATTTCTTAGAAAATCAATATCCAAATCTCAAGGATAATAAGAGGGCGTTATCAAAGGTCGTAAACTCGTTATTATCAATGAACGAAGAAACTGTCCGCAGGGCAATAACGGACATTAAAACAGGTAGTAAGAATGACCCTTATCGTAACGATGATAATATAAATGCTGTAGAAAGTATATTGTTAAAACTCGGGGTATCTAAAAATACTAAATAATCTTAAAAAATTTCTTAGTAATCAACTCTGCTCGTCCCCTATAAATCCCCTATTGACCTTTGTATCATAATCATAAAAAATGTAAGATTATGACAGATAAGTTATCATTAATGCCTTACTCACAAGATGAGATGAAGGCAATTATCAAAGGAGTAGTCTATGAGGCACTACAAGAGTTTGAAAGTCTAAGAGCAACACAGACGCAGGTTGCTGACCACCCAATGACTAGAGAGGAAGCTATGGCTTTCCTGAGAGTTAAATCTACAAAACTTAATCAATTAAGAAGGGATGGACTTATAACTCCTATACGTCCTAGTGGCAAGAAGACTCTCTATTTAAAAGAAGATTTGGTTAACTTCCTAAAGAAGTTTAAAGCTACAGGAGGGGCTTGGTCGTGATTGATTTTATTAGAATCTATTTTACGGATAAAGAACGGATTGATAAGTATATTAAGGATGGTAGGCGAAAATCTATCATCCAAAGGCAGTCTAGAGATGGAGAGGATATTACATATACTACGTGGATTCAGAATTTAAAATTAGTGTCTACGCCAAAAACAACATATCTTGAAGGGTCTTTACATGCTTTTCATAATGCTTTGAATGGTCTTAGCCATAGAGATGAAAAGCGGAAATGGGTTAATTATAATGACTTTACCTTTAGAGACCTAATGAAGGTACTAGATGTGCTTAATCAGAAGTTAGGTTATGATTTATCACAAACAACAATTTCGACCTGTGAATTAGGCTACAATATAAATATTGATGTGCCAGCGAAAGAGTTTATTGATAGGCATGTATTTATGTACAAACTCAAATATCCATGTTATGACCCAAAGTATAAAGAAGGTATGAAGATGAAGAAGTATGATTTAGAAAACTACTATCTGAAAATCTATGATAAGTCGCTTCAATTCGGGCTATCTGAGCATATTTTAAGATTTGAGATAGGATTTAGGTCTGACGAACTTAGAGAGTGTGATGTTCACAGTTTGGCAGATTTGGCGGATGAAGACAGTTTGGACTTGCTGCACAACTCATTAATGAAAAAATATAATGATTTACTAATACTGGATAGATTTGATGGATTTCCAACGATGTCTGAGTCAGAAAGAGACATGATGAGACTTTATACAAATCCTCAATTCTGGGTCGATTCCCTTTTGAGAGCTAATAAAAGCAAATACAACGACCGTAGTAAAGATAAGGCAGAATTCGAACGAATCGTCAGAGTAAACAAACTAGATACAAAGAAGTTGTATCTAAGGAATCTCGTTATTGAAAAATATAATTATCTAATCTCTAATTAACTAATTAATATGAAAGGGATACAGATAGAAATTCCTATAATATATTGTTCGGAATTTCTATCTTGGTGGTCAGGAGAGCATCATTGTTGCACCCAAACACTCTTTTACTTACACGGTCTTATAGGGATGCTCCCTGCACCTGCACATCTAGTATGCTAACACTATGGAAGATGATATAAAAATTAAATATCTAAATGATCCATAATTTCTATCAATCGGCTAATATCACATTTCCAAAAATATATTTATTCCTATTGAGAAATATGTTAATTTCATATACTTTATTAAACCTGTAAGGATTGTCTAAGTGCATTTATGCTTTGTCTCATTGATTGAGTATGAGAAAAGTCTTTGACTAATTCGTACTCATACATTTTATGCCTTACCACTTGCTTTGAAACACCAAATCGAGTACTAATCTCAGCAACTATAGTATCAAAATTTTTCATATTTACCGACTGGTCATCTAATCGAAGATAAGGCTGATGAATACCTAGAACACTCTTTCTTCTAACATACTCAATGTACATTAGAAGTTTAGGCATTAATAGGTAACAGGCAAATATATTTGCTTGAATCTCCATACGTTTTATACTAGCTGGCATTGAATAATCTATATGCCTAAGATAGGGGTCATCCATATTATCTCTATCAGATACAATATACGCATTCCCTTCTGTTAGGATAGATTCATGCAATACGACATGAGCAAATTCATGAGCTAGTGTAAACCTCCATCTAGGAGAATCAACAACCAATTTATCCGATAAATATATAGTTTTATTAGAAATATTCAAACGCCCTAATTCATTATCATTTAATGGATAGTCTTCAATCACATGAATATTATATTTTTCTTTTAAGAGACCTATTATCTCTCTAGATTCCAGTCTAAAAGTCATAAGAGGTTCAAGGTCATCACCTCTATTTAGATAAAGTCTTATTCTGTCTGGAGAAGAGTAAGGCAAGCGTAAACGACTAGAATACGAACATCCTGTTATGCTATCTGTTACACTGTTTTCTATTTCTGTTTCTGTGAGGTAGTTAACCTTAAAAGTAGAATTATTCTGTAATATATTAAGGTTTTCATAGGATAAAAAATCTAAGATATTTGTAAATATCCTGTTATCTACCGATGCTAAAAAAGGTATATTATTATCCTGTGTCAAAGATAAATTTTCAGAGGATGCTCTCCTAACAATCCAAGATACGTCGTCATCAAGATTCAGTACTATCAAACCCATACGATTTGTTGCAGCATGTTTCACAGCACCTAGTTGAAATTTACTTGAGGTTACGAAGAAACCTTTATGCCCTCCAACTTCTTTTATCTGCCCTTCGAAATTCCGAACTTTATGTACATCTATAGGAGACTTATAATCTTTACATTCAACTAAAAATAGAAAGGATGGGATTGCAGATTTAGGCATATATACCTCTATGCTGATATCAAATGTTATATCTGCTTCTTGAATTTTAGAGTAATATTTCTTTTTCTTACAGACTTTTGTTCTTGTGTTATCAACCCCAAGTTCTCCCGTATCTAATAGTTTCTTAAATAGGTTATAGACCCTATCTTCAAAAGCATCTCCTTTCTGTGTTGTATTCATATCTATTATCAAATCAGATTGATACAAATTTAACAAAAAGGATTTACTTTTTTACTCAATGAAAATACTTTTGTTTATTTCTCCGATACTCCCACGGAGCTATAGGGCTATCTATACTCCATATATTCAATTTCTTCTTTCTGGCTAGTTGTTCAAGACTGTCAAGGATTGGGTCGTTGCTGTAGTGCTTGTAATGCCACGCTAAACCGTTTCTGACTAAAACCTCATTTATATTCACCCCATCAATATACAAGACCCCTAATACTCTGCCGTATCTATCAGTCCCTTTCTTGTGTATGGTCACGGTCTTATTCAGACAGAGGTCACGAACAAACAAGGTTGCTTTCGCTCCAAAGTCCTGCCCACGTTCTGGTGCATCTATGCCGTCTAGCCTTACTCTTATTTGTTCCCGTTGGTCAGTGAGGATGGTTACGGTATCCCCATCTGCGACCCTGACTACCCGACCTGTAAGAACTGTATCATAGCTCCCAAGGAGTAAAAGCCATACAATAAATATCTGTTTCATCCCATTACCAATGCGAGTCTATAGATGGGTTGTAGTCTTTGTGTGAACTTCTGAAACCACTTGTGCAGGCATCTAAATTAGCGGCTATGGCGATGATTACAAATAGGATGATAGCTATTGTCCATAGCCAAGCCTTTACACCTTCAATAAAATTATTTTTCTGTGACATGATTTTTAATAATAAAATTCAGAAATAACCCTATCACTTTCTTTGAATTGGGCATCCGTTGCTTCCTCCATAGTCCTAAAGGATTTAATAATTAACGTTTTAGGGTAAGTTCTATAACCATATTCAGATACAGGATTACCATAGTATTGGACACTTGCAGATGAATAAAATTCTTGTCTGAAATCAGGAATCGAATTTTTCTTTATTTTGAATATTTTTGTACAAGCTTTACCGCTTTGAGTTAAAGTGGGTCTTAGTGCTCCATTGATTAATACTGCATCATATAACGCAAAATCCACCGTTCCATACACATATTCATAGACATCTTGTTTACTTATACAATCACTACACAATGATTTATGTATATCTTTATAATCCCCACATTGAGGACAATATTTAGCACGTTCTTCTGCTATAAGTTCCTCTTCGCTTTTAGAACTTTCAGAAATCACATACCCCTCTGTATTTTCTATTATCTCGACCTGATAACTAAAACCTCTATCGCTAGTAAAAGACGCCTTGCCATCCTTTAAGATAGGGGGTGTAAAATGTGTATCATCTAACCACCCTCCGTTTGACCAAAATATCTTTACTAGTTTGTTGTCTTTAACCTCTACTCTTAAAGTGTATTTTGATAGGGTTAATGTTTTTAGATGAAAATAAGTAACTGTTGCCAAATAAGTATCATCTTTATATTTATGCTCACAGCCATACAATAACAAAAAACAGATTAGCAATAATAGTATCTTTATGTGTTTCATTGGAATACAATTTTTATTTTTTGATACCACTATAAATTAACCACCCAGATAGACCACCCAAAATAAGAAAGCCCATAAATACACCAATTAAGCCGCCCCCTTGTTCCTCTCCAATCATTTGAGTTAGAGTAACAATAGATGCAATACCAATAATACTACCAACAATAGTTTTAAATATTTTCATCACTCATCTGAATATGTGCTTATCGGTCTCCAGATATGCAGTTCGTAAAAGAAGAAGCGTGGAGACTATTAACTTATCCACTTTCGAGGTTCTGGTAAACCTTAGGTGCAGATAAGTAACAGCTCCACGCCCTATGAAGAGGTGGAGCGTTTACTTACTACCCATGCACCAGTTGAATTTACCAGATTCCGAAAGTATGGATAATATTAAACGCTTCGTTATATTTCTAACAAGTATCAGAGACCAACACCTTGACCACTCTGATAGTACAAATATACAATTATTCTAATACATATAACTTCTTTCCAAACGATTTGAGTCTGTTTTGATTATAAAGAATAAGGTATGCCTAAATATATTAACAGCCCTTATCGGCTTGTATTCTACTGTCAGTGGGTACACCATCTCCATTAGTGGGTCAGTTGGCAGATGCCACCCCTGTCCTCAATATATAGTATAACCCTACAGAATACACCCGACTTAGAATAAGGCGATTTAAGCCCCCATTTATCCTCGGGTAGAGTGAGTGTTGATGTGGAGCGAAAAGTCTCCCTAATCGACCCTAATTAGCTCTATTGGTTAAATTAAGTTAATTGTTGATTATCGAAAACCTTTATTTTTATTTCAAATCGGGTTGTCAGGGCTGTGAATCCCACCACACCGTGACCTCAAAAATCGAAAAACTCTAAAAAAATTATATATTTTAAGAGTAGAAGGTCATATTTCGGTGCTAAGTCACATCATTTTTACTACCGCTACCTTTATGGGTTTTCTTATTATGTCTCCTCACTATTTTTACTCACTTCTTACCTGCCACATATTACACTCAAAAAATAGGTAAAAACAGGTGCTTTTTATACGATTTTTGAAAAATCTTATTGATATGGTTCGTGCAGATGTACCTCTCTGGATTTTTCTCTTTAATTAGGCTGGTTTCTTCTATCCCCTATAGTCAGAAAATAAAGTCTTTTATGTGCTTTGTCTGGATTGTATTACTGTATCTGAAATAGTATTTTGAAGTCAGGAGTGTAGGTCGTCATGTGTCAAAAACTTTTTCCAACTTTCAATCTTGGCATTATCAATATTCACTATATTTGAATAATTGTTTAATTATAACTATTTTAGACTATGGAAGAAATAAAAGCAGGTGATGTTGTAATCTTAAAGTCTGATTATAACGAAGAATTAAAGATGACAGTTCAAAATGTGTATAACAATGGGGAGTATGCGACCTGTTTTTGGGTAGCGGTTAATAGTAATGGCTCTAATACCGTTGCCGAGGGTAAATTCCCTGTAATTGTTTTGAAGAAAATATCATAAACTATTATTCTTTGTTTATTGTATTGTGATTAAGAGTATAAATATTTTTATGCTCTTTTTGTTTTATACCTATTTCTTGTATATATAGCCAAAAAGGGGGAAATAGCGGGGAATATAAAAAGAAATAGAGCTGATAATCAACTGATTAAAAGCTCTATTTGTGCGGATGAAGGGACTCGAACCCCCACGCCTCTCGGCACCAGATCCTAAGTCTGGCGCGGCTACCAATTACGCCACATCCGCGGCTAAAATGCGTTAGCGGGTACAAAGGTAAAAGAATTTTTCTTATTACAATAAATTATCTAAAAAAAAACATCAAATAACACAATAAAGATATATAACCCCATTCTATAGATAAATTAGAAAAAGAATCTTTACAATTCGGTCTCATCAAAAACATCTAAGGTCCCTCCTATATTTTACCTTTTTTCTTTCCATTTTTTTTCATAGCTTTGTACAGCTTAAAGGAGAAATAAACAATGGATAATTATATAGTTTCGGCACGAAAATACCGCCCTATGACATTCAGTTCTGTCGTAGGACAGCGGGCATTGACAACGACTCTCAAAAATGCCATTGCCTCGGGCAAACTAGCTCATGCCTATCTGTTTTGCGGCCCACGTGGAGTAGGGAAGACAACTTGTGCCCGAATATTTGCCAAAACGATAAACTGCCTATCTCCTGCTACCGATGGCGAAGCCTGTAACCAATGCGAATCTTGTGTTGCTTTCAATGAACAACGTTCGTTCAATATACACGAATTGGATGCCGCATCGAACAACTCAGTCGATGATATCCGTTCACTCATAGAGCAAGTCAGAATACCCCCGCAAATAGGGAAATACAAGGTCTACATCATAGACGAGGTTCATATGCTTTCACAAGCCGCTTTCAATGCTTTCCTGAAAACGTTGGAAGAACCGCCTCATCATGCAATCTTCATTCTGGCTACAACCGAAAAGCATAAGATATTACCTACGATTCTTTCACGCTGTCAGATTTACGACTTTAGTCGTATCACAATAAAGGACACTGTAGAGCACTTGCAATATGTTGCCAACAAGGAAAATGTTCAGGCCGAGGCCGAAGCCTTGAATGTCCTTGCCCAAAAAGCAGATGGAGGAATGCGCGATGCCTTGTCCATATTCGACCAAGTAGTAAGCTTTACGGGAGGCAATGTCACTTACAAGGCCGTTATTGAGAACCTGAATGTACTCGACTATGAGTACTATTTCAAATTGACGGATTGTATCTTGGAGAACAATGTGGTTGACGGGCTGCTAATCCTCAATGAGATACTAAGCAAAGGCTTCGATGGGCACAATATAATAACTGGTATAGCATCGCATTTCCGCGACTTGCTATTATGTAAGGATCCTAAAACAGCAGAACTGTTTGAAGTTGGTGCATCCATACGAGAAAGATATATCCATACAGCGCAGAAATGCAACAATACATTCTTATATAAAGCTATCGACATAGTAAACGAGAGTGACCTCAATTACAGGCTCAGCCGAAACAAACGGTTACTATCCGATCTTACAGTCATCCGCTTATGTCAATTATCTTCCCCAGAATCAGGTTCGGAAGATCAAAAAAAAAAGCAGGTAATTGAGCCTATATCCTCTAAGCAGCAACCGACGCAGAATACAGCTTCATCTCAGCCAGTACAAACTCAGACACAAAGTCAGCCTCAAGCAGCTGTTGCACCAAGAAGTCATATTACCACTCAGCCCAAAGCTCCAAATCCTGTAGCAGCTAAACCAGCAACAACGAATGTCGGTAGTCTGGGAATCTCCTTGTCTTCATTCTCACAAAAGAAGGAACAAGAAGAAGCGAAGCCGGAAATGACTATCGAAGTCCTCAACGAACGATTCACACCTCTTCAGCTTATCAACGAATGGAAAGCGTATGCTGAAGCTCTCACAGAAGAGCATCACCTCAAGAATACGATGCTAAACTGTCTTCCGAATCTGTTAGACAACAGGACATTCGAAATTGTAGTAAACAATCCTGTTCAGGAACAGCGGCTTCTCGAATATAAGATGGATATTCTGTATAAATTGAAGGCACAGCTCCGCAATACACAGTTGCAAATGCAGATTCGCATAAGCGAGGATAATGAGAAGAAATTAGCCTTTACTCCCGCAGAAAAATTCAATCTGATGATGGAGGAGAATGAAAGTCTTCGTCGTCTGAAAGATGAATTCGGGTTAGAACTGTCTTAATACAGACTCATCCTCTTTTTCTTTTAATTCGCCTCTTAAAAAAGGTAACAAACGTAACAGATTTCACACCTGTCGGTTATTATTGTCTGCTGTCACCTGTTCACTGTTAGTTGTTTCTTTCTCCTCTTCATTCATATACGCAGGATTATAGCTCCAATACTTCCATTCAGCATCAGGTACTCCCGCTTTCATCATCCTGGTCAAATATTCATAATTGCGTCTTGCTTTGTTTGAATTGAACTCAATGACTAATTCAGGAAGTTCTTCTTTCTTATTAAGCTTCTGTTCTTCTTCGATAGCCTTTTGTTTTTCTTCATGTTTCTCCAATACCTGTCTGATAGCCGTATTATCAGCAGGACAGTATTTACGCTTCACCACTTTGTTTTTTATTACCAGACGTTCGGGATTGTTCTTATCCGGTACATAGGTGATTCTCTCTTCCACTACGGTATATCCTTCCAGTTTCTTCTTAAGGGAATTACGTGCAACAAACAGCAGGTTCTCTTCACGCTTTTCTTCGGCCTGTTCTATTGCTTTCTTAAACTCAGGTATCCGTGCTTTCCATTCATAGAATGTCTTTCTGCTGATACGCATCATATTGCATATCTCTGATATAGTATAGGTATCTTCTTCCACAAGGGCGGCTATTTCCCTGACAAGCCGCAGACTGTATTTTGCCATAATAATTCGGATTTTAATTTATACTTCTTATATAGATAAATCCAAATGAAAAAGATAACAAGGCTAACCGAATACCTAGATTCATCAAGTTAAAAGAAGAATTAAAAAATGAGAATTTCAAAGTAACATAAAAAGAATAGAATAATTTTTAACAAAACCCTTGGAGGAAATGTTAAATTCAAGTATATTTACTGCAATGAATTGCCCATGAAATATTTCTATTATGCACCCACTACTCTTTTGAATGGCATAATAGGAATCAGAAACCTTCTGAACTTAGCTTAAAATCATCCTTTCTATCGGTATATAGAAACAACTAAAAGCTAATACTCGTATTTCAAAATTTCGACTTAAGTAGTTTTAATAAAAAGAAAACAGATTAAGAGTCTAAATTTTATCCCTATATGAATATAAATAATTGAGGAAAAAAGGGCGGAGAATTGTCCAACCTCGCAAAAGATACGACAATCGTGTCCGCCCTACTTCCTCTCTAAAAAGAAAGGAGGCTATGACAAAGGTAATTATTAGAATTTAAAATCTACGCGATTTCCAACTGTTGAAATGATATATACAGTTAAAACAACTAAACGATTTTAAAACTAAAATTTAATTATAAATGAAAAAGAAAATAATTGGTGGAATAGTAGTGTTTATTATTGCTACAGTCACTGTATTTAATTTGAATATGAGCAATAGCCATGATCTAGATTCTACCACTCTACGTTTAATCAATATTGAAGCATTGGCTGAGAGTGAAAGCAGCGGTAGTCGTCCTTGGAATTGTTCAACATATACTTCTGATACTCATACAGAGTCCTTTTACTGTGACGGCAGATATACAAAACGTGTATCTGTTGCAACGCGTGAATGTAACAATGGATTACTTTCGTGGTGCTATCCAGGCTATATTTCAACATACTACGACTGTTACGGAAATGTTAGTTCTACATTGGATATGACTAATATTTCAGGATGTAGTTAATATCATCTTAGTATTAAACAAATATGAGGGCATCTCTGCCCTCATTAATTCACTATAACAATATGAGAAACCTTTTATGTTTATGTTTATGTTTTACTTTTATTGCAACATCCTGCTCTGATTCCTCAAAAAAAAATCAGGATATTCTTAACGAGATTAAAGTGACACAAACCTCGCCTAATGAAGATTTATTCATTATCGATTTTGATAAACTAAATACCAAAAGTAAAATATTCACTTCAGATTTTTTTTCATCGGTTGATATTATTGAATTAGAAAGCAGCGAAGCTTCCTTTATTGGTAAGATAAACAAATTAGTCAACCATAAAGATATGTTCATTGTCCTTGACCGAACATATGCAAAAGGAGTGTATCTTTTCGACAATGAGGGTAGGTTTATTCGGAAATTCGGTATGAGAGGTGATGGTCCTGGGGAATATAGTAATATTTCAGATTTCACAATAGACAGAACAGAAAATATAATTTACACATTAGACAACCAAAAACAACAAATAAATTGGTATGATATTAACAACGGAGAATTTATAAATTCTATTAGAATTCAAGACGATCTAACTAAAAGTTTCAGACTTCAACAAGTAGATTCCATTATGTATCTAGATGCATATTTCCCTCCGGGATATCCCGCTAATTTTGCACTTCAAAGCATTGATTTAAAATCAGGTAAAAGAAATTTATGCTGGCTAGAACCTGTCAATTATAATAAGGGTTGGAATGAAATATATTTTACAGAGCAAGAGCTTTTTATCTCAGAGGTGAACGAATATGCTTTAATGAACCAATTATTATCTGATACAATAATAAAAATAACCTCAAATAAAGTCCAACCATATTTAGCAATTAAAGGGCGGGATATTTTGACAACAAATGACCTTAACGATGAGACGGAAGACTCTTTTGAAAATGTATATTCTAATTTAACCTTTAAAAACAAAATTTATAGTAGAAATAACTATGCGGAGTTTGGCAAATATATATACTTCACATATTTCAAAAAAAATATTATTCAGTTCTTATTTTTTGACAAAGATTCGCAAAGTTCAGAAATGACCAACATATTTTTGGATGACTTAGTATTTACAGAAGATATAATGAATACCATCTTACCTGATTTCCATTATTCAGATTCTTCTTATGTATATAATGTCATCCAACCATATAAGTATGAACAGTTAAAGGAACTTATAAAAAATGAATTAATAAATGAGAATGTAATACATGAATTGAAAAATCTAAATATACATGAAAATTCTAACCCTATCATTTTAAAATATAAGATTGCATCCGATTAAGTTTAAGATATTACTCCTTCAAATGAAAAAATTGAAAGAATAGTTCCCTAGCTATGGCAGCATTTAATTTTAATATTAATACAGAAGCTAAGGACTATTCCTTATTAAGTCTGGCTAATATCGAGGCATTAGCAGACATCGAAAGCGGAGGGTCAGGTCCATGTACAACAAGCCAAAGTTCTGAATCAACTAAAGTAGTTTGTCCGAGTATGGGTTATACTATCTGGGTAGATAAACATAAATGTTCTTGCACCGGAAATAGTGGAGGCCAATGCGAAGGTCTTTCTGGACATAAAAAAGGAGCAGTAATAGACTGTATGGGAAATAAGGCAGCTAAAGACCCTGATAAAACCAAATTGAATTGTAGTAAAAAATAACTAATCTGTAATTAACTAAGAATTGAAGAAATTCTTCAATTCTTAGTTCTATTCTATAAATATAAATACAATTATGAAATACAGTATTTTCAGTTTAGTTTTCTTTTTGCTTCTTCTTTCATGTAAAGAAAGTGGTATAAAGCGGCCTTCGATGGAAAGTAAATATACCATCAATGTTGACGACATAAAGAAAGAAGGGGTTTTAGGACTTTCATCTATTTTCAAAAGTATTAGACCTATAATATTGGAAACAAAGGATAATTGCCTTATAGGTAATATAGATGGCATGCAGGTATTCAATGATTTAATATATATATTGGATATAAGGATTGGACGAGGCGTTTTTGTTTTCGATATGGAAGGGAATTTTGTGAGGCGAATAGGCCGTATAGGAGGAGGCCCGGGCGAGTATTCATCTGTTTCAGATTTCACCTTTGATCGGGAGAATGGCATGATTTTTCTTATTGATGATGAGTCTCTAAAAATTAATAAATATAAACTCAACGGTGAGTATGTATCATCAATAAGTATTAATGAGATGGATGGACGATCTGCGCATATTCAATATATTGATAAAAAAATATATGCCGATTTCGAATCATACAGGACTAACGAAAATATAGATAGCTGTCTGATTAAGACCATAGACCCATCTAATGGCAAGGTAATGGAAAACTGGCTTTCCGTCTCCAATAATAATGGATGGCAACGTATAATTTTAAAAGGAGAAAGTTACTTTTATTCCCGTACAGGTTCTTCTCCTAAATATATACCATATTTGTCAAATACAGTTTATTCGGTAGGTGAAAGTATT
This sequence comes from Dysgonomonas sp., assembly GCA_047972895.1. Classification (GTDB taxonomy): domain Bacteria; phylum Bacteroidota; class Bacteroidia; order Bacteroidales; family Dysgonomonadaceae; genus Dysgonomonas. The sequence goes on from JBKEBA010000040.1 coordinate 32,644, forward strand.
GAACCTTACTTTACATTGGAAAGCAAAGATCTTATAAGAAGAGAAGATTTTGGAGAAGTTGATTTAATGTCTTCAGATGCCTTACTTAAGTTGTCGGAGATAGATAAAATATCATTCTTGTTGAGTTACATTGAAACAGAAAATATTATTCTCTTCGACTATAGAAAAGAATGGGAAGTATTCAGTGTTATATATGATATTAAAAATAATAGAGCCAGAGTACATCGAAGTTTTTATGATGATTTTACATATTTAAGTTTTGGAGAATCAGTACCTCTTAAATTCGCATGTGGAGATGACCAAGGGATGTTCGCCTATATACATACCGACGAGACAACAGAACTCTTATCTCGCGTGAAAGACAATAAAGTAAATCCGGATTTACCAAAACTTGAAATACTCAAATACTACGGAACAAGTTCCGCAGGTTGAAAGGTAAAAGGATAAATCCTTTTGCGTTAATACCTGTTTGAAAACAGGGGTTTTCTTTTCCCTAACGGGAAAATTCATCCGATAACTTGAAAAATAAAAGAATTACCGGACGACACTAACCCAATTTTATTTTATTATGAATATAAATAGGATTACAATAAAGGTAAATGATCTGAATATCAGCCATTTGATAAATAATTTATAGAATATTTATCGGTCTCAAATTTTACTTATAACCATCTTTTTGATTTAGTTACATCTTCATTTTTATGAAGGTATTTAATTACATTTGTTGAGTAAAAATGCTTCTATATTATCTTAAATAATATGAGCATCTACTTTAAAATAGCAGTAGAATAATAAACAACAAATCACATAAATCATCAAGAGATGAAACAGCTTTCAACATCTATCAATTTTAATCAATTATTCAAACAAATATCTCCAGAGGAGATGTGCGATAACGTTTTTACACTGGTAGGAAAAGATTTTTTTGTAATTACTACAGGCAAGGAAGGCCACTGCAATTCCATGATAGGTAGCGGTGGCGGCTTAGGTATGCTTTTCAAAAAACCTACCACTTGGTGCGTTCTCCGGTCAGATCGCTATACGCTCGAAATGATTCAAAAAGAGCAGACATATACGCTATCTTACTTCGCGAATGAATATCGGGAACAAATGCTCTTCTTAGGAAGTAAATCAGGAAGAGATAGCGAAAAAATGAAAGAAGTAGAGTTGACAAGTATTCAAACCCCCTCAGGTAATACCTCTTTCTTAGAAGCCAGACTGATTTTCGAATGTAGATTAACTCAAATTACGACCCCCTGCCTCGACGATTTCTACGCACAAGAAGCTAAAGATTATATAAACGAAGCTTATAAAGAAGCAAGCGATTATCGCAAATATCTATTCGGAGAAATAACCAATATTTGGATAAGCAATAACGATAAACGAGATTCGGAGATAGTTTGAGATAAATAACTGTTTACTATAAAAAATGCCATCGGAATTGTAATTTATGATAAAAATGTGATACAGAACCACTTTATCTCTCAGAAAAGCAATTCAGTAATTAGATCATTATCTTTTGTTTAGTAAATTTGTAAAAGAACATTCAACATATCTAATCTAAACTAATACTAAACCTTTTAATCTAAATGCTATATGTTTAAATCCCGACATAGGATATTACTGCTCATAATATCGTTTTTAGCGGTGAATACATCATTTTCGCAATCTTATTACACACCTGCTCACTCAGACACATGGGTTGCTCAAGATGCCCTATCGCGTAAGATAGACAATCACGATTATCCTCAACGGCGAACCAATAAGAAAGTAGGTATCTTCTATTTCATCTGGCAAGGCGCTCACGGATACGACCATCATTCGGCAGGTTTAGCCGATGAAAGCCTTATGAAAGCTTCGCCCACCGACACTGTCAGCCCTTATGACATCAGTGAGATGTTGTTAGAGAATCCTGACAATCCTCAATACGGTCCCGAACATGCTTTCCACTACTGGGGGCAGCCCCATATGGGTTATTATTTACCAAACGACGAGTGGATAATACGCAAACATGCACAGATGATATCTGACGCTGGAATAGACGTGATAATAATCGACGTTACCAACGCTGCAATCTATATACCTCAGGTGATTAGAATCTGTGAAGTCTACACCCGAATGAGAAAAGAAGGAAACACTACACCTCAAATCTCTTTTATTATAAATTCGAATCCAAAACCAACACTTCAGCGGCTCTACACCTCGTTTTATGAAAAGGATTTGTTCCGTGACCTTTGGTTCGAATGGAAAGGAAAACCTCTGTTGTTATGCCCACCCGAAGGTACTACACCCGAGATGCACCAATTCTTTACAATCCGCCATGCTTGGTTTGCCTCATCATGGGATTGGTTCGGCGATGGAAAGGACAAATGGACATGGGCAGATCTCTATCCTCAAAAAGCAGGATGGCACGAAAGTCCCGATAAACCCGAAGAAGTTTCGGTTTGTGCTGCCACACACCCCACTTCAAATATTGGGCGCAGTTTTCATAATGGCAAACAACCTGAGCCGGAAGATTTCAAGTCGGGAGAAGGTTTGTTTTTTGCCGAACAATTTAACCGAGCTTTAGAAATAGACCCCGAATTTATATTCATAACCGGATGGAACGAGTGGGTAGCAATGAGATTCACCAACGGTGCAGCAGGTGAGATGTTGGGGAAGAAACTCAAATACTACGGAACAAGTTCCGCAGGTTGAAAGGTAAAAGGATAAATCCTTTTGCGTTAATACCTGTTTGAAAACAGGGGTTTTCTTTTCCCTAACGGGAAAATTCATCCGATAACTTGAAAAATAACAAAAGGTGATACTTACTTTGTTGACCAATATAATGAGGAATATAGCCGCGATATTGAACCTATGAAGGGAGGTTTCGGAGATAATTACTATTATCAAATGACCGATTTCATCAGGAAATTTAAAGGTGTCAACACAATGCCTATATCTAAGAGAGAATCAAAAATGAAGATAGATGGGAAAACAGATAAATGGAATAAAATAAACAATACTTATATCGATGATATCGGAGATATTACCCACCGTAACCATGCCGGGTGGGGAAGAATAAAGAATTATTCGGATAATACAGGCAGAAACGATATCATACAATCTAAAGTATCATGCGATGGCAAGAACATCTACTTCTATGTGAAAACAGTTGCTGATATCACTCCTTACACCGATAAAAATTGGATGAGATTATTCATCGAAGTAAATGATTCATCCAATAAAAATTGGGAAGGTTTTAGCTTTGTTATAAACAATAAGATAAAGAATGATAAAGAAACTTTCCTCCAAAAATCTTCAGGTGGATGGAATTGGCAGGATGCGACAGTTATCAATTATAAAATAAATAGGAATGAGATGGAACTGGCTATCCCATTATCTTCACTGAATATCACTGATAAGAAATTCTCTATCTCCTTCAAATGGATAGATAATGCGGTTGCGAACGGTGACATCATTGAGTGTATAGACAAAGGTGATACTGCACCCAACGGACGATTCCGTTACCAATTCGTATATGAGAATTGAAACTCAAATACTACGGAACAAGTTCCGCAGGTTGAAAGGTAAAAGGATAAATCCTTTTGCGTTAATACCTGTTTGAAAACAGGGGTTTTCTTTTCCCTAACGGGAAAATTCATCCGATAACTTGAAAAATAAAGAAGCCCAGTTAAACCGGGCTTCCTCGTTTGAGATTTAATTGAATTTATACCCTAAGGTTACATATCCTGATCGTGTATTAATCTTATCACTGCCTCTGGAGATATTCTTCAATCCGAAATCATAGTTGACTCCAAGTCCTACCCTGTCGTATTCGAATAGAATTCCTACACCGATACCATAGTCAAACTTTTTAAATCCATAGTCTCCGAAAGTATCTCCCACTTTCTTGAATCCGGGGTATCTGTTGACAAATTCATTCACACCGATGACTTCTCCATTTATATGTACTTCTTCGCCAACTTCTATCCTTCCTCCTACACCATATGCAACATATGGGCCGACATGAGGCGCTATCCTAAACATGTCAGCAGCATAAAATTTATATCCGAGATGAAGCGGTACCTGAAGGTACATAGCTTTTTTCGAAGAAGAAGGGATAACTATATCATACCCTGGTATGCTATATACTCCATGATCGTATTTTATCCTCTTATTATAGAACTCAAGTCCGGAAGATAGGTATAGATTAGCATTGAAATTATAATCTACAACTATACCGGCATTAAAACCCACATCGCTTTTCATATTTTCGGGATGCCCTTTCAATTCAGATATATTCAATCCGGCCTTCGCTCCTATAGTAACCCGTGGACTATTTTGTCTGAAATAATAATTATTCTCATGATAGTTATTCTGCGCGCTCAACCCTAATCCCAATAGGAAAAGAGCTAAAATCAAATTAATTCTAATTATAGATTTCATAAATGTTTTGTTCGGTTTATGTCTTTTTATTTTGTAAAGTAATTGATGCAAAGATATAAAATTTTTATTTATTTCTTGCATATTTATCTATCTCATAAATAATTACCACCTAGATCGGTAAGTAAACATCATCAAAAACAATATCCCAACGTCAGATAAGCATTCATATTTTTCACTTTATTATCCTCTATATACGAGATGTTTGCTAATCCCAGATCATAACCCAATTCCATTAACACATTTCCAAATTCAGCACCAATTCCCAGACCTAGTCCGAAATCAAACTTCTTGAATCCCCCATCCTCTTTGGATCCGAAGAAGTTAATATCACTATCCTTTACATCAGAAACACCTCCTACTACTTTACTTTTTATCTTTCCGCCGATGCCGTATGATAAGTAAGGGCCTACATGGAGAGAACAACTAAACGAATTGGTAAATGGTAGTTTATACCCTGCATGGATAGGTAATTGCAGATAAATGGGATTATAAGTATACTCTATCCCGGCCTCTTTATGCTTTGCGCCCTTTGTTGCCAAGTCGAGTCCTGTACGCACAAAAACTAATTCATCTACATTATAATCGACCAGAATACCTGCTGTAAATCCAATCTTTCCGTCAGAGTCTTTTATCCCTTCTCCTGCAAAATTAGAAACATTGACTCCTCCTTTTATACCAAAAGTCACAGGACGATACTGCGCACTGACAATTAATGCGGGCAGGAACATACATATTGTCAAATAAATTCTTATTACGTTTTTCATAAATAATGAATTAGAGCGGACATAATCAGCTTTATAAAGTCTTTTACAAAAATAGAACTTTATCGTTCTATATTCAAACATATACAATAATAAAAGAAGAAAGTCCGAAAATTTTCGGACCTTCCTTTATATCTTGGTTATACAATGTTATTAAAATTTATATCCTAAAGTCAGATAAGCATTCATATTTTTTACTGTATAGGTACTATTGTCAAACATATTAACAAGGCCAAAGTCATAACCAAGTCCAACAGCTGTCTTTCCAAACTCGAAACCAGCTCCAAGACCTAATCCGAAATCGAATCTCTTAGCACGGTCTTTACCAAAAAAGTCAAAGTCTGTATCAATAAAAATCTCCTCATCTTCAGAGATTACGCTCCCCTTTACCTTACTCTTCCCTCCAATACCATAAGCCACGTAAGGCCCGGCATGAAGTATAACTTTAGTCCCATCCATCACAGCTATTTTATATCCTAGGTGTACAGGTATTTGAAGATACATCGGATTATCTTTTTCTGTTCCTTCAAAAGAGACAGTACCTAGTGTTGGTTCCGTAAAAGATATAAACCCTTTGTCCTTTGCTCCTTTCATTGTCAATTCCAGCCCCGACAACAAATACAATTCCTCAGATAGGGCATAATCGACTGTTAAACCCACATTAAAACCAACTTTAGCATCCATTCCATCGGCGCCGTTACCACTAAAATTAGATAGATTTACACCAGCTTTTACACCAAGAACAAGAGGATTGTTCTGTGCATTTGCACCAATGCCTAAAAGTAAAGCAACTGTGATTAAAATTGTCTTGATAGTAGTTTTCATAATTATTCGTTTTAATTAGAACTATAAAATACATCACTTCAAAATACTTATCTTAAACTAAATACAAATATAGAAAAAGATTTCACGTACCTTATATGTTGCAATAAGAGACTATTCTATTATACGTGTACCTCCACTGCTTCCTATTTCCGCAGCACTTGTTATTATCACTTCTTTTACACCGTTTTCAATACAGGCAAAAGCATTTTCCAGCTTTGGTATCATTCCTCCCTGCACAATTTTCTCTTCTGTGAGTCTGACAAAGTCGGATTTATTTATCTCAGGAATCACACTATCATCATTGTTCTCGTCCATCAATACACCTTTCTTCTCGAAGCAATAAACCAGACTGACATCGAATACCTCAGCCAATCCTTTTGCCGTTTCTCCTGCTATTGTGTCCGCATTCGTATTCAGTATGTTTCCTTCCTTATCATGAGTTAAAGGTGCAAGAATAGGAACTATCCCCTGAGAGACAAGCATCGAAACAGCCCCTACATTTACCTCCTTTACATCTCCCACATAGCCATAATCGATATCTTTCACCGGACGTTTTTCGGAACGGATCAGGTTTAAATCTGCACCTGTCAACCCCAGAGCATTCACTCCCAAAGCTTGCAAACCTGCAACGATATTCTTGTTGACAAGTCCTCCGTAAACCATCGTCACCACTTCCAGTGTATCCCTATCGGTTATCCGGCGTCCGTTAACCATTCGGTTTTCTATCCCTAGGCGATCAGCAAGTCGTGTTGCAGAACGACCTCCTCCATGCACTAATATTTTATACCCTTCTATTTTCGAAAAGTCGGCTAACAGCTGCTTTAAAGACTGCTCCTCTTCTACAATTTTCCCTCCAACTTTGATAATGGTCAGCTTTTCCATGTAGCTCGTTATTAATGATTAACAAAGAAAAAGAGATTGTCTCTAAAAAAGAAACAATCTCCTCATAATTTTTCTCGCACAAAAGATTACTTTCTGATGCCTAGTTCTTTGATGATAGCACGGTATCTTTCGATATCATTTGCTATCAGATAGTCTAGTAAACGGCGACGTTTACCAACAAGGCGTCTTAGTGATCTTTCAGTGTTATAATCTTTCTTATTTAACTTCAAGTGTTCAGTTAAATGCGAAATACGGTATGAAAACAATGCTATCTGCGCTTCAGGTGAGCCAGTATCAGTGTTAGACTTTCCGTACTTTGCGAAGATTTCTTCCTTTTTAGCTGAGTCTAAATACATACGTAATTATTTATAAATTAATTTAACGAGGTGCAAAGATAAAACTTATTTTTTGACAGACAAACATTTAGCTTCAAAAATCCGTCTAGAAAGGAAGATCATCCCCATCGCCTCCACTAAAATCGACAGGAGGAGCCGATGGCGCTGCCTGCTGACCTTGTCCTCCGTATGCGGGAGGTGGAACAGAAGCACCTGCTCCGGCGGGTTCTATCTTCCATGCGCGAAGGTCGGTATACCAGTTTCCATTATATTCGCGGCTTTCTGCATCGAACGATACATCTATAATATTTCCTATCTGAAGTACAGATTCGTTTATTTTATCTCCCCAGAGTGTAACACATACCTTCTTCGGATACATGCCGTCTGTTTCCAGTATAATATTCTGTTTTCTCCATTCTCCATTCTTTCCCATACCTGTCTGCACGGGAAGCACTTGAATCAATTTCGCTGTTAATTGCATTATTTCTATCTGTTTTATGTTCTATAAAGAGGTGTAAAGGTACAAAAAAATCATTCACCCTCAACTCTCGTCAAAAGGTATCTTCTGTTGAGTCTTCTCTGCCGCCTGCATTTTTTCAGCCGAAGTAATAAACTCTTTATAATATGACAAAAGTAAGGTGGTTAATGGAATCGCTATAATCATGCCAACTATGCCAAGCAATGATCCCCATACCGAAAGCGAAAGCAATATTATCGCAGGATTCAGTCCCATAGCTTTACCCATAATGCGAGGAACAAGAAATAAATCCATAATACATTGCACAATCACATATACCAATGCAACTAACCCCAACATACCCCAGAAACTCTCATGAGTCTGCGAAGCCCTCAACCAGCAAAGCAAAATAGCGGGAGGGAATGTGATAACCTGCAAATATGGTATCATATGGACAAGCCCTACAATAATACCGAACATTATAGCCAGCGGCAAACCTATTATCTGGAAACCCGTGGCATATAATCCTGCCAGAATAAGACATATAAAAGCCTGATGACGGAAGTAACGATTCATACTACTTTCTACATCCAATGTTATGCGTCCCACAACAGCACGATACTTAGGAGGGATAAGAAATCGCCACAATTCGTTTATCTTATCATAATCAAGCAAAATAAAAATCAGATATAACAAGACAATAAATACAACCGTAAGACCAAGCAGAAAAGATAATGTACCTGAGAACAATGATTCTACCGCAGGCCCCAGAAACTGAAATATCTCTACCAGATTATCTTTCGTAAGTGTTTCCTGCAATTCTTTATAGTCTATATAACGGCTGATAACGTCTGCCACATTTATAGGAATACCTTTTTGGCTGATCGATGATAAATCATACGTCGCTATCAAACTGTTGATTTGCCATATCTCGTTTTCGATAAGAGGAACTAAACTCAAATACTACGGAACAAGTTCCGCAGGTTGAAAGGTAAAAGGATAAATCCTTTTGCGTTAATACCTGTTTGAAAACAGGGGTTTTCTTTTCCCTAACGGGAAAATTCATCCGATAACTTGAAAAATAAAACCCAATAACGTTATAAATCCTGCTACCGAAAGCAAAGTAAGAATAACGGCCAATGAATGCGCCAGCCTCAATCTCTTCTGATAAAAACGCACCAGAGGATTCAGCATATAAGCCAACAACCACGCCACAAGGAAAGGCAGCAACACACCTTTCAGTATATACAAAAAATAAAGTCCTACCGCCAAAGCCAACAGGCCTATCAATAAACGGATAGTTCGATCGAGAGT
>JBKEBA010000060.1:0-26731 GCA_047972895.1 Dysgonomonas sp.
AGCACTCATTTTCACACACACTCCAGAGACCTCAGCCTTGTCACACTCCACTACTCAACCTGACGTCACTGCACTCTTATTACCCTCACAAACACAACCTCTCTGTACTCACTCTTGCACACAATCATCCTTTAGCTCTCTGAGTAACTACTCTTTCCCACCACCACCATCACCACCACCACTACTTCTGTACCGTACATGACTCAGAGTTCCTATTGGGTCCTTCTGTCATGATACACCCTGAGTATTTATAAGTTCAGTATACATAAATGTTTACACTGTGCGGGCCATGGAGATATCACTTCCATGGTGTGGATGATCCTGCCATATTAGACCCGAGTCGTGGAGTGTAGTGGTTTGAGTATTTGTATTCAGATATAAAAATGATGCCTTCTTGGTGCAGTGAGGTGACGTAAGGGAAAGTCTGAGGAGTGAGTAAGGAGGATGTGTATTTGTGGAGAGTTTGGGAGGAAAAATGGAATGAGAATTTAATAATGATAGGACAACATGTAGGTGTTGAGTAGAGTGAGTGAGGGAAAGTGTAGGTTAGATATGAGGTATGTCAGATGAGTAAAAGTAGGGACGAAATGTGGGATGTGAAGTGGCAAATTACTATTATCATATTTTTTAGGGGAATAAAAAATAGAGGGATTGAAAGAATTTGTGTGAGAAAGATGAGTGAGTGCAGAACTATTATAAAAGACAAATGTGTGGAAGAAGGATGGTGTAGTGAGGGAGAGGAGAGGGTGAGGTGAGGGTGCTGAGGAGAACGAAGAGAAGAGAAAGGAAACACGTGAGAGTGATTGGTGGGTGAGGCTGATGGGTGGCAGGAGGAGAAGGACTCAGAGGAGGAGAAGGGTTAAGGGATATAAAGTAGAGGGAGGGGAGGAGTGAAATAACCCCTCTTTTTTATCGTTATCAAGCTAAAATTGCCCTCCCCGTCCTTTCTCCTTCACCAGCCTTCCCTCAGGGCTGGCCACGGGAGGAGGAGAAGGAGGAGGAGGTAAAGGACACTTCTGAGTTCTTTTGCAGGGTTTTTGTGGTATTTTACGTTATGGTAATGTGTTAAAATGGATCAGGAAATGGTTGTTGCAGTTTTCAGTTGACATATACTTTGAGTCGAGTTCTGAGTGTATAGTTTGGTTGACCTTCCCGGGTTGTGTTCCTCTGGCCCCTTGGTTGTCGTGTGTACTGTAGTGTGGTCCTAGGAAATACACTCACCGGCAACTCATACAGGCCCTTCCTTCTCCTATCCTCCTCTCCCTCCGCGGATCTCTCCTCTCTCTGATCCTTCTTCTCTATCTCTTTCCCCTCTACCAGTACCTCCTTTCTTGTCTCTTTCCTTCTCCACTCTTTATTTCTATCCCTTCTTTCCATGTGTCTCTTTCTGTCTCCTCCCTTGTTTTCTCCGTTTCTCCTCCGCCACCCCCTCCTCCCCTTCCTCCCTCGGATATCTTCTCTTCTTTGTTTTTCTAATGCCTCTTCATCTCTTCTACTATTCCATCTCTCCATTCCTCCGTCCCTCTTCCTTATACTTCTCTCTTTCTTCACGCTATCTCCCTCTACACTCCTTCCTTCTGTACATCCCCCCCCCTCTACTCCATCTTCTCCCCTTCCCTCCTTCCCCCTTCTCTCTACTTCCCTCCTTCCCTTCCATCCTGTACCTCATGTTGGTATTTTTTGAGGCGAGGAAGGGAAGGGTGGGGGAGACATTGCGGTGGGGGGAGGGGAATAGTAGGGAAGGAATGGTGGTAGGGAGGGGTTGGGACGGGAGGGGAGATGAGTATGGGGACTGGGTCCTTGTTAAATTTGACTGCGTTTTGGTTTAGCGTGTCGATGAAAGATTTGAGTTATGTCGCGAACTTTTGCGCGAATATTAAATACAATTAAATTTGCATTGGACCGTCGTGTTCTGTGACCAGGGGTTCGGGGTCATGGAGAGGGAAAGGGGGGTGGGATGGTACGTATGAGAAGGGGTAGGGGGGGGGCTAGGTGAGGGACGCGGGACGTGAGGGTCAGGGGGAAGGGGAAGGTGGAGGGAAAGGAGTGGAGTTGGAAGGATTTACAAAGCAATGTATGAAGAGAGATGTGAAAGAGGGAAACGAAGGGGAAAGGGAGAGAGGGTAGATGGAAGGATGAGGAACGTAGGTAAGAATAATGAACTAAGGGAAGGAAGGAGAAATAAAGGATGGGGGAAGGTAGGTGAAGGATGATTGGTCGAGTTGGTACAAGTTGTGGCAGTGCGAGTGAGTTGTACTGTACATACAAACATAAGAAGTGGTGTTGTGAAATGTGAGAGAGGAAATATGTTCACCTACAATCACCGTCACCACAACTATCCACAACACCACCACTCGCATCACTACAGCCACGACCAGCGTCTCTTTCTCTATCATCATCATCACTACTATAATTACCGGTTCCTAGCCATATCCTTAACTATACCCCAAGGCCCACCATCATACCACTACCACTACTACCACAACACGAGTACCTGCCCGTGTACAGTTCCTTTGTATTCTAGTGATTTCAGAACAAGTATAATGCTTACAGTAGTGTTAGTTCATCATCACCAGTCAGTCCAATTCACACGAGTCATGGTGAGTCATATGGGTGGTGAGTGACCTAAACGTTCATGAGTAAAGCTGTAGGAATGCTGGCCGTGCAGTTTTACGCTTCCGTACTCAGGGTTGACTCAACTGAAATTTCCGGGGCGCGAGTAAATAAATATATTTTGATTTTAGTGAATACTTTTGATATTCGGACGAAAAAGACAAAGGGAGAAAATCGTACGAGATGCCCTCTTCTATAATAAAATGGTTGTGATTCTGCCATCCGCCTGTCTACTCGTACACTACAACCACCACGACTACCACCACTACCAGCCACGCCACGCCACCTCATGAATGATTCGGTGGTGGGTTGGCGGGATACGAGTGGGGTCAGGCAGGTGGACAGAAGGAAGACACAAGGGAGCAGGGGTGGGGGGAGTTTTTTTCTGCAGAATGGTTGGATGGTGAAGAGTTGGGATGGGAGGGGGGAGGGTCAGGGAAAGGGAGAGCAGTATAGTGGAAGCTGGGATGAGAAACACGATAATGAGTGTGGGTGGAGGAGAGTAGAGGATAGATAGATAGAAGTGGAGAGAATGGAAAAGGAAAGAGAGGAAAGAAAATAGAAGAAGGCAGGTTAGACTGGAGAGGCCAAGATGAGAAGTAGAATAGATCAGGAAAGAAGAATAAATGAGAGATGCAAGTTAATGGTTTAAAGAGGAAAACGAGGATGAAGAGAGAGAGAGAGAGAGAGAGAGAGAGAGAGAGAGAGAGAGAGAGAGAGAGAGAGAGAGAATATAAATATATATATTATAAACTACCACGGAGACATAGAGCCAAGCTTTATTCGTTAGTACAATATATAAAATTTACATACGAAAGAAACAAGCGTATGAAATGTAATTTTTCTACATTTCACACGCTTGTTTTGCCATATACCACCCATATCAAAAGCCCAAGTTATTTTCTATTAGAATAAATACCCCAGAAAATATCAATTCTATTATTAATCCTAAAACCCAATTTGCGAATGAATAAATGCCTATAGAACCTTAAAACCCAATTCAAAATCAAAACAATAACAACATCTAAAAAGATGAAATATCTCTAGTAGATAAATTTTGTTATTAACCTCAAATTAATTCTAAAAAAATAACACTTATGAAGTTTAAACTAATTGGAACATTGTTCTTACTTCTATCCTGCACACTTGCCTTTGCTCAAAACACAAAAAAGCAGATATCAGGTATCGTAAGAGACGGTGCAGACAACTCTCCCATACCGGCTACAGTAGTTGCTTCGGGTCAGTCTGCAAATGTTGGTGCATTTGCCAATGAGGATGGGGAGTTTACAATTTCGGCCTATACAGGTGACACTCTCACGTTTAGCCTAATGGGCTACAAAACAGTAAAAGAAGTTGTTGGAAACCGAAATGTACTTGATATAATAATGTACATCGACGAAAATCAACTAGATGAAGTAACCGTAGTTGCTTTCGGTACTCAGAAAAAAGAAAGTGTGATAGCCTCTATCGAAACTGTTAATCTTAAAGATCTACAGATTCCTGCCAGTAACCTTACAGCCGCTTTGGCCGGTAGAATTCCTGGATTGATTTCTTATCAAACGACAGGAGAACCAGGAGCCGACAATGCTCAGTTTTTTGTGCGTGGAGTCACCACTTTTGGTTATAAAGCAAACCCTCTCATATTAATAGATAATGTTGAGGCTACTACAGACGACCTTGCACGCTTACAACCAGACGACATAGAAAGTTTTTCTATCCTGAAAGATGCCTCAGCTACGGTTTTCTACGGAGCCCGTGGAGCCAACGGTATCATCATTGTCAACACTAAATCAGGGATAGAAGGGCCCGTGAAATTAAGTGCCAGAGTTGATTTCAATATGGCTAAACCAACAAGAACACCTCAATTTTTAGATGGTGTAGAATACATGAAATTGTATAATGAAGCCCGAATAACAAGAGACCCAACTTTAGGAGCATATTATTCCGGACAAAAAATACAATCGACCGTAGATGGTCTAAATCCGATGATTTATCCGAATGTAAACTGGTATGATGAATTATTCAAACAAGAAACATTCAATACGAAAGCGAACATAAACGTATCGGGAGGAGGCCAAGTCGCTACATATTATGTAGCGGGAGGATTCGACCACGAAACAGGGTTATTGAATGTAGACAATAGAAATAATTTCAGTAATAATATAAATATAAACCGTATACATGTCAGAACCAATGTTATCTTTAAGCTGACCCCTACTACCACTTTAGACACAAGGATACAAGGTAGATTCGAACGTTATACAGGACCACTGAATTCAACTAAAGACTTATATAACCTGATGATGAATTCCAATCCTGTAGATTTCCCTGCATATTTTGAACCAGATGAAAAAAACATGTATGCAGACCATATTTTATTCGGAAACACTTTTGCATCCGGATCCTTAAAAGGAAATCCTTACGCTTTTATGATCAATGGGTATGAGAACAGAGATGAAAGTATAATTTCGGCACAGGGAGCTTTGACTCAGGATCTAGGTTTTATAACAAAAGGCTTAACTGCTAAATTGACTGTATCGACAAGAGTATGGAACAAATATGCAGCCGGTAGAGGATACGCTCCTTACTACTACGAGCTTCAAGATTATGACCAAATTACAGAAAAATACACACTATTCCCTTTAAACCCGACAACAGGAAATCCATATCTGGGAGATGTTATGCCTGTCCGTAACTCTGACCAAAAAACGTACTTTGAAGCCCTTTTCACTTGGGGTAATAAATTCGGGTCACATAACTTTGGAGCGATGACCGTTTTCAGGATGGAAGAAAATATTCTAACAACCGGACAAAGTACTTCCATTTATGAAACTTTACCTGAAAAGAACATGGGCAACTCGGGACGTCTAACCTACGACTTCGATAGCCGCTATTTCTTGGAGTTAGGATACGGATATAATGGTTCTGAAAAATTCTCGGGCTCCAAAAGATATGGATTCTTCCCTTCTGTAGCTGTGGGATGGATGGTTTCGAACGAAAAAATATGGGAGAAGCTAAATAATAAGACCTTTAGTAGTTTGAAATTTAAGGCCAGTCTCGGAAAAGTAGGGAATGACGCTATTGCAGGTAGAGGCGATAGATTCTTCTATTTATCAGATGTACAAATGGGTAGCAGCGTCCTTAATGATGGATATCGTTGGGGTACTTCATTTATGAATTACTATTATGGATATAACATAAATCGTTATGCAAACCCTAATATCACTTGGGAAGTTTCAACAAAAAGAAATATTGGTATTGAAGCCGGTTTCTTGAAAGATGCGTTAAAAGTTCAGGCAGACTTTTTCGGTGAGGATAGGAAGCAAATCTATATGAAAAGAGAAAACTTTCCTGCCACAGCCGGACTTGAAGCTAAGATTAGTGGAAATGTCGGGCGCGTGAAATCATCAGGAATGGATGCATCTATCGACTATCAACATTTTTTCAATCAAGACCTATGGTTGACCGGACGCGGTAACTTTACTTATGCAACAAATGAGTTTGTAGAGTTAGACGAAAAGAACTACCCTGATGAATATTTAAAACGCAAAGGACACAATATCAATCAACAATGGGGATTGGTCGCAGAACGCTTATTTGTTGACGAAGAGGAAATAAAAAATTCTCCGAAACAAAATTTCGATCAATACATGGCGGGAGATATCAAATATAAAGACATCAACGGAGACGGTGTTATCGATGATAATGACAGAGTGCCGTTAGGTTTCCCTACTGTTCCCGAAGTACAATATGGCTTCGGACTTTCAGCCGGCTACAAAAACTTCGATTTCTCTTTCTTTTTGCAAGGAAATGCCAGAGTATCATTCTTCATTAACCCTAGCGTTGGTGGAGGAGATGATAATGACGAAGGAATTGCACCGTTTGTAAACAGACGAAATGCTCTCTCTATGGTGGCAGAAGACTATTGGAGCGAAACAAATCCAAACGTTTATGCCTTCTGGCCTCGTCTATCTGTAAATACTTTAGAAAACAACACAAGGCAATCATCATGGTGGTTACGGGATGGTTCTTTCTTACGTGTAAAACAGATAGAAGCCGGTTATAGTTTCACATCATTGAAGAAATACAACATCCAAAATTTACGTTTGTATGTTAGTACAGAAAATCTACTGACATTTAGTTCGTTCAAACTATGGGATCCTGAAATGGGGCGTCGCGGTTTAGCATACCCACCTAACAAGCGATTTAACATAGGTGTTCAAATCTCACTTTAATAATAAAAAATAAAGAATATGAAATCGATTTATAAAATATTGTTTTCTATATTTTTAAGTATATCTATCTTATCGTGTCAAGATTACCTGGATGTTGTTCCCGATAACACATTAGAGCTTGAAAGTATATTTCAGAAAAGAGAATCTGCCTTCAACGCGCTTGCAAAAGTGTATAATTATATGCCTCAGGATGACAAAACCCATCAATCTACATGGCTGATGGGAGATGAATACATAGGCCGTCAGGATGCCGATGTAAGTCAAAGTCTAGGCCAATTAAGAGGAATAAGAATAATGCGCGGCTTACAATCCAAAAACAAACCTATGCTTGACTCTTGGCTGGGAAAATATGATGGGGAAAATGGTGTTGGAGGACACGATAGCGGAGCGAAGAGTTTATACAGAGGTATCAGGCAAGCCGACATCTTTCTGGCAAATATAGACAGAGTTCGCGATATGGATGAAGTAGAAATCAAAGACTGGAAGGCACAGACAAAATTCATGAAGGCATATTATCTTTTTCTGTTGGTACAGAAATATGGGCCGATAGTTATTCCTGAAGCCATGGTAACAGCAGATAGCACAAATGAAGAATTATTCCTTCCAAGAAAAAAGGTTGAATTTTGCTTCGACTATATTCTGAAATTGATAGAGGAAGCTATCCCTGATTTATCAGTAAAAGCTAAAGAGATCAATGCAGGACAAGTAGATCAACTAGTTGCCAGATCAATTAAAGCCAGAATTCTATTGTTCAGAGCCAGTCCTTTCTTTAATGGTAATATGGAGTATTTTGGAGATTTTAACGACCATGACGGACAACCGTTTTTCCCTTTAGAATATAAAAAGGAGAAATGGGATGACGCCTTAAAAGCCGTTAACGCAGCTATAGACTCTTGTAAGATGTTCGGTATTAGTATCTATGAATACAGCAAAGATCCATATCCATATGATAGAGAAGACGCTATTGCCAATCCGGATAAGATGAAAACTCTTTATGATCTACGGATGGTTATATGCGATCCTTGGAATAAAGAATTAATCTGGGGACTTTCCAACATAGATTATTATAGTGAAGGCGCTATCGGCCATGCGGCCAATATGAGATTACCTGAAGGCTATGGCGGAGGAGTAGTAAATACGCCTCAATTCTCATGGCAATGGCTGGGAACAACTTATCAGGTAGCCGAAAGATATTACACAGAAAATGGATTGCCTATAGATCAGGATTTGACATACCAATATGATAAAATACATGAAATAGTAAAAACTCCCGGAGCAGCGGAAGCAGAATATACTGAGTTAAGAGGATATATGCAACCGGGCATGGAAACTATTAATCTATACTTGAATCGTGAACCTCGTTTCTATGCCAATTTGGGAATTACCGGAGGATATTGGAGAGGTCATAGTGTAAGGATAAATTCGCAGTTTTTCATGAATACGGAAGGTGGCTATAATTCATCTCAACATACGACAGACTTTTATGCAACAGGTATAGCATTCCAAAAATTCGTACACCCTGAAAATATGTCCGGAGCCTGGCAACGGGTAGTTAATTTCCCTTATCCTTTGATTCGCTTAGCCGATCTGTATCTTATGAAGGCTGAAATATTGAACGAAATCAAAAATGCGCCTGATCAGGAAGTTTGGGATGCTATAAATGTTATACGCAAAAGAGCTGGTATTCCGAATGTTGAAGCAGTATGGTCAGATGCAACTCTTGCAAAAACTGTAAATTATCACAAAACAAAAGAAGGCATGCGTGATATTATTTTACGAGAAAGAAGTATTGAGCTTTCGTTCGAAGGCAGCAGATACTGGGATATGGTAAGATACAAAAAAGCTGTCAGTGAGTTTTCTGCACCAATAAGAGGATGGAATCATACTGGAACGAATGCTGCTACCTTCTTCGTATTGCAAGTGAAAGAGGCTAGAAAATTCACAATAACAGATTGTTTGTGGCCAATATGGCTCGCTGAGACAAATACAAATGGTAATTTAATCCAAAACCCTGGATGGTAATTAATCAACATTTAATACAATGTGTATGAAAACTAATATATTATTTTATTTACTTATAATGGCGGTTTCTCTTTTTACTTTTTCCTGTAAAGAAGAAGGCCGATACATTCCTGAAAGCGGGGCTTCGGAGGCGCCGAAACCGGTAGAGAATATCACCTACGAACCTTTATATGGAGGAGCGAGATTTCATTATACCGTACCGGATTCCAAAGATTTACTGAGTATTAATGCAGAATATACTAACAGCAAAAATAAAACATTTAGATTTTCGGCTTCCTATTATGTCGATTCATTAGATATTTACGGACTTCCTGATCAGGAAGAACACGACATCAAAATATACACCACTAATAGGGCCGGAGAGAAATCAGAACCGACTATTGTAAGAGTAACGCCTCTTGAGCCTGCATTTACCAGAGTTGCTAAGAATCTGTTTGTAAAACCGGGATTTAGTTCACTAATGGTAGACTGGACCAATGAATTGGAGCAGAACATCAATATATATATTTATTATAAGTATACGAAAGATGGTCAAGATAGAAGCTATACAACTGTATTTTCTTCAAATCTGGAGAAAGACAGAAGGTTTGTTGAAAATCTGTTCCTTTCACCTTCAGAGCCTGTAGATGTAAGCATACAAGTTGAAGATAACTATGGAAATATTACAGATATAATGCCTATGGGACAAGTATCTCTATATGAAGATCAGGAAGTACCTAAGGGAAAATGGGTCTTACCTGAAACCGCAACGATGATAGGAGGAGTTCCAATGTGTTTTGGTAACGGACATGAAGGACGAACTACTAAAGTTATTGATGGAGTAATAGACAGAGGAGATAATCTAAACTTCTTACATACTAATTCCAGAGGACGCACAGGGGATAGTAAAGATGGAAATATGCCATGGAATGTCATGATAGACTTGGGTGATCATTACGAACTGAGCCGTATCATAACAATACAAAGACACTCTGGAGGTCTTGATAATATTAACAGAGGACAATATTATCAAAGCGAAAATGTAGGTATGTACAATATGTATATATGGGATGATGATACTAGTGAATGGGTGTATGTTTCTCAACACAAAATCCCTGTTCCTGTAGGATTAAGCGAGATTGAGTTTGTTAAAAAAGGAGAAGCTGGAGATATGGCATACATGTTCCCTGAAGAACCTCAATATACTAAACCTACACGTTGGTTCAGATACGAAGCTCTCAAAAGTTTTAACGGAAACTATACACTTGAAGATGCAAACTGTCTGTCAGAAATAACACTTTATGGTAGAAAAGCGAAATAATAAAAAACGATTAGTTATGTATAAATATATAAGGCATATTTTATTACCTTTTGTTGCAATAATGGCACTATCGACTTCGTGTGATGGAATGTATGACACGCTCAATGATTATGCAGGAGAGATCATATATCCGGCCAAGTTCGATACAGTAGTCGGTTACATTGGATATAACAGGGTCGAAATAGACCTGTTGAAGGCTGGAAGAATACCGGCTAGTGAAATCGTAATGGGTAAAGCCAAGAAGACTATTGTGGAATATGATAATGAAAAATTAGTCATTGACACACTAGCATCATGGCTGAATATAGGAAATCTTACATCGTCAAAACTGTATCGTTTCTATATTTACACAATCGACGAGTTTGAAAACAAATCTGTACCCCAAGAGGTTGCGATAATTCCATTTACAGATAGTGATAAAAATTCGCTAGTGATCAGCTCTCCTAAAATAATGTATTCTCCTACTTCTGCTGTAGTAGACTGGGGTTCTTTATCGAATCTTCTTTATGATTATGTTGACATGTCATACAAATATGTTGATAAAGATGGTAAAGAGCAGAAAGGTGAAATTGAAGAGGGTGAATTACCTAGACTTTTTGTAAAAAACTTAGAGCCTAGATCTACGGTTAATATAACAGTTATACATAATGTAATACCTAAAATAGACGGAAAAAAGATATTGGACGTATTACCTGTAGAAAATGTTATTACATTAACAATGCCTAGCTCTGATACTCCTTTCTCGCCCGCAGAAGAGACAATATTAGAAACTAATGGAATTACGACCTTTACGGCCGATGGAGTAAAGAATATAACGAAGTTGGTATATCCTCTAACTACTAGCTCTCTGCAAGACTTGTTCTATTTTCCTTCTTTGAAAGAATTAGACCTTACCGGAGGAACTTTATTCAGCATTACTTCGCAGACTTATAGTGGCAACGATAAAACTAATACCGTCGGCGGAGGTCAATGGCAACCTTTCATCAGAAAATCTGAAGCCATCACTGTTGCTAATACGCAGGCACTGAAAGATCTCTTGGAAGCAGATATGTTAGAAAAAATTACGTATATACCACATTCTCTGGGATTAGATGATCTATTAGCTCCATATGTAGAAAAAGGTATCGTAAAATTTGTTTCAATGCCAAATGAGGCTCCTGTTCCCAATAACTATATTGTAAATGGAACAGTTGCGACCAACAGTTTCAAGATTGCAGTAGAGTATCCAGCCTTAACGCCTCCTGCAGGAGCCGGCCCCGAAACGTATAAAATAGAAATGCAAGCAGGGAACGGTACGTTTATTATCGCTCTTCCTAAAGAATACAGGTTTAATTCGGAAGAATATAGATATTTGAAACTAGATGTATATGCTTCACCTAAATCTGTACTTGAAGCAGGCACTTATGCTCCATACAAGAGATTATGGTTCAGGCTTAGGACTTTTATATGGAATGTTGAAAATAGTAATTTCGGGTCGGAAGAATACAACGTTAATAAAGAGTTACATACTATACCTAATACAAATCTGGAAAGTAGTTGGACATCTCTTAAAGTTGATTTAAGTGAAATGAACAGTAGACATAGTCGGGTTATAGCAATAAACTTCGGAGGCGAGCCTGGCGGCACTTTTGCGCCGGCATCTCCAATTGTTTATCACATATCTAATATGAGATTCTCGAAAGATTAGACACATCTTTATCGATCTTAGTCAATAGTTTTGCATTGCAGTAGTTCTTTAAATAGGCTACTGCAATGTTTTTTTAATAATATTATATTTAAAAATCATGTTCTATATACAGACTGATCAAGCTTAAAAACAGAAATCCCATTTATCCTACCTGAGAATTAGCAGAATAAATGGGATTCAGTATTATTTATTAATCCTTATATATTCAGATTACATATTCATACCACCACATACAGGAATTGCCTGTCCTGTAACATATGCAGAAAGCTCTGAACCTAAAAATACAGCAACATTTGCCACGTCTTCAGGTGTTCCTCCACGGCGAAGTGGAATTTGTTCTGCCCATTTCTTCTTCACATCTTCCGATAGCACACCTGTCATTTCAGTGATAATGAATCCCGGACAAATACAATTTGCACGAACGTTTCTCGATCCAAGTTCTTTTGCAATAGACTTAGCCAAACCAATCATACCTGCCTTCGATGCAGAATAATTTGTTTGACCTGGATTACCTGATAGTCCAACAACAGAGCTCATATTGATAATATTCCCGCTTTTTTGCTTGATAAACACAGGGGTAAGAGCATGAATAAAATTAAATGCAGACTTTAGGTTAATATTAATAACCATATCCCATTGTTGCTCCGACATACGCATCATTAATCCATCACGGGTAATACCTGCATTATTGATAAGGATATCCACTTGTCCAAAATCTTTAACTATCTCCTCTACTACTTTGTGTGTATCATCAAAATTAGCAGCATTAGATGCATACCCTTTCACTTTCACTCCAAATTTAGCAATCTCTGCTTCTGTTGCTTTAGCATTATCGTCGATAGCCAAATCAGTAAATGCGATGTTAGCTCCTTGCTCAGCATATTTTAGGGCAATAGCCTTACCAATACCGCGAGCGGCTCCTGTAATAATAGCGGTTTTACCTTCTAATAATTTCATAATTTAAAGTATAAATTAAAATATAATTCGTTTTATTTATCTATTTCTTCTTTTTAATCCCTTCGAATATCAGGTATGCAATATTCTCACGTTGAGACTCAGTCTGCAAACTCTCAGCCCTTATTTGCCCTCTTATATAGGGCACTTCCAATCCTTTCAAGGCATGGTGTAGTATTTCTGCTGTTGCCTGGGTATCAGGCATTTCAAAAACACCTTCCTCTACCCCTTTATTTAATATATCTCTCAAGACCTGAATTTCTTTCACGTCAAATGATTTTCTGACATTCTGTACTCTCCATATATCACGAAAAAAATCAGCTTTTAGTGTGCCATTTCTGGCTACGACATTTTTCACAGCATCAAAACGTGTGTAAAAAAATAACATGAGTTTCTCGTCTGCGGGAAGTTTTTTATTGGCAACTGATTGCAAGGCCTGAAACATCTGATTGAGTTCTGTCTCCAATACAGCCTGATAAACTTCATTTTTGTTATTGAAGTAGGTATATAGTGTCCGCCGCCCCTTATGAGAAGCCACAGCAATATCGTTCATGGTCGTATTCTCAACTCCCAATTTCGCGAACAACTGACGGGCTACGTCGATTAATATATTTCTGGTCTTATTTATGGCCATAAGATATGCACACAAGCGTTACAAGTGTGCAAATTTAGCATAAAATTATTGAAATCGTAAAAAAATAGCTCTTTTTCTACATTATAATATTGCACCGAGCCTTATATTCATTTCAAATATGGTTCTCCATTCTTCCAGAAAACCTCTTTTTGTGAAATCAGCCAAGTCCTTCCATTGTCATTATTTCCTTGATAAAAAAGGAATGTCCGTCCTGTTTTTGCATCTTTGAAGATATGAGGGTGTCCTGATTCGCTGTAATTCCATGTACCTTTATCTCCATTCGGCAAAAATGGTTTATTAGATAAACGCTCCCAGCTAATACCATCTTTACTTTTAGCCACCCCTACTTGCTGTGGATTATTATTATAAGCTCCGGCATAAAACATAACAAGCTCATCTCCCACCTGCAATACAGACGCACCTTCTACACATTTACCTTCCCATGGATACTTCGGCTCTAAAATAGACTTATCACAAGCCTGTTGCCAATCTTCGCGATTAAATCCTGTATTTGCAGGGGCTGTTGCCACACCTTGAATCTGAATTTCATAATCAGGTGTCCGGCTAGCAAAGTAGAGAAAATATTTATCTTTGAAAAATATGACTTCAGCATCTATTGCTCTCCCACAATTCCAATCACCAGTAGGTGCAAATATCGGGTTCGTCGCATTACGGGTAAAGTTTATTCCATCCGTAGAGTAAGCATGACAAATCGCATCTTTTGGCCCATTGCCATACGTCTGATAAAACAAATGAATTGTATCATTTCTGACCAAAGCACCGGGAGCACACAGCCCCTTTGCTTCATATTCTGCCTGAGGAGTTATATTACCCACTATCTGCCAGTTTATAAGGTCTTTGCTTTTAGCAACACCTATATTCCAACCGCTATCTGTATTCGCCTGTTTCGGTGGAATAGAATAATACATATAATAAGCATTATTGAAATTGACGACATGCGGATCTTTAGAATAGGGTCGCCCCAGACGCGTAGTATCGCCAAACATCATTTGCTTTTGTGCAAACAGATTTAACCCTGTAAAAAGAGATATAATAACCAGAGCCAATGACAAAGTATATAATTTCATGGTCGAAATACAGATTAGTTAATGAATAAACGCAAAGATAGAAAATAAAGAGAATTTAACCCAACTACTATTTGATACGATATAATAAACACAAATATTTTTCGTAATTTTGTGCTTTCTTTTTGGAGTCTAAAAAAATAAATACAAAAAGTCGTGGCGAATACTAAGTATATTTTTGTTACAGGAGGAGTTATATCTTCCTTAGGAAAGGGAATTATTGCCTCCTCGTTGGGCAAACTATTACAAGCTAGAGGATATAAAGTTACAATTCAAAAACTAGATCCTTACATCAACATCGACCCAGGTACATTAAACCCTTACGAACACGGAGAATGCTATGTGACTGTAGATGGTCATGAGGCCGATCTTGACTTGGGACACTACGAACGTTTCCTTAATCAGCCTACTCACAAGGACAATAATATCACCACAGGACGTATTTATCAGAGCGTGATAAATAAAGAACGTAAAGGAGACTATCTGGGCAAGACAGTTCAGATTGTGCCACACATTACAGATGAGATAAAGCGCAACATAAAAATGTTGGGTACAAAATATAATTATGATTTTGTAATCACAGAAATCGGAGGAACAGTCGGCGACATAGAATCGCTTCCGTTTATCGAGAGTGTACGTCAGTTACGTTGGGAGCTGGGCAAGAATTGCCTATGCGTACATCTCACATATGTACCATACATTGCTGCAGCAAAAGAGGTAAAGACCAAACCTACCCAACATTCTGTAAAACAATTGCAATCGGAAGGAGTACAGCCTGACATCCTCGTATTACGTACAGAACATACATTACATAAAGATATATTGCGCAAGGTTGCCCTATTTTGTAACGTAGAAGTAGATGCTGTTGTGCAATCGGTAGATGTTCCTACTATTTACGAAGTGCCATTGAATATGCAAGCACAGAATATGGATGAAATAGTTCTGCGCAAGCTAGGTATGCCGATCGGCGAAAAACCTGTCATGCAGCCTTGGCGTGACTTCTTAGACAAGAAAAAACATGCTAAAGAAACGATTCATATAGGACTAGTAGGAAAATACACTGAACTGCCGGATGCTTATAAATCTATTAATGAATCACTGTTGCAAGCCGCTACATATAATGAACGTAAACTCGATTTGCAATTTATCCTTTCTGACAAACTGACTGATGACAATATGGGGAAAATGCTATCTTCACTTGATGGCATAGTTATTGCTCCGGGATTTGGACAGCGAGGCGTCGAAGGAAAAATTCAAGCGCTGAAATATGCACGCGAAAACGATATACCCACATTCGGTATCTGCTTAGGTATGCAATGTATGGTAGTAGAATTTGCACGTAATGTATTAGGCCTTGAAGATGCCAACTCAACAGAGATGAATCCGCATACTCCATATAGAGTAATAGACTTGATGGAGGAGCAGAAGAACATCACCAATATGGGTGGGACCATGCGTTTGGGAGCTTACAAATGCGAACTGGAAAAAGGCTCTCTTGTGCACAAAGCCTATGGTAAGAAACTGATTGAGGAACGCCATCGCCACCGTTTTGAATTTAATGGTGATTTTAGAGAAGATTACGAAAAGAACGGAATGAAATGTACAGGTATAAATCCTGATATGGGGTTGGTAGAAGTGGTAGAAATACCTGGCAAAAAATGGTACTTGGGCGTACAATTCCATCCGGAATACAACAGTACTGTTTTATCTCCAAATCCGCTGTTCTTAAGCTTTATAAAAGCAGTAGTAGACAATAAGAAAAGATAAATAAAAGAAAGGATTATAAATTTACTTAAACGATAGATGGACAAGAATACGATTACGGGGTTTATACTCATCGCCGCAGTAATTATAGGATTTACTTTGTTGAGCAGACCTTCGGCGGAAGACATCGAAAGACAAAAGCAACAAAGAGTAAAGGATTCGATAGAGTATGCACAAACTCGTTCGCAAGCTGAAGAAACAGCGAACAACGCCGAATTATTAAAAGAAGAAAAAAAGGAGAGCAAAGTCAATGATTTCTTCGCCGTAACTACACAACAAAATGATACGGCTAATATAGGGATAGATTCGTTGCAAACTACAGGGGTGCAACAATCGGAACAGTTTATAACCCTCGAAAACAATAAAGTAAAAATAGTCCTTTCTACTAAGGGGGGAAAGATGGTAAGCGCACAGCTTAAGGAATATTCCCGCTATAATGGCGATTCCCTCTATTTATTTAATAATGATGCCGACTTTTCGCTTTTACTTACAAACAGACAGAACAAGGTATTGAGTACCAGCAACCTGTTTTTCACTCCAATAAAGGCTCAGGATGAAAATTCGCTTATCATGCGTTTTTCATATTCCGAAAAAGAATATATAGATTTCATTTACAAGCTGACTGACAATGATTATATGATGAAGTATGACATTAATCTTGTCGGATTACAGCCAATGCTTAATAGAGATAAAGCTGATATATTCGAGATACTGTGGGCTCACAAAATGCGCAGACAAGAGAAGAGTGTTAACAACGAGCAGCGTTATTCTCATGTACAATATAAGTATCTGGGTGGCGATGTAAAAGAATTGAGCGGAGACAAAAGCGAGCAGATAGAAGTAAAGGAGCCTACTAAATGGATTGCATTCAAAAACCAATTCTTTGCACCTATTCTTATCGCTGATGAAAAAATCGAGACAGCTCTCTTAGATTCACGCGTACTGCAAACAAATGAGCATAGCGAATATCTAAAGACCTGTGATGCGAGAATATTTGTACCTGCAAAAGTAGATATGAATGAAGGTGTAATGCACGCAGGGTTTACATATTACTTCGGACCTATGTCTTTCTCTCTACTCCAAAGCTATGACAGTCAGATTGCCGATGCAAATAAGCAACTTGATTTAGATAAGCTTGTTCCACTCGGCTGGACTCTATTCCGCTGGGTGAATCAATACTTCGTAATTCCAATCTTTAATCTATTGAGAGGTACAGGAATGTCTATGGGTATTGTTATACTCTTGCTTACGATAATCGTTAAATTGGTTATTTCTCCATTGACATTCAAATCGTTCATGTCATCTGCTAAAATGCGCGTACTACGTCCTCAGGTAGAAGAAATAAACGCTAAATTCCCAAAACAAGAACAAGCGATGGAGAAACAGCAGGCTACTATGGCGCTCTATAGTAAGGTCGGGGTAAACCCGATGAGCGGGTGTTTCCCTCTCTTGCTACAGATGCCTATATTGATAGCATTATTCTCCTTCTTCCCGAATGCGATAGAGCTGCGTCATCAAAGTTTCCTTTGGGCAACTGACCTATCTACTTATGATGCTATCATAGAATGGAAAACGCATATTCCATTAATAGGAACGCACATCAGTTTGTTCTGTATTCTGATGACGATAACAAACATCATTTATACCAAGTTCAATATGGAAATGACTAATACAGGACAACAACAGATGCCTGGTATGAAATGGATGATGTATCTGATGCCGCTAATCTTCTTATTCATGTTGAACGATTATCCTTCAGGTCTTACATATTATTACTTCCTATCACTGTTGATGACAATTTTATTGACTATCGCTTTCCGCTTCATGATAAATGAGGAAAAAGTACTGGCTAAATTAGAAGCCAACAAAGCGAAACCTAAGAAAAAATCAGGTTTTATGGCTCGTCTCGAAGAGGCACAACGCCTTCAACAACAACAGCTAAGAGAGAAGAATAAAACGAACAGCACTAAGAAAAAAAGATAAGTTATATACATTTTATATATGAATGAAAAGGTTATTTCTACGGAAGTAACCTTTTTTCTTTACATTTGTGTTTGTAATACAAACGCTTTGACATGAAAATTTGCTATCTTATATTAGCTCACAACAACTTCAATCATCTGTCACGCATGATTGAAGCATTAAATGATATTGAAAGCACATTTTATATTCATATCGACAAAAAAGTAGAGGTATCGTATATTCCACCTTTCGAGAATGTGATGGTCATACCCGAACACATAGATATCAATTGGGGCGGCTACAGTATGATTGAGGCAACTTTGTCTCTAATGAATTATGGAATTAACAATTCACCCAAAGCAGACTATTATATATTAATCAGTGGGGTTGATTATCCGATTCGCCCAAAATCTTTTTTATTTAATTTACTATCTAAAGGAAAAGAATATATAGATATAGCACCCGTTCCTATACCGTTCAAACCGCTGGAACGCTATGAGTATTTCTACTTCGACTACAACCGGCGCAACCTGAGACACTCCAATCCTTTATTTCTTATCGAGGTTTTATTTAAGAAATTAAGGATAAAAAGAAAGGCGCCGTTTAAGGTCTATGCCGGCTCTCAATGGTTTGCCCTGACGAGAAAGTGTGTCGAATATATACTGAGTATTATACAGGAGGACAAAAGATATATCCACTTTTTCAGACATACATTAGTGCCGGATGAAGCATTTTTTCAGACAATTATTGGCAACTCACCTTTTTCACAACAAACAGCTTCAAGCCTTACCTATACCGATTGGGATGTTCCAAATCCGCCCGCGACTATAAAAGAAAAACACATAGAATTCCTAAAAACACATATTGAATTTAACGACGAATATGGACAAAGATTTCCTTATTTTGCCCGTAAATTTGACGACAATGATGGAGAGTTTTTAAAGAAAATACAAAATGAGTTATGGAAATAATTATTCTTGTAAACTAGGTAGTAAATCGGCTATGTAGCTGCGTGAAATATCGGAAGGTTTCACAACTTCGTTATTCCATATAACAATGTCGACGTCTATTTTCACAATACCTTTTTCTTTGTCAGCACTGCTTCTGCCAAGTTCTTTTTCCAACGATTTCAGAAGAGCGGAAACGTGTTCTTTATCTTTCTCTGTATATACAACGGCCAGTTGATTAAGAAAGTCGTTTTTATAAGAATGCCCGTAAGGTGGAGTTATAGATGTTTTGGAATATAAGATATCTTTGAATAGACTATCCAAATGTTTATGACAGAGAGCGAGATTGGCTTCTCTATCTTCATTTGTACCAATACTTAATAATACTTTATTCATTAAGAAATAACCTATTTTATGCCACAATATGCGGCAAAACATAAATTCTTGTGAAGTATTTCGGTATGGTTGAATCCTACTTTCTTCATCAAATCTAATTGATAATTTAATGAACGGGGCGAATCCTCTTTTTCGATATAGGCCAATACTTTTTCTGCATATTCCACCCCTCCTAGCTCCGGTAAATATTCTACATATTTATCATTGAAATAGGTGTTGAGAACTTCCGATTCCTGTGTTATCAAATCAGATATCATCAAACAGCCGCCTTTCTTGAGGGCAGCATACAACTTAGAAAATACAAATTTCCAATCGCTATGATCCCTTAAATGATGAAGAACGGCTCCAGCAAGAATTATATCGTAGCTCTCCGACCCTAAATCTATAACTCGTATATCACCTTGGATAATTGTTATATTCCCAGTAGTTGCAGAAGATATCCTCTCTTTGGCTCTATCTAACATTGGTGAACTTAAGTCCACTAATGTACAATTGAGATTCGGAATTTTCGACAACATCTTCAAAGTGTAGTTTCCTGCACCGCAACCAATATCTAATAAGTTATTAGCCTGAGGACAAATTCTTTTCGCCGATTCGGTTATCAATTCCAATGATACCGTTGCATCTATTGTAGATGTCTGCCCGGTTTCTATATTGGAAAATCTTTCAACATCATTGTCGAAACGTTCTCGTATTTCCTCTATTGTAGATTTTTCCATCATGTATTTTTATAGGTTGTAAATATACATAAACACGCGATGATATACGATAATAAAAAGAAAATATATGCTTGATTGTACCTTATAAAACAATAAAAGATAACTTTGTACTTAAATAATAATTAACCGATAGCGATGAAATTTATAGCCATTATCCCCGCCCGTTATGCATCTACACGTTTCCCCGGAAAGCCTTTAGCTGACATGAATGGCAAGCCGATGATTCAACGTGTATATGAGCAGGTAAAAAAAGCTGTTGATGAAGTGTGGGTTGCCACAGACGATGCACGTATTTACGATACTGTCGAAAACTTTGGAGGTAAAGCTGTAATGACATCAACAGACCATCGTAGTGGCACAGATCGAATAAGGGAAGCGTATATTAAAATAAATAAGCAGTTCGATGCCATAATAAATGTGCAGGGCGACGAACCATTCATCCAACCAGAGCAAATAAAAGCTCTCATTGATTGCTTCGATAGTGCGGAAGTAGAACTGGCAACACTTGTCAAACCTTTCAAAAAAGAAGACGGTTTTGAAGTCTTATTCAATCCGAACTCACCTAAAGTAGTTATAAATAAGAAGCATGAGGCCATTTATTTCAGCCGTTCCATCGTGCCTTATATTCGCGATGCACATCACACAGAATGGCTGGATAAACATACTTTCTACAAACATATAGGCATGTACGGTTACCGTGCCGATGTACTGAATGAAATTACCCAATTGCCTCAATCGTCATTGGAAAAAGCAGAATCTCTTGAACAACTGCGCTGGATAGAAAACGGTTATCGCATCCGTGTAGGGTATACTGACGTGGAAACCATTGGTATAGATACACCCGAGGACATGGAAAAAGCACTTCAATTTCTTCAAAATAAATAACTAATATCGCCCCGTACCAAAGTAAATTCTAGTGGTAGAACATTTTATCTACCATCATTAAATTAACTAAACAGTTGTTTAGTCGGATAATCTTTTTTATTTTTGTAGTTAAACAATCGTTTAGAACACATGTTTAACAAAGAAGATTCTTCGGAAGTAAAGAAGAAAATACTAAAGGAAGCTCAGGTCCTTTTTATAAAAAATGGATATAAGGGCACCAGTGTCAGAGATATAGCGAAAGCATCGGGGACAAATGTAGCGATGGTAAATTATTACTTTAAATCAAAGTACAATTTATTCGAAATCATATTTGAAGATGCTCTGGATATATTTACAAAAAGGATTTTTGAGACAGTGACATCCGATCTTCCATTTTTCGAACTTATCGAAACATGGATTCATACTTATTACGAACTTCTGTTCGAATATCCGCAAATTGCAGCATTCATACTGAATGAGGTAAGTCTTAATCCTGAAGGCCTGACACAACGCATAAAAAATAGGAATCCTTATAGTTCCTTCAGCAAAATAGAACAACGTATTGAAGAAGAAGTAAGAAAAGGCACTATCAGGGAAACTCCCGCAGCCGACTTCCTTTTGAATATATTATCGATGTGCATGTTTCCTTTCATGTTTGGAAATCTGGCGATGACACTCATGGAAATACCACAAGGTATCTACAATGAGTTGATAGCCAATCATGAAAAATATGTGATCGAATTTACTGTACACGCTTTAAAACCTTGCAATAACTCATAAATACACTAGATAATGAAAAAGGATCAACTATATAAAATGGGAATAGACGTGGGCTCTACCACCGTCAAAATTGTAGTTGTAGATTCCAACACTCACATTTTATATAAGACATATACACGACACCAAGCTAATATACAGCAAACTCTTGTAGCAGAACTGCAAAAAGTAGCCGAACAATACCCTCAGACATTGTTTACCATCAATATTTCCGGTTCGGCTGGTATGGGTATCGGCGAACGGGTAGGAATACCGTTTGTTCAGGAAGTTGTTGCGGCGGTCGAAGTCGTTAAGAATGTTTATCCGACAGCACATACCCTTATCGACTTAGGAGGGGAGGATGCTAAAATGGTATTTTTCAGTGAAGGACGACATCCCGATATTCGTATGAACGGAAGTTGTGCCGGAGGAACAGGCGCATTTATCGACCAGATGGCGAGCCTGATGAATATATCAGTAGAGGAATTAGGACAGAGTGCCCTTACCTTTGACAAGATATACCCGATTGCTTCACGTTGTGGTGTTTTCGCCAAAACAGACGTACAGAATCTAATCAGCCGAAATATTCCTGTGGCTGATATTTCTGCATCTATCTTACATGCCGTGGCTTTACAATCTGTAACTACGCTGTCGAGAGGATGCGATACTGTACCCAAAGTGATTTGCATAGGAGGCCCTCTGACTTTCATCCCTGCACTCCGCAATGCTTTCCGCGATGTATTGAAAATACAGGATTCGGATATCATTATACCCGAAAACGGAGAATATTTCCCTGCTTGGGGTGCAGCTCTGCATACAGAGCAAGAAGCGAAAGAGACAGACCTCTTAGAGCTAATAAATAAACTATCTGCTTCCACATCTTCTAATCACGAAGAGGCTTTAGAGCCGTTATTCAAAGATGAACTTGAATATATCGAATGGGATGCGAATCGCAATGTAAAGACGCTGAGATTTAAACCTCTAGGCGAAGATAGATATGTAGAATGTTTCTTAGGCATAGATTCCGGTTCTACCACATCTAAGATTGTGGTAATGGACAGTGAAGCAAATATTATCTATAAGTTTTACGGAAACAACGAAGGTAATCCACTGAAAAAAGTGATGGAAGGATTATCTTTATTTTATAAACAGGCCGAAGAAAAAGGTGTTACAGTGAAATTCCGTTCTTCGGCAGCTACAGGTTACGGTGAAGACCTGATGAAGTCTGCACTGGGACTTGATTATGGTATTGTCGAAACCATAGCTCACTTGTCAGGTGCGCAATATGTAGACCCGAATGTAACTTTTGTGCTCGATATAGGCGGACAGGATATAAAATCTATTTTTATCAGTAACGGAGTTATATCCAATATAGAATTGAATGAAGCCTGTTCAGCAGGTTGCGGTTCGTTCTTACAGAACTTCGCCACCACCATGAATATGGAACTTGCTGACTTCACACGCGCCGCCTGTCTGGCAAAATATCCTAGCGATTTGGGCTCGCGCTGTACCGTTTTCATGAACTCGAAGGTAAAGCAATCTTTACGCGAGAATGCAGGAAACGACGATATAGCAGCAGGTTTAGCCTATTCGGTTGTTAAGAATTGTCTTTTCAAAGTACTGAAGATATCCAATCTGAATCAGTTGGGTGACCATATTGTAGTGCAGGGAGGTACTTTCCGAAACGATGCTGTATATCGTGCATTAGAGATGCTATCCGGCAAATCGGTGAGTTCGACAGACCATCCCGAACTAATGGGTGCATTAGGTGCTGCATTATATTCTCACCGCTTATGGGAGCAAAACCAGAAAGAGACTTCATTCGCTGGCAAGGAGGCTTTGTTTGATGTAAGTTCAATCGATTCGAAGGAATTAGCCTGCAAAGGGTGTACAAACCATTGCTCTGTTCTACGTTTCAAATTCAATAATGGCAACATCAGCTTTGCAGGAAATAAGTGCGAAAAGGTATTTTACAATAAGAATATCGACAGAAAAGAAGGATATAACGCATTCGACAGAAAGAATGAGATCTTATTTAACCGTCCTGTAAATGCAAATAATATAGAGAAAGGCAAGACTATCGGAATACCTCGTGTATTGAATATGTTCGATAACTATCCTTTCTGGCATACACTGTTTACAGAATGCGGATTCAATGTGCGTCTGTCTCCTGAATCCACATTTCCGCTGTATCAGAAAGGTGTAGGAGGCGTGATGTCGGATAATATATGTTTCCCTGCCAAATTGGTTCACGGACATATTTTGTCACTTATAGAACAAAAAGTAGATAGAATATTCTACCCGATTGTGCCGAAAGAAGAAAAAGAGTTCGGACAGGCGTCAAACTCTTTTAATTGCCCTGTTGTAAGTGGATATCCAGATGTAATAAAAAGTTCGATAGACCCGCAAAATAGGCATGGAGTACCATTCGACGAACCGGTTATTACCTTTAGCAACAATAAAGCATTGTATAAAGGATGCTTTAATTACCTTTCGAATCTTGGTGTATCCAAATCTGTTTTCGAAAATGCTTTTGATAAAGCGCTAAAAGTAAAAGACGGATTGAAACAGGAATTATACGATTTCCAGAAAGAATTGTTAGATAAAACAATCGAATCTGGAGAGCTTGTATTTATCGCTGCCGGACGCCCGTATCACACAGACCCACTGATTCACCAAAAGGTAGGTCAGATATTATCTGATTTAGGTGTGATTGTTCTTACGGATGATGTTTTCCGTAAACCTGAGAGCCATGGGTTTGGTAAACTGAACATCATTTCGCAATGGTCTTATCCCAACCGCGTAGTACAAGCAGCTATGGAGGTGGCAAAGCTTCCTCAAAATGTACAATTGATACAACTCAATTCGTTCGGATGCGGGCCCGATTCGTTCTTTATGGACGAAACCCGCGATATATTAAAAGCTATTGGCAAAAATATAACGGTCTTGCGTATTGACGAAATAGCCAGCCCTGGTTCTATACGCCTTCGCTTGCGCTCTTTAGTAGAATCTCTTAAAGCTGTAAAATCGTTAGACGTTGTATCTGATACACAATATAGAGGTTATTCTGTTCCATACAAAAAAGCTAAGGACAGTAACAAAACTATTCTTATTCCTTGGCTTTGCGACTTCATTTCCCCTTTTGCTCCTGCATTGGGTGAATTATTAGGATTGAAAGTCGAGAACCTGCCGAAATCGAATAAACTATCGGCCGATCTAGGTCTGATGTATGGAAATAATGAAGTATGTTATCCTTCGACCCTCGTATTAGGAGACATTATAAATACATTGCAATCGGGAAACTATGATGTAAAAGATATAGTTCTAGCCATCACACAAACAGGTGGACAATGTAGGGCTACAAATTATATAGCACAAATAAAAAGTGGCTTAATCAATGCCGGATTCAATGATATACCTGTAATTGCTTTATCGTCGGGAGATACATACCAGAATGAAGAAAGTGAGTTCTTTCTGGATTGGAAGAAAATTTCAAGAATAGCTGTTCCTCTTGTTCTATATGGAGATGGACTTCAACAAATGCATAGCGCTATATCTGTCCGAGAAAAGAAAGCAGGTACTTCTCAGGAAGTTTTCGACTTTTATATCGAACGTGGAATAGACGCTGTTCGGGCTAAAGACTCCAAGACGCTATTCCGTCTTTTAAAGGAGGCTGTTGAAGACTTTAACAATGTTCCTATATACGACAAGGAATATTCGAAAGTAGGGCTTATAGGCGAAATATTCGTCAAATACAATAATTATGCACAAGCGAATATTTCGGAATGGCTGAGATCTAAAAACGTAGAAGTATCTACACCTCCATTGTTAGATTTCTTAATGCAGTTCTTCGTAAACAGTAAAGTGAATGTTGATAATGGATTAAGTGAAGAGACAATTTTTTCGAAAACTCTGAAACCCTTAATCTGGTGGTATATAAACGATAAAGTAAAAAAGTCAGAAAAAATATTGAGTAAGTTCAAATTCTACGAAGCTTCCGAATCAATATATGCCAAAGCTGAAGCTGCATCCGAAGTATTAAGCCTGTCCAATCAATTCGGTGAGGGTTGGTTGATACCAGGTGAAATAGCTCATTATGCGCGAAAAGGTGTAAATAAAGTAGTTTGTTTACAGCCTTTCGGATGTATAGCCAACCATATTGTTGCCAAAGGTGTAGAAAAGCGTATAAAAGAGATTTATCCAAATATGAATATTCTATATCTGGATATTGACGGAGGTATTGCGGAAGTGAATCTGCAGAATCGCCTTCATTTTATGATATAGATTCTTAAGATTAATGGATATATAAGACGGCAGTTGCATTGATGTGACTGCCGTTTTATGCTTTATATCTTATTGTAATTCAATGCATTATATTTTAAAAAGAGATATTCAGATAAACATCTATCTATCAACTATTTGTTATTTTATGTTTTATATAAGGTGTAATTGACCTGTAATTAATCTTGGTTGTAGTGTGAGTAGTAGGCGTGATTGTAGTAGCTAGGTTATGTCAGTCTAGACTTTCTTATTTTTAAAAACAAAAGAGTCCCTGCATCTTTCGATACAGGGACTCTTACTTTAAAACGGCGGTAACCTACTCTCCCACTTTTACGCAGTACCATCGGCACGTCCGGGCTTAACTTCTCTGTTCGGAATGGGAAGAGGTGGAACCCCGGTGTTATAACCACCTGAATGTCTTTTTAATTAATAATGGAAGCTGAGAGTTTATAACTATCCTTCTATCCATATACCAATTAATTGATATGATGTAAAAGAGTAAGTAAATAAGA
>JBKEBA010000073.1:0-104994 GCA_047972895.1 Dysgonomonas sp.
ACGGCGATTACCAGATAAACGTTCACGTTCATCTAAATGAGCATCCATCTCCCCCTCAAGGGCTGCATTCAGGATGCTTTCTAATAACGGAGCAAAAGCCCCATCCTTGCCTAATAAAGACTTGCCTGATTTAAGTTGTTCTAAGGCTTTCTGCTTAATGCTTTCAAAATCAAATTCTTTTTCCATAAAAAAACTGTGTTAGTAAAAATAATAATTTATTCTTGCTTGACACAGTTTAATTTACAGTCTCTGCTCTTTTTCATATATTATTCTTATACTTCCTGAATAATATTTCCGATTAATGAATACAGAATCACTTCTTATTCTAATTTTTTTTGATAACTTCTTATAACAATCTATCTTAGTTTGTAAGTTTAGATATACACTTATATCTTACATGTTTTTTCTTTGCGATAATTATTGTACAATAAACTGTATCTGGGCTTTATCCATCCAGTTTTCATAATTTATCTGTATGGAATATTTACATTTAAAGGATTTGTTACCGTTAAAGGCTTTATATATATTATATATAGAGTATACTGTTTCTTTACCCAACGAACGTACCATTTGTTTATATCCTTTATGTCGCCTGCTTCCATTTATTAAAAAACAA
Source organism: Dysgonomonas sp. (assembly GCA_047972895.1). GTDB lineage: Bacteria > Bacteroidota > Bacteroidia > Bacteroidales > Dysgonomonadaceae > Dysgonomonas. Next base: position 617 of record JBKEBA010000073.1, read on the forward strand.
GGAAGCTCCTGTCTGTTCTTACCATCGACTAAAAGAGGAACAAGGGTCATATATTCATCATCATTCACCGAAAATGGTGGAAATTTAACTTGCAAATCGATATGAAAAACATTCTCTTTTTTCACCAGCTTATTTTTGTTAATAATCTGTGATGTCATGATTTTTCCTTGTTATATAGAACTAATATGACGACCTTTAGTACGTCTTTTTATTGTGTGGCTTACAGCGAAATGTTTAATTAACTCGTTCCACGATGACAAAAGTAGTCGGACTTTTTAGCAGTTTCCTTACTCAAAGTTGCCTATAGTTTCACGAAACTTACCTTTCTCCTTTTTATTTAAGATATTCAATAATTATTCAATTGATAAAATGTGTTATTTATACGCGATAAAATTATATTTTAATTAATATTAATCAAAACGTTATGCTTAGAGGAAACAAGAAGAAAATGGTCTCATAGTATTGATAAAATTATAATAATATTGAACATGGCGACTACTGCAAATACTGATAAGAAGTTTTATTAAATAGATTTGTTTTATAATATGTTTATTTTTCAAGTTATCGGATGAATTTTCCCGTTAGGGAAAAGAAAACCCCTGTTTTCAAACAGGTATTAACGCAAAAGGATTTATCCTTTTACCTTTCAACCTGCGGAACTTGTTCCGTAGTATTTGAGTATTATGTGATTATGCCTTTTGTCTAAAGATGTTATATTTTTATTTATTGTGAGATGTATACGTTTTATATTAAAAATTTAATATATTTGCGAGCACTAATATGTACTTTATAATGCGATTTTGGCTTTTTTGGGATATAGAGACGAACAAAAGATATAATAAAAATTCACACACGTATACATAATACACTTACAATCTGTATTAAGAGAAGTTGTAATAAACTAAGCCAAAAATAGTAAATTAGTCTATATTTTTTTTGCTGAATGATAGGTAGCTGTCTGTCATACAGTGATTTATATTGATGTTGAAATACTTCTAAACGAGAATTTTGTTAACATATCGTAATTATTTGCAGATTATGGGAATCATAACGGACAAGCATGAGCATCTGACATGTGTCAATTATGAGGGTGTTAGCACTAATTTTAATAAAAAACCAATAATTGAAGTATCTGAGCTCCTAAAAGGTAAGGTCAGAGAGAGAACTCTCTCTGAGTCTAAAATCATGTTAATTATGAAAGGGAAATTTAGCATTTCGTACGAAAGGCACATCAACAAAAAGGTCAAAGAAGGGAAGATGTTATTGTTGCCGTCCAGTAGCAAGTTTATTGCACGTGCAGAAGAAGATGCATCGATCATTATTTTTCGGCTTCGCGATAAAGTTGAGTTGTGTGATCGTGTAGGTCTGGAACAATTATTCAATAAGTTTAAGACACCCGAAGAAAGTTTTAACCTATTGGATATAAAAGAGGAAGTTGCTTATTTTCTTAAAGGGTTGAATCAATGTCTTACCGATGGGTTACGCTGTCGTTACTATTTCGAGTTGAAAATGAAAGAGCTCTTTTTTTTACTAAGGGCCTACTACACAAAAGAAGAACTTGCTAGATTCTTTTATCCATTATTAAGTAATGATGCCACTTTTTCAGAATTTGTGTATAATAATTACAACAAAGTAAAAACAGTTCAGGATTTAGCTGCACTTTCCAATTACAGCCATTCCGGCTTTATAAAGCGATTTAAAAAAGCATTTGGAATGCCTGCCTATCAGTGGATGAAACAACAGAAAGCTAGCCGGATCCTTCACGAGATAAACTGTACAGATAAGACGCTAAAGGAAATCTGTGACGAACACGATTTTAGCTCCTTATCTCAATTTAATGATTTTTGTAAATCAAACTTTGGATATCCCCCCAGCCAGATAAGGAAGAATAAAACTTTCTAAAGGATATTTAGAGATCAATTTTAAATAATAAAAAGAACGGCTTAATATATTGAATTAAGCTTAGAATTTGCACGACCAATATCGTATGGTTGTGCAATTTTTATATTGTCCAAAGCATTAATGGCTATGGATTACGCAAAATCACCCACTCTAGAGGAGAATCGAATAAAAAATGTCAAAATTGTGTAATAAGGGGTAAAATTTAATAAGCGTCCAACCTGTATAATGACCTAAGTTTGCATTGGTTTTTTATTTCAATTAGTACACATCCTTCATAATTAGATGATGTAAAAGTAGAACTTTAATATTTAAATGGTAACAAATTACAAGAATTAATCATTTTAAAGTCCAAAATCGGAGCTATTCCTTCTTAGTTAGAAGGTAGAGTAGAATTAGTTATAATGATTGGGATATTATAAAAGCACAAACCTAGTTAATGTTTTAAGATTTATAACAAAAAAACACAATTTAATTTATTTAACAAATGAAAAAAGTTTTTATTAGTTTAATGACTGCTGCACTATTGTTTTCTGCATGCGGCAGCGATGAGAAACTGGATGAAGGTCAAGGTGGACTTGGTTCATTAAAGGTTGAAGTAGATTTTGAAGAGGCTGGCTCTGGAGTAAAAGCCGATCCTGCAATGTCTAAAGCTATACCAATAACAAGCTGGGCAAATGTCAAGCAAGTACAAATGTTCCTGTATGAAAAAGCGACAGGAAAGGTAGTATTTACTTATGAAATTAAGCCTACGACTACACAGGCAACTTTCAATTGGACTAATATTCCTGTTGGAAATTATGATTTAGCATTAGTAGCCAACGTAAAAAGTAGTACAGATAATATAACTACATACGTGAATGGCTTGACTGCTGAAGAGTTTACTAATTTCAACTCTAAAGATCGTATCCTGAATACCGATGTGTTTATGGAGTTGAAAAAAAGATCTACTTTACCTGCAACGCATACTTGGGAAGCTGGTGATATAGGTTATGACGAACCATCGGAAATTTTCACAGCTTATGCTGAAGATGTACAGATTCAAGAAGGTGTCCCTGCTAGCATAGGACCTCTAAAATTACTTCGTGAAGTTGCTCTTATGCGTGTAAGAATAAATAAGAATGCTGATTTCTTGAACGAATCTGGTAAAGAAGTGAACTTTGCTGATGCATCTAATCTTATTGTTATTCATAGAATGCCGGAAAGTTTCGGACTGAAAACACCTCACACAATGCCTATAAACTATGGTGGTGTTTCTAGTGCTTCTAATGACAATATGATAATGGTAGCAGCTACAGGTGCGCAAACTTTCAAGACAGCCGATCCTTCCTCTGCTGATTATACAAATCCTACTATTATAGATGCGAACTTCAAACTGTGGAGAGACATAATCGTTCTTCCTAATGTATCTAAATCAGCTACAGCTGTAGATCCAGCCGGGAATGCAGCCGATGCTAGAAAATATTTTGTAGTTATCAGTGCTTTAGCTCCTGCAGGATACAAACTTGATAATGGTAAAGTCCTTACAGCTCCAACTAAACTATATTGGTCAGGTTTGATCAATGAAGTATTCACTCAGAATGTGATTCGTGAAGTGAACTTAACGATCAAATCGCGCGGAGACGAAGAAAATCCGGAAGGACCAACACATCAAGGAAGTCTGGATATAACTGTGAGCATTCCTGAAAATTGGAATCAGACTATCCAAAGAACAGATCAAGATATATAATTATATCACTATAAAATTGATCTATCATTAGATCTTATCCTTGACATTAATACTCCGAATATATTCGGAGTATTAATGAAAGGAATAATTATAAATCAAAAGCTTTTTTTTAACAAAGCAAAATAACAATGACAAATAGAATATATAACGGTCTCCTATACTTTATAGTATTATCTGTATGTGTATCTTTTGCTTCGTGTACATACGACTATTTCGAAGACGAATCTAACTATGTCGTATATATCCCCAAAGCAGATGAAAATAAAATAACGGATACATATAAAATAGATGATGTCAGCATACTAATATATAATGACAATCTGGAAAAAGAACGTTATTCATACTATCCTTTCGACGAGAATGCTCGTACGAAAGCAGGTAACTTTAACTTCAAACTTTTTCCGGGCGAACATTCTGTATATTGCTTTACAAATATTCCGGAAATATCCTTCTCCGACATCGATGCTTATAGCACAGCCAGATTCAGTCTGAAACAAGATGAAAATGGATATTATGAAGAACCTCCGGTTATCATGCTCGAAAACAGAAAACCGATTATCCGCTTTCCTGGCCCTGTAGTTATAGATACAGCTTGGTTCGATACAAAATATGTAGGACGTATATGCGTCGCTTTCAAAAACCTAACAAACTTAAATCCTGCACTAACGCTTGACAATATAAAAAAAGTAGAAATATTAGCCCAGGGGGTTGGAGTAGTACAGTACTTATCTGAAATAACCGATATTTCAAATACTAGATCATCAAAATATAATACTAATGATAAAATGAAATTGACGTCTCAACTCTATGAGAATCCATATCAGGACTATGAGTTTGGCTTCGCCAATTATTATTTTCCATCATTAGTATCATCAACTCCGGGTGGAGCTACAGAGCCAATAAGCCTGGAATTAAGTTTCTTGAACAGTAACAATCAGCCAATCACTACCCCATTAGTTGTAGACCTAATAAACCGAACAACTAATGAAGCGATCATTCTCCATATGAATGAAACCCTTATGATAACAGTCGATGGCAATAATATACAGATTCTTCATTTAGACGATCCGCACGATTGGGATCCTAATATCGAACCAGGAGGAAATAATACTCCAGGGGGAGGAACTGAAGTATAATAAAGAAGAATAACTAATAAATAAACACGATAGAATACATGAAACGTCCATTACGGTACATATTTAGTAGCTTGTTTTTGTTAATAGTCTGTTATTCAAAAGTTGATGCCCAGGCTATAAAAACAAATATTCCGTTAATAGTAACCGGAAATCCTAATATTGGTGTTGAATGGTCAGTCGGAAAACAGCTCACCCTTAACGGTGATGTTCTTTGGGCTCCATATCTTTTCAAGAAGAACGAAGAAGTTTTCAGAACACTGATAGGTAGTGTTGATCTACGATACTATGTGAAACCTAAGTATTATTATACAAATGACCTTTGGGATGGATTATATGTCGGTCCATACGCTATGGCCGGTAATTTCAACATAGGTCTTAAAAATAGTGATGACGATAAAAAAAGCTATAGACGAAAAGGCTGGGGACTATCCACAGGTGTCACTGTCGGCTACAAATTTTATATATCTAGCAGATTTCGTTTAGACGTTAATACTGGATTAGGATATGCTCATCTGCAATATGACAAATACGAATTGGGCGGAGAATTCGCGGAATTTCCGTTAGAAAAAAAGAAAACCAAAAGTTATTGGGGGCCTACCAAGTTTGGAGTTCACTTAGTGTATAATATATTCAGATAATCGAATTAAATGATAAACAAGAAAATAAAAATGCGTCTTTTATCCTTGTTGCTCGTGGGAATATTATCGGTCAACGGCTATTCTCAGGGAGTAAAAATAGACAAGCAGGATAATAAAGCCCGTAAGGCAGAAATGAAAGCTGACAGGAAATTTGTTGAGCAAGACTTCGACAAAGCCATGAAGCTTTATGAGTCTGCTGTGAAAGATGCCAAAACAGACGTTTTCACAGCAACACTACACCTTAAGGTAGCCAGACTATATCTTACCCTATTAGACTATGAGGCATCTATACCTCATTATGATGTGGCTTTGTCAAAAAAAGAGAGTCTGTTTACCGCAGCCGATATATGTAACTATCTGGACGCTTTACGATATTCTGGGCAGAAAGCCCAGGCAATTAAAGTTGCCAGAGAATATGCATACCGCGATGTTTACAACAAAGATCAACGTTATCTGAATATTTTACATGCGTTGAACTACGAAGATGGTTTTCTTCCTGTAGGCACACCTGAGTTTAATGTGGAAAGATTAGATAAGCCCAATACTCCATATTCTGAATTCTGGGTCGGAAAAATGAAAAATGAATATTTCTACGCTACAAGTAACAGTAGATTTCACGACCCGAACAAGAAATTTTATCATCGGACTAAGTATTACTCTTTAGACGAAAACTCGGAATTTGCTATCAACTCTAAGACAAACAGTAAGTCGAAACCATTATTGCATATGATACCTATCGATTTACAAAATGGTCCGCTTTCATTCTCCGACGATATGTCGAAGATGATTGTAACAGGGGTCTATTATGATAAAGGCGAATCTGTAGAAATGTCATCGGGAGGGGTTAATACATACAAGACTAAGTTGTATTATTCCGAATACGATAGTAAACGTAACGGATGGTCAGCATTCAGAGATGCATTTCCACAGCAAAAGAATGCATCATATGCACATCCTTTTATCTTCAACAACAATCGTTCCGTTCTCTTCTCTTCCGATATGGAAGGTGGCTATGGCGGTTATGATATATATGTAGTTCATTGGGACGATAAGCTAAAAGGCTGGGGAGACCCTGTCAACCTTGGCGCGAACGTAAATACAGAAGGTGATGAAATATCTCCTGCCTTGTATAACGATATGCTTGTATTTTCATCTAACGGACATGTCGGATTCGGTGGATATGATATATATGGTATAACCTACGAGAACGGAGAAACAGTAAATGGAAGCTTAACACATTTCGATTATCCGATCAATACAGTACTCAATGACTTTAGTTTGCTGAGGATAGATAAGGACAAAGGCTATATGGTATCTGACAGACAGCGAATAAATAAAGATGATATATTCTCATTCAAACGTAATAGCAATTTTGGCAACAATAACCTTATTTATGGAATGACTGAGACGAGAGCTATTATGACTGGGGCTATGTCACTTATAAGCAATGAAGGAAATTATAATAAACCTCGTTTAGAAACAATACCGAGCATATTCCCGCTCGAATCAGAAAGTTTGTTAAGCGTTTACTTTGATTTCGATAGATTTATTCTGACTCCTTCTTCTGTTCAGGAACTGAAAACATGGATAGCCAGTCACGATTTCAAGAATATAGATTATTTGATTATCGATGGATATGCAGATGAAATGGGAACTGAGATATACAATCATAACTTATCTAAACAACGAGCCGAGGCTGTAGCCAAATGGCTGTCAACTCAAGGCATTAAAGCCAAAGCCAGAGTTACGGGCAAAGGTAAGATTATTGTGCAAAATGAAGATTCTCAGATTCAGGCACCTATCTACAATGATAAGCAAAATGCCAGTACATTTTGGAACCATCGCATCTGGATGAATCGTACAGCTAGGAGAGTAGATATAAAAGCAATAATTAAATAATTAATCTAAAATATTTCATGGATAAGAAAAGAAGTAGATACGGAAGTTTACTGATTTGTGCTCTATTGTTGATTGGGCTTTCAGTACAAATGGCTTATGCTCAGTATATGCCTGTAGTATATGACAGGACTTATGGAGAAGATACACATTATCAACATATCTATCCTGCAGCGGATGGGCAAGTAGTGTTAGTCGGATCCAATAATGAGAATACAACTATTACATGGGTGAAACGCGAAGGAGATGTTTATTTCTCGCATTCGCTACCTACAGGTTTCACCTCTGTAAACAAAGTTTCTTATATAGACAAGAACAAGATATTGATACTAGGACAGTCAAACTATCTGATTCTTAAGAAAAAAACGAATAAAGTATGTGGCCGTGCCATCATCGTAGATAACACTGGAAAGATATTGACAGACGTATATTTAGGAGAAGACGGTAGCGAATTGTTTTGTGGTAAAGTATTGAGAGATGGAAATCTTGTACTTGGAGGATACGAGCCCAGAACAGGTGCTATTAGAGCCGGACTACTAGGTAAAGTAGACCCTACAGGAAAAGTAATCTATAAATATTTATCGGACAAGAGTGGAACATGCGTAGGATTCGATGTATTAGGAAGCTCAACAGAATATATACATGCTGCGTTTACAGGAGAAGACGGAAATGTTGCCTCTGTCGTTCGTTTAGATAGTAAAGGAAAACCATTCTTTGTAACTGAACTACCCGATCAAGGCTTTCAGATTAATAAAATGATCACCGCCCCTGACGATCATGTATTCTTGATTGGAAGCGCACCTTCAGTCGGCGGACGCGTAATAAAGATAAGGACAGAAGGAGATATCGTATTTAATAAAGAAATTGTTCCTTCATCCGAATTGTCCACTCTCGACCACCTATATCTAGCCAATAATGGTAATATTCTGGTTGGAGGTAACGGTGGCGACAAATGTTACTATTCCCTATTACGTAACGATGGTACCGATTTATTGAAATACATCTTAAGAGGAAGTATTTCAGGGATGGGTATGGATCCGGCTACAGGCGAATCTGTAGTTGTAGGTTTCGATGCCGATCGTGGTAGAGGTACAATTGTAGGCTTAGCAAAAGATGGCCGTCAGATATATCAAAAATCTACGGATGGCAATTTCGATAAATCTCAAATGACATCTAGCGGTATTTTCCTTGCCAGTACAGCTACAGGACGTATCTGTATGCTGTCTAACATGGGAGAAACACTATTCGACCGTTATGCTATCGAAAACGAGAAAAATGTATTTGATGAAATCAATTTTACAGCTAATGGCGATGTGCTCTTCAAAGGTACAGGCAACCGTGTTGTAAAACTTGGTCATGGAGTATATGTATCTGATGTGAGAATAAACAAACCTGTAAATGGATATACAACAGCGTTGTTCACAGTTACACTTACAGGATATTCAACAACCGATCAGGGCGTTCCCGTTCCTGTAACAGTAGAATATCTGACTAAAGAAGGAACAGCAACCGAAACGAATAACTATTCGCCTATCAAAGGTAGTCTGTCTTTTGTTCCGGCAAATGATGGTGCAACACGCTATATGATAAAACAAGATGTAGAAGTTCCTATCAAGGCGAATAACTTGATGGAAGGTCGTAAAATCTTCGAAATGCATTTAGCCAATATAAAACACAGCTATCTGGTTAAACCTGTAGGAATGGGTACAATAGAAGATCAGGAAGTGTTAGTGAAATTGGTAAATACCGAAGATGGTGTTGAAGGTCAAAAAGACATAGCATATGAATTAGGAATATTCAAGACCAATGGCGAAGCTTTGAAGAATGCTACCGGATCAGACATTGTTATAGACGGCGTTTATGGAAAAGGAACAGCTGATGCTCTTGACTATGATATGGGGATTATACCGCGCGTAGTTATCGGCAAAGATGCAAGAACAGGACTGTTCAATGTGAAAACACTAGATGATACTCGTTACGAATTGCCTAAGGCTGTAGTTGTAGATTTCAATAAGATACATGCAATCAATGATGCCAATATAAATTTCGAAAGCACTTTATTGAGTTGCTCAGGAAACATTATCGATCAGGAAGCTAAGATTGCAATCACTTCTCTGGGCGACCACGGAAGAATGAATAATATTGTTTCCGGATTTTACAGAATCTCTTTAGTTAGAGCTTCGGACGGAGCATTATTAACGAATGCTACAGGAGGCGATGTTAATGTAACTTGCTCTATTGGTGCAGAAACAACAGCAACCGAAGGTAAAGACTTTGTCCTTACCAACCTGCACGATCTGAGAATCTGGGGTGATGGTAATAGAAGTACTGTCAACCTGAATGGAATAGTATTATTTGATAAAGATAAAACAGGTGCGAAGAAACTGGTTATGGAAATTAATTCAGTGACAACGCCAGATTATAGCCCTCAGATATCTATTTCTGCTGAAGAAAAATCAGCTAGCTTCATGATAACTGATTAACGAAATCTGTTTTGTTCTCATTTGCTAAACCCCGTTTTTGAAGTATAACTATTAAAGAATGAATAATATGGAATATGTAAACATCCCTTCTGTTCTGTCATTTAGGCATTCTGAAATTAAAGAGTTTAAAGTATATGCCGGATCCCGAAAGGGAGCCATCGAATTAGATACATCTGAATTCGATCCGGAAAATATATGGAAGAAATATCTTGTACAGAAGGAAAGTCTTTATCAAGAACTAATGGTAGCATTTGTCGATGATACTACCCTATGCTTCTTCCCGGAGAAATATACTTACACTTATAGGCTCGAAAATGGGGTTTTGCAAATTTATGATACGCGGCAAAATGATTGGATAACTTTTGCTTACGGAGATAAGCAAAAGCTAGTAATCAAACAAGGTCTGACAGGTATCGGTCAGGATTTATACTTCAATCAATGCAGGACCAAAAATAATGATGAAACTTGCTTTGGGGCATTCAACTATGCCGGCATCAATTCCTTATCATATCTGAAAGATAAAAAAACAACAATAGCTTGGTGCAATGTGCATTATACATTTCAATAACATTCCTGAAATAAGTTTCATGGATAAATGATTATTCAAGCAATGAAAAAAAAGAAAATTAAAATACATATGAACATCGCTAAAATACTATCAATATTAGCCGTGGGATTTGTATGTTCTTGTTCAGGAGACGATACTTTACCGGGAACAGGTGAGGTGATAGATGAAAACAAAATTGAGTTTTCTATATCATTTAACGAATCTGAATTCGATAAAGAAAAATCTTCGGGTAACATAGATAATAGCAGTAACACAGAAAAACAAATCTACAGTTTAGATGTCTTTATATTCCGCTCTCAAGGAGAATATGAAGCAGGTAAGCGAGATGGTAGCAAATCCATTTCTCGTACAGTAATAAATGGTAATGAATACAAGACTATAGATGAAATAAAATCCATAGCACTCACTGCCGGAAAACGTGATGTATATGTCGTGGCAAATGCTCCGACAAATCATTTTAACGGAGTAAATAATATCAATGATTTTCTTGCAAAATTTGAAGATTTACAAACACAAGGATTGTTTGACCACCCGGGTACAGTAACGCCGAGTCCGAGCGAACCACCGATTGGAGGTATTGATCCTTCCGATTTGAAAACAAGCCTGACAATGTGTAACTTTATCAAGAATGTATCATTTGACAATCAATATCAACAACATTATTTAGGTTATACAACCAATGGAGGTCGCCCTCCTAGTGTTCCGAGCAATCAGGGCAATCCTGTAAACGGAACCAATCCGTTCGAAGTAGAGCGATTAGTAGCAAGAGTAGCTATTCAGAAAATTGAATTTGATTTTCCTACTGGAGGTCTCCTTTTCGAGTCGGGTAGTGCAAAAGTGACCAATTTTACACATCATATCGATTCGGTATTCATGATGAATGTTAAAACTAAATCATGGTTTCCGGCTGGTGTGCCTAATGCCCTAACCGATAATTATGGACATGGATGTGATACTGGATACAAGTTCCTGAAGAATGGAAAAATAGCCAACCTTAACCCGAGCAGCCAGTTAAAAACATATTTAACTGAACCAATATTTACACAAAGTTACGATATAACGAACATAGCTCCGACCGACACTCCATTATGGTACTATGTTTTTGAAAACGGAGAAAGTAATTTATACCCTACTTTTTTTGTAATAGGTGTGAGGTATAATTTCGAGAGCACCAGAAATCCCGGAGTTATTAAAACTGTAAAATGTTACTATCCTGTAGTCGTTAATGCTCCTGATACAGGTAAAACCGCAGACCATGATTATATAAAACGTAACTATCAATACGGTATTAGAGTAATAATAAAAGGACTAGGTACAGTTTATGGCAATAATCCGTCAGAGCTAAAAAGTGCGCAGACCGGAGATTTGCCAATAGAAGTAAATGAAACTGTAGGAAGAAATCTTTTCCCTTGGACAGGAAATATTTATAAGTAAAAGAGAAACGATTATGAGAATAAAAACTAATACAAGTATAACCATGTTGCATTTTGAATCATTATTCAAAATACGCATGATAATGATTTCCCTGTCGTTTGCTCTGTTGCTATCACTATTATTTCTATCTGGATGCAGTAACGATAGCGAATCCGAGAACAGCGGAAAACAGGAAAACAATGAAGGTAACCTTTCGATGAATCTCAAATCATTATCTTCCGATCTTATCGATAATTCAATGTTATATGTCTTTAAGGAAAATAATGATTTTGTAAAACGACAATGGAATCTAGTTAGATCAGGGAATAAAATCTCGACATCTATGGATGTTGGTAAATGGGGGCTTGTACTCCTTAGTTGTAATACCGATATCTCAAACGATATAACCCCTCCTTACGGTGCCAATCGTATAGGATCGAAGATGTGGGAGACAAAATTGAAAGATGCTAATTTCTTATCTCAAACGCCAGCCGAATTGCGCTACGCCTTTATTGATGATGTAAATATAGTAGCAGACGGAAACGAAAGTAAGAATGCTACACTAAATAGAAATGTAGGGAAAATTCAGATTATATTGGAAGAATACTCAGGATTCTCTAATATCAATCCGGGTGTAAATAATTATGCTTTTGTAGAGCTGATAGATGTACCTACAACTTTAGGATGGGATGGGAAATATCTTCCATCCAGAGATAATCCAACTACATCTCCTAAACCTATACGGGAGAATTTCAATTTTGTCAACAAAAATAGCCAGATGGTAGCAGATACGGTAAACTTTATCGTGCCGGCACATAGAGGGAATGATGCTTTCGATCCCATACATGCCGATACGACCAAGTATAAGTTGAAACTACGGGTAAGTATGCCTTTAAATAATGCCAGCTATTTTGGTAAAACACCAATTGAAATACCAATCACACCAAAAATTAATCGTATAGTACAAGTTGGCCTGAAATTCAGAGGAGAACCCGATGCCGAGTTAGACGTAAAAGTAACAGTGAAAGACTGGGCGGGCGATGTGATACAAAACGAAACATTTGATTAATTGCTATAAATTAAAATTATATACTATGACCCTTATCCGGTTATAGATGTTTTGTAAAGTTTGTGTTAAGGTGGAATCCTGTGAGTCGGGAGATTCACAGGATTTAATTCAACAAGATCCTGAAAGTCTGATACATAAAACTAATTATAGAATAACGCAATAGAAAATATTATTGATATGAAGAAAATAAATATAAAAATAACGCTGATAGTATTGCTTGCTATATGCTTTGCCGGAGGTATGAAAGCACAGGCAATTAAAGTAGATAGGGGTTTATGGGGAGAGTGGTATCTACAATCAATAGAAAAATTGACATTTAATGATGACAAAGTAACAAATGTTCAAAAAATTGCTGTAGATGCGATGTCTATAAATACAATATTAAAAACAAAGAGCGTATCTATACAAAATATATTTACAGTGATTCATTTTTTTAATGATAATACGCTTGGAGTTTGTTCTTTAAAAGAAATAAAAGGGACAACTGATTTTGTACCCCTAAGTATTAATAGTAAAGGCTCATATCTATTGAAGGATGATCATTTAACAATAATAACGGGGGAACAACCGGTAGAATATAATTTTACTTATAAAGTATTGAACGATAATTTGTTGGAGGTGGTTTTTCGGAGTGCCGAAAATAATCAAAATGGACAAAAATTAGTATATGCAAAAAATGATTAATGATGAAAATTTTATATAAAATATTGTTATTTGTAGTTTGTAGTTTGTTCGCCTTATCTTATACAAATGCGCAGAATGGAAATCTCACACTAGGAGGGGGGGCAGGTGAATTGGCTATAAATTACTTGTCTACTGGAAGTTTTTCAATCTTGAGAAATGGAGAAAAACAAGTATACGGAAATGAGCCCTTGTTCGGTATTAGAATAGGAAATACTAATTATACCTCTGGCAGTCTTTCCAGAGGTGGGGATATATCAGTCAATCGAGGAACTATTCAAGAGAGGACGAAAGTCTTTTCCGGGACACATAACGGGAGCGCTTTTAGTCTAACTGTTAAAATGGTATATAATAAGTCGAATCCAAATTATTTGACTATTGAAGCTGTTATTGATGCATCTAATATTAAGACATCGGAAGTTATGTCATATGGATATGGATTTGATACCTATGTAAATGGATGCGATAAAGCGGCAGCGTTTATTTTACCCAATGTAAGCAATTATAATGGTTCTTCGAACTCCAATATTCGTTTTAGCGAAACTGTTATTAAGACGCTCAGAATTGTCGGAGCTAAAAACAATTCACAAGGAACAGAGTCTACATTAATCGGATTATTCCCTATCGGACTACCTTTTAATAGAGCTTATTCATCATATTATTACGGATATAAAGCAGATAATGTTATAAATCCGAATACAGGGACGAATGGTACTAATGGTAATAGATTTAGCTTTGCTGCTTATAATAGCTTTCAATGTCCTTCTTCTGGAGGAGGAGACCCTTGGGACAATGGAATAGCTGGAGTTTATGATAATATACCCGTTAATTCTAAGACAACAATACGTACAGGACTTACATTTACAGAAGACTTAGATGGAGAGTTAGATTATTTTTGGAATGGGAGTAAAAGTCTTGTGGCTAATTTAGGAGATAATATAAATCTGAATCTTAAATATACAAGTTACAATCCTAATGCAATTACAGGGGTTGGGTTTCGTGTTGATTTACCTGGTTTGAAAGTTCGCGCGGGAGGCTCTTATACTGGATTTTCTTCTGGTAGTTTCAACTATACTGCAGGTAATGAGTACTTCCAATTGACAAATGGAGGAATTGCTGGTTTAGCTGTAGGTAACATCATAGTTCCTGTTCAAATCACTCAATGTGGTCAATGGTCTATAGATGCAGATGCGACCTCAAATATGTTGAGAGCGTTACCGTTAGGGGCACCTGCCGTTCTTACTGTTAAATCTACAGTTGGTTTATCGTCAACAACCGCTGTAAATATTTGTAAAGGAAAAAATCATACATATACAATTAAGTTACCTGATGGAGTTACTGCTGCGCAAGATTTTGATGTTAATTTAACCTATACGGGTGCAACTGGCAGTTTTGCAGCATTACCGACTTCAGTCAATATTCCTGCTAATCAGAATGGTGCAACATTTACTATTACGTCATTGGCGACTGCTGCAGATAATGCTACATTGAATATTAATTTAGCTAGTGCAAATAAAGAGTTTATAACAATAGGAGCAGCAAAAACAACCACATTAAAAGTATATCCATCACTTGTAGCGGGCGCTATTGGTGGTAATCAAACTATTTGTTATAATACTAAACCAACAACTATAAGTGGCGCTGTAAGCACAGGTGGTGATGGTAATTATGCTTATCAGTGGCAGTCCAGTACTAACGGCACTACCGGTTGGACAAATATTACTACTAATGGTACGTTGGCCACTTATTCGCCTGGCGTCTTGACCTCAACAACTTATTACAGACGAGTAACTACAAATACTTGTGAAACTGCATATAGTACAGTAACGACAATCATCGTTCGTCCAGAGCTTAAACCGGGAACGATTACTGGAGCTCAGACCATTTGTTATAACGGAGGCCCGGTTACTCTCGGGAGTACAGTTGTCGGTAGCGGTGGTGACGGTAATATCAAATACCAGTGGCAGTCCAGTACTAATGGTAGCACCTGGGTCAATATCAATGGTGCTAACTTAGCTACTTATACGACACCACAGCTTACCGCGACGACCCACTACCGTCGTGAAGTCAAAGATGGCGCTTCCTGTGAAACAGTTTATAGTACATCTGTGGTTGTTACCGTTCGTCCAGAGCTTAAACCGGGAACAATTACTGGAGCTCAGACCATTTGTTATAACGGAGGCCCGGTTACTCTCGGAAGTACAGTTGTCGGCAGCGGTGGTGACGGTAATATCAAATACCAGTGGCAGTCTAGTACTAATGGTAGTACCTGGGTCAATATCAATGGTGCTAACTTAGCTACTTATACGACACCACAGCTTACCGCGACGACCCACTACCGTCGTGAAGTCAAAGATGGCGCTTCCTGTGGAACAGTTTATAGTACATCTGTGGTTGTTACCGTTCGTCCTAAACTTGAAGCCGGAGCAGTTGGCAGCAATCAGACAATCTGCTACAACTCCAAACCATCAGCGTTGACCAACACGACAGCTGGTAGCGGTGGTGACGGTAATATCAAATATCAGTGGCAATCTAGTGTTAACGGCACTACCGGGTGGACTAATATAACCATCAATGGTACATCAGCTACTTATCAGCCAGGAGATTTGACCTCTACAACTTACTATAGACGAGAAGTTAAGGATGGTGCTTCCTGTGGTACAGAATATAGTAATATATTAGAAATTAAGGTACATCCACAAGTTATACAAGGAACAATAAAAGGCAATCCGTTTGTTTGTCAAGGTATTATTCCGCTTCCAATAATAGGAGATGTAAGTACAGGAGGTAGTAGCACTGCTAATATCAAATATCAATGGCAATCTAGTGCTAACGGCACTACCGGTTGGACAGATATTTCAGGGGCTACAGGCAAAGACTATACAGCCACAAGTTCTTTGGCATCGAACACTTATTTCAGACGTGTAACTACTGATGATTTCTGTAATACATTCAAGCATTATAGCAATGTATTCGAAATTAAAGTAGTATCTCTACCTACAACATTATATTGGAAAACAAGTGCGGATACAGATAATAACTGGAATAATCCTAATAACTGGGTAGACGGAACCGGAATACAGCTTGGAATGGTGCCTTTAGTTTGTACAGATGTAGTAATCCGTGGTGGAGCTGTAAAATACCCATCTTTGGACGCTAGTACAATTACTACTATATACGGAGTTCCTGTGTGTCGTAATATTACGTTCGAATACGGTTCAGAGGTAGCTTATCAACATAAGCTTGCATACGAAAAGGCATTCGTACAATATAACTGGGGATACTATACAGGCACGCCGGGTAACAACTCGCAACCCAATAATAATGGATCAGGCACTACCTGTTCGATGAACAAACGTGATATATGGTATGCTTTGGCTGCACCACTTAAGAATATGGCATCAGGAGACTTCTCCTTTGGAGGTTATCCGATAACATGGCAAGGTGGATTTAATATACCTGATCCTGTAACGGGCGGAACTGTTGGAGTAGATGCCGGTGATTTCAGTAAAGTATATGCCAGAAATGACATTAATCTGGCCGAGACAAATAATGCGATAGCTATAAAGATTCCGACATTCAAAACTGGTAAAGTTGGATGTGATGATCAATGCCATATGAATGGAGTAAAAGGAGTTCTTGAGTTCCCATATTTCGAAAATGAATTAAAAGCTCAATTCTATCCGACACACTCTTATGACAAGTATTCATTGGAAAGTAAATTTTTCTATTTTGACACGAATACACTTCAGTTGATTTATTCACCTGTCGGAAAAATGAAACGTGGAGAAGAGTCCTATCGCTTTGTATATGAAAATGCGTCGAATACAGCAGGCAAAATAAACCTGAATGGTACTGAAGTGCTGGGTTACGAACAAAGCGTGTCTAAGCAGTTAGCTTCATCACAGAAGGTAATGGTAGGAAATCCATTTATGGCATCGATAAATTCTAAACGATTCCTAGATGCAAATAACATAAATCCTGCTAGTCCAAAAATTAAAGAGAATGAGGGATATTATATATTTAATAGTACAACTCAAACATGGGAGAATAAACCTTTCTCAGCGACAAACAATATTAAGCCTCAGCAGGCATTCTTAGTTACATTGTCAGATGGTATTAATACAACTAAACTGATGTATCCACTCGAAGGTACTTATGCACTTACCGGCCCTACATTCCGAGGATTATCAATGGTATTACCTGAAGGAAGTTCATTATACTTGAAAGCAAGTAGTGGCGTTGAAAAGGCAGGGGATTATTCTATACTGAATATTTCCGATCCAGAAGAGCAATACAATATCAGGAAGATGATTTATACGGAAGGACACGTTGTACCTGAAACATTCTTCATCGCAGCCGATGGAAAAGATTTCAATCTGATTCAGGCATACGAAAGTGGTGTACGTGAAGTTGGTATAGGTGTGAAATGTTCCGATACTGAAGGTATGATATCATTCACATTTGAAAATGCCAACGAATTCTATAGTGCAACGGGTGCATGTCCGGTATTGATAGACAAGGTTACGAATGTGCGTCAAAATCTGACTAAAGATAAAACCTACTATTTCAAACAGCGCGCAGTTGAAGAGAAAGATAAATACATCGATGCCGAGAGATTTGTATTACGATTGGCTTCTCCTGTAGAAATCATGAATAGCGAAAATTCGGATATAAGTATTGTTTATCATCAAGCTATATTGGATATTAGCGCTACTGACGTCATAAAAGATGTGAATGTGTATGACTTACAAGGTCGATTGGTGCACTCGAACAATAAAGTAGGAGCAATTAGTTACTCTAAATCTCTGAATCTGCCTCAAGGTGTATACGTTGTGAAAGTACAAACCGAGAATGGTAAATCCAAAGTAGAAAGGATAATGGCTCTATAATATAATAATGGATAAAGGTTACGATTTATGGACAATATGCAACAAATATTGAAAACGGAGATTAAAAACAGTAGTGATAACAGTCATATTTATCTCTACAAAATAAATAACTATTGGTTCGCATATGAGTACTCGGCATTCTATCTATACTCTCTTTGCTGTGTAGATGCGGTCTTTAAATATACTGATCCGGAAGATGAGAAACCGATTTTAATCTCTGTCCTGAAAGATGGATATGAAAAAGCGGGCAACCCTCAACTAAAAATTGTGGAGAGATCTGAGAGCCGGATGGTATTGGACTGTAGTATAAAATGCAAAGGTTTTCAGCAATGGAAAGACGGTTGGATTACATTGTTCAAAGACCAGTATTTTGTCCAGATAATTCAAGATTTTTATCATTCAATCTGTAAACTATAAAATTATGAGAATAGTAACTATTATATTGTTTTTCACCCTCTGCAGTTATGCTTCTGTTAATGCACAACAATTTGGCATAAAAGGGAGTGTGGTTATCGATAATTCGAAAATTGAATTTCCTAATGTAGATACAGAGACCAAAGCAGGTTTTAATGGAGGTTTAGTAGGCAATTTCAATTTACCATTCACTAGTTGGGGTGTAAATACAGGGTTGTTATACTCATATAGAGGTTTCTCATTGAAAAATAGTTATGGTAACGAGACTGGAGTGACATATCATTTTAAAACGCACGGGATAGAAGTTCCTGTAAATATATGTAAAGAATTCAATGCTATTGTGCTTAAACCGTTTCTTCAAGCTGGACTTTACGCTTCTTATACATTTTCGGGAAGAGTAAATGATGGAGAAGCATCCCGTTCGATAGAGTTCGAAAGGAAAGCAGATAGATTTGATATTGGCGCAAATATTTCTGTAGGTTGTAAATTGACTTCCAAGCTTCGATTTTTAACCAGTTATGGGTTTGGATTCGCTGAAAATAAATACATTTTCAGCGACCAGCCCATTTCCCGTAAAAACCGTAATTTAACATTCTCTCTAGAATATTTTTTATAAAACTAAAACAGAATTACTATGTTTTCAAGAAAGAATAATACTTCAGTGATAATGTCTCCCATGTCGAAAGATAAAAACCATAGCCTGTTATCACAATCTACTACTTTTTCGGGCGAAATAAGCTCAAAAGACGATTTGAGGATAGATGGCTGTCTCGAAGGTAATATCAGTTGCGAAG
The DNA here is from genome assembly GCA_047972895.1 of Dysgonomonas sp. Lineage (GTDB taxonomy): Bacteria > Bacteroidota > Bacteroidia > Bacteroidales > Dysgonomonadaceae > Dysgonomonas. The sequence continues at coordinate 20,229 of JBKEBA010000073.1, forward strand.
GTAAAGTTATAATTGGACCTGATGGTTCTGTGACAGGAAACATCAGAAGCCAAAGTATAGAACTTATGGGAAAGATAAACGGCGATATTATTGTGTATGACATTGTCAGGCTTAAATCGGCCTCTTACTTTAAAGGAGAAATTACAGCCGTAAATCTGGAGATAGAAGCCGGAGCCAACTTTTTTGGTACATGTAAAATGGCAAATGAGAAAACTGAGCCAAACCTCATACCTGAGGTAGTGTCTATCGACTAAGAAACCCTCTTTTAAAATAAGTACGTTGAGAGACTGCTGATGACTTCCGGGTCACAGCAGTCTCTTTTATTATTAGTATTGTCTTATGTAAATTTATATGATACTACTAAAGCATTAATATTATATGAACCTTTTTATCTTTATAAAAAAATTGCATATCGATGTTACATATTTTATGGAGTGTCGTTATCTAAGTAAATGGAGTTAGAAAAGTTTAAAACAGCGGTAATGCCTCTACGCGAAAAACTGCAGGGTTTTGCAAAGAGCATGCTAATGAATGATGCCGATGCAGAAGATGCAGTTCAGGAAGCCTATTTGAGGCTTTGGAATGTGCGTGAACAGTTGGTCAATCATCCAAATGTTGGCGGATTTGCTATGCAAACTATAAAAAACATATGTATTGACAGGTTGAGGGTAGAGAAGCACAATATCTCTTTAGATAATGTGAGCATTGCCGGAAATTCACTAACTCCATATACATACACTGAACAGAAGGACAGTGCTTTGCTTATCAGGAAGATTATTGATTCTCTGCCCGAAACTCAGCGTAGAATTATGCTGATGCGTGATGTAGATGGATATGAACTGGAAGAAATAGCTCAGATTGTGGGCTCTGAACCCACAGCTGTGAGAGTGAATCTCTCGAGGGCTAGAAAAACTGTACGGGATAGGTTTATAAGTATGAATGGTGCTTTTAATGGGATGGGATGAATATGAAAAATATAGATGAACTATTAGAGAAATACTTTGAAGGAGAGACTTCTATTGAAGAAGAAAAACTGCTTCGTAATTATTTCCGCCAAGAGAATATTGACGAGCAGCATAAGATATATGCTCCTCTGTTCAATTTCTTTTCGGAAGAAAGAAAGGAAATTGCAATTGAGAAGAAAAGGAAGAAAACACCTTTATATACATGGATAGGAATAGCCGCCAGTATTGCACTTTTGATAGGGGTGAGGGCATTCTTTTATGCGCCTATTGAAAATGGTAATACGACATCAATTGTATATATAGACGGTAAAAAGATTACAGATATCAATACAATCAATAGTGAAGTTCTTAATTCTATAGAAAATATATCGAATGTGAATGAAGATATACTCAATTCTCAAATTGATATTTTAGACTCTTTCACTGAATAAATAAAGAGATTATGAAATACAGAATATTTATATTGTTATGCATTTTTCAGGTGGCTTCGGTTTCCCTAATGTCTCAGGAACATCTGAAGATAAAGAATATATTCGATAAATACGGGAAGAAAGAAGGTTCTATCCTCGTACAATTATCTTCCGATGTTTTATCGCAAGGGAGTAATATGACCTTTTATAAGAGTCTTATTATCAATCAGAATAAACAGGTTGAAACTGAAATCCTAGATGCAGTGAAAGCTGATACTAATAATAAGATAATTGTATCGGAAGTGAAGAAAAACGGTGCGATAGAATCCGGCTCATATTATCTTGGTAATAACTCTTCACCTACGAGTGAATTTATCCTGTACAAGAACAAAAGTGGAAAGATTACACTAGTCTATCTGAAAGGTAATTTTCCGTCAGGACATTTGGATGAAGAGCTGAAAAAGCTGAAAGATTTATTTATATATGTGAATAATAAACGATTAAAAATACAATAAAACTATGAAGAAATTAGTCACTCTACTTTTATTTATCTCTATTTGTATTATCTCAATCAATGCAGAGGAATTATTACCACAACCTCAGGATACTATTATTAAAACAATTAGTACAACAGAGGTGAAAGATCCTGTAACAGGAAAGATTACTACTACAACTGTCGAAACAGAAAAAAGAATAGCCGAGAAGAGAGAACCCGAAAGAAGCAATGTTATGTATGATGGGTCGTCATATAATGTTATATTCTCGTGGAAAAAGAAGAATAAAAGATCGCTCGATCCGCACTGGACAGGTATTGGAATGGGTTTCATGAATTACGACAGCGATAAAATACCTTATGGAAGCTTGACTATGAGCACTTCACACAATTTTACCTTAAATCTTATCGATTATCATAAGCAGCTAAGTAATAATTGGTTAATAGTTAGTGGTATAGGGACTGAATGGTCACGGTATCATTTCGATGAGAATGCAGCTCTTACAAAAAGAGAAGGGATTACATATTTCGAGCCGGCTCCTGACGGTGTAGATTACAAGTCGACAAAGTTATTAGCCTATTATATTACAGTACCATTATTGTTCGAATACCAGACTTCTAGTTTTCATATATCGGGTGGACCTGTTGCGATGTTTAAATACTATTCCAAATCGCAAGTAAAGTATTATGAAAACAATAGGAAAGTTGTTCAAAATAGGGGGCGTGATTTAAATATGCGGACGATCGATCTGCGTCTAAGACTACAGATCGGGTTTAATGATGTTGCCATATACGGTTATTATGCACCATTCTCTATGTTCGAAAAGAATAAGGGGCCCGAACTAAGGACATATACAATTGGCCTGATGATAGGAGTATAATTAATTCTACCATAATAAATCAAAAGCCCTGCAATATATCTCTATTATTGCAGGGCTTAATCATTACGGTGTATTCACTAAACTTTATTTAATATCTATTTCTTTTCCCTGATAGAAGTCCAATATCTTAGCTCTGAATATAAAATCATACTTAGCTTGTATCTGTTCAGATTTGCTTGTTAGCAGCTTCGTTTGTGCTTCATTATATTCAAAAACTGTAGATTTACCGATGTCATACTTTTCGCGGGCGTACTTAAATGATTCATTCGCGGCATCCAACGATTTTTCTGTTGAGCTGAATTTAGCTTGAGCAGCAGTTGCGCTTTGGTATGCTTGCTGAATCTCTTTATATAAAGCCAATTTGATATTATCCAGAACTAAAGATTGATTTTCAATATTTAGACGTGCAGATCGAACCTGATTTCTAATACGAAATCTGTTGAAAATAGGAATGCTTACGCTGAAACCGATAGACTCACGAGCATTGTTTTTTAACTGGCTGGAAACACTAGCATTTTCAACTCCACTTTTGTAAATATGATTGAATCCATTGTTATAAGAAAGCCCTAATCCAACGGTAGGCCAATAATCAGCTTGAGCTACTTTCAGACTCTTTTTACTACTTTCGAGTTTATATTCGGCTTCTTTTATTTGTGGTTTGATACCTAATGCAATTTGATAAACATAATCAGGTGGCATAACACTCGAAATATTGCTTTCTATTATATCTGTTAGTACAGGCTCTTCTATATCGAAATTTTCGGATGAAGCCAGATTTAATGCCTGAGATAAATTTAGTAACGCAAGGGTCAAATCATTGTTTGCCATCGTTACATTCAATTCATCTTTTGCCTGTTGAGCTTTTATATCATACAATTGTGATTCTGGTACTTTTCCACTCGAAACGAGAGTATTAGTACGTTCTACTTGCAATGATGATAATGTCAGTTGCTCCTGGTATGCTTTTAGTATCTCTTTCTTGAACAAGATTTCAAGATAAAGAGACACTACTTGGATCTCCAGATTTTCCTTCGCCTTTTTCAATCCTTCTGTTGCCGCCATTAAATTAAATTCACTGACTTTTATCTGGTTTGGAATGCGAAATCCCGTAAATATAGGCGTAGAAGAAGATATAGAAAAATTTGTTCCCGAAGAGTTGTTAGATGTATAAGTATTCGTCTTATAATCTAAACTTTGCCCAAAGTTGAAAGACTGATTAGCACTTGCATTCAGATCCGGCAAACGGCTGTTTTTACTTGTACTAAGATCTATCTCCGAGCTTGTTACATTCAGAGCCTGCTGTTTCAATTCAATGTTATTTTCTACAGCATAATCTACACATTGCCTCAAAGTCCATTTAGCTTGGGCCTGAACGGACAGACATACTACTAATAAGCCAAATGATATTATGTATTTCTTCATAAGCTAAATAATTAATGCTGTTGTTCGGTTGTTGCTATTTTCGGCTTATTGGAGATTTCATTACCCCTAATCCTATTATTCATTTCTAAGCCAGATTTTACTTCAACTTTGATGCCGTTTGACAATCCTAGTTTGATATTCTTTTTCTCGAAAAGTTGAGTGTGATTTGTAGAATCTTTCAGCAGATATACATAAGCTGAGTCGTTGCTGAATGTAACAGTACTTTCAGGTATTGTCAATACTTTCTCCGCTTTTGCTAATACGATTTCAGCATTAGCACTATATCCTGCGCGAACCATCACTGTATCAGGGATAGATGCTGCCGCCTTGATTTCGAATAATATTGCTCCATTTTCTTCTACACCTTTTGGTGCAATATATTCAAGCTTGGCATCGAACTTTTGATTTTCGATAGCTCCTATCGACAATTTGATTGGCATACCTACATGAACGCGCCCTACCTCTGTTTCATCTATTTTTCCGATGAAGATCATATCACTCATGTTTGCCACAGTGGCGATAGTCGTTCCATCATTGAATGTATTTGCTTGGATCACTGAATTTCCCGCCTTGATAGGCACATCCAATATCATACCTGTTATGGTTGAACGTATTTGTGTATTGCTGTATTGAGCCGTTTTCTTAGAAATACCAGTTTTTATAATATCCAGATTATCTTTTGAATTTTCTAGTTCTTCCTGAGCTTTTTTATAGTCGGCATCAGATTTGTCCATCTCTTCTTTGGCAATAACCCCTTTCGTAAAAAGCTCTTTCTGACGATCGTGTTCTGCTTTTATCTGATTCAAATTGATCTGAGCAACGCTTACTCGTGATTCGGCAGAGTTTAATTGCGATACATCGGGCACTACTTTTACAGTGGCAATTATATCTCCAACTTTAACAAAATCTCCGGCTTCTTTTAATACTTCAGATACAATCCCCGAAATCTGAGGCTTTATAAGAATTTCGTCACGAGGAGAGACTTTTCCCGTGGCAACGGACGTATTCTCTATATTCCCTGTTTCAGGAGCTACAATTTCATATACAATCTTTTTCGGCTGTGATTTCTGATATAGGAAATAGAATGTCCCAAGAACTATTAGTCCAAGTATCACAAACAGAATAATTCTTAATATCTTTTTAATATTAGAACTGCCTCTTCTTTCTTGTTTCATATTATTATTAGTTTACGATTTTTCTATTATATATTTAATATCTTATTCTTCTCTGATTGCGTCTATTGGCTTAATCTTCAGGGCTCTCATAGCTGGCATGAATCCAGCCACAATACCAGAGAACATGATGATTAATAAGGCTACAATAGCAGTCCAAAACGATACATATGGAGGTATGAATATATTGCCGCCTTCTCCGCCCATGCTTTCTATCATCACTTGATACACTATTTCGAGAATAGCTACCCCGAACAGAAGCCCTACTAAACCCGCTATTGCTGTCAGCACAAAGCTTTCACTTAATATCTGTAGCATAATGGATATCGGCTTAGCTCCTATTGCACGGCGAACGCCTATTTCCCGTGTTCGTTCTCTGACCGTTACCAACATAATATTGCTTATACCAATAATTCCTGAAAACAATGCTCCTAATCCTACTATCCATATAAGAAAATCTATTCCCATAAATAGATTCTGAAATATCATAAATTGCTTTTCGATATTCACACTTCCCATTGCCTTTTCATCTGTAGGCGATATATCATGAGAAGTTTTTACTATCGATTTTACTTCCTGTTCTACCTGATCTGCCGAAAATCCATGTTTTGCAGTACAAGCCATAAACCAGATATCCTGCCCCTGGTTGAATGCACGCTGAGTAGTCGAGAATGGCAAAAAGATAGATGTTTCCACATCTCCACCTATCGATGCCCGAGATTTTGGTCGTACAACTCCGATGACCTGAAAATATATACCATTGACCCTGATATATTGCCCATCGGTGGGCTCATTTTGTTGGAAAAGAGTTTCATATACTTCTTTTCCTATTACACATACTTTGCGACTATCTTCTATATCTAGTTCGTTAAACAATCTGCCGGATACAATGTGCATTCCTTCTATTTTGAAATGATCAGGGTATATTCCGCGAACATCATATGTTCCCGACTTACGACCTCTTACTGCATTTTTTTCTCCACCTCCTATAAACAGTACCGGAGATATATATTCTACAGATCGAGCTTTTTGTCGTATAAGATGGATATCTTTTATATTCATACTCCACATACGCCCTTTCCTATATCCCTTATAGGCCTCACTAGTACGTCCTGTCCAGAAGAAGCACGAATTGGAAGCAAAACCCTCAAAATTACTCATAATACCACCTTGCAAGGAGTTGCCAGCGCCTATAAGTATGATGAGCATAAATATCCCCCAAAATACTCCAAAGCCAGTTAAAATACTCCGAAGCTTATTTCGGGCAATGGTCACCCATATTTCCTGCCAATTATCTAAATCAAACATTATAATTATGTTTCCGCATTATAAATTCAGTTACTTATTCAGCCCTCATTGCTTCTATAGGTCGTACGCGTGTGGCTTTCAAAGCCGGTATTAGTCCGGCAATTACACCTGCGATCACCAATACTAAAGTAGCTAAGACTACAGTTCCCAGATCCACAGTCGGATCTTTAAAAACAGTCGGACTATCCATTGTTGACGGGCCGCTTGTCATCATGCTGCTTATACCCTCGGTGAGTAGTATGCCGAATAACATACCTATATATCCAGCAGCAGTAGTTATCATTATCGATTCGAAAATGACTAACCTTAATACAGAGCCGGGCGAGGCCCCGATAGCTTTACGGATTCCTATTTCTCTCGTACGCTCTTTCACGGTGATAAGCATAATATTACCAACACCAACTATTCCGGCCATCAAAGAAGCCAGACCGATTACCCAGATGAAAATGTTTATACCATCGAATATTTGGTTTGTTTGCGCCACATCCTCGGCTGTATTACGGACATACAAAGCTGATCTGTCGGCCGGATCGAATATATGCAACTGAGCCATTTGTTTGCGTACTCGTTCGATGAAAGCTTTATTTTCATCTATACCTTTCAGTCCTTTCACCGTAAAGTCTATTTGGCGAAATCCCCATCCTTTATTATATAGCATTTGTGCTGTTGTAAAAGGAATGTATGCCGGAGGATTGTTACTTGACATATCCGAGTCATCATATACTCCGATTACCTGATAAGCAATTCCCGTTGCAATTACGTATTTACCAAATGGTATCTCTTCTTTAAATAGTAAACGTTTTATTTCAGGACTGATAACAATTACTTTCCGTCTGTTATCTACATCCAGTTTGTTAAGAAAACGGCCGTTTCCGGCTTTTACTTTTATGTTGTTGATGTAGGCCGCATCCTGCGAAACACCTTCCAGCCGCCAAGCTCCATATTCATCGCCATATGATATTGTTGTACTTTGAGATACTCGAGCCGAAACGTATTCTACTTCAGGAATCTTGTTTTTTATCAGATCATAATCTTTATCATCAAATTTGATACTCCTATTTGACGGCATACCTTTATATGGCATAGACGTCCAGCCCGGCCATAAGGTTACGGAGTTTAATGCACGGTTTGCAAAGTTAGATGTAACACCATTCTTTAGGCCATTCCCCGAGGCCAGTAATATGATAAGCATAAATATTCCCCATGCTACGGCAAACCCAGTGAGCGTAGTGCGCAGTTTGTTTTTGCTGATTGTGGAAAATATTTCTCTTAGTGAATCAAAGTCAAACATAGGAAGGTTAATTACATATCAATTACTGGATTTTCATTTATTTCTATCGAACCGATAATACCATCTTTGATGTGTATAACGCGGTCGGTAGCATTGGCAACTGCCTGTTCGTGAGTGACTACCAGCATGGTTATGCCGTCATCCGAATTTATCTTGCGAAGCAATTCCATTACTTCTCTCGATGTCTTACTGTCCAATGCTCCTGTAGGTTCGTCGGCTAAGATTACACGTGGTTGTGATATCAGTGCGCGGGCGATAGCTACACGCTGTTTTTGCCCCCCCGAAAGCTCGTTCGGCATATGTTCCGCGTGAGTTGCTAACCCCATTTTGTCTAAGTATTCCATAGCCAGAATGTTTCTCTTTTTTCGGTTTACTCCTTGATAGTAGAGGGGTAGGGCTACGTTTTCTAATGCATTCTTAAAAGATATAAGGTTGAAAGATTGGAATATAAACCCAATTTTTTCATTCCTTAATTCAGCAGCCTTTGTTTCATTCTGATTTTTGATAAGTACATTATCCAGATAATACTCTCCTGTGTCATAATTGTCGAGAATGCCTAGAATATTTAACAAAGTAGATTTACCGGAACCCGAAGCTCCCATGATAGAAACGAGTTCGCCTTTTTCGACCTCCATATTTATGCCTTTTAGCACATGTAGTGGCGCGCCATTATAGTAGGTCTTGTTCAGATTTTTAATTCTTATCACTCCCGTTTTATTTTATAAAGTAAATACTCAGCCACAAATTTAGATTATGTTCTACAATAAAAATCCTCTCCTCAGAAAGTTTTATACCTATATGTCGAAAAAAATATAGAAAGGTTACAGTTTTTTTGTATTTTAACAATTAATTATTCTTTTTGTTTGAATAGTAATAGTAATTATGCCTCTAAAAGAGACTTTTAATAAAAATGTAACCATATCCGAAAGAACAGATATGGTTACGTATAATGAGTGTGTTAGTAATAGAATTGTTTTTTATAATGAAAAGTAATAACCACTTTGCAGTAATTGATTATACTTTTCCATATTGAATTTATAATAAAAAGCGCCTCTTTTGGAATTAGACTTGTCTTTGTCTCCTTGTTTTTCGAGAATGTCCATTTCGAGAATCTTCTTTCTGAAATTTCTTTTATCCAGAGAAGTATGATATATGGCCTCATATAATGATTGTAGCTGGGGTAACGTGAATTTCTCAGGCAAAAGATTGAAGCCAATCGGCTGTGTGGCAGCTTTCTTCTTCAATATTTCTACAGTATCGCTTAGCATTTGATTATGATCGAATATAAGTTTTCCTACTTTATCCAACTCTTCCCATCGGGCATTATGTATCTTGCATAATTCGTCATCAAACAAGCCCAAGTCGATAAGTGCATAATAAGCAATAGAAATTACACGTTCACCTTCATCTCTGTCCTTTTCTCCATATGCGCCCACTTGTTCCATATAGACGTCTTGAATTCCGGTATATTCGTACAGAACACGTGTTACTGTTTCTGATAAACTTTCGTCTAATCTTACAAACCCGCCCATCAAGGTATCATGGCCCTCTAGAGGTGTGAATTTACGTTTCGCTACCAGTAAGTATAGCTTACCTTCTTTGAATCCTAATATTATACAATCGACAGCTAAATAAAATGTGTCTTGTTCTCTGTAAAATTGTGGCGCCATATAATTTTCTTTAATTATACAAATATATATTTTTTACTCAATAATCAGCTATCGTTATTGCATTATGATTTTATATACACTAAATGATTGTCTTATAGCTTTAATCGTTAAACTGTTTCCTGAAAGTATCGCTGTTGTTTTCTGAGGTGTTATATTCGACGGAGAATCAAGTGTGTTTATTGCTTTCATATTTTCGTTTTGTATCATTATGCAATCGCCGATTGAGAAATTTGTTTTTTTCTTAGTTCCGACTAGAGTTATTTTGATTTCTTTCTCGTAACTCCCTTTATTTACAACCTTAATAATATAACAGCCTTGATCTTTGTCATAAACAGCCGACGCATACAAGTCTTCTTGTCCTGTAACATATTCTTTATCTGCCCATGTAAGATGCATAGTATTTGTACCTTTATTTTGCGCATATATCTGCTGCACATAATAATTAGGAGTTTTCATCATTCGCAGATTATCGAACCAGATCATATCAGGATTCCATTGCCATGCGTCTATATGAGCAAATAATGGTGCATATGTACACATCTGTACAATATCTGCATTACGTTCCAATCCTGTCATAAATGCCGCCTCGGATAAAGCTGATAAGAAATTATTTTGTTTGCCGGACGAATGGTCGTGCGACGCGTATTCTCCGGCAAATACAGCGGGGCCTTTACGGTCATAGTTGTCGTATCTGCTGGCACTGGTGAAAAACCAATTAGGATCTTTATAATAATGTTCATCTACCAGATCGGCTTTTAGTCGCTTCATTTCTGGCCATAAGTAATCAAACTCTTTTCCATCAGAAGATGGGCCGGAACTTCCGATGATTTTTATTTCAGGATATTTTGCTCGAATAGCTTTGACGAAAGGTTCGAGACGTTCTACATATTCTCTTCCCCATTGTTCATTACCTATACCTATAAATTTGAGATTGAATGGCTCTGGATGTCCCATATCTGCACGCAGTTTTCCCCATAGGGTGGTAGTGTCTCCGTTGGCGAACTCGATCAGATCTAAGGCATCTTTTATATATGAATCAAGATTTCCTACCGGCACGTGGCAATGTTCTCCATTGTTTTGATATTGACAAGACAACCCACAGTTTAATACAGGTAGCGGTTCCGCACCTATATCTTCAGATAACAGGAAATATTCATAAAAGCCTAATCCATAACTCTGGTAGTAATCAGGAAAAAAACGGTTTGTAAATGTATAATGCCATCTATTCTCATTTACAGGTCTGTTTTCGACAGCACCTACACTTTTTTTCCAATCGTAGCGCGTCTCTAAATCAGTACCTTCTACAATACAACCTCCCGGAAAGCGAAAAACGCCCGGATGTATATCGGCTAATGCTTCTGCAAGGTCTTTTCTTAAGCCATTATCCCGCTCTTTATAGGTATCTGTCGGAAAGAGTGACACATGTTCGAGTGCAACAGTTTCGCCAGAAACTAAAAATATGCGCAATCGACCTTTTTCTTCAGTCGATCTCGAGGTGATTACGACCTGATGCTTTTCCCAGTTGGTTGAGTTAATGGCTAATTCCTGATTGCCAATAATATTATTTTTTGAATCTATAAATTCAATACGAATTTTTTGTTCCTTACCAGTGTTTATAATTTTTGCCCAGACTGAAAAACGATAGGTTGCATCTTTTTTGAATCCTATCCCTCTGAAGCCCTCATTTTCTATTCCAGTATGTTTGTGAGCATGGTCAGGGGCTGTTAATACAATATAATTAGGATTACGGTCGAATAATGGATCATCACTTTTCACTTCTACTTTACCAAATGTGTACCAGCCCATGAGGCTTTGAGGAAAATCAAAAGATCTATTTTTAACTAATTCGGCATATAACCCACCGTCGGCAGCGAAATTTATATCTTCGAAGAAGAGACCATACATAGTAGATTGTATTGGAGTACCGATATTCTTCGTGTTCAAAATGAATTCGTGAGGGTGCTGCGCTAGCGTGTATTGGCTGATTGTAACAAATAAAGCTATACTGAGTGTTTTGTACAAATTATTTTTCATTACCATTAGTTAGAAGGTTCTATTTCTGTATCTGAGGTCTGTTATTAATCTTATTGAAAAACGATGCAATATAAAGTATATAAGTGTATTTTGTTACACTTATAAATGTGTTGTAAAACATAGAAAAGAAATGCTAAAAAATAAGTCCTGTTCTCCACTATGGAAAAACAGGACTCTTATTTCTTATATTCTAATTTAGACTTATTTCTTGTTTTCTATCCAATTAATGATTTTATCACAAAATGGGTCTTCGCGTGGAGGAACAAAATCTATCAGATGTCCATTTTCGTCAATCATGAATTTCTGAAAGTTCCATTGTACTTCTGCATCTATTTTACCATTTTCTGCTTTTTCGGTAAGCCATTTGTATATAGGTGCCTTGTTTTCGCCTACAACATCTATTTTGCTCATCATAGGGAAAGATACATCATACTTTGAGGTGCAAAACGTTTTTATTTCTTCGTTTGTTCCCGGTTCTTGTCCGTTAAAATTATTGGCAGGAAATCCGATAACTACAAAGTTCTTGTCTTTATATTTTTCATACAGAGCCTGTAATTTTTCATACTGTGGAGTAAGACCACACTTAGAAGCTACATTTACAACTAATACTTTTTTGCCTTTCAGCGATGATAAATTAAAGTCTTTACCATCAATATCTTTTACTTTGTAGCTGTATAAACTTTTTTCTTCCTGAATCATAGATACGAAGATTAAGCTAAATAATAAAGCTAGGGCTATTGGCTTCATAATATTCACTGTTAATTTTTTACTGATGCTTCTTAATTAAACAAATAAAAAGAAGAATTTGTTTTCAATAAGCAACGGTTGTCTGGGAAAAGTTCTTATTTCTTTACCGAAAAAGTTATCTTTACGTCCGCTAAATTAAATATAAAATGGATTTAAACCTAGAAATATTCTCGCTAATATTATTTTTCGGTGCTGTATTTGCCGGACTAATAGGTTCTCTTACGGGCCTTGGCGGAGGTGTAATTGTTATTCCCTTATTGACTCTTGGTTTTGGTGTGGATATGCGCTATGCAATCGGTGCCGCTTTGGTAACATCTATAGCGACATCTTCGGGTGCAGCAGCGGCATATATCAAAGAAGGTATTACTAATGTACGTATAGGTATGTTCCTTGAGATAGCTACCACTACCGGAGCCGTTATAGGTGCTATCGTAGCCATGTATCTTGATAAAATGTATATCGCCATTATTTTTGGATGTGTTCTTATATTTTCCGCTGTGCGGTCGATTAATAAGAAAGAGGATAATATAGATTATGCTGCGCCGGGAGATAAGCTTGGTGTAAAACTTAAATTGAATGGTTCTTATCCAACCAAAGACGGTAGAAAAGAGGTATATAACGTACATAATGTTGTCGGCGGATACTCACTTATGACTCTTGCAGGTGTCTTGTCCGGCTTATTGGGGATAGGCTCTGGCGCATTGAAAGTATTGGCAATGGATACCGCAATGAAGATTCCTTTCAAGGTTTCTACTACCACTAGTAATTTCATGGTAGGCGTGACAGCTGCTGCGAGTGCTGTAATATATCTGCAACGTGGGTATATTGATCCCGGATTGGCAATGCCTATTGTTGTGGGTGTTCTTATCGGAGCTTTCTTCGGTTCTAAAATTTTACCTAAGGCAAATGTGAAGATGTTGCGCCAGCTATTTAGTATAGTTATCTTCTTTCTTGCTGTTTTGATGATATACAATGGTGTAACAGGTAAATTGTAACAATATGAATATATTCACTAAAGAATTTTGGGCAGAAAGGGATATGGAGCTTTTCATAGGAAAACTGCTTCGCTATGGTGTAATGCTAGCTTGTGGTATCACATTATTCGGAGGATTTATCTATCTTTATCAGAACCATGGAGTCTCTATGGAGCATTATAAACCGACACCCGATGGCCAGCCTTTTCCGGGAGTTGAACACTATTTGCGCGAATTGTCTACAATAATACCTCGTGTATTTTCTTTGGATGGTGCTGCTATTATTCAGTTTGGTGTATGTGTCCTCATCGCCACTCCTATCTTGCGGGTTGCTATTTCTGTCATAGCTTTCCTTATCGAAAAAGACTATATGTATGTTGTAATAACGCTGATTGTGTTATCTATTATCATTATAAATATGTTGTTGGGATTACACTGATACTATGAATAAATTTTATGTTCTTATCTTATTATTTATTTCTTCGGCTATTTATGCCCAATCGCCGAAAGAGAAAGGATTGAATTCGATAAACCGCAGTAGTGCGGAAGCCTACATCGGATTTCTGGCTAGCGATGCTCTTGAGGGACGTGAAGCGGGGAAAGCCGGAAGCCTTGTCGCTTCCGAATACATAAAATCTCTGTTGCAGGAGATGGAAATTAAACCATTTTTACAAGGCTCATATTTTCAGCCATTCGAAGCATATAGCAAGGAAAGGCAGAAAAAAAACCGCTATTCGGTTCAGCCCGATTCTATCCAAAAATATAAACAGGAAAAAGCTCATCGTAAACTAGAAATGAGAAATGTTTTAGGATATATCGAAGGCAAAAAAAAAGATGAATATGTTATCGTAGGTGCTCATTTCGACCATTTGGGTATTGATGAAGCCTTAACCGGCGATAAAATATATAACGGTGCAGACGATAATGCCTCGGGCGTTTCTGCTGCATTGCAGATAGCAAAAGCTTTCGTGCAGAGTGGTCAACAGCCCGAACGTTCGGTGATTTTTGCATTCTGGGATGGAGAAGAACTCGGACTGTTAGGCTCAGAATATTTCATGCTTAGCTATCCCGATTCATCACTAATAAAAGGCTATCTGAACTTCGATATGCTTGGTAGGAACAATGATGAAACAAAGCCTAAACATGTGGTTTATTTCTATACAGAATCTCATCCTGCATTTGGCGAATGGCTTAAAAATGATATAAAAACATATAATTTAGACCTGGAACCGAATTATCGTCCGTGGGACAATCCAATAGGCGGAAGCGATAATGCTTCTTTTGCTAAAAGACGTATTCCTATTCTATGGTATCATACTGACGGACATATTGATTATCACCAACCTAGCGATCATGTCGACAAAATAAACTGGGAAAAACTTGTGAATATAACCAAAGCGGCCTATCTTAACCTCTGGAACCTAGCAAACGAAAAAGAATACTAAACTATATTTGCCATGAATAGAACCGTCTTCATCCTGTTAATCTTCATACTTGGCACTGTAACAGCTTGTTCGCAAACCCTAGTTGATACAGAACCAATTCAAAAAGGACTAAATGCCATTACCAGAGAAAATGCGATTAAATATATAGAGATATTGGCTCATGATAGTCTGGAGGGTAGGGAAGCAGGAAAGTCGGGAGGCTTACGGGCTGCCGAATTCTTAAAAAAGACTTTTGAAGAGGTGGGAATAAAACCGTGGAGAGGAAAATATTTCCAACCATTTTCAGGTAGCAGACATGGCGGTACGAGCAGCGAAAATCCGAATATGCAAAATGTATTGGGATATATAAAAGGTAAAAAGACAGATGAAATTGTTGTTATCGGTGCTCATTATGATCATATAGGTATAAGACCGAATAATACAAATGACAGCATTTATAATGGTGCTGATGATAATGCATCCGGTACATCAGCTGTATTACAGGTTGCAAAAGCATTTGTGGAGTCAGGTGAAAAGCCTGAACGAACAATTATATTTGCATTGTGGGATGGCGAAGAGAAAGGACTGCTCGGTTCATTCTATTTTGTAGAAGACCATTGGAAATATTTACCAATACCATTAGTGGAGCCTATTCCTGTCAAAGCCTATATTAACCTTGATATGATAGGACGAAATAAGGCAGGCACAGACGGTACGCATGTTGTAGCTTTCAGGTCGAAAAGCAAGCCTGTTTTCGAAGAATGGATAAAGAATGATTTGGAGACATATAAGTTGAATCTGTCTCCCGAATTTAGAGACCCCAATAGTATGCCGGGAGGAAGCGACCATATGCCTTTCGATATGAAAGGTGTTCCATATATTTTTTATTATACAGATATGCATCCCGATTATCATAGAGAGAGTGACCATGCTGATAAAATAAATTTTGATAAGGTGACAGATATCTCTAAAATTGCATTCCTGAATCTATGGAATATGGCTAATATAGAGGATTTCTGAAATTTTATTCATCCTCGAACTGATTATACAAATCTTTAAGCTGGGCGAGACTCTTGCTATAATAAGTTTTTATATTTCTGAAAAATACTAATGATGTAATAATACCTCCTGCAAATCCTATAATTAAGGCAGGGTGTAATTCTCTATTTGTAATAACATCAACCAATGGTCTGTTGATGAAGTACACAAAAAAAGACAAGAATAGTAATATGAATATCAAAATCATTGTGAAAAAACGAATAGTATAACGTGCTCGCGACTGCGAGATCGATAAAGCCTTCATCCTGTAAGCAAGCCAGTCTTTAAGTGGTAAGCACAATGAATTAACGTTCATTTTATAGAAAGACCAGATGGCGAAAACTACGCATAATGCAACAATTACACAGGCTATAATATTATTCACAATATAATAAATATCGCTGCTTCTCTCTATTGCTGCATATATTAGAAGCACCACGGCAATCAGCCCTGTGAATATTGATAGGGCATTGAGACGTAAATGTTTTTTCATTATTACTTCCATTTTCGAACTAAGTATTTTATCCAATTCTTCTTGCGAATATATCTTAGTATTGTAAAGACTTCTCCTCCATATACTCTGTAACTTATCCTGTTTCATAATCCTTTTGCATTTAAGTTTTTCTTTAATTTATCTTTGGCCCGATTTAGCCGTGTTCCCACATTCGATTTCGATATACCCAGTATTTCCGATATCTCGTCATAGCTTTTCTCTTCCAGATACAGCAGGATAATAGATTTGTCTATGATGTTCATACTATGGATGGCATCGAATAATATCATCATCTCCTCATCATTATCCATTTGCATTTCCATATCGTCAAAGTTGACCGATTCGGGTAATGTTTCCCGAAATTCCATTCTCGAATCTATTCTGATTTTATTTATCGAAGTATTTATGGATATTGCATAAATCCATGACGCAACGTTGTTTTTAATCGTAAGGTTGGGGTACGATTTCCACATTTGGTACACAATTTCCTGAAAGTTATCCTTCCTGTCATTTTCGTGACGGAAGTATATCAGACAAACTTTATGCAGAATGCCCTGATATTGTGACAACATTTCCAAGAATTTCTGTTTCGATGCTTCCATAAATATCCTTTTACTATATAGTAGGATTTAATTAGGATTTCTTACAAATGAAGACAACTTTTTCAAAAAAAATACCAATATGCCGAGAATCTTTCCGGCATATTGGTATTCATTAATTATTTTATAAACGGATATTTACCCTATCAGGCTTCCCGGAGTCACTTCCTTAGGAGGTTGTATCAATGCTAGCGTTCCGTCACTATCTTCTACGGATAGTAACATCCCCTGCGATTCTATACCTCTCAGTTTGCGAGGCTCGAGATTGGCAATAAAGCAAACCTGCTTACCAACCAAATCTTCAGGTTTGTACCATGCAGCGATACCTGAAATAATGGTACGTTTGCCCATACCGTCATCGATAAGAAACTGTAATAACTTATCGGCTTTAGGCACTTTTGTACATTCCAATACCTTGCCCACACGAAGATCTAGTTTTGCAAAATCATCGAATGCAACATTCGGTTTCTGCGGAGCTACTTTTACTTCAACGCTGGCCTCGTTAGCTTTTTTTGTATCTAATAGTTTTTGTATTTGTTTCTCAATTGTTTCATCCTCAATCTTGGCAAATAACAATTCGGAAGCATTTAGCGGATGCCCGACAGGCAATAGGTCTATGCGTCCTAATTGTTCCCATGTCAGATTATCCATATTGATGAATGTGCGAATCTTCGCTGCACTGAACGGTAGGAACGGCTCGAAAGCAATAGCCAGATTGGCGGTGATTTGCAATGCTATATTCAATATTGTTTCCACACGTGCCATGTCTGTCTTTGCCACTTTCCACGGTTCGGTGTCTGCCAGATACTTATTTCCGATACGTGCCAGGTTCATGGCTTCTTTCAGTGCATCTCGGAAACGGTAAGCATCGAGATATGATTCAACGACAGTTTTTACGTCAGAAAACTCTTTCAAAGTTTCTTTGTCATAATCTGTCAATTCATGAATCTGAGGTACTTTATTATCAAAATATTTCTGGGTAAGAACTAAAGCACGATTGATGAAATTGCCAAGTATAGCGACAAGCTCATTGTTGTTGCGTGCTTGAAAGTCTTTCCACATGAAATCGTTGTCTTTTGTTTCAGGCGCATTCGCTGTAAGCACATAACGCAGAATGTCTTGTTGACCCGGAAATTCCTCCAGATACTCGTGCAACCATACAGCCCAATTACGGGATGTTGATATTTTATCTCCTTCCAGATTCAGAAATTCATTGGCAGGAACATTCTCAGGCAGGATGTATGAGCCATCGGCTTTAAGCATGGCAGGGAATACAATACAGTGGAATACAATATTGTCTTTTCCTATAAAGTGAACCAGTTTTGTGTCTTCCGACTTCCACCATTTCTCCCAGCTGTCAGGGAATAACTCGATTGTATTCGAAATATATCCGATAGGTGCATCGAACCATACGTACAATACTTTTCCTTTAGCATCTGGTAGCGGAATAGGCACACCCCAATCTAAGTCACGACTTACAGCACGGGGATGTAACCCCATATCGAGCCATGATTTACATTGTCCGTAAACATTCGATTTCCACTCCTTATGGTCTTCCAGTATCCACTGACGAAGCCACGATTCATGCTTGTCGAGAGGCAAATACCAATGTTTTGTTTCACGCATCACAGGTGTCGAACCTGATATAGTTGAGCGTGGATTCTTCAAATCGGTCGGGCTTAACGATGTACCGCACGATTCGCATTGGTCACCATATGCGTTCGGATTGCCACAATGCGGGCATTCGCCCATGATGTAACGGTCGGCAAGAAACATCTGTGCCTCTTCGTCATAATATTGTTCGTTTGTCTTTTCTTCAAATTCACCTTTATCATAAAGTTTCTTGAAAAAATCAGAAGCCGTTTTTTTATGTATATCCGAACTGGTACGAGAATATATGTCGAATGTGATACCGAATTCTTCGAACGATTTCTTGATAAGCGTATGGTATTTATCCACAATATCTTGTGGTGTTACACCTTCCTTTTTTGCACGGATAGTGATAGGTACTCCATGTTCGTCAGAACCGCCTATGTGTACAACTTCCTCGCCTTTCAATCTCAGATAGCGTACATAGATGTCGGCAGGGATGTAAACGCCCGCAAGATGTCCTATATGCACGGGTCCGTTAGCATAAGGGAGGGCAGATGTTACAAGGGTTCTGTTATATTTTTTGGCCATATAGTTAGTCGATTTATATTTCGTTACAGATTGTTTGTTTTCGTGGCACAAAGATAGGAACTTAACTTATAATATGATAAAGAAGATTGTGGATAGTTTTCATATTTTTTGATAGAATTGCAAAATGAGATACACAAGTACAATGTTTTTCAATATTAATCAAATGATTAAAAATAATTAGTTAATCATTTGATTAAATCTAAATATTAAAATATATTTGTGACGTAATTATTAGATGAAGCATATGGAAAAAGATATTTCAACAGAGGAAAAAATAAAGGAAGCAGCTCGGAAGGTCTTTCAAGAAAAGGGATATGGGCAGGCACGTACGCGTGATATAGCGGACGAAGCAGGTATTAATTTAGCATTGCTCAACTATTATTTTCGTAGTAAAGAGAAGCTTTTCGATATTATTATGGAAGAAAGTATGCAGAAAGTATTTGGCATGATATTGGGAATTGTAAATGATGAAAAATTAGACTTGTCAAAAAAAATAGATGCAGTAGTCAAGCGTTATATCGATTCTCTTCTGGAGAATCCGAACCTGCCTCTGTTCGTGCTGAGTGAAATACAGGCTAATTCTCAGAAGCTGATGAAAAAAATAGGTCTTACTCACAGGCTTATTGCAGATAATCATTTCTATAAGCAAATACAAGAACAAATAGATTTAAAAGGAATAAAAGGGATAACGCCTCTCCATATATTTATTAATATCGTATCTATGACTGTATTTCCTATTGTAGGCAGACCACTACTGGTTAGTATACATGCTCCGATGACAGATTACGACTATATGCTTTTTATGGATGAGCGCCGCAAACTGGTGCCGATGTGGATAAAAATGATGTTGAATATTGATAAATAAATAGCCTCATTATGAGAAAAATAGCATATATAATAGCCTGCTTGATAGTTGCGCCTGTTTTAGTCTTTTCGCAAAAAACAGTCATTACATTAGATGAGTGCCATACGAAAGCAAGGCGGAATTATCCTTTGATTAAGCGATATCAATTGATAGAAAAATCGCGGGAGTTCAATCTGTCGAATGCGGCTAAAGGATACCTTCCTCAGATATCATTATCGGCAAAGGCTTCTTATCAGTCGGAGGTGACTAAAATACCGATCTCCGTACCCGGAATAGATGTAAAAGGATTGAGCAAAGATCAATACTCAGCCACAATAGATGTTGCTCAGACTATTTGGGATGGTGGCGTCATCAGTGCAAAGAAAGATATAGCCAATGCTTCTGCCAATGTAGAACAAAAGCAGGTGGATGTTGATTTATATACAATTAACGATAGAGTAAATCAATTGTATTTCGGAATACTATTGCTAGATGCAAAGATAAATCAGAACGACCTGTTGCAGGAAGAGCTGGAACGTAATTACAATCGAGTTTTTAGTTATATACAAAATGGAGTTGCCAATCAGTCCGATCTGGATGCTGTAAAAGTAGAGCAATTAAAAGCACAACAAAATAACACATTACTGCAATCTGCTCGGAAGTCCTATATTGATATGTTAGCTACGTTGACAGGTGAAGCTATAAATGATAATGACGAATTGCAGAAGCCGCAAGGAGAAGGTCTTGTTATTTCGCGACAGGTCAACCGACCTGAATTAGACTTGTTTGAGGCTCAACTCAACAATCTGGAGATTCAGAAGAAGTCTATCAAAACAGCTTATATGCCTAAGCTCGGATTGTTTGTGACAGGAGGCTATGGCAAGCCGGGGTTGAATATGCTCGAAAATGATTTTTCTCCATATTATATTGGTGGCGTCCGCTTGTCGTGGAACTTCGGCAGCTTATATACGCAGAAGAATGATAAATCGCTGATAGAAACAAGCCAGAATCTGCTTCTTACACAGCGTGAAACTTTCCTGTTCAATATGAGTATGGAAACTGTACAGGAACAAAACGAAATAGATAAAAATCGGGATTTGCTGAAATATGACGATGAAATTATATACTTGCGTAGTAACGTGAAAAAAGCGGCGGAAACTAAGGTTGAAAATGGAGTGTTGACAGTTACTGACCTACTGCGTGAAATCAATGCCGAAGATATGGCAAAACAGGATAAAATACAACACGAGATAGAACTCTTATTATCGATTTATAATCTGAAATTTACTACTAATAATTAAAATAAGGCTGTATGAAAGCATATAACAAAATATTTACGGCAGGGGTTCTTATCTTTTTTTCTGCATGTGGCGGAGGTAATGGCGATTACGATGCATCGGGCGTATTCGAAACTACGGAGGTAATGGTCTCAGCCGAGGCGAATGGGAAAATCATGCAATTCGATTTACAAGAAGGGCAGGAGGTGAGTCCGGAAATAACAATCGGTTATATAGATACTACCCAGTTATATCTGAAGAAGATGCAACTATTGACAAGCATGAAATCTGTAAAAGCACGCTACACAGATGTGCCTCGCCAGATAGCCTCCGTCAAGCAACAGATTGCGACTCAAAAGAATGAATTGAAACGTTTCGAAAATCTGGTGAAATCGAATGCTGCCAACCAGAAGCAGGTAGATGATATTAATGCTCAGATATTGGTGTTGGAGAAACAGTTGGCTGCTCAAACCGAAACACTTGAAAATAGCAATAAAGGTATTACTGAGGAAAGTTCAGGTTTAGATATTCAGGTGGCACAGATCGATGATCAGATTCATAAATCCATTATCACCAGTCCTATAAAAGGAACAATATTATCGAAATATGTTGAGCAAGGAGAATTGGCAGCGCAAGGCAGAGCCTTATTTAAGGTTGCTGATATGGATAATATGATTCTGAGAGCTTATGTGACGGCGAGCCAATTGTCTGATGTGAAAATAGGACAGGGGGTGACGGTATTCTCAGATTTCGGAGATAAAGAAAAGAAGGAATATTCTGGAACAGTGATGTGGATATCCGATAAATCGGGATTTACACCGAAAACTATACAAACTCGCGATGAACGGGCAAACTCTGTCTATGCTGTAAAGATAGCCGTAAAAAATGACGGGTATCTGAAACGAGGAATGTATGGAGAAGTAAAATTTTAAAATCTAAGAGCCATGCTTAAAGCAATGATTGGCGAAGATGCCGGACTCATCTGGCAATTATTATCTGAACGAGGTTCATTGTCGATCGATGAACTTGAGAAACTGACAGAATACAGGAGAGATTACATCTATTTGTCTCTTGGATGGTTGTCGCGTGAGGGTAAGATAAATTATTTCGAGAAAAATGATGATTTGTATATAGAGTTAAATCATTCTTATCACGAAGCATATTATTAGATGAATATGAAAGCAGTTTCAGTCCAAAATATCAGTAAAAAATATAATACTGTTCAAGCTCTGAACAATATTAGTTTCGATGTAGGGCGTGGCGAAATTTATGGAATAATAGGGCCTGACGGAGCCGGAAAAACCAGCCTTTTTCGTATTCTTACTACACTAGTTCTCGCAGATGAAGGGATAGCACAGGTTGACAGCCTCGATGTAGTGAAAGATTACAAGGCGATTCGTAATCGTATAGGATATATGCCCGGTAAATTTTCTCTCTATCAGGATATGACAGTTCAGGAAAATCTGGAGTTTTTCGCAACTGTTTTTAATACCACTATTCAGGAAAATTATTATCTGGTAAAAGACATATATCAGCAGATAGAACCATTCAAAAATAGGAGAGCAGGGAAGCTATCGGGCGGAATGAAACAAAAACTGGCTCTATGTTGTGCCTTGATTCATAAGCCATCGGTTTTATTCCTCGATGAGCCTACAACGGGTGTTGATCCTGTATCTCGTAAAGAATTCTGGGAAATGCTCAAAAAGCTTAAAGAGCAAGATATCACAATTCTTGTTTCTACCCCTTATATGGATGAGGCTTCGCTTTGTGACCGCATCGCATTGATTCGTGATGGACGTTTTTTGCAGGTTGATACACCTCAGGCAATAATAGATCAATATCCTGAAATATTGTGGTCTGTACAGTCTAACGAGATGTACAAACTGCTGAAAGACTTAAGGCAATATGATATGATAAAGTCCTGTTTCTCTTTTGGGGAAGTACACCATATAACGGTAGATAAGGGGCTCGATGTGGATATGCTGAATGAATATTTGATTGAAAAAGGTCATACGGATATTGAAATACGTACAATACAACCTAGTATTGAAGATTGTTATATGTTGTTAGCAAAAAAAGCGGAATGATGAATAGACAACCAGTAGTATATGCGGAAAATCTGACTAAGAAATTTGGAAATTTCACAGCTGTTGATCGCATTTCATTTAGTGTGGACAAGGGTGAAATATTTGGTTTCCTCGGTGCAAATGGAGCAGGAAAGACTACCGCTATGCGTATGTTGTGCGGATTGAGCTATCCTACTTCTGGTAAAGGGATGGTAGCTGGATTTGATATAGCAAAGCAACAAGAAAATGTGAAAAAGAATATCGGGTATATGAGCCAGAAATTTTCTTTATATGAGGATTTGAAGGTGTGGGAAAATATGCGCTTGTTTGGAGGTATATACGGCATGAAGGATAAGGAAATTAAATTGAAAACCGATGAGGTTCTTACCGAATTGGGTTTCATGAAAGAGAAAAATACTTTGGTAAAAGAACTTCCTCTCGGTTGGAAACAAAAGCTAGCATTTTCTGTATCAGCTTTTCATACTCCTAAAATAATCTTTCTGGATGAGCCGACAGGAGGTGTAGATCCTGCTACCCGCCGCCAGTTTTGGGAATTGATATACCAGGCTTCCGATAGTGGAATTACGGTTTTTGTTACTACTCACTATATGGACGAGGCGGAATATTGCCACAGGGTATCCATCATGGTAGACGGTAAAATAGAAGCGCTGGATACTCCTTCCAATTTGCGGAAACAATTTAGTGCACCGAGTATGGATGATGTCTTTCAACAGTTGGCTAGAAAAGCAACAAGGGTAGACAACTAACAATTAATATATGAAGCAATTCATTTCATTTGTCAAAAAAGAATTCTATCACATATTCCGCGACAGACGTACGATGCTCATTCTCTTAGGGATGCCGATCGTACAGATAATTATTTTTGGGTTTGCTATAACTACCGAAGTTAAAAATACGCAGATAGTAGTATTAGACCCATCCAAAGATATTTCAACGCAACGAATCATTGAGCAAATACAGGCCAGTGAATATTTTAGTATTGTTGAGGTGATAGACAATCCCAATGAGGTTGATAAAGTCTTCAAAGAAGGTAAAGTCAACTTTGTAGTTGTATTCGGTGAAAACTTCAACGAGAATTTATTGCATACGGGCGAGGCCTCTATACAACTGATAGCTGATGCTACCGATCCCAATCAGGCCTCGATGCTTTCGGGCTATGCTTCCAATATTATAGCTTCTTATCAACAGGAACTGATGAGGGAGTATAATATTCCTATACAGATCATACCCGAGGTGAGAATGCTCTATAATCCACAGATGAAAGGTGCTTATAATTTTGTGCCCGGAGTGATGGGGTTGATATTGATGCTTATATGCGCAATGATGACCTCTATATCCATTGTCAGAGAAAAAGAAATGGGAACAATGGAAGTACTTCTTGCATCTCCCATGAAGCCTATTTATATTATATTGGCAAAGGTGGTTCCATACCTTACGTTGTCGGCAGTCAATCTGACCAGTATACTCCTGCTTTCCGTCTTTGTGCTGAAAGTCCCTATTGCGGGCAGTTTGTTTTGGCTGGCAGTAGTATCCATTGTCTTTGTTACAGTAGCGTTGGGACTGGGGCTATTAGTATCTACAATTGTGAAAACACAAGTAGCTGCTATATTAGCTTCCGGTATGGGATTTATGATGCCTGTAATGTTGTTATCAGGTATGATATTTCCGGTAGAAAGTATGCCGCAGATTCTGCAATGGGTGTCGAGTATTATCCCGGCCAGATGGTATGTGGCGGCTGTGAGGAAATTAATGATCCAGGGTGTAGATTATATCTTCATATGGAAAGAATTAGTCATCCTCCTTTCCATGGCTATTGTGCTGTTGGTTGTAAGTTTGAAGAAATTTAAAGTAAGGCTCGATTGATAACTCGAACCTTAAAAGCAAAAGCTGAATAAAATGATAAAGTTTCTCATAGAAAAAGAGTTTAAACAAATATTCCGCAATTCATTTCTGCCAAGGTTAATCTTTGCTATGCCTGTCGTGATGATGCTTGTCATGCCGTGGGCTGCAAATCAGGAAGTAAAAGATATTAACCTGAGTGTAGTGGATAATGATCATAGTACATATTCGGAACGACTCGTAAATAAGATGGTTTCGTCCGGCTATTTCCGTCTTACAAATGTATCTTCGTCTAATGAAGATGCCTTGCAAAGCGTAGAATCAGGCAAATCAGATATCATTGTAGAAATTCAACCCGACTTTGAGGAAAATCTGATTAGGGAAGGTGTCGGCAGAGTAATGATCTCAGCTAATGCTGTCAATGGAACTAAAGGAGGGCTGAGTTCATCTTATATGGCTGCTATTTTGAACGACTATGCCAGAGAGATACGTGAAGAGCAATCGCAGATGGCAGCAAATAGTATCTTACCTGTTATTGATATTGTACCCCAAAATAAGTTCAATCCCTACTTAGATTATAAAGTCTTTATGATTCCTGCCATTATGGTTATGTTGCTCACAATGCTGGCAGGCTTTCTGCCCGCCCTTAATATTGTTAGTGAAAAAGAAACCGGAACTATAGAGCAAATGAATGTGACTCCTGTGAATAAATTCGTTTTTATTCTGGCTAAGCTTGTGCCCTATTGGATAATTGGTTTTCTCGTACTTACAATCTGTTTTGGTTTGGCTGCTTTTGTATATAAACTAATTCCTGTAGGTAGCCTCTGGACTATTTATTTGTTTGCAAGTATTTATACACTTGTAGTTTCAGGTATGGGGCTTGTCATATCCAATTATTCAGCCACCATGCAGCAGGCTATGTTTGTAATGTTCTTTTTTATTATGATTCTGGTCTTACTTAGCGGTTTGTTTACCCCGATAAACAGTATGCCGGGATGGGCACAAACAGTTACAATATTCAATCCGTTGAAATATTTTATTCAGGTCATGCGGATGGTTTATCTAAAAGGGAGTGCATTATCCGACCTCACTACACAGATAATAGCATTGGCCTCTTTTGCTCTCCTCCTTAATGTTTGGGCAGTATTGAGTTATAAGAAAACAAATTAAAAAAAAATACCAATCTCGTTAATGAGATTGGTATTTAGTTATTAGTCTTTATTATTTTCTAACCATTTCAATCTTCTTTGGTCAGGCAGGTGTGTAACCTTGAAGTTTTCAAATTTGGCATCGAATCCTTTTCCATCAGGACAAGCAGCCATTAAACCAACCATAATAGGTGTATTATCTTGCATATATGCATTGCGCATCATTGTATATGTCTTGTCATCGAAAGAATAGAATACTTCTATTGCGTCAAGTCTTCTTACAGCCTTTATCCATACAAAAGGAGGCGTGTTATCTAAAGTGATTACACTCCAGTCGCTTGTTTTGTGTGTTACTACCGTACTGAGATTAAATTTTCCGTCTACAAATTCTACTCCGGCTTTTATGTAGTTTTCATGATCTACACGAAGCATCAAACCCATTTGGTCGAAGCGTGCCTTGTAGTCTCCAGTAATTTTTACTTTAACTTCAAATTCTCCACCGTAAGTAGTATAATAAAAAGGTGCGTCATCTACTGTAAATCCGTAATGAGAAATACGCCAGTAATCACTTTGTGGAGTAACGAACATACTCAGTGTATTGTTTTTCACTTCCCATTTTTCAGGTTCATTGAACCATTGCATTTTTTCTAGGCTTTGTGCCATAGATAGTTGTGCCGTAATAACAGCAAAAAAACAGAATAAGATTTTTTTCATTTTAATGTTTATTATGTTTGTAACCTATATTGTGTGAGATGTTTAGTCCTGCTTTTCGAGTGTGTGAAACTATGTTTGCGATTTTATCTTTTGTAATGCGGCCAGCGGGTCCTGATGTCCAGATACAGGCTATGGCATAGCCTTTCTCATCGAAAATAGGAGCTGCAATACAATGTACGCCTATTACCGTCTCGTTGAGATCGAGGGCATAGCCGTCCGTGACTATTTTGTCTAATTCCTTTTTCAATTCTTTTTTATCTGTTATTGTATGCTCATTGAGAGCTTCCATATTTATTTCGGAAATAATCTTTCTCTGTTTATTTTCCGGCATAAAAGCCAGTAAAACCTTGCCCGGTGCGGTAGAGTGAAGATTGAAACGCATACCCTGTTGTAATGTGAATACGAAATCCAGATTACCTTGTACCTGTTTTAATAATATTACTTCGTTTTCGGTCAAAGTACCTATCATTACAGATTCTCCTACCTCATTGCGCAATATTTTCATATACTCTTCAGATTTCTCTATTATGTCGTGACTGCTGATAGCGGTAAGTCCGAGTAATAATAATTTTCGAGATAGAAAATATTTCAAATTATCAGGTTCACGGCCTAAATAGCCTAATTCTGACAGATTGGTTACTATCTTATGGATAGAAGATTTGGGATAGTTCAGTATATTGACTATCTCCTGTAAAGTCAATCCGCTAGGGTACTCCGACATAAGTTCGAGTAACTCCATCGATTTTGTTATCATCGATACATTATTCTTATCGCTCATATCGGATACTCATTTATGAATAAAAACACCTTTTTGTCTCTATATATGTATAATATTCTTATATGGGGATAAATATAAATAAATATTTTCTAAACTTCAAAAACCAAATGTTACTTAAATAAAAAAGAGATATTCATAAAGAATACCTCTTTGATTAATATGGTTTTATAGATTTACTTTTCTTCGCCAAAAATGCTTCCGTACCGATGATATTCGCAGGCAATACTCTGTTCTTTCAGGTAATGCAGCAATTCTAGTCTACCTTCAATGAGCGGTTTGTTTGTCGCAATATGCTTACCTAGCTTGGCAGCTCTATTATAGATGGTATCAGGCAAGTCAGTCGAACAAGCGCGGATGCGTTCATATTTATCCATATCTTCTGCAAATGCATTCTCATCTTGAACTATAACTTTTATTCCTGAAATAGCTGCTGCTTTTTCTATAGCCAAAAGTTTCTTGTCATTTGCCGAAATACTTATAGTAAGTGGTGTCTTTGCGATCTGTGTCGCATAAAGTACCAAAAAGACATCACTTAATTCATCATCTTCTACACGCAGAGCGACATTCTTTAGAGGCAAGTAACGGAACGTATTTTCTTCACCGTAGATATGGTTTATATCCCTCTCTTGAGAAAATTCAGTATCCCATGCTTTTTTATAGCTATCATAAGCATAGTTGAGCCGTGCCTTTTCTTTTTCGTCAGTTATTAGCTCACTCAATGGAGATTTCGAAGCGACAGCACTTTCGATTTCTTTCTCTGTTATTTCTACAAAGCATGATACATAGTTAGGCCCTCCGGCTTTGATACCTCCGCCGAATGCCGAACGCTTCATACCTCCAAATGGCTGACGGTTTACGATTGCACCTGTTATGCCTCTGTTGATATATAGGTTTCCGGCTTCAATCTTGTTTTTCCAGATTTTTTGCTCTTCGTCATTCAAACTTTGTAGTCCTGCTGTCAATCCATATTCCGATGAATTGGCATATTCAATACCCTGCTCTAGGTCATCGATGCAAACGACTGATAAAAGCGGAGCGAATAGTTCATTCTTAAATGTGAAGCTAGTAGGTTTTACACCCCATTTTACAGTCGGTTTCAATATATACTTTTTCTCATCCAAAAATTCAGGAGCAACCAACCATGATTCATTTTCTTCAAGATTATTGATGGCATGGAGAAGCTTGTCATTATCGTTGCTAATCATAGGGCCAACCATATTCATGGTATCCCATACACTGCCTGTACGCATGCTAGTAACGGCATCTCTCAATTTCGACTTGAAGCTTTCGTCATTGTATATTTTCTTATCTACGAGTAGCAGTGAACAAGCAGAACACTTCTGTCCGGCATTGCTGAATGCAGATGATACGATGTTTAATATCGCATGATCCTGATCGCCTAGCCCTGTCAGTATAATAGCATTCTTTCCTCCCGTTTCTGCCGATAACGGAGTCTTCGGACTGTTTTCTAATATACGGAATGCCGTATCAGTTCCCCCTGTAAGTATTATATGTTTTATAGAAGGATGAGCGGTCAGATAATTCAACGATGAACGATCTGCACTGCAAACTACTTGCAGAGTATCTTTAGGAACACCTGCGTCCCAAAAGCATTTAGCAAATTCCCAAGCTATTGGTAAGGCAACAGTGGCGGGTTTGAGAATAACAGTATTTCCTCCGGCCAACGCAGACGCTACACCTCCTACGGGTATCGCTAATGGGAAGTTCCAAGGTGGGATAACCAGAATAGTTCCTTTGGGTGCGAATGAAACAGTTTCCAGTTTTTCGAATTGCTTCATCGTGATGGGATAGAAGCGACAAAAGTCTATTGCCTCTGATACTTCTACGTCTCCTTCCATAAAGGTCTTTCCTGTAATGGCTGCCATACAACCAATAAGATCGTTACGTTTGGCACTAATATTATCAGCTACCTTGTGGAGAATTTCGTTACGTTTATTTGTATCCGTCTTTCTCCATTCAGACTTATCTTCTTCTGCAATAGCTATAATTTCTTCTACTTGCTCAAGGGTAGATAGGTTTGCTTCACAGAAAGATATTTGATCATTACGGCTGCGGTCGTAATATTTTTTCTTGTTGTCTGTGAGTACTTCTTTGCCCCCGATTTGCACAGGAATGATGAAGTTTTTATCGCTTACCGTTGTACCCCATTTACGTAATGCTTCCAATGCCCATTGGCGGTTTGGATGTAAATCCAAGTCGGTATCAGGTTCATTGTGGAATATATTAATATCTTTAACCGGAACAGGAGCGAGATTCCTGTTTTGCGTACGGTATGCTGTAGCTACAATATCACTTTTCAATTTATACGCTTCCTCAAACTGATTGACAAGGAATTTCCATTGGGGGCTATCTAATTTTAGGTTGAACGAATAACTCAGGAAGTTGTCTTTACCTGTATTCTCATCCAGACGACGGACAAGATATGAAATAGCATTTAGGAAATGTTCCTTACGTACCACAGGTGTATATAATATAATCTGTTTGTCAAGATTTCTCATTACACGTGGCAGGTGGTTGGCCATACCTTCCAGCATTTCGAACGTAACGTATTCCGAAACGCCATTCTTTTGACTGAGCAGATGCGCATATGCAATACTGAAAAAGTTGTGTGAAGCAACTCCAAGATGCAATGCTTCTGCATTCTCCGGCTTCATGGCAATATCGAGGATGTGCATATAATTGGCATCTACTTCTACTTTCGATGAATACACAGGGTTCTTCCATCCACGAAGAGACGAAATGATACTTTCCATTTGCAGATTAGCACCTTTTACAAGGCGCATTTTCAATGGGGCACCACCATTTGCATAACGCTCTTTGGCAAATTTCAAAAGTTTTTCTTGCAACAGTCCTGCGTCAGGTAGATATGCCTGTACTACGATGCCTGCCATATAATTTTTAAATTCAGGTCTACTCAATACAGTTGTAAAAACATCGAGCGTCAAATCCATATCCTTGTATTCCTCCATGTCGAGGTTTACAAATTTCGGTTTCGTAACACTGTCCTGATCGGTATATGGATATTTAATCGCTTGGCGATAAATAGATGCTACCAGTTCGCATAGTTCTTTTTTGTTTTGTTCATAGCTCAACGGATGTATCTGTGCATAGATACCCGATAGCTTAATGGATATATAATTAATATCCGGCTCTTTCAACGCTTCCAAATAATGTAGATAGCGTTTTTCTGCTTCACCGTCTCCTAAAACGACTTCTCCGAGAAGGTTAACGTTTTGTCCTATCTGATGATTCCATCTATCGGCAAGATGTCCCGTGAGTTTAGGGCGCTCTTCGGATATTATTATCTTGTTAGTCTCTTTACGCAACCTTTTATTAAATAGCGGCATTGCTATATCCGGAGCGAGGAAGCCAAAATTCATGAATAACTTCAATTGAAGCTTGTCGAAAGAATTAAAGAAGTCTGGTATACCATATTCTTTAATCAGCTCCGTCATTCGCTTAACCACTTTTGCATTGTCTCTTATTTGTGACGATTCGTCCAGCATCTTAGACAATAATGTTTTATAAGTTGGCGTCTGTACCAACGAAGCATACTTTTTTTGCTCTTTAACTTCTTCGGGCGTTAGCTCCTTTTCCGCTTTATCGAGGAATTGTTTTGCCCATTCAAGGACTTCTGTAGTGGTGATTTTCTCCATAGGAATCGCAAATTGTTAGCAGATTAGATTTTAACTCCTAAGATAGCGTAAAACCTTGGAAAATGCTGTGTTTTTCGTATTAAAAATTAAGCGGAATCAATAAAAAATCTTGAGATAGAATACTAAGAGTAAATATAATCATCTTTACTATTTATTTTTCGTATCACCCTGCAAGGGTTCCCTACAGCAAGACTGTTAGGCGGAATGTTTTTAGAGACTACGCTTCCTGCTCCGATAACAGAGCCTGCCCCAACGGTAACTCCTGGCACTATTATCACACCTCCTCCAATCCAGCATCCGTCTTCTATTGTAACAGGCAGAGCAAATGTTTGGCAAAAATACTTCATGCTTTCGGGTGTCCAGTCGGAGATTATCCGTTCATTTAAGTCTATAGGATGAGTGGCTGTGTATATTTGGACATTTGATGCTATCAGCACATTATTGCCAATGGTGATTTTATTACAATCGACAAAAGTACAGTTCATGTTGATAGAAACATTATTACCTATGTAAATATTACATCCGTAATCACAGATAAAAGGGTTGCCAACTGATACATTTGAGCCGATACTTCCGAACAATTCCTTCAATAGGTTTACCCTTTCGGCTTTTTCTTCATAAGGAAGTGTATTGTATTTTGTGACAAGTTCACGGGTTTTGGTTTTGAATTTCAAGAAAATCTCGTCATGACAATCATAATATTCTCCTGCCATACATTTTTCTAATTCTGTTTTCATAGGCATTTTTGTTTCATCAAGATAATGGATATTTTATTGCTGTCAGATTTGATTATATTTTTATTCTGTTCTGTCTTTCAATAAATAACATATTCTTTAACATATATAGAAATAAAATCCTTTATATATTGCAATTTACAGAAAACATTTCATTAATTTTGGAAACATCGCCTCTAAAGTGAGGCACTTTGGTAAAAGGTAATACAATCATTAACCATCTAAAACATTTAGGCCATGAAAACTTACCAAACTCAAGAAATCAAGAATATAGCTATTCTTGGTAGTTCGGGAGCGGGCAAAACCACTCTCGCCGAGGCCATGCTCTATGAAGCTGGCGTCATAAAACGCAGAGGAAGTGTGAAAGACGGAAATACAGTCTCGGACTATTTCCCTGTGGAAAAAGAATACGGATATTCTGTTTTTTCCAGCATTTTCTCTGTGGAATGGATGAATAGAAAACTCAATTTTATTGATTGTCCGGGATCAGATGATTTTGTCGGAAATGTGGTTACTTCATTAAATGTAACAGATACAGCCCTTATGGTGCTGAACGCACAATATGGTATGGAAGTAGGTACCATAAATCAATTAAGATATACTCAGAAACTACAGAAGCCGGTTATTTTTATAGTTAACCAGCTCGATCACCCCAAAGCAGATTTTGACAATGTGGTTTCGCAGCTTAAAGCCGATTATGGCGAAAAAGCCGTGCTGATACAATATCCGGTAAATGCCGGAGAGGGTTTCAATGCGGTTGTCGATGTTTTGAAATTTAAAATGTTCCGATGGAAACCCGAAGGAGGGGTTCCTGAGGTTCTCGATATACCAGCCGATGAACTGGATAGAGCAACAGAGTTGCAACAAAAACTAGTAGAAGCGGCTGCCGAAAACGAAGAATCGCTAATGGAAAAATTCTTCGATCAGGGTACACTTACAGAAGATGAGATGCGTATGGGCATACGCTGGGGATTGGTGCATAGAGATCTCTTCCCTGTATTCTGTGTCTCTGCAGAAAAAGATATGTGCGTGCGCCGTACAATGGAATTCCTTGGTAATGTTGTTCCTTACGTTCGCGACCAGCCTGCCCCTAAGAATACAGAAGGTGTGGAGGTAGAACCAGATAGCAATGCCCCTGCCAGCCTGTTTTTCTTTAAGACTATGGTTGAACCTCATGTCGGTGAAGTATCTTACTTCAAGGTTATGAGTGGGAAAGTACATGAAGGCGATGATTTAATCAATGCAAACAGAGGTTCGAAAGAACGTATGGGGCAAATATTTACTCCGGCAGGACAACAACGTGCAAAGATCGAAGAACTTGTTGCCGGAGATATAGGTGCAGCTGTGAAGCTGAAAGATGTACGTACAGGAAATACATTGAATGCAAAGGGGGTCGAAAATAAATTTGACTTTATAAAATATCCTGAGCCTAAATATCGTCGTGCTATAAAGGCTGAGAACGAAAAGGATACTGAAAAGATGAGTGAGGCTCTGCAACGAATGCATGAGGAAGATCCTACATGGTTGATAGAAAATTCGAAAGAGTTGAAACAGATGATCGTATCTGGTCAGGGTGAATTTCACCTTAAGACGCTAAAATGGAGAATAGAAAATAATGACAAAATTCCGATTGTTTATTCAGAGCCCAAAATACCATATCGTGAAACGATTACGAAAGCTGCCCGTGCCGACTATCGTCATAAGAAGCAATCGGGAGGAGCAGGGCAGTTCGGTGAAGTTCATTTGGTTGTAGAACCATATTCAGACGGTATGCCGATGCCTGAAACATATAAGTTTAATGGACAGGAATTTAAAGTACAAGCGCGTGACGTTCAGACTTACAATCTCGATTGGGGTGGTAAGCTCGTATTTGTAAACAGTATTGTCGGTGGTGCTATCGATACACGTTTCCTGCCAGCCATATTGAAAGGTATTATGTCTCGTCTTGAACAAGGCCCTCTGACAGGTTCGTATGCTCGCGATGTGCGTGTTGTTGTTTACGATGGTAAGATGCACCCGGTTGATTCTAACGAAATCTCATTTATGCTTGCTGGACGTAATGCATTTAGCGAAGCTTTTAGGAATGCAGGTCCGAAAATTCTTGAGCCTATATATGATGTGACTGTAACTGTTCCGTCGGATAGGATGGGGGATGTAATGGGAGATTTGCAAGGTCGTCGTGCTATGATTATGGGTATGGAGAGCGACAGAGGTATTGAAATATTGAACGCTAAAGTGCCTTTAAAAGAGATGTCCAACTATTCTATCTCGCTTAGCTCACTTACAGGAGGACGAGCTTCATTCACGATGAAGTTTGCCAGCTATGAGCTTGTTCCTACTGATGTTCAGGATAAACTGCTGAAAGAGTACGAAGCAAGCCAGAAAGAGGAAGATTAATTTCTTATATATGATAAAGTCCCGAAGAAATTCGGGACTTTTATTTACCTAATATTTAGTAGTGATTCAATCGACAATAAATAGCATGCTTACAATTTTAGGAAAGAGAGTACAGAATAAATTGCGGGTGAAGATAACTATTGATACATAAGGGATAGCCGATAACCCCTAACAGTAGGCGGGAAATAATTTTATTTGAAAAATGGATGTTGAAAATTTAATAGAAAAATGCAAAGGGCTTGAAAGTGAAATTTCTTTGATAGAAAGTGGAGAGGATAATGTTTTACCTATTTTGGATGGAATAATTAATATTGAAAAATACAGTAGTCAGAAATACAAAATCCTTTGGATCCTAAAAGAATCGAATGATCTGGACGCAAACGGTAAGGGTGGAGGATGGTCGCTTACAGAAGCCATCAATAGTTTGAAAGATTGGGAAAGCCAAATAAATACAGGGAAAATTACATTCAGAAGAATAATTTATGCATCTTATGGCTTATTAAATAATTTTGTTCTGTGGAATGACATGCCATCAGTAAATGATGATCCAAATGTATTTGAAACCATAAAGAAAATTGCTTATATAAACGTAAAGAAAGTACCCGGAGGTACAACCGCAAATCAAAATGTAATAAAAAAAGCATATTCAGACAACAAAGACCTATTGCTAAAACAAATTGAGCTATACAATCCCGATATTATTATTGGAGGCAATACCTTGCATTATTTTTTCGATGATCTACCCATACCAATGGATAAGAAAATAAGTGATGGCAAAACCGCATATTATCCGTCGAAAAATAGATTGTATATCGATGCCTATCATCCTGCTGTACGTGAAAACACCATTAGCGAAGAAGATTATTGTAATGGCATAATTTTGGCAGGGAAAGACTGGATTGAAAATTGGAAAGGCTAGAATTAGGAGGCTGCTAAATATAGCTGTATTTATTCTTTTTTATATTCGGATAAAATACTAGAATACAAAGTAAGCCAGAAAGACGAAGATTAATTACATGTCAAATGGCTATATTATTAAAAAGGAGTACTTTATGTACTCCTTTCCCTTGTTGTAAGTATTTGATTATTAGTGTTTTGGTTTTGGGGTTGCGAATGGTTGTAATTAATTGTTTTTCAGCGATATACTAAATGTATTAACCCCATTATTAATAAGAATGCTTTTTACTGCCTGATATTTCTTTCCGTTTAACAAATACTCTTTCGTATTTTCGGGTAGAACCACCGTACCCTTTGTACCTGCCGGTAATACGACGTCCAAATTCAGTTTATCCGCTTCCAAATTCCAATTAACTGAGACTGTCCCATAAGGCGTATCTTTTTTAGTCTTCGCCCATGTTACCCCTGTCGGAATTTGCGGTTCTATATATACATGTTTATACCCCGGATTATTCTCATCCACCCTGATACCTCCCACAGCCTCGTAAAACCATGTGCCGATACCATTATAGCAATTGTGCATACGGCTGCGCTCGCCACTCCAATATTCCCATGTAGTAGAAGCACCATTGTCTATCATATGCAGATAACCCGGATAATCACGTTTTTTCAACATCGTGTACATAAAATCTGTGGCTTTGTTTTCTGTTGCCCACTTGGTAATGATAGGTACACCTACCAGACCGCCACCTATGTGCCCATTCATCTTTTCGGCTGTTTCCTTAAATAAGCTATTTTCCACTTGTTCATAAACAGAGGAAGGCGTAACACCTGTCAGCATCGGATAAGAAAGGTCTAGCTGCGAAGAAGTGGCATACGTACTATTTTCTGCATTATAAAAAGTCTTATGTATCAGTTCGTTCAATTCTTTTCTTTTGGCAGTATAAAGTTTCGCCTCATCCTTTTTGCCTAATACGGTAGCTATCTTTTCCATTGTGGCAAAACATTCACTGATGAAACAATTGTTTACCAACGTTACCGACGATTCTGCACCCACATCTACCCCAGCTGGAGCTAACCAATCGCCCAGATACCAATTGCGATAATCAGTGTTAGGCCAAGGTTTCAGAAAACCGTCCACAGTATATTTTTCTACATACCCCAACCAATCTTTCATCAGCGGGTAATATCTTTCTATCAGCCTCGGGTCATTATAATTGACATAAGTACGCCACGGTGCCATAATTACAAATCCGCACCAATAAGGGCCACCACCCGCATTGTAAGGGTTAGGAGCAACGTGCGGCAGGCTACCCCCTTCGCGTTCTGCGTCGCCCCATGCTTGCATCCAGTTTGCGTACAGTGGTGATACATCATACATCGTCTGGAATGTTTCTGTCGAAGAATTACCATCACCACCATATCCGAGGCGTTCGATATGCGGACAATCTACCATATACCCACCGAAAGTCAAGCATTGTATAGTATATTGGATCATATCGTGTATAGCATTCAAGTCAGGATCGGAACACTCGAACGAAGATGCCATATTATAGTCCGTATGTATAAGATGAGCTTTGATATCTTCCTTGCGTGGCTGTGTAGGAAGATTCGATATCTTTATATATTGAAAAGCATGATGGTTAAATTTGTTGCAGAAGTATTCCTCTCCATTACCTGCCGCTATATAATAGTCCGCCTGTTCCTGATCCTGAAACACACCTTTATTTATATAGTCCGTATATTCCATTTTTACCTCCTGCCCTGCCGGAAGCTGAGGCAGACGGATTTCGAACCATCCTGTTAAGGCTTTACCCATATCTACTAGCCATGAACCGTCCTCCATCTTCGTAATACTCTTAGGCGTGAAGGTTTTCTGTATCTTATCACCCTCGGTCATCATCGGGGTGGCCGCCATATTCGGTACATCTATTTCCGAAACAGCATACCATTTCATCTTGTCAAGAGCTGACGAGGATAGGTCTGTAGGTACTTCCTTTCTCACTATACGCTCTCCTCCAAATTTATGCGGCCTCCACGTGCCTGTATCTCTATAACCGCTTGCTTTGCCTGCCCACGAAGTATCTGTACTTACTAAGGTTTTCCATTTTCCTTTCTCTAAGATATCTAGCTGAGCTTTTACCAATGGTCCATTATATGCTGTGCCGAATGTAGTTTCCTTATACCATCCTTTTCCTAACCACAGAACAATATCATTCTTTCCAGCTTTTATATAAGGGGTTATGTCATAAGTTACAATCAACGACCTTTTATTCAATTGCGAAACTGCAGGCGATAAAATATTTTCTGTTATCTTCTTGCCGTTGATATATAGCTCATGGTAACCTAACGAATTTACATGGATAAAAGAGGTGCTTTTATTATCAATTACAAATTCTTTCCTCAATATCGGGCAACCTACATCGCCTCCTTCAGCCGACAATCCGATGTAGCTTCCTTCCATATCATTATCGAGAATACCAATCCCGAAACGAGCTATCGGGCTCCATGCCGAAGCTTTTCCATTATCATCCCATACACGAACTTTCCAATAACACAACGAACGAGAAAACAACAGCCGTCCGCTGTAAGGAACCATCACAGATGCTGCAGATTTTACTTTGCCCGTATTCCATAGGTCAGCTTTTCCAGCAGCGAGCGATACACTGTCAAAGGCAACTTGTATCTCATAATATTGTTGAAATACTTTTCCCTTTTCCGACTTCAATTTCCAACTGAAATGCGGAGTCGTATTGTCTATTGCATTAGGGTTGACCAGATTTTCGCATTTCAGGTCGAATACTATTGTTGATGCACTAAGAGTGCAAGTTGTAGAAAACAAAAATAGAGATGTAAAAAGAAAAATCAATTGTGTTTTTCTCATAGTGGCTAATGAAATTAGGTAAACGTATGGTGAACAATTTATTATTTATGTTGCCCTAACTTTTTATTTACAAGCTTATTACAGATATCTTGTTGCTGTCACCGTTCATTGTCATGCTGAGGTTACGAAGTATCTACCATTCTTCATAAGTAGAGAGATTTTGCCTAGCCTTCGCTTCGGCGATTCACAAATCATTCCGATCGGCTCCGCCGATTCTTCCAATTCAAAACGACAAAGAGGATATTTATAATAGAAACAAATAATTTAAAAAAGCATAGACGATTTTATTCTAAAAAATCGTTTAAAGTTAAGATAATAATAAGGAAAAATACTTTAAGGATTGCCTAATTCATTCTATTAAATGATATATCTAAAGCCGATAACTGTATTGTTATTGTACATGATATAGAGAAACTCAAGTACAATTAATTATTCAATCGGCTCTATAATCACATTCGTGCCATCAAGAGAATACCACTTACCTTCCCATTTTCCGGTTACTTTTATTATTTTTCCCGATTCTTTTCCTACAAATGTAGCTTCATAAAGAGCCGTAAGGTTATACTTCGTGTAATCATATGTGGTATGTACTTTATTCTGTGGAGGTATTTTTGTGTTGCTTGTTGCTGTATTACCCGCATAAGGCAACTCTTCCTTTTCTTCCGAATATACCCATTCTTCCAAACCGCTGATAGAAAACCATGACCCTATCTTTAAAGATAAAATATCTGCCGAATATTCATGTGGTACAGATATTTTTAGAGAATCATCTATTTCTAAATTGACATTTGGTTTCTCGTCCGGAAAAAATTGAGAGGTTCTATTTAGATCTGTTACATTAGGTTTAATCACACTCTCTATTGTTATTTCACTACTATTTGTATATGTAGAAGAATTTGTCTGTGTGGAGCTCTGTAAATCATTCACATCCTTGTAAAAATATCGAATACTTTCAAATACATAAGTATCCGTATCTTTTCCGTCTATAACCGGATTATCCATACTATCCTCATTGCTGCAAGAGACAAGAAAGAACACACTCATCAATAAAATTACAATTTTTTTCATGGCATTTATTAATTATGTAGTTAAACTTAAAGGTAAATATAAATGAGTATAAACTGAAATATTCAGGAGATTAACTCACTTTATTTTTCGAAGTTACCCCATAATAATATAAAATCGTACTTTCAGTAACACAAAAATTTATATCTTTGTAGATATGAGACTAAAACGAATAGTTGCATTGACTCTATTATTATTTGCCAATATGTTTTTATTGGTGCATACCGTTTTACCTCATTCTCATCACGACGGAATCGTTTGTTTTTCTCTGTTCGAACTTACTCACCAGAGCCATTGCTCCGATCCTCATGACGACATGGGCACTTGCTGCGAACAAGACAAACATGCTCACCATCACCATACAAACTCGGAAGATTGTAATCTAAGACAAATTGTTCTTCGTCAAGATAACGATATGCATGACGACATAGTCCCATGTGCAGGTTGTCTCTCTTTACAATATACAATATATTCGCTCAATGAGTTATTCTTGCTGGCTCCCCAATACGGAGAACAGCTCGATCAGAAGCCCTATATCATAACCTACATATCTCCTTATGTAGGAACAACATCCAGCCTTCGCGCGCCTCCCGTATCTTATTTTTTAGGTTAATACACTTTATGTGTTAAGTTATTTATTTGTCATTCTGAACGGAGTGAAGAATCTCCTTTTAGCGTGATATAATTAAATCTAAGAAATAAGAATAATGAAAAAATATATAATTTATATCGCCTGTCTGTTGGCGATACTATGGGGGTGTAATTCCTCCCAAAAAACAGATGAGCATGCAGGACATAATCATGAACAAGAATCGCATGAAGGGCATGACCACGATCATGGAGATGAAAAAGAGCATAAACATGCTGATGGTGAAGAGTGTGATCATGACCACGAAGAACACGACCATGCCGAAGGAGAAGAACATGATCATAGTCACGAAGGACATTCTCATGGTGAGAGTAAAGGGAAAAATACAGAAGCCCATGCAGATGAAATCATGTTCACACCTGAACAGGCGAAAGCTATCGGATTAGAAATTACAGATGTGAAACCCTCTACCTTTCATCAGGTGATTAAAACCAGCGGACAGATACTGTCTGCACAAGGCGATGAAGTTACCATTTCAGCCACTTCTAGCGGAATTGTCTCTTTCAATAAAGCCTCATTGAACGAAGGAGTAGCAGTAAAAGGCGGCGAATCTCTGTTGAGTATCTCTTCCAAAAATCTGGCAGATGGCGACCCTGTGATGAAAGCCAAATCTGCTTACGAAATAGCAAAAAAAGAATTTGACCGTGCAGAATCATTGATAGGAGATAAACTAATCTCCCAGAAAGAGTACAATGATCTGAAACTTACCTACGAAAATGCTAAAGTCGCCTATGAGTCCATCGGACAACGCACTACAGCTAAAGGTGTAGGTATTTCTACACCTATCAGCGGTTATGTGAAGTCTAAACAGGTGAACGAAGGACAATATGTAGAAGTCGGTCAGGAGCTTATGACCATCACCCAAAACCGTAAACTGAATTTGCGTGCCGATATCTCGGAACGCTATTACCGTGATTTGGGTACTATAACTTCCGCCAATTTCAAATCTCCTTACGACAAAACTGTTTATCAATTATCTGATTTAGGCGGACGCCTAGTGTCATACGGCAAGTCGGTAAACAGTCAGGAGTTTTATATCCCTGTCAATTTCGAGTTTAATAATGTAGGGCAAGTATTATTAGGCTCTTATGTCGAAGTTTATCTCTTGGGGCAGCCCCGCGAAAATATTATATCCATTCCTGTTTCATCATTGACAGAAGAACAAGGCATATACTACGTTTATCTGCAAGAACATCCCGATGCTTACAAAAAGCAGGAGGTCAATATCGGAGTAAACGATGGCAACAGAGTAGAAATACTTTCAGGACTGAAAAACGGAGATAAAGTAGTCAGCAAGGGCGCATATCATGTCAAATTAGCATCGACATCATCAGCCATTCCACATGCTCATGAACATTAAAATGAGAGGAGGAAAAGATTATGCTGAATAAAATAATTCAATTTTCGCTCAATAACCGCTTGATTGTATTGATTGCTGCGGTATTGCTGCTGATTGGCGGTCTATATACTGCCAAGAATATGGAAATAGATGTATTTCCCGACTTGAATGCTCCCACTGTGGTTGTAATGACTGAAGCTAACGGTATGGCTCCCGAAGAAGTAGAACGTCTTGTCTCTTTCCCTATCGAAACAGCTGTAAACGGAGCAACTGATGTGCGCCGTGTACGTTCGTCTTCGACTACAGGATTTTCTGTGGTCTGGGTAGAGTTCGATTGGGGAACGGATATTTATAAAGCCCGTCAGATTGTAACCGAAAAGCTGGCAACCTTAGGCGATGCCCTACCCGAAAACATAGGACAGCCGACACTCGGCCCTCAATCATCTATCTTAGGTGAAATTATGATTATCGGCTTGACTGCCGATTCTACATCTTTGCTCGATTTACGTACACTTGCCGATTGGACTATCCGCCCGCGCCTTTTATCAACAGGTGGGGTGGCACAGGTTACCGTGATAGGCGGAGACATCAAGGAATATCAGATATTAGTCGATCCGGGGCGCATGAAGCATTACGGTGTTACGCTCGACGAAGTTTTGCAAGTGACACGCAATATGAATCAGAATACATCGGGAGGAATCCTTTACGAATATGGGAATGAATATATTGTAAGAGGAGTTCTTCAAAGTACGGATGCAGATGAATTGGGAAAAGCCGTTATTAAGAAAGTTGGCGAAAGCCCTATTCTTATCAGCGATGTAGCAGATGTAGAAATAGGGGAGAAAACGCCGAAACTCGGTATCGCCTCAGAAAGGACAAAATCTGCCGTGCTGATGACAGTTACTAAACAGCCGAATACCAATACTATAGAGCTTACTGATAAATTGGACGTTTCTATTGCCGATCTGCAAAAAAGCCTTCCTGCCGACGTGAAAGTTACGACTGATATTTTCCGTCAGGAGCGTTTTATCAACAATTCGATAAATAACGTACAAAAGTCTCTTTACGAAGGTTCTATCTTCGTGGTTATTATACTTTTCATCTTCTTGATGAATGGGCGTACGACTTTCATCTCTCTAATGGCGTTGCCCCTTTCTTTACTATCTTCTATCCTAGCTCTTAAAATGATGGGGTTGACCATCAATACAATGAGCCTGGGAGGTATGGCTATCGCTATAGGCTCGCTTGTCGACGATGCCATTATCGATGTGGAGAATGTATTCAAACGTCTGCGTGAAAACAGACAGAAACCGAAGGATGAACAACAAAGCGTACTGACTGTCGTTTTCGAAGCATCTAAAGAGGTGCGTATGCCGATACTGAACTCTACGTTGATCATCGTGACCAGTTTTATTCCGTTGTTTTTCCTTAGCGGCATGGAAGGGCGTATGCTCGTACCGCTCGGTATTGCCTTTATCGTTGCTTTGTTTGCATCTACGGTGATAGCGCTGACGGTTACCCCTGTCTTGTGTAGCTACCTGTTGGGTAACAAGCGGAAAAACAAGGAGGAAAAAGAGCCTGTTTTTGTAGTCAAGCTGAAATCAGTTTATGAGAAGAGCCTTCATTGGGCTTTGCAAAAACAGAAGATTGTATTAGGCATAACAGGATTACTGCTTTTATCAGCTATTATTATCTTCTTTACCTTCGGGCGAAATTTCCTGCCTCCATTTAATGAAGGATCGTTTACCATTACTGTTAACACATTGCCCGGTATATCGCTAGAAGAATCTGA
Organism: Dysgonomonas sp.; assembly: GCA_047972895.1. GTDB lineage: Bacteria > Bacteroidota > Bacteroidia > Bacteroidales > Dysgonomonadaceae > Dysgonomonas. The sequence goes on from JBKEBA010000073.1 coordinate 63,452, forward strand.
TAAAATAGGACGACAAGCCGAAGAAGCTATCCTAAGCATTCCTGAAATACAAACTGTAGGTCGCAAAACAGGACGGGCTGAACTGGATGAGCACTCTTTTGGTGTAAACAGTTCCGAGATAGAAGCTCCGTTTATGCTCAAAGACCGTTCGCAAGAAGAGATGATTGCCGAACTCAGAGACAAGCTAAATGCCATACCTGGTATCAGTGTAGAGATAGGGCAACCTATATCGCATCGTATCGACCATATGCTTTCGGGAACCAAAGCCAATATTGCTATTAAATTGTTCGGGACAGACCTGAATAAGATGTATTCGCTGGGTAATGAGATTAAATCTTCGATAGAAAGTATAGAAGGCGTTGCCGACCTCAATGTGGAGCGACAAGTAGAACGTCCGCAGCTGAAAATAGTGCCAAAGCGTGAAATGCTCGCACGATATGGCATTACACTTCCCGAATTTTCAGAGTTTGTAAGCGTTATGCTGTCTGGCGAAGTCGTTTCTCAGGTATATGAAAGCGGAAAGACATTCGACCTGACACTGAAAGTTGCAGACAATTACAAAGATCAGGCAGATAAAATCAGAAATCTGATGATTGACGCAGGCGATAGGAAAATACCATTCGAGTATGTAGCTGATATCACTTCTTCTACAGGTCCGAATACAGTAAATCGAGAGAACGCTCAGCGTAAAATCGTAGTTTCTGCAAATGTGGCAGGACGCGACTTACGTAGTGTCGTAAACGATATTCGTGAGAAAGTTGATGCAGAGATTGTCTTGCCCGAAGGATACCATATAGAATATGGCGGACAGTTCGAGAGCGAACAGGCAGCATCACGAACATTGCTTATCGCATCCGTGTTTGCCATCCTGATTATATTCTTATTGTTGTACAATCAGTTTCGTGATGCGATGCAATCGGCTATTATTCTTCTTAATCTGCCTCTAGCACTCATAGGAGGAGTATATGCCATATTGTTTACATCGGGCGAAATCAGTATTCCTGCCATCATCGGATTCATATCATTGTTTGGTATCGCTACACGTAACGGTATCTTATTGATGGCGCATTACAACGATTTGGGAAATCATGGGCATTCTCTCAATCATAGTATTCTGCAAGGTTCACTCGATCGTCTCAACCCGATATTGATGACAGCCCTCTGTTCGGGTCTGGCGTTGATACCGTTGGCCGTACAGGGCAGCCTTCCGGGTAATGAAATACAAAGCCCTATGGCTAAGGTGATTCTGGGCGGATTGCTTACGTCTACATTGCTGAATATGTATGTAGTACCTATTGTTTACAGAATGCTGAAGCAACGGAAAACAGTTAAGGAAGAAACAGTTTAATAAAAAGAATAGTTTATGAAACGAATAGTATATACCATCCTGCTATCTGCTTTATTTACTCTGAGTGCAAGCGCTCAGGATGCATTTACACAAGTATTGCAAAGCATAGAGGCGAACAATACTACGCTGAAAGCATACAGAGAGCAAGCCAATGCAGATAAGATAGGAAACAAGACAGGAATAAATCTTACCAATCCCGAAGTCGAATTTGGCTATCTGTGGGGTAGCCCTGCCGGAGAAGGAAATCGTACAGATTTGGGTGTGACACAGTCTTTCGATTTCCCAACAGCATATCGCTATAAATCTCAGCTTGCCGAAGGAAAGAACAGACAAGTGGATTTAACATACGATCAACAACGCAGGGATATATTGCAACAGGCACGCCTGATTTGCATCGAATTGACTTATTTGCTGAAAATGAAGAAACAGCTTGTTGAAAGAGTAGGATATGCACGTGACTTATCCGAAGCCTATCAAAAGAGTTTCGATCAGGGTAATATCGATGTCTTGGAACGGAATAAGACAAAGCTCGATTTGCTCAATATGGAAAAGCAGTTGCAGATGAACGAGGTAGATATTAATCTTCAAAAATCGGAACTGCAACGCATGAATGGAGGACAGGAAATAGTGTTCGGTACGGACAATTATTTCGGCTATGTTTTCCCGCTTGATTTTTCAGAATGGTTCACCAGAACAAAAGAAAACAATCCTTCTCTGCGTATGGCAGAACAAGAGATTGTATTAAGCCGTAAGCAGGAGCAGCTGACGCGAGCGTTGAATTTACCCAAGATAACAGCAGGGTATACAAGCGAGCGTATTCTGGGCACGACATTGCAGGGGTTTTCTATCGGAGTTTCTATTCCATTGTGGGAAGGTAAAAATACGGTGAAACATCAGAAAGCACAGACAACGGCCTTACAGATGCAGTATGATGATAATAGGCTACAGTTCCAGAATACACTCAAGAGCCAGTATGATAAGGCTCACAAGCTGTCTGTGTTGCTGAAAGAGTATCAGGAAACATTGAAGGTAACCAATGACTATGCCTTGCTAAAAAAGGCTTTGGACAAAGGGCAATTGTCGTTGATAAACTACTTGCTAGAACTTGCTGTCTATTATGATACAATAGATAAGTATTTCGAAACAGAACGCGATTATCAATTAGCTATAGCCGCATTGCAGCAATGGGAACAATAATGAAAATAAATATTCATTTTGATTAAGAAAACGCCTCTCAATACTTTTGAGGGGCGTTTTTATTATCAAAGCATAAGATTTGTTATTTCGACTTCATTTGCGTGTTTATATGTAAAGTTAATATAAAATATTTGTAAATCTGATAGTTAATTGTTATATTCGTGATTGTTCCGTTAAATTTATAAGGATATCTGTTATTCGCTCTGAAATAAAATTCGGTTTTTATTTCGGAGGGATGAGACGCATCTTTATCATTAAATAATCAGAGAGAATGAATGAATTGAACACAGCTCCTGCAAAAAGGAGAGGAAGACCTGTGAAGAAGAGTGAGCGATTGACGCAAGATGAAATGCTGAGAAATCTATTGAAAGAACACAAAGAAAGTCTTGGTGAAGTAATATGGGTCAGAATAGACGACAGGACTCACATAGAATTACCAGCTAATATGTCTGAGAAAGACAGAAAAGAACGTGTCGAAAATTATATGAAACATTCAAGTTTCAAACCGATAAAGAGGCTATAATAGAGCTTTTTTGATAATAAATTTAAGTTTAATCCCTTCTTTAAGGATTAAAGAAGGGATTTTTTATTTTTCAAGTTATCGGATGAATTTTCCCGTTAGGGAAAAGAAAACCCCTGATCTCAAACAGGTATTAACGCAAAAGGATTTATCCTTTTACCTTTCAACCTGCGGAACTTGTTCCGTAGTATTTGAGTAATCCAAAATTTACTTGTATTATGAAAGTCGCATTAATTGGAGCAACCGGATTTGTCGGTTCTCAGGTATTGAAAGAATTACTTGCAAGAGATCATGAAGTAACAGCTATTGCAAGGAATACAGACAAAATTGATGTAGATGATAAGGTGAAAGCTGTAAATGTTGATGTCAAAGATACAGAAGCCTTGACCGAAGTATTGAGAGGAAATAGTATGGTTGTCTGTACTTTTAATGCCGGATGGGACAATCCTAGTCTTTATGATGACTATCTTAATGGATACGAATCTATTCAGACGGCAGTCAGAGCCGCTAATATCAGGCGTTTCTTTGTTACAGGAAATGCGGGTAGCTTGTATATAGGCGGAACCCAGCTTGTAGATACAGATGATTTTCCTGCCGAAATGAAAGAGGGAGCAAGGGCTTCGCGCGATCATTTTGATAAATTGAGACGTGAAACTTATCTCGATTGGGTTTATCTTTCTCCATCTACTCAAATGAGTAAGGATATAGCCTCAGAACGTACAGGACGGTTTCGCATAGGCAGAGACGAACCAATTATAAGAGACGGAATATCTTCTATCTCTGTTCAGGACTTAGCTATAGTTGTAGCTGATGAAGTCGAAAACAGGAAACATTCGCGCCAGCACTTTACCGTAGGGTACTGATACTGTTGGTGTTTATATATAAAAAGCGGTGAAATAGATATTTCACCGCTTTTCTTTTGAAGTGTTTTTTTATATCTGTATTTGTGCCGTTACAATGGCGTGATCCGATATAAATATATCATTCAACTTCTCTGGCAAAACAGAGTGATGTTTAACTTTTGTCTTCGGGCTGACAAATATATAATCTATAAAATCTCTTTTTTCTGTCGGAATCTTTCCATAGTTATGATATGTACCACTCAATCCGTCTTTTATTTCAGCTATATCTTTTGTATGCACCAAAGTATTAGAGCTCGAAGTATCTAATACGTGCTTGATAACATCACTGTCAGGTGTTGCATTGAAATCTCCGGTTAAAATAATTGGTAACCCATTGCTTAATGAATCTGCCCAATGTAATAGCTGGGTAACGCCCTCTTGACGAGCTATTTTTCCCACATGATCAAGATGTGTATTGATTACGAATACTTTTTTCTTACTATCTATATCCTCTAATATACCCCATGTTGTAACTCGTTCGCAAGCAGCATCCCAACCTTTTACTCCTGCCGCCAGTGGACTTTCGCTTAACCAAAAGTTCCCAGAATCTATAAGTTTGAAGCGATCCTTTTTGTAGAATATGGCACAATGTTCTCCTAGCTCTTTTCCATCCTGACGTCCCACACCGATAGCATTGTATTCGGGTAATCTCGATTTGAGGTCATTTAGTTGATTAATAACCACCTCCTGTGTGCCGATAATATCCGCGTCCTTTATTTTGATAATCTCTGCTGCAACATCTTTTCTGTATTGCCAACTATTAAGGCTATCTGCAGATGTATCCATACGGATATTAAAACTCATAACATTAAGGTCGATTGGAGTGTTATTACAAGAAAGAAGTAATAATGTTGATACTAGAATATAACAGATTTTTTTCATATATAAGGCATTATGTTGTTAATCATGCAAATATAGTCCTATCAATAGTAACTTCAAAATGAATTATTAATGATTGTTATTCCAATGTTATTGTAATGTTCTTTAAAAATGTATTAATTTTGAAATTAGAATTCATAACAGCATAAATCTGTGGAGCTATATGCAGGCACTTTGCAAATATTTGATACTAACCATTACCTTTTTATCATCAGTATATGTATATTCAAATAAACCACATATAATCAACATATACAGAGAGAAATACAATGCAGATAATAAAAACTGGTCGATAGGTCAAGACGAAAGGGGAGTTATGTACTTCGGTAACGATATTGGTTTGCTGGAGTTCGATGGAGTAGAATGGAATCTGTATCGTATACCAAACTCCTTAACGGCAAGATCATTGGCTGTATTATCTCATAAAACTATATTTACAGGCAGCTATGAAGAATTCGGTCGCTGGGATAGGGATATATCCGGCCAATTGGTATATACTTCATTGAGTGATAGTATAGACAAAGCATCTTTCAAGAACGATGACTTTTGGAAAATATGGATAGCCGAAGATTGTGTTTATTTTCAGTCGTTTTCATCTATATATGTCTATGATTATAAAACCGTACGCCGTGTACCTTTCGAAACAGGTTTTCTTTTTCTGACTAAGGTCAGAGACGAATTCCTTGTTCAAGGAATGCAAGGCCCGATTTATAGATTAAAAGGTACTACCTTTCAAAAAATAGAAGACAGTGATATATTTAGAAATACAGATGTACGGGTGATATTACCATATGGAAAAGATGAATATTTGCTGGGTACTTCTACCAAAGGAATTTTTATCTATGACGGACAAACATTCAAAGAATGGAATTCAGAACTGTCTTGGACAATAAATTCGAAAGAGTTGAATTGCGGGATACTCTCCTCCAGAGGTACTTACTTTTTAGGTACAATACTCAATGGTATATATGAAGTAGATACAAAAGGTAAAATAATAGATCATATTTCGTCCGAAAATACATTGCAGAACAATACTATACTCTCCCTCTACGAAGATAAATTGAATAATATATGGGCTGCACTCGACAAAGGCATTGCTTATATACAATATATCAATGATATGAGCTGTTTTACAGACCCGAGTGGTAATACAGGTGCTGTATATAGAGGAGCCTTGTGGGACAATAAGTTATTTATAGGAACCAATCAGGGCGTTTTTTATATAGACGAAGAAGGGTTGAATCGCCCAAACCCTTTGTATAATATGCGCTTGATAAATGGTACACAAGGGCAGGTGTGGTCGCTCAAGGTAATCGATGATAAACTATATTGTGGGCATAATAAAGGGCTGAAAGAAATACATAAAAATCTGTCAGTTTCGAATGCTTTCGGTATAGAAATAGGAGTCTATAACCTGTCCGAGGCAGAATTTAAAGGTCGGGATTTACTGCTTTTATCTACCTATAGTTCGATAAGGATAATAGATAAACAATCGGGGAAAGTTTATACTCCGGGGCAAATCTCAGAACCTATGATAAATGCAGAATTCGATCATCTCGGTAATCTTTGGCTCGAGCATTTTAATAGAGGTGTCTATCGTTGCAAACTGGAAGACAATCTATCGGGATTCCGCAATTTTTCTTACTATGGGGGCAACAATAAGGATGAACTTCCTTACAAACTCAAAATGTTTAAAGTCGGCGGACGCATTGTATTCTTAGGTAATAATAGCTTTTATACATACGATGATATTGGAAATAAGATTGTACCTAATATTCCACTCGATAATTGTTTTAGAGATGTAAAAAACATAAGACAAGTAATACCTATACAAGATAATCAATTTTGGGCATTGACAAGTAACGCTATATACAGGTTTTCATACGATGGATATGAAGCTTCTATATCCGATAGCTATAATCTTGGTATGAACCTGTCATTAGTTAATACATACGAAAATATATCTATATTGAACGATTCCGTTAGTTTAATATGTTTAGATAATGGTTTTCTTCTGAATTATAAGAAGGAAAAAATTAAAAAAACTCTGCCGAAGTCACTGGTTCCTCCTTATATCGAATCTTTGCGAACAACAGATGCAGGAGGAAACATAGAATATAAAGATGTTTCACAGCCGGCCACAGTATCATATCGATATAATACCGTAACATTTAGTTTTTTTGCAAACGATGCATTTCCTCTCGATTTGTCATACCAATATATGCTCGAGGATGTAGATCCTGATTGGTCGCCTCCATATAAGATCAATAATATATCATATGCCCGTTTACCTCAGGGTAAATATATATTGAAGATACGTACTATCGATAATCTCGGCAATTATTCGGATACAATTGCTTATCAATTCGAGATACTATCGCCTTGGTATCTTACTATATGGGCTTATTTGCTTTATGCATTCCTTATTATAGGTTTGTTATATATTATATGGATGCTGATCTTGCGGAGATACCGCAATCTGCATTTACAGAAAATCAGAATGAGGGAGACTAGGCGCTTGAAAGCTCTGACAGGTGAATTGCAGATGGAAGTTGAACAAAAAAGCGCAGAATTACTTACACAAACATCATTTATAATCCAGAAAAATGAATTGATACTGAAGATAAAAGATATTATAGATGATTTCTACACAAAGAATAAGACAGCAAGTCTAACAGCTCTTTATCAAAAGATTAACGCCTTGTTGAACAATAATATGGATTCGGAAGATGACTGGAAGACTTTCCTGATAAAATTTGAAGAGAAACATACCGGCTTTTTCAAAAAAATGAAGATATTATATCCGCAATTAACCAACAATGACCTTCGTTTGTGCGCATGTTTGAAGCTTAATTTGGAGACAAAAGAAATAGCTTCATTGATGAATTTATCAGTAAGAGCTGTTGAAAATAGCCGTTATAGACTACGTAAAAAGTTAAATCTTAACCCTTCACAAAACCTAAATGAGTTTTTCCTTAGCATAGATTAGTATATTGTATGTTACTTGTTATCTGTTTATTATAATTGTTTGAGAGGTAATGGTGAGGTCAGAGTACTGTTAAAAAAACACCATATGTATTCATGGTGTATTAACTTTTAGAAACATCTATTCCTGGTTGACTAATTTTGATTAAAAATCTAATATCGCAACCTGGAAAGTAATTTGATAATCTAACTCCTGATTTTGGGGCAATACCATAGCAAAAGTACGCATAAAACGTTAAAGAACAATTATCATTCCTTTTCTGTTGTTCATAGTAGATTTTATTTGAGAGTAGTGTTTAAATAAAAAGTAAAACTATGAAAATTAAACTAAAAAGAACATTTATTACGGGGGAATCCGGCTCTTTCTTTTTGAAGAGTCTCTTATTCCTTGCTTGCTTTTTTCTGGCAAGTACAGTAAGTATTTATGCTCAAACAAAGACCATTACCGGTGTGGTTACTGATGCAGCTAATGAACCATTAATTGGTGTAAGCGTACGCATACAAGGGACTACGACGGGTAGTGTTACCGATCTGGATGGAAAATACTCCGTATCGGCCAATGTTGGAGATGTGTTAGATTTTACCTATGTCGGAATGAAGCCACAATCAGTTAAGGTCGATTCTCAAAATACCATAAACATTGTATTGGAAGACGATGCAACATTACTTACAGAAACAGTAGTGATTGGTTATGGTACAGCTAGAAAAAGAGACTTGACAGGATCCATTGCCAGCGTGAAGGCATCCGAGAGTGCCGACCGTCCGTCGTCGAACCCATTAGCATCTTTGCAAGGTAGAATTGCAGGTGTACAGGTTGTTAATACAGGTCGTGCCGGACAAGATCCGGAAATCCGTGTACGCGGAACAAACTCTATTAATGGTTATGCTCCACTTTATATTGTGGATGGATTGTTCTCAGACAACATTAACTATTTGAATCCGGCCGATATCGAATCGATGGAGATATTGAAAGACCCTTCTTCTTTGGCTATTTTTGGGGTACGTGGAGCCAATGGTGTTATTATTATTTCCACAAAAAGGGCTAAAGAAGGGCAAACGCTTGTAAATATCAATTCATCTATCGGTTTCAAGCATATTTCTGATAGGATAAAGCTAACCAATGCGTCACAGTTCAAAGAATTGTATAATGAACAATTGGTAAATCAGGAAGCTGATGCGCCTTTCGATTATACAGCATGGACAGGTGATACTGATTGGCAGGATGAAATTTTTCAGACTGGATTTATTACAAACAACAATGTAAGCATTACGGGCTCTAGTGAAAAAAACAGATTCTATTTAGGCTTGGGCTATACATCTGAGGAAGGTTCTATCAAATCCGAAAAATTCTCAAAAGTTACAGTTAATCTAAGTAGTGATTATAATGTAACAGACTTCTTACGTTTCGGCTTTCAAGTTAATGGTTCCAGAATGCTTCCTCCCGATGCTAAAGGTGTAAACGGAGCTATGCGTGCGGCTCCTATCGCTCCTATATACGGTACATACACAGATCAGGAAACAGGAAAGACAGAAACATTATTTCATACCTTACCTAGTTTCCAGAATGCGCAGATTGCTAATCCTTTAATTGATATCGCAACAAAGGGAAGACACAATGATGCTAAGAATCACCGTATTGCAGGAAATATATATGGAGAAGCGGATTTATTGAAAAATCTTACTTTTAAAGCGACTTTTTCGTATGATTACGGAATAAACGAATCAAGAACTTATTCTCCGCTTATCTATGTTTACAATCCTGATCTAAATGGTAAAGAAAATACAGTAGACAGGGAAACTGTAACACAGCTTAAAACTACGAATCTTGTTGCACAGTCGGACTATATTCTGACATATGACAATAAGTTTGGAAAACATGGTGTTACAGCTACAGCGGGTATAACTACCAATTATAGAGAGTTTTCTAAACTTGAAGCAGGTAGAAGTCAGTTCAGAGATGATATATATTTTTCTATTCCTAACGACGACCGCGATAAATGGTGGATAAGCTCGTTAGATAAAACATCAATGACAAATGATGGAGAACAATGGAGACGCTTTACCATGTCTTATCTACTAAGAGGTTTATATAATTACGATAACCGTTATTTGCTGAACGCTTCTTACCGTCGTGATGGTTCATCTGTTTTCAGAGGAGTCGGTAATACATGGGATAACTTCTATTCAGTCGGTGCCGGATGGGTAATTTCCGAAGAAGGCTTTATGGCAGACCAGAATGTAATTGACTATTTGAAGCTTAAAGGTTCATGGGGTGTATTAGGCTCTGAAAATACAGGTGCCGGATATTATCCTTCATATGCTTATTTGACAAATTCAGGTAGTGCTGTTTTCGGTGATGAGATTATAACCGGATATGCATTGAAGTATTTGGTTCAAGGTCTTAATTGGGAAAAAACGCATGCGTGGGAAATTGGTTTTGAAACGAATTTTCTGAATCAGAGATTAAGGTTTGAGCCTGTTTACTATAGTAAATTGACAAAAGGTATAATTGTACAACTCGATGGCCGTAATGGATATATAAACTCATTAGAAAATCTGGGAGAAGTAGAAAATAAAGGATTTGAAATATCTGCTTCATGGAATGATAAAATCGGTAGTTCAGATTTCCGTTATTCTATCAATGGTAACCTTACTACAATCAAGAATAAGGTTAAAACACTAGGTTTGGATGATAGTGATGCTAAACTTGATGGTGTTTCCCGTACCGCAACAGGTTTTCCTATCGGATATTTTTACGGATATACAGTAGAAGGTGTTTATCAGAATAATGAAGATATCAAACAATCTCCTAAAAATAGATTGGCTACGGTTAAACCAGGAGATTTGAAGTTCAAAGATATTGATGGCGACGGAGAGATAACTACAGCTGATAGAGGCCAGATTGGTAATCCGACTCCAGATTTTACATATGGTTTGAATCTAAATTTGAGCTATAAAAACTTTGACTTGGGGATAGATATGATGGGTGTTTATGGTAATGAAATATACCGTACTTGGGATGCTTCGGAATTCGCCCAATTCAACTATCTGGAAGGCCGTATGGACAGATGGCATGGAGAAGGAACTTCTAATTGGGAGCCTATTCTCGATCCCAAAAGAGCAATTAATCGTATGGCATCGAATTATTTTGTAGAAGATGGAAGCTTCCTCCGTATTAGAAATATTCAGTTGGGATATACATTCAGTCCGTCTTTGCTAAATAAAATTAATTTGAAAGCATTACGTCTTTATGCGAATGTACAAAACCTGAAGACATGGACAAAAAATACAGGTTACACACCTGAGATTGGAGGAACTGCTTTAAAATCCGGAATTGATGATGGTACATATCCTATGCCGGCAATTTACACATTCGGAATAAATCTTACATTCTAATCTTAACATTCAAAGAAAATGAAAAAATCAATAATAAATATAGTAAGCGTTTGTGTGGTAGGACTTTTGATGTTAGCACAAACGTCATGTAGCGACCTTCTCGACCAGAGGCCTCAAGGGGTATGGGTAGAAGGCGAAAATCCCGGAGGTTCCTCTCAAACAGATATATTTAGTTTATATGCTAAGATGAGAGGATATAATGTATCATCAGGGATTCCTCCATTAGCTCTTAATTTCCGTAGCGAAGATATAGAGAAGGGAAGTGCCTCTAGTGATGGTACAGGTGATGCTGCTATGTTCGATGACTTTAATTATGTGACAACAAATGGGCTTATAGCTAGTTATTGGACAGGTAATTACGAAATTGTTAGTCTGGCAAACAAAGTTATAATAGACCTGAAAGAAAAAGAAGAGTCAGGTGAAGAGCTTTCAGATGGAGATATTATTTGTAAAAATGAAGCTCACTTCTTCCGTGCCTTTGCTTACTTTAATCTGGTAAGAGCATTTGGCGAAGTACCATTAATTGATTTCAAAGTCAATGATGCTGCTCAAGCTAATATACCAAAATCTACAGTAGTAAAGATTTATGAATTGATAGACAGCGACCTTACTGCCGCTGAGAAATTACCTACTACATGGGAATCTAAGTTTACAGGCCGTCTTACATGGGGTGCTGCAAGGTCATTGCATGCAAAAACATACTTGATGCGTAATGACTGGGCTAACGTATATGCAGCAGCAACAGAAGTTATGAATTCCCATATATATAATCTGGATACACCATATGAGCAAATATTCAGAGAATCGGGAGAAAATACGAGCGAATCTGTTTTCGAATTGCAATGTACAGCTACAGCCGCTTTACCGGGATCGAATGATATAGGTAGCCAATTTGCACAGGTACAGGGAGTAAGAGGCTCAGGTCAATGGGACTTAGGTTGGGGATGGCATACACCTACCCAATTGTTAGCAGATGCTTTTGAAGCAGGTGACCCTCGTAAAGATGAAACCCTATTGTATTACTACAAGTCTCAGGCAGAAGCTGATGCAGGAGTAGCAAATAAACCATGGGGAGAGAAACCAATTGCCGCTAATGCGATAAGCAAATATTATAACAAGAAAGTATATACAGACCCTACATGGAGAACATTATATACTAAGCAAGGCTTTTGGGTGAATATTCGCATGATAAGATATTCGGATGTAGTTCTTATGGCCGCTGAAGCTGCAAATGAACTTGGAAATACAGACGATGCTCTTGATTTCTTGGAGCAAGTACGTGCACGTGCAAGAGGTACTAATTCTTCTGTCCTTCCCGAAGTTACTACTCGTGACCAAGTTCAGTTAAGAAATAATATTAGACATGAAAGACGTGTCGAACTTGGTATGGAATGGGATCGTTTTTATGATTTGGTTCGTTGGGGAACTGCTAGAACAGTATTACATGCAGCTGGTAAAACAAATTATGAGGACAAACATGCTTTATTACCTCTTCCTCAGGCAGAAGTAGATAAATCTAATGGAGTATTGATTCAAAATCCAAATTACGCAAATTAAAAAATAAGAGACTATGAAACTCAAAAAATATATATTTACGATTGCAATTTTATCGGCTTTCATGCTCGGAGCACAATCCTGCTTTCAGGATCTGGATAATGATCCTGCATTCAATTATCCAGAGGAGCCGGAAAACCCGGAACCGCCGGAACCTGAAGTTACTGATCCTAGTTCGATAGCTAAGGATAATCTTGTTGCCTATTTCCCGTTTGATGGAGATGGTATTGAAAAAGTATCTTTGCTGGGTCCTACAACTGAACCAAATATTCAATATACAGAGGGACGTCGCGGACAAGCTTGGCAAGGAACAGATGCTGCCTATCTTCTATATGATTTACCTTCGGATAGTAAGTTAAGAACGATGAAGACCTATACTTTGGCTATGTGGATAGAACAACCTCAGATACCAAATTCTACACCGCCAGTACCTATGATCTTCCAGTTGACCAATGCAGACGATGCTTTCTGGGGAAATATCTCGTTGGCTGTGGACAGATCCGATGATAATTCACTGCAATTTAAGACATTCTTCAAAAAAGACGGAGTAGAATGGTCAGGACAACACATATCGTATAAAGATGAAGCGTTTACTCCGCGCAAATGGATTCACCTGATAGTGAATTACGATAATCAGACATCAACATACAATATGTTTGTGAATGGAGTTAAACTGGAATTGCCTGATGGCGTGGCCAAGCGTTATGCATCAGATCCTGCGGCAGGCGGACAACCACTAGGTGACCTCAATTTCATGAAGGCAGATCAGATTAATTTTGGTGCATGGATACCAAAAGCACTACAAGGAGCAACCGATGAATGGATGGGTTGGTTCAAAGGTAAACTTGATGAATTCCGTGTATACAACAAAGCACTTACCAGTGAAGAAGCTAAAGCTCTTTACGATGCTGAATTACAGAATGTAGGAAAAGGCCCTACCGATCCTAGCTCAATTGCGAAAGATAACCTAGTGGCATATTTTCCATTTAATAATAATGGATCGGAAAAAGTTTCGTTCCTAGAACCAGCAGCCGAACCCAATACTCAATATACAGAGGGACGTCGCGGACAAGCTTGGCAAGGCAGTAATGGTGCTTATTTCTTATACGATTTACCGGCTAACAGCAAAATAAGGACAATGAAAATGTATACTGCGGCTATGTGGATAGAACAACCTCAGATACCTAATTCTACACCGCCAGTACCTATGATTTTCCAGTTGACCAATGCAGACGATGCTTTCTGGGGTAATATCTCGTTGGCTGTGGATAGATCCGATGATAATTCATTACAGTTTAAGACATTCTTTAAAAAAGACGGAGTAGAATGGTCAGGACAACATATATCGTATAAAGATGAAGCGTTTACTCCTAGCAAATGGATTCACCTGATAGTGAATTACGATAATCAGACATCAACATACAATATGTTTGTGAATGGAGTTAAGCTGGAATTGCCTGATGGCGTGGCCAAGCGTTATGCATCAGATCCTGCGGCAGGCGGACAACCTTTAGGTGATCTTAATTTCATGAAGGCAGATCAGATCAATTTTGGTGCATGGTTACCAAAAGCACTACAAGGAGCAACCGATGAATGGATGGGTTGGTTTGAAGGTAAACTTGATGAATTCCGTCTGTATGACAAAGCTCTTACCAGTGAAGAAGCTAAAGCACTTTATGATGCTGAAGTAACCAATCTGAATAAATAAATATTTTATAATAAACTTTTAGGGGAGGCATATCCTCCCCTTTATATTTGCTTATATGAGAAACTGGATAAACTACATATTTATTGCGACTTTCTGCCTTGTCTTTACAGGCTGTAGTAACAGTGATGATAATGCAGAAGAAACAGCTGAATTTCGTATCGAAGAAATTACTGTTGATGGAAAAACAAATCAGTCCGAATTTAATGATGTTAATCCTCAAGGTTTAACTATTAAACTGAAGTTTTCAGTAGCTGTAGATCAGAATACAGTTTCAGGAAATATAAAGTTAAGAGATAAAAGCAGTAAAGATGTAGCGGTCTCTTATAAGTACGATGAAGATAATAAGGCAATAGAAATAACACCTGTTACGAGTCTAACCTCATACACTAAATACGACTTTATTATTTGGCCCGGTTTAAAGTCGCTGCAAGGCGGATCCCTTACTACAGGCAAGAGCTATTCTATTGCAACAGCCATAGATATGACTGACAAGTTTCCACGAATCCCCGATGAAGATTTATTCGACTTGGTACAAAAACAAACATTCAAATACTTCTGGGAATTTGGGCATCCAACATCAGGCATGGCAAGAGAAAGAACTACTTCAGGAGATGTAGTAACTACGGGCGGAACTGGTTTTGGAGTAATGGCTATGATAGTTGCTTCGGAAAGAGATTTTATATCCAAGAATGATGCACTCGGTAGAATACAAAAGATTGTGACATTCTTAGATACAAAATGTACAACTTATCATGGAGCCTATGCACATTGGATCAATGGAGCTACAGGAGCTACCGTTCCGTTTAGTCAATATGATGATGGAGCAGATTTAGTAGAAACAGCGCTTTTGTTTCAAGGACTACTCGCTGCCCGACAATATTTCACTGCAGAGGATACTGCAGAAAAGAAACTAAGAGAAGATATTACAAAATTATGGGAAGCCATAGAATGGACATGGTTTCAAAAAGGAGGAGAGAATGTTCTTTATTGGCATTGGAGCCCGAATGTAGGCTGGCAGATCAATTTAAAAATATCGGGATGGAACGAATCTCTGATTGTATATGCTCTGGCTGCCGCTTCGCCGACTTATCCTATATCTGCGGAAGTTTACAAGGGATGGACTCAAAACGGAGCCTTTGCTACAAATAGAACATATTATAATTATCGATTACCTTTAGGGCCTGAATATGGCGGACCATTATTTTTAAGCCATTATTCATTCTTAGGTATTAATCCTAATGGGTTGACAGATCAATATGCAGATTATTTGATTCAGAATACGAATCATACACTTATAAACTATAACTATTGTGTAAATAACCCGAAAGGTTTTGGCGGGTATAGTAAAGATTGTTGGGGACTCACGGCTAGCGATGGTAATGATGGCTACAGTGCCCATTCTCCTACCAATGATAAAGGAGTAATAGCACCCACAGCCGCATTATCGTCTATGCCATACACACCTGAAGAATCGATTAGGGCTTTACACTTTTTCTATTATAAATTGGGAGACAAATTATGGTCTGACTATGGCTTTGTAGATGCATTTAATCTGTCTGAACAGTGGTTCGATAATCAACATATTGCGATAGATCAGGGACCGATTATTATTATGTTGGAAAACTATCGCACAGGCTTGTTATGGTCGTTGTTTATGTCCGATCAGGAAATAAAGGACGGATTAAAAAAGATTGGATTTCAAAGCCCTAATATATAGACACATATTAGGTTTAGAGGTTAAGGTATAATTGAAATTGAAAATAAAATGAAAATAAAATGAAAATGAAAAGATTATTGGTTGTTTTGAGTGCTTGTATAGCTGTCGCAGGTAGCGTATTTGCTCAGAATAAAGATCCTAAGATGGACAAATTCATCGACGATTTGATGAGCAAAATGACTCTGGAAGAAAAATTGGGTCAGCTCAATCTTCCAAGCTCGGGCGATATAACTACCGGACAAGCAAAGAGTAGCAATATTGCTGACAAAATAAAGAAAGGCCAAGTCGGCGGACTATTCAATATAAAGGGTGTCGAGAAAATACGTGACGTACAACGTATAGCTGTAGAAGAAAGCCGATTGAAGATTCCATTGATTTTTGGAATGGATGTTATTCACGGCTATGAGACAGCATTTCCTATACCATTAGGACTTGCTTGCACTTGGGACATGGCTGCTATAGAGCAATCTGCACGAGTAGCAGCAACCGAAGCCAGTGCTGATGGTATCTCATGGACATTCAGCCCGATGGTTGACATATCCAGAGATCCGCGTTGGGGACGTTTCTCGGAAGGAAGCGGTGAAGATCCGTTTCTTGGAGGACAGATTGCAAAGGCGATGGTGTATGGCTATCAGGGACGTGGTGATAAAATGTATAGTACCAACTCTAATATAATGGCATGTGTAAAGCATTATGCACTATATGGAGCAGGTGAGGCCGGACGTGATTACAACACAGTAGATATGAGCCGCATCCGTATGTTTAACGAATATATGTATCCGTACAAAGCTGCGGTAGAAGCAGGTGTAGGTAGTGTAATGGCATCATTCAACGAAATAGACGGCGTTCCTGCTACTGCCAATAAATGGCTGATGACAGATGTGTTGCGTAAACAATGGGGTTTTGGTGGCTTTGTTGTGACAGACTATACAGGTATCAGCGAAATGGTAGACCATGGTATCGGCGATTTACAAACAGTATCTGCCAGAGCTTTAGATGCAGGTGTAGATATGGATATGGTAAGCGAAGGACTACAGACATTAGGAAAGTCATTAAATGAAGGTAAAGTTACTCAGGATCAGATCGACCTGGCTTGTCGCCGCGTACTTGAAGCAAAATACATACTAGGTTTGTTTGCCGATCCTTACAAATATTGTGATGTAAATAGAGCTAAGAAAGAAATATTCACACCCGAACACCGTGCCATTGCACGTAAAATAGCATCTGAAAGTTTTGTACTTCTCAAAAATGCAAACAATACACTACCATTAAAGAAACAAGGTACAATAGCAGTTGTAGGTCCATTGGCTAACACTCGTTCAAATATGCCGGGCACTTGGAGCGTTGCTGTAAATCTTGATAAACCGGCAACATTGATCGAAGGTTTGCAAGAGGTGGCAGGAAACAAAGCTAAGATTGTATATGCAAAAGGAAGCCATTTAACAAGTGATGCTAAACTAGAAGAACATTCGACAATGTTTGGACGTTCGCTTCACAGAGACCAAGAAACTCGTACAAACGAAGAAATGCTGAAAGAAGCTCTGGAAATTTCGAAAAATGCAGATGTAATCGTTGCTGCATTAGGCGAAACTTCAGAAATGAGTGGTGAAGCCAGTAGCCGTACAGATATTGATATTCCGGATGTACAGAAGGCCCTTTTGAAAGAATTATTGAAAACAGGTAAACCTGTAGTCTTAGTTCTTTTCGCAGGGCGTCCACTTACACTTACATGGGAGAACGAAAACGTTCCGGCTATCTTGAATGTATGGTTTGGAGGTACAGAAGCGGCACCTGCAATAGGGGATGTATTATTTGGTAATGTGAATCCAAGTGGAAAGCTTGTTGCTACTTTCCCTCAGAATGTAGGCCAAATACCATTATTCTATAACCATAAAAATACAGGACGCCCATTAGCAGAGGGCAAATGGTTCGAGAAATTTCGTAGCAACTATCTTGATGTAAGCAATGAACCTCTTTATCCGTTCGGATATGGACTTAGCTACACTACATTTAATTATAGTGATGTGAAGTTGAGCTCAACTTCTATCGATGGTAATGGAGAACTTACAGCAAGTGTGACCGTAACCAACACAGGCAAATTTGACGGTGCAGAAGTCGTTCAACTTTATATTCGAGACATCGTAGGAAGTGTTACACGTCCCGTAAAAGAATTGAAAGGTTTTGAAAAAGTATTTATTAAAGCCGGAGAATCAAAAACTGTAAACTTTAAAATTACACCGGAACTATTGAAATTCTATAATTACGATCTCGAATATGTATTCGAATCAGGAGATTTTGATGTGATGATCGGAGGCAGCAGCCGTGATGTGAAATCGGCAAAGTTTACTTTAAATTAAATATTTTGTAATGATTGGAGAGGAAGGATTGATCAGATTGAGATACCTGTCAATCCTATCTCTTACCTCTTAACTATAATAAAATTATGAAAAAGATACATATATCGCTGCTTGCGTGCACGTTGTTGCTTGGAGTAGCCAGTTGCAAAAATAAGACGAAAGACGCAAATCAGTCAGAAGGACAAAATCGGACTGTAGAGTTGTCAGATGAAGCGCTCTTAGATAGTGTACAGAAAAGAACCTTCAATTATTTCTGGGATGGAGCTGAACCTGTTAGCGGGATGGCGCGTGAACGATATCATGTAGACGGCGAATATCCTCAAAATGACAAGGATGTTGTAACTTCCGGAGGTAGTGGTTTTGGTATAATGGCTATTCTGGCAGGAATAGACAGAGGATATGTCTCACGTGAGCAAGGTCTGGAACGAATGGACAGGATCGTGAGCTTTTTAGAGAAGGCCGATTCGTTTCATGGAGTATATCCTCATTGGTGGTATGGCGAAACAGGAAAAGTCAGAGGTTTCAGCGAGAAAGACAATGGCGGTGACTTAGTAGAAACTTCCTTTCTATTGCAAGGCTTACTTGCAGTGCATCAGTATTATGTAGACGGGTCGGATGCAGAAAAAGCAGTGGCTGCGCGCATTGATAAGATTTGGAAAAATGTAGATTGGAACTGGCATCGTAATTCTCAGAATGTTTTGTTCTGGCATTGGAGTCCCAATCATTCATGGGAAATGAATTTTCCTATCCGTGGATATAATGAATGTCTGATAACATATATCCTTGCCGCATCTTCTCCTACACATGGTGTTCCGGCAGAAGTATATCATGAAGGATGGGGCGAAAATGGAAAAATAATAGGACCGCACGAGCTTGAAGGATATAAACTCAATATGCGTTACCAAAGTAATAGTGGTGTAGGGCCAATGTTCTGGGCTCACTATTCTTTCCTCGGATTAGACCCTACAGGATTGAAAGACAGATATGCCGATTATTTTCAGGAAATGAAAAATTATACATTGATAAACAGAGCGTACTGTATACGTAATCCGAAAGGATATAAAGGATATGGTGAAAACAGTTGGGGACTGACAGCCAGTTATTCAGTAAAAGGATATGCTGCTCACGAACCTGCTGAAGAAGTCGATCATGGAGTGATAGCACCTACAGCCTCACTTTCTTCTATCGTATATACACCCGAAGAATCGATGAAAGTAATGAGACACTTATACGATATGGGTGATAAGATGTGGGGTCAATATGGATTCTATGACGCTTTCAGCGAAACTGATAATTGGTACCCACAACGTTATTTGGCTATCGATCAGGGACCTATAGCTGTAATGATAGAAAACTATCGTACTCAGTTGTTATGGAAGCTCTTCATGGGGCATCCTGATATACAAAACGGATTGAAGAAGCTTGGCTTCGAATCTCCTTATTTAAATTAACTACTCTTTTGGACTGAAAGGTTATAAATATAATCTTTCAGTCTATCTCTAAGAATAACATATACATGAAAGTTTTGAAGCAAGTATTATTGCTTATTTTATTCTCTATCATTTCTATACAGTTTTCGGCACAGCAGAATACTTACTGCAATCCCATAAATATAGACTACGGATACGGTCCCATTCCTGATTTTGTAACATGGGGAAAACACCGTACTACAGCCGATCCTGTAATAGTAAATTTTAAAGATGATTATTACTTATTCTCTACCAATCAGAATGGATATTGGTGGAGTAGCGATATGCTAAATTGGAACTTTGTTTCCCGCCATTTTCTTACCGATGACGTAAAGGCTCAGATACCTAACAAGTGGGACGACCTGTGTGCTCCAGCCGCATGGGTACAGGGAGATTCTTTGTGTGTGTTCGGTTCTACTTATTCTCGTCTTTTCCCCATCTGGGTTAGCACAAATCCTAAAGGTAATGAGTGGAGTAAAGCAGTCGAACATTTCGATATAGGAGGATGGGATCCAGCATTCTTTGTAGATGACGACAGTCGGTTATATATGTATAATGGTAGCAGCAATGTATATCCATTATATGGTATAGAGCTCGACAGAAAAACATTTCAACCTATTGGTACGCGTAAAGAACTTTTATTGCTCGACGATAATAAGATTGGTTGGCATCGTTTCGGCGAACATATGGATAATACATTCCTCAAGCCATTTATGGAAGGTGCGTGGATGACAAAACACAATGGAAAGTATTATCTGCAATGGGGTGGCCCTGGTACTGAATTTAGCCATTATGGCGATGGGGTAGCAGTAAGCGATAGCCCTTTAGGACATTTCGAACACGTATCGTTACCATTAAGCATGAAGGCCGGCGGTTTTATTCGTGGTGCAGGACATGGTGCAACTTTCGAAGACAATTGGGGAAACTACTGGCATACATCGACAATGGTGGTCAATATTAAGAACAATTTCGAACGCCGTGTTGGGATATGGCCCGCAGGATTTGATAATGACGATGTGATGTACTGTAATACCGCTTTTGGCGATTATCCGCATTATATTCCTAATGGAAAAGCAAACCATCTGGAAAGTCGCTTTACAGGTTGGATGTTGCTGAATTATAACAAACCTATACAGGTTTCATCGACTTTCGGAACTTATTATGCGAATAATATTGTAGATGAAAATATTAAAACCTACTGGTGTGCTCAAACATCCGATAAAGGAGAATGGTTGTTATCGGATTTGGGTGATATATCTACTGTATATGCCTTACAAATAAATTATGCAGATCAAAATGCCGAATTGATGGGAAAACAACAAGGTATATATCATCAATACATTGTCTATTATTCTTTAGATGGCAAAAAATGGCAGATATTGATAGACAAAAGCAAGAATGACAGAGATGTACCTCATGATTATATAGAACTTGATAAACCTGTGAAAGCTCGTTATCTGAAAATGGAGAATATACATGTTCCTTCAGGCAGATTTGCAATATCAGGATTCAGGGCTTTCGGTTATGGCATGGGGCAGAAGCCTGAAGCCGTGAGACAGTTTATCGCTTTGCGGGGCGACACAGACAGACGGAATGTCTGGTTTAAATGGCGTCCTGAGGATAACGCTTATGCTTATAATATCTATATAGGTACAGAGCCAGATAAATTATATAATTGTGTTATGGTGCATAATGTAAATGAATATTATTATCCGGGAATGGATAAAACTAAAGCATATTATTTTGCTATTGAAGCCATCAATGAAAATGGAACATCAGAGTGGGTTCGTTCAGAAGCATTATAATTATCTTTATGTTTATTTAAAAATAAACCAGTTATGAGAAAAGGTATTTTCGTTTTTATTCTATTTGTTTTTTCGGCATATGGCTTTGCCCAGTTCAAGAATGCATCGTTTATGGTCAATGGATTTACATTGCCATATCAGGTAATGTATCCTGAAAACTATGATGAGACAAAGACTTATCCCTTAGTAGTTTTTCTGCATGGTGCAGGAGAGCGAGGTGATGATAATCAAAAACAACTGGTACACGGAAAACAATTTCTAATAGATAATTTTCAGAGTGCGTATCCGGCCATTGTTATTGTACCGCAATGTCCTACAGGTAATTATTGGGCAAATGTGACCAGGCATCAGATTGACAATAAAACAACGTTTTCTTTTGGTTTGACGGATGCTCCTACTCAGCCAATGTCTACGCTTATGGCATTAGTAAATAGTTGGTTGTTTTCAGGTAAGGTTGATACTAGTCGGGTTTATGTCGGAGGTTTATCAATGGGCGGAATGGGTACGTTCGAATTACTTTGGCGTATGCCTCAGACCTTTGCTGCTGCATTTCCTATTTGTGGTGGCGGTGATGCAAACAAACTTTCTCTTTATGTAAAGAATACCGCTGTCTGGATTTTTCATGGAGCAGACGACTCAGTGGTGCCTGTCGAAAATTCAAGAAGTATCTATAAACGATTGAAAGAATTGGGAGGCATAGTTGAATATACAGAATATGAAGGAGTGAATCATAATAGTTGGGACAATGTATTTCAGGAAAAAACATTGGTTTCGTGGCTATTTGGTCATCATAAATAAAAATATAAGAGGCTTTTAGGTAGAAAGCGTGATTGGTTAGTATTATCAAGATTGGTTAGTGTTGTATTGTTTGGTTATTCCGGTAAAGAATAATCTATAAACAAAAGTAGTGTGTGACTGCATTTTGACATTGTCAAAATGCAGTCTTGCTTTAGCCTTTCCTTATAGCGTATATCACTTCATCTATAAATTCTCCGTTTTTAAAGACAGTATTTTTCAATCTGGCTTCTAATATAAACCCTGCTTTTTCCAATACTCGTTGAGATTGACTGTTCGTCCCGAAAGGACGAGCATATATCCGAGTTAAATCAAAATTGCTAAAGCCATAATTTACTATTTGCTGAATAGCTCTGCCCATAATTCCTTTACCCCAGTATTCCTCTGCGAGCCAATAACCCATTTCTGCATTTTTTGCATGGATATCGGTTTCAGGAAATATGCCTATCGAACCTACAGCCTCACCCTGTATGTCAATAGCCAATACTTTAGAAGGCTTATCCTGCAATACGACAGATAAATACTTTTCTCCATCCTCATGTGTATAGGGATGAGGAAATTGGTCGGTAAGAAATTTTGCTATATTATAATTGTTTGCATATTTTACAAGGCTGGCTAAATCAGAAGCACACCATTCTCTCAGAGTGAAATCCATTTGGTCAGTTTTATTACATAAAAACCCAAATATACGATATTTACAATAATAGTTTGTCTTATGTTTCTGTGATTTATTATCATAGTCTGCGACATATATAGAAAACTCAAAATCAACTTTATGAAACATTTGGAATGCGCTCTGGCTAAAGGTAATCAGATTTGGAAATATCTAGTTGTACTTCTCGTAACGTTTGTTGCCGCTAGCTTTATAGGTTCAATTCCTCTTTTAGCTGTCTATATGATCAAAGCTGCTCAATCAGGAAACCTTAATTTAGAACTAGATATAACCAATTTACAGGCAATAGGAATATCTTCCAATCTGGGATTGGCTTTATTGATGTTACCTCTGGTTTTGGGCTTGATTGTATTGATTTTCATGGTTAGGTGGTTTCACAATCGTTCTTATAAAGAGTTGATTAATGGAGCGAATAAGATCCGTTGGAAACGTTTTTTTACTGGAGCTGCGTTTTGGGTTGTATTGATGTTGATAACATACATTGTCGAGTATATAATCGATCCTGCTAATTTTGTGCTGCAATTCGACTTATTTTCTTTTATACCTCTAATATTCATTTCACTTTTATTAATTCCATTACAGACTAGTTTCGAAGAATTGGCTTTTCGTGGTTATTTGGCGCAGGGTATCGGAGTATGGACAAAAAATAGGTGGATGGTATGGATTATTCCCTCTGTTTTATTCGGTCTTCTACATTACGATAATCCGGAAGTAAAAGAATTTGGTTTCTGGTTAATGATGCCTCAATATATATTCTTTGGGATGATATTTGGATTGATCAGTATTTTGGATGATGGTATAGAATTAGCAATGGGAGTTCATGCTGCAAATAATGTTTTCTTGAGTCTATTTTTTACTCACTCATCATCGGCTTTTCAGACAGCAGCAGTATTCAGTATTCAGAAAGTTAATCCTTATCTGGAATTCCTTCTATTAGTGTTGTCTGGTATTGTTTTGATAGCCTTCTTCTACAAAAAATACAACTGGAATTTCTCTATAATGAATAAAAGAGTGGAGATAGAAAAGATAGATATGGTAGATACTGAATAGAAATTTACACTATATAGCCTTTCTCTGCCAAATCCTTTTCATCTTCTACTTCAAATAAGGCTGCATCTCTGATAAGCAGAATGCGGGTGGCAATGTTTAATACATTTCGGTATCTATGGTCGGTAATGATTATACCTTTTTCTTTCGACTGAGATATTATAAGTCTTTCAATCCGTTCTATCATGAGTGGAGACAGGAATTTGAAAGGTTCATCCAATAATGCAAAATACGCTTTTTTCAATAATATCAAATGAATCTCTATATATCTGAGTTCACCCGACGATAATTCTGAAATGCGGCTGTTATAGAATCGGAGGATGATATCGTCGAGTTCTTGTTTTGGAATGTCATATAACTTAAATATTTGCTTTACCTTCAGGTTTTTAGGAGTAAATTGATCGTCTGGAAGATAAGAAATATATGAAGAGTGAGTATATGGTTTTCTCAGAAAGTTTCCATCTATTCTCAGAAATTTATAATCAGGTCTTAATGTCCCGTATATGATTTTCTGCAATGTACTTTTACCTGCACCATTCCTGCCAAAGAGTGCGCATATATCGCCTGTCTGCACTTTCAGATAAATGCTGGACAGAATGTCGCGGTCTCCATATGCTTTAGAGACGCTGTCGATCTCCATTATATGATGTTCGATATCATGTGGCATATAAGGTATATGATGATTGATGAAAGTATATAAAGTAAGGCTGTGGTCGCAATTAGGTTTATTTTTGGTATACCCGCATTATAATAGAAATAATATTCATTTCTTTTAGTAAACTCTTTGTACAAAATGCTTATAGGTAACCCGGCAAAACAGAAGGCCCTTAAAAAAGATCTGAGAATCTGGAGCTGAGGATATGACTTGAAGTTGTCGAGAATTCCCTGAGATATTCCCAGAAAAGAAATAGCTACGGCACATGCTATGCTAATTAGTAGCGTACTTCTGAAATATGTCAGATACAAAATGCTTTTCACTTTTAGGCTCATGGTGTATTTATATTGTATAGACAGTGTTACAAGGTACAAATAAAACTATGAAATAGACCCCAGTTCCTCTAAAAATCCCTATTTTTGCATAAATTTTAATATTATTAATTGTGGTTTCAGTAGAAGGACTAACGGTAGAATTTGGCGGATTCACGCTTTTCGATGATATATCGTTTGTCGTAAATAAGAAAGAAAGGATAGCTTTAGTCGGTAAGAATGGTGCTGGTAAATCTACTATGCTCAAGATATTTGCCGGAATTCAGCAACCGACCAGAGGTAATGTATCTCTACCCAAAGATGTTTCTATCGGCTATTTGCCTCAACATATGACCTTAAATGACGGTAATACTGTTTTTGAAGAGGCTGCTTTGGCATTTTCCCATATCCAGAAGATAGAAGAAGAGCTGGAATATGTAAACAAACAGCTGGCAGAAAGAACCGACTACGAATCGGATGCATACCACAATTTGATAGAAAGGTCAAGCCAACTGAATGAGGAATTCCTGATGTCGGGTGGAAGTAATTTTCAAGCTGAGATAGAAAAGACGCTGATAGGATTAGGATTCAAACGTACAGATTTTATTCGTCCCACAAGCGAGTTTAGTGGTGGATGGCGTATGCGTATTGAATTGGCAAAATTATTATTGCAACGGCCAGATGTTTTGTTACTCGATGAGCCTACCAATCACCTTGATATAGAATCTATCCAGTGGCTCGAAACTTTTCTTGCCACACGTGCTAATGCCGTTGTTCTTGTCTCGCACGACAGGGCATTTCTTGATGCAGTTACACAGCGTACTGTCGAAATATCCCTCGGGCGTATCTATGACTATAAAGTGCCTTACTCTAAGTATGTTGAGTTGCGGAAAGAACATCGCGAACAACAGATGCGTGCTTTCGAAAATCAACAGAAGCAAATACAAAAAACAGAAGAGTTTATAGAGCGTTTTCGCTATAAGGCAACAAAAGCTGTGCAGGTACAATCTCGCATTAAACAATTGGATAAGCTAGAACGTCTCGAAGTAGATGACGAGGACAATGCGATGCTTAATCTTAAATTTCCACCTGCTCCTCGGTCAGGTTCATATCCTGTGATTGGAGAGAATGTAGAAAAAAGTTATGGCTCTCAATTAATATTCAAAGATGTGGATTTTACTATCCACAGGGGCGATAAAGTAGCATTTGTAGGGCGGAACGGTGAAGGTAAATCTACGTTAGTAAAATGTATAATGGGTGAAACCGATTTCAAAGGAAAATTGGAATTAGGACATAATGTAAAGATTGGATATTTTGCTCAAAATCAGGCACAGTTACTTGATGAGAACCGGACTGTATTCGAAACAATTGATTACGTGGCTGTAGGCGATATACGTACCAAAATAAGAGATATACTCGGTGCTTTTATGTTCGGAGGCGAAGCTTCTGACAAAAAGGTGAAAGTATTGTCGGGAGGAGAACGCAGTCGTTTGGCTATGATACGCTTGCTACTCGAACCGGTGAACTTACTGATTCTTGATGAGCCTACCAATCATTTGGATATGAGATCGAAAGATGTCTTGAAAAAGGCAATTAAGGATTTTGATGGAACGGCAATTGTTGTATCTCATGACCGTGATTTCCTGAATGGACTGGTAGATAAGGTGTATGAATTCGGAAATCAGCAGGTAAGAGAACACTTGGGTGGAATCTATGCTTTTCTGGAAAAGAAGAAAAT
This sequence comes from Dysgonomonas sp., assembly GCA_047972895.1. Taxonomy (GTDB): domain Bacteria; phylum Bacteroidota; class Bacteroidia; order Bacteroidales; family Dysgonomonadaceae; genus Dysgonomonas. The sequence goes on from JBKEBA010000073.1 coordinate 90,508, forward strand.
GGATAGCCTCAAAGAATTGGAGGTGGCAACAAGTCCGACCTCATCCAATCAGGAGAAAGAATATACTGTCGAATCCGAAATTGGCAGTAAGCTGTCATATGAAGAGCGTAAAGAATTGAGCCGACAAATAAAAAAAATAGAAAAACAGATAACTGAAATAGAGCAGGTAATAGCAAATAAAGAAACTGAAGTGGCTAATATAGAGGCTAGATTGGCTACGCCTGAAGGTTCTGCTGATATGGTATTATTTGAAAAGCACGGAAGCCTGACAAAGGAATTACAGACTGATATGAACCGTTGGGAGGAGTTGACTGTTGAATTGGAGGTTATTTCTAAAAATCAATAAAATTAGAATACTACAAATTAATTATATAAGTATGAGAACAATTTATTATTTACCGATTGCTGTTCTCGCCTTTGCTTCATTTAGCTGCAAAGACAAGACAAAAACACAAGAAGGAGGAGATGTGAAGAAAAATTTTGACATTGCTAATCTGGATACGACAATTGCTCCAGGGAGCGATTTTTATATGTATGCTACCGGAGGATGGGCTAAGACCAATCCGATGAAAGATGAATATTCACGTTACGGATCATTCGATCAGTTGGCTGAGAATAATCAGGAACAAGTAAAAGGACTGATTGAAGAATTGGGAAAGACTAAACATGAACAAGGTTCTGTAGGTCAAAAGATTGGTGACCTGTATGCTATCGGGATGGATAGTGTAAAATTAAATGCAGATGGTGCAAAACCATTGCAACCGCAGTTGGACGAAATAAATAAAGCATCCACAATCGCTGATATTGTTAAGTTGACAGGTACAATCCGTAAATATGCTAATAATCCTTTCTTTGGACTATATATCGGAGCTGATGACAAAAACAGTTCCATGAATATAGTACATCTATATCAGAGTGGATTGGGGTTAGGCGAACGTGACTACTATGTAGCTACAGACTCTACTTCGGTTGCTTTACGCAAGGGCTATTCAGACCTTATAAAAATACAGTTTGTAAATGCCGGATATGCTGATGCTGATGCACATAAAGCTGCTGAAGCAGTTCTTAAAATAGAAACAGCATTGGCTGAAACACATTTCAAGAAAGAAAAGACAAGAATACCTGAATTGAATTACCACAAAATAAAAGTAGAAGATTTGAATAAGTCTGTTACTGATTTTGAATGGGATATTTTTTTCGCTTCAGTGGGTTTGAAAGATTTGAAAGACTTGAATGTATCTCAAATAGAACCGATTGTAACAGCTGTTAAATTAATTCATACATCGCCTATAGCAGATATCAAATCATATCTTAGTTGGTGCGTAATCAATACCGCAGCTACCGAATTGAGCGATAATTTTGTAAATGCTAACTTCGATTTCTTCGGCAAGCAAATGAGTGGACGTAAAGCCATGCAACCAAGATGGAAGCGTACAGTCAGTACTGTAGATGGTTCGCTAAGCGAGGCTGTTGGGCAAATGTATGTAGAAAAATATTTCCCTGCTGAGGCAAAAGAGAGAATGCTTAAACTGGTGAAAAACTTGCAGGTGACATTAGGCGAACGCATCAATAATCTTACATGGATGAGTGATGAGACAAAAGCCAAAGCTCAGGAGAAATTGAACACTTTCAACGTGAAAATAGGTTATCCTGACAAATGGAAAGACTATTCTTCTCTCGAAATCAAGAGAGATGATAGCTATTGGGGAAATATTATCCGTGTCAATTTATTCCAGTTTGACGAAATGCTGAAAAAAGCAAACAAGCCTGTTGATAAAACAGAATGGCTGATGCCTCCGCAAATGGTAAATGCATATTACAATCCTACGACTAACGAAATATGCTTCCCTGCCGGAATTTTACAACCTCCATTCTTCTATCTGGATGCTGACGATGCTGTGAATTACGGAGCTATCGGAGTTGTTATCGGACATGAAATGTCTCATGGATTCGATGATCAGGGTAGCAAGTATGATAAAGAAGGTAATCTTGCCAACTGGTGGACAGACGGCGATGCCAATAAGTTTAATGAAAGAGCTCAGGTATTGGTGCAGCATTTCAATAAAATAGAAGTCCTTCCCGGTATATTTGGCAATGGAGAATTTACTCTTGGCGAAAATATCGGTGATTTCGGAGGCTTACAGATTTCTTTCAATGCTTTTGAAAAAACAGATGAAGCCAAGGCTGGTAAACAGATAGATGGATTTACTCCTGCTCAACGCTTTTTCCTTTCATATGCCGGAGTGTGGGCTGGCCATATTCGTAACGAAGAAATACTTCGTCGTACGAAAGAAGATCCACATTCGTTAGGTAAATGGCGTGTAAACGGAACATTGCCTCACATCAACGCATGGTACGATGCTTTTGGCATAACAGAGAATGATTCGTTGTTTATTCCTAAAGATAAACGAGCAGATATCTGGTAATACATAATAACAGAAAATATGACATTCAAAAAGCGAATTATAAACTTTATAATTCGCTTTTTATTTCTGTTAATCTTGTATCTTTGTACGAGTAAAATTCGAAAGATGAAAATATTGATACTTGGAGCCGGAAAGATGGGCTCTTTTTTTGCCGATGTATTAAGTTTCGAGCATGAAGTTGCCGTTTTTGAAACAGACCCCAAGCGACTTAGGTTTGTTTATAATGTTGTCCGGATGAGCAAGCCGGAAGAAATCAGAGATTTTAATCCTGAAATTGTAATTAATGCAGTTACTGTAAAATATACAATCGATGCATTCGAAATGGTTTTACCATATCTTGATAAGGATTGTATATTATCTGATATTGCTTCTGTAAAGACTGGGCTCGAAGATTATTACCGCAATACAGGCAGACCTTTTGCATCTTCGCATCCGATGTTTGGTCCTACATTTGCTAATCTGAACGATTTAAGCACACAGAGTGCCATAATTATTTCAGAATCGAATCATTGGGGGAAGGTATTCTTTAAAGACTTGTACAATAGCCTGAGATTGAATGTTTTTGAATATACATTTGACGAGCATGACGAAACCATAGCCTATTCGTTGTCTATTCCTTTTGCATCCACACTGGTTTTTGCATCGGTTATGAAGCATCAGGAGGCACCGGGTACAACATTCAAACGCCATATGGACATTGCCAGAGGTTTATTGTCGGAAGATGATTTTTTGTTGACCGAGATCCTTTTCAATCCTTATACGCCTGCTCAGGTGGAAGGGATACGTAAAGAACTGAAATCTCTACTTGAAATTATCGATAAAAAGGATAGTAAAGCCATGCTGGAGTTTCTGACGAAAGTAAGAGCAAATATTGCAGAAAAAGGATAATAGAATTTGACTTATATATCAGCCGCATTCAGACCATGTCTTTATGCGGTTTTTCTTTTATAGCCCAGATATTGCATATAGTTTAATACGACAGATATAACAATAAGCATTTCGAAAGGAAAGCTGTATCTCGAATTTGTTCCGTATGTAGCGAATGCCTGAAGTATGGAAGCCGTTAATACTACGAAAGATATAGTTAGTTGCGGAGTGATTTTCCTTTTTCTGATGCAGTATATGATATTGAAAGGGATGAACAGTATAAAAAATATCTTGACCAATTGCAACAATACACGTTCTGCATAACAAATATATAGTATAACCTGACTAGCCTGAGGTACACCGAAGCTATATTGTTCCCAGTATAGCGAAGTCTTCCAGAAATTACACCACGAAAAGAATACTTGTTTAAGATACGCTGTGGGATTCATTTTAATGGTGGCAATACTATAATCATATAACCTTTTTGATAGTTGAGGGAAAGCTAAACCCGTTTTCTCAGATAGTTCGGGATAGGCCTCCCAAATGGCCATAGCTATTTCCTTATCCGAAATTCTGTTATCTCTGTATTTTGCATATATTTCTCCTATCTCCTTATATTCGGGTGTAGTTTTTTCTGCAAAGACTAGACAGTTTTGTGCAAGGTTGAATCCATAATACGTAGAAGATACAAAATGTCCTGTATTTACTTTGTTTACATATGACCAACCCAGAAAAGCAAATGACGGAATGAAGATGAGTAATATACATTTAAGCCAGATGGTATTAATTTTATACTTTGAGCATAATAGAATAATCGTAAGCAGGAAAGGCAGAAATATATAAAATGGTTTTATTAAAATGAGATATCCACATAATAATGTTAACCACAGAAAAGCTGAAATAGAATACTCTTTATACTTGGTTAGTTTAAAAAATAAGAATACAATGAGGCTTATAACAAATAATGTTATGGTCTCTGTCAAAAGAGCCATTTCGAAGAATACAGTGGGTAAGTAACAGGATAATATGAGTGTGACAAGAAGCGAAAGGTTCTTTTTTATACCTGTAACTATCATTATTTTGTAGACGAGTATAAGTGTACATAAACCAATTAGTGATTGAGTGATAGCCATTAAAATGCCAGAGAATCCAGTTAAACAAATCAATAGCGGATAGCCAGGCGAACGTTCCCCTCCATATCCATCCATACTTAAACCTCTTAGGCGTTCGGCAAGCAATATATAATCGCGGCTATCAGGATATAATGTTACATGCTGATACAATGCATAGATCAATAATCTGATAAGCAACCCTACTATAATAATCGTTTTTATCGGATTGTTATTCGCCCATTTCCATATTTTGCTTACTATACTCAATTCAGAATATTTTTTATCAAAGATAAGCTTTATCGCAATCTTCTTGATTATTAATCTATAAAATGATTAATTTTGTTTAGACAGTTAAGAACTTTTTATCTGTATTTTCATTTTAATATATAGAAAGATAAACTTAAAAAATAATGCGATGTTTGATAATGAAAAAAGGGCTTTCATAGCTATCGCAGAAGGTGTTGAAACCTGTCTGATACCTAAAATGGCTAATCGCCACGGTTTGATTACCGGAGCTACGGGAACTGGTAAGACTGTGACTTTGCAAACAATGGCCGAGACTTTCAGTAAGATGGGAGTTCCTGTGTTTGCAGCTGATATTAAGGGTGATCTCTCTGGTGTGGCAGCCAAAGGAGGCAACAAGGATAGTGTCGTGCAGCGTGTAGAGTCATACCATCTGGCAGATAAAGGATTTAGTTTTCAGGCTTTCCCAGTTCAGTTTTGGGATGTATTTGGCGAACAAGGTGTTCCTATTCGAGCTACTGTGGCTGATATGGGGCCGTTATTGTTAAGCCGTCTTCTTTCTTTGAATGATACACAATCGGCAGTATTGACAATAATATTTAAGGTTGCGAAAGATGAGAAACTGGAGATTATAGATTTGAAAGATTTGCAAAAACTCTTGGAATATGTAGGAAACAATTCAAATAAGTTCACTACGGCTTATGGAAATATATCGACAGCAAGTATAGGAGCTATACAAAGAGGATTGATTACACTGGAACAGGATGGTGCAGACCAATTTTTCGGAGAGCCTAATCTGAATATAGATGACCTGATACAGACTGTCGGAGATAAGGGTGTGATAAATATCCTTGCAGCAGATAAGCTGATGAATTCACCGAAGGTGTACACAACTTTCTTGATGTGGCTGATGACTAAACTCTTCGAAGTGATGCCGGAAGTTGGTGATCCTGACAAGCCTAAGATGGTCTTTTTCTTCGATGAGGCACATTTGCTATTTACAGATGCACCAAAAGCTTTATTAGATAAAATAGAGCAGGTCGTTCGTCTCATCCGCTCGAAAGGAATAGGGATATATTTCATATCGCAGACACCATCTGATATACCTGATTCAGTTTTAGGCCAATTGGGAAATAGGGTTCAGCATGCATTACGTGCTTATACTCCAAAAGATCAGAAAGCATTAAAGGTTGCCGCTCAAACATTCAGGGCGAATCCAAAATTTGATACTGAAACAGCTATATCTGAACTAGGTACTGGCGAGGCATTGGTTTCATTCTTGGACGAGAAGGGTAGACCTAATCCTGTTGACAGAGCTTATATCCTTCCACCCGAAGGACAAATAGGACCGTTAGACACGGCTGCACGAAACGAGATGACAAAGAGTTCGCTTCTTTTCAGGCATTATGGAGAATGTGTAGATAGAGCCTCAGCCTATGAAGCACTTACCGATCGTATGCAAAATACGTTGAGTGAAAAAGAACAGGCTGTGCAGGCAAAGGCCGAAGCTCAAGCACGTAAGGAACAAGAGAAAACACAAAGAGAACAGGAAAAGCAGGAGAAAAAACAAGCTACAGAAAATAAACGCTTCTGGGGTAAAATGACGACCTCAGTCTTTGTACCTATTGCAAAGCAATTAGTAAATGCTTTATTTAAGAAAAGATAGCTTATAAAATAGATTAGATAAAGAAGGATGGTGAATTTTGAGAATTTACCATCCTTCTTCTTTTGTATCGCAACTTTTTCTCTCACTTATGCATCTTTATTATAGATATGATGATGTTATTCCTTAACTGAATATACCATGAAAAAGTTATTGTTTTTTATCTTGATTAGCAGCCTATGTATAACTTCATGTAGTACTTTATTTGATGATACCCGATCAAACGTACTTGTATATACAAAAGATAAAGCTAAAGTTGTTTATAAGAAAGATACACTTTATACACAATCTTTCGAAAATTATCATGCATTGGGTTTTAAAGTACCACTAGGAAGTGGTGATCTTAATTTAAAAGTGTTTACAGATTCTGTTCCACATGGTAAACTAATCACCATCCCTTCGAAATTGAGCTTTTCTTATTTTGGTTATTATGGAGCTACATCTCTAGATGGTAATTTACGTGTAGTAGATAAAATAACAGAAAAGCAAAAAAAGAATATTGTACTAATGCAAAAAATAAGGGATAAAGAAAATGTAAAAAATAATCCATATGTAAGAAAGAAAGGGGATATATATGCGAACCTTTTCTTTCCCCATGTAAATTATTTCAAACTTTCGCCCGATTACGAAGATGATAAAGATTACTTTGGGTTTATGGGCATTGGTCTAGGTGTAGACTATTATTATCACAAATACCGCTTTTTGAATATCTCAGTATCAGGCACAACAGAATTTATGATTCCGTTTCCTGCCCCTGTTTGTATGGAGGGAGAATACACACGAGCATTTTCATTGGATGCTATATTGACAAATAATCACAGAATAAATAGGATATCATTAGGCTATGGACTTTCTTATGCCCGAAATATATGGAGATATAATAATGATGATGTTGAAATAGCATATAGTAGATATACTTCGGCTTTGGGGTTGGCTTTTAAAGGACAGTTTTATTTTTCAGATAAATTTACCGTTGGTTTAATTTATCGTCCTACCTTTGTAAGGTTAAATTCTTTGTCTAACAAAACAATGAGATATGAACATCTGTTGAGTCTTGACTTTGGGTTTAAATTTAGGTTGAACAAACGAAAGTAAATATGCAATTATTAAGTCCCCAATATTGGACAGACTACGAACTAATAGATTCGGGAGAGTATGAAAAACTCGAACGCTTTGGTAAATACATAATCCGTCGTCCCGAACCTCAGGCTGTGTGGAGAAAATCATTATCCGAAAACGAATGGGCTGAAAGAGCAGATGCAACGTTTAAGCGAGAAAAAGGAAAAGCTTCTCAGGATGGTAATGACAAAGGAACGTGGATTCAGAAAAAAGGGATGCCTGACCAATGGTTAATTACATATCAATACAAGGAAATGAACCTCAAATTCCGGCTTGGACTTACCTCCTTTAAGCATGTTGGCATCTTTCCGGAACAAGCTGAAAACTGGAACTTTATATATGATTCAATTGCAGGACTGAACGTAAAAGAACCGAAAATATTGAATCTCTTTGCTTATACAGGTGGAGCATCTATTGCTGCAAGAAGTGCAGGAGCAGATGTTACTCATGTAGACTCTGTACGTCAGGTGATTACGTGGTCGCGTGAGAATATGGAAGCCTCCGGGTTGGACAATATCCGTTGGATAGTAGAAGATGCATTGAAGTTTTGCCGTAGAGAAGTGAAACGAGAAAAGAAATATAATGGAATCATATTGGATCCTCCTGCTTATGGGCGAGGACCAGATGGAGAGAAATGGGTTTTGGAAGACAATATATCTGAGATCATGCAGCTATGCAGTGATTTACTTGAAGATACCGGATCTTTCCTGATACTTAACCTATATTCCATGGGTTTCTCTGCTGTGATTGCTGAGAACCTTATCAAAGACTATTTTCCCGAAGCCAAAGAGGTTCAGTATGGAGAACTGATTATCCCAGAGAAATCTGGAAAGAACCTTCCTCTAAGTGTGTACGCGCGCTTTAAAAAGTAAGTTATGAGTATTTCACTGTATAATCTTTCTAAGAATCAAATAACAGTCTTGAAAGGGCTAGCTATGGTTTTGCTTGTCTTGCACAATTATATTCATTGGACGAATCATATTGGTGAAAATGAATTTTATTTCGATCCCAATAGGATTTTTTCATTATTTGAGGCTATTGAGAATGATTTCCTAATGATACTAAATGGTTCCATTTCATATTTTGGATTTCTAGCCGTAGAAATTTTCATCTTTGCGAGTGCTTACGGTTTATCAAAGCAATTTATGAAGCAAAAACCAGCTTCATATTGGTCATATATAATCCCTCGTCTTATAAAAACATATGGGCTGATAATAGTTGGTCTTATTTGTTATTTTCTACTCTTATACCCAATTGGAGCTCTTACAACGAACGATTTTATTTCTTTTTCGTCTGCTTCATTGCTTTTGTATAATAACTTATCCAGTAATACTATTTTTTATTATCCTTATATTGGTCCTTGGTGGTTTTTTACTCTTATAATCCAGCTATACATAATATTTCCATTGCTTTTTTATGTAATCGAAAGATATAAAAAGAAAGGACTGTTATTTTTGATTATAGTAGCTTATGTTTTAATTTACTGTTTGTTACCATTCTCAAAATCCTATAATGTACCTTTCTTTGCCCATTTTGTAGGACATTTGCCTGAATTTGCTTTGGCCATAGGGTTTGCAATGTTTAAAGACTTAAGAATCAATAAAGAAATGCTTTTCATTGCTCTTGTCTTATTCGTATTGTCCAATTTTTACAGTAGTTTTTTTCCATTATTATTCCTTTGTGCTACTATTCTCATCCTTTTTATTACCTATCCTGTTTATAATACTTCCTCCAAAGCCGTTCTTAAACCATTGCTATTCATAGGGCAGATAAGTATGTTCATGTTTGTACTAAATGGTCCTTTACGCGCCTATACAATAGGGAATTGGGCAGAAAAGACTTCACTCGAATCATTGGGGTGGGGGGTGTTACATTTATCTATAACCATTCTTTTATCTTATCTTTTATCTATTATTTATAAAAGATTGGTTTCTCCACCATTAGATAAATTAATAAATTATACTAAATCTTAAAATAGGAATTACTTTTCAATAATAGATGAATAATCAATTAAGGAACATCTCCTTATCGATAAAAAATAGCTAACTTTCCATCAATTTTCTAAATAATTCAAACAAAAACACAAGCAATTCGTTAATAAAGCTATAAAACAATATTGAAAATAAGCAACATTATGAAAAAAGGACTAGCCATTGCAGGAATCGTATTGGTGGTTATCATCGTAGCCATGATAGCTATCCCATTCCTATTCAAAGACAAAATTAAAACAGCTGTGCTAAACGCAGCGAGCGAACAGCTGAATGCAAAAGTAGATATAGAGGACTTTGGATTAAACCTATTCTCCAATTTCCCTAACGCGACACTCTCATTAGATAATACAACCGTTATCGGAATTGACGATTTTGCAGCAGATACTCTATTGCAGGCTAAGGCAGCAAGCGTTACCATAGACCTCTTCAGTTTATTTGGTAATAATTACAATATATCTAAAATCAATCTCGATAATGCTTCGGTATATGCTAAAGTTCTCGCAGATGGTCGGACTAATTGGGATATAATGAAGGCCGATTCTGCGGATACAAAGACGGCGGAAGTCGAAAATAATACACCATTTAATCTTAGTTTGAAAAAAATATCCATAAATGATTGTAGCGTTATTTACCAAAACGATTCTACAAATATGAAGGCTATCCTGAATAAATGGAATGGTGAAATATCAGGCGATTTTTCAGCTAGCGAAACCACGTTGAATATTGGTTCTACTATCGGAGAATTTTCCTTTATCATGGATGGTATTCCATACATAAGTAAAGCAAAGGTGAGAGCCGATGCCGATGTAAATGCAAACTTCGACAACATGAAGTTTACCTTTACTAAAAGTAGTCTTAATCTGAATGAACTCAAAGCATCCATTGACGGTTCATTTGCTATGGTTGGAAAAGATGGAGAAGATATGGACTTCGACCTTAAATTAAATGCACCTGATACTCAGTTTAAAGATATCCTGTCTCTTGTTCCTGCCATGTATACGGCCGATTTTAAGGATGTGAAAACTTCGGGTACAGCTTCGTTAGATGCTTACGTTAAAGGACTTTGGCAAGGCGAAAATTATCCTGCATTCGATGTGAAGATATTGGTTAATAATGCCACATTCCAATATCCATCGTTACCGAAATCAGTAAATGATATTAATGTGAATGTTGCGGTGAATAGTAAAGGAGGCTCGTTAGACAATATGGTTATTGATATCAGCAAATTCAGTTTCAATCTCGGAGGTAACCCTTTCAGTGGAAATCTGAATATTACCACACCGATGAGCGATATGAATGTTAAGGCACATGCCAACGGAACGATAGACTTAGGTATGATAAAAGATGTTTATCCGTTAGAAGCAGGAACGGCCCTGAATGGTAAGCTGATTGCTGATCTGAATGTAGCAACCCGTATGTCGGCTATAGAAAAAGAACAATATGAAAGCGTTTCAGCCTCTGGTAATCTGAAAGTTAACAATATGGTTTATAAAGGTACCGATATGCCTGAAGTATTGATTAATAATGCCTCATTAGAATTTACTCCGCGTTATGTGAATTTGCCGGCTTTGGATGTAAAAATCGGGAAAAATGATATATCGGCAAGCGGACGGCTCGAAAACTTTATCGCATATGCCCTTAAAGACCAGACATTGAAAGGACAGTTAAATATTAAATCCAACTATTTAAATGCGAATGACTTTATGGGAGATGATACAGTCGCGGCTTCCGATACGACAGCAACAAGCGAAGATATCATTATACCTAAAAATATAGATTTTGCACTGAATGCAGCATTGAGCCAAGTGATATATAGTAATATAACCATTACTAACATGGTCGGTAACATGTCCGTTAAGAATGGAGTATTAACATTGAATAATGTTAGTGCCAATGCACTGGGCGGTTCATGTAAAGTTAATGGAACATATGATACGTCAGAGCCAGCGAAACCGAAAGTAAATTTCGATTTGGCTTTGTCTAAAGTATCGTTTGCAGAGACATTCAAATCAGTTGAATCTATTCAGAAATTTGCTCCTATCTTCGAAAGTCTGATAGGAACATATTCAATGAATCTGAAATTCAATACATCTTTGGGCGAATCTATTATGCAAACATTAGCCGGTCTTACAGGTGGTGGAGCTTTACAAACCAGCGATGTGAAGGTGGAGAATCTAACAGCTCTCACTGCCTTATCATCTGCTCTGAAAACCGATGCTCTGAAAACCATATCACCAAAAGATTTGAATTTACCATTCACTATCGAGAGTGGGCATATTGTAACCAAACCTTTCAATGTGAATATCGGAAATGGAGGTTTACTCAAGCTAGAAGGATCGACAGGACTAGATCAATCTATCAACTATAAAGGAACAGTTACCTTGCCGAAGTCTTTGGCTAACAACTTTATTAGTAATGTACCTATAACCATAGGAGGTACATTTAAAAGCCCTAAAATCGGAGTAGATACAAAAGCGTTGGTTTCCGACGCAGCCTCATCAGCTTTGAATCAGCTATTGGGCGGAGAAAAAGGTGGCGATGCTGCTGCAACGATTTCGGAAGAAAAGACCAAGCAGATAGCAAAACTTCGTACCGAAGCTGATAATACGGCAAAAAAACTTGTAGAAGAAGCAGAAAAACAGGCAAAGAACTTAGAGGAAAAGGCAGGGAGTAACCCTATCGCTAAAGCTGCGGCTAAAGCTGCCGGCAAGAAGCTTGTAGAGGAAGCTAAGAAGCAAGCTCAAAAATTGAGAGATTCTGCTGAAGAGCAAATCAAAAAAGCAGAAGGAGGCGAAGCGGTTAAAGAAGAAACTCAAGAATAAATAAAAGCAATAGTATAAAATAGGAAAGAGTCCCGGTCAGAAGATTGGGACTCTTTTTATTTCGGGGGAAAAAGTAATAACTGTTTATGGAATATACAGGGAAATTGAATCTATCTAGTAAATGTAAAATTATTAACCTGATACAGAAAGATCATGAAAACTAACAGAACAATATTTATCCTCCTAGCCATATTACTCTTTTCTTGTGGTACTAATAAGCAAAAGAAAGATGACGCAACAGAAATCACAGATAGCGAAACTACAGTAGTAGCAGAAAATACTTCGGTACAAGAAGAATTAGCACCACCTCCGCCGCCACTCAAATCGACAAGCAAATTTGTTCCTCCTACAATAGTAGAAGATAAAAAAGTGTTGAGAGCAGATGAGATTCAAGAAAGTAAAATCCAAATATCTGTTGCTGATGTTGCAGGTATTGATGATATGCATGCAGTTGTAAGAGAACATAAAGCAATAGTCAAAGAGGAGGTGTATATTATGGCAGAGTCACATTCTTATGACAGGCAAAAGAATGAAGAATACAGCCAGTTCTCCGAAAATAAATTTCGCTATGCAAAAGATGAACCGCTTTCCACTTTCTCTGTCGATGTCGATGCCGCATCTTACAGCAACATGCGTAGATATTTAAATAGAGGCGAATTACCAAATAAAGACGCCGTTCGTATAGAAGAACTTATAAATTACTTCAGCTATGATTATCCCGAGCCATCAGGTAATGATCCGGTAAGGATTGTAACAGAAGTTGGTAATTGCCCTTGGAACAGTCAGAATAGGCTGGTGAGGATAGGTCTGAAAGCAAAAAATATAGCATCAGATAATCTTCCTGCTTCCAATTTTGTATTCCTTATAGATGTCTCTGGCTCTATGTATGGAGCTACCCGTCTCGATTTAGTAAAATCATCATTGAAACTCCTGATAAACAATTTTCGGGAAAAAGATCGTGTCGCTATTGTCGTATATGCAGGTGCAGCAGGGGAAGTATTGCCCTCGACCTCAGGCAAAAACAAACAGAAAATAAAAGAGGCTCTAGAAAATCTGACGGCTGGAGGCTCTACTGCAGGAGGTGCAGGAATACAGTTGGCTTATAAAATAGCAAAACAGAATTTTATAAAAGGAGGAAATAATCGTATTATTCTCTGTAGCGATGGTGATTTCAACGTAGGGGTGTCAAGTAACGACGGCTTGCAGAAGCTTATAGAAGGAGAGAGAGAAAGTGGCGTATTCCTTTCTATACTGGGTTATGGTATGGGCAACTATAAAGACAGTAAAATGCAAACACTCGCCCAAGCCGGAAATGGTAATCATGCTTATATAGATAACCTTCAAGAAGCGAATAAGGTATTGGTAAATGAATTTGGAGCTACGATGTACACCGTAGCGAAAGACGTAAAGCTGCAAATCGAATTCAACCCTGCTCGGGTACAGGCTTATAGACTTGTCGGTTATGAAACACGTTTACTGAATAAGGAAGATTTCAATGATGATACTAAAGATGCTGGAGAGATGGGCGCTGGCCATACTGTAACGGCTTTCTACGAAGTGGTTCCTATAGGAGTAAAGAGTAATGTGATGGGTAATGTAGATCCATTGAAGTATCAGAACGAAGGTAAAGAATCATTATTGAAGCAACATACACCAAACGGGCATCCTGACTTACTTACTGTAAAGTTGAGGTACAAACAGCCGGACGGGAACACTAGCAGAAAAATAGAAATACCATTAGTTGATAATAATAAAAATGAGGTTTCTGACGATTTTCGTTTTGCATCGGCTGTAGCCATGTTCGGGCAAGTTGTAAAAGGCTCGCAGTATAGCGGCGAAGGCTCATTTGATAAGGCAATTGCTCTCGCTAAAACTGGATTTGGAGAAGATGCTCAAGGATACCGACGCGAATTTGTCCGGCTGATTGAAACTACGAAAGGACTTACTGATTAGTCTATATTAACGATGTGTACTAAAAAACAGGCACTGCTAGGAGACTGTAAATTAAACTGTGTCAAGCAAGACTCAAATACTACGGAACAAGTTCCGCAGGTTGAAAGGTAAAAGGATAAATCCTTTTGCGTTAATACCTGTTTGAAAACAGGGGTTTTCTTTTCCCTAACGGGAAAATTCATCCGATAACTTGAAAAATAAATTATTATTTTTACTAACACAGTTTTTTTATGGAAAAAGAATTTGATTTTGAAAGCATTAAGCAGAAAGCCTTAGAACAACTTAAATCAG
>JBKEBA010000058.1:0-71358 GCA_047972895.1 Dysgonomonas sp.
CGGCGATTACCAGATAAACGTTCACGTTCATCTAAATGAGCATCCATCTCCCCCTCAAGGGCTGCATTCAGGATGCTTTCTAATAACGGAGCAAAAGCCCCATCCTTGCCTAATAAAGACTTGCCTGATTTAAGTTGTTCTAAGGCTTTCTGCTTAATGCTTTCAAAATCAAATTCTTTTTCCATAAAAAAACTGTGTTAGTAAAAATAATAATTTATTCTTGCTTGACACAGTTTAATTTACAGTCTCTAAAAAAACAGCAGTCAGGAATATTTTCTGACTGCTGTTTTTTTATATTCGATCATTTTTTTACTCTTCCGTTTCCGCAGGTACAAACCGTGTATATACAGCCCAATCGTCTTTGAAAAGCTGATCAGTTATATATAACTTATCACCCTCCACTCTATAGCGTATCGTCTGAGGATATACTTCATACCTGAATGCCTCATCATTGATGATATATGTGTCCTTATACAATGCTATCTGGTAGGTTCCATCGTCAAAGTAAGTAACATCATGAATTTTAAAGTCTTCTGTAAAGTACAATCCTTGCTTATTGACTTTCCACATACCTTTCACAGGATTATAACCTTCCGCTTTGTAGTTCGGATCCTTCGGGTTGTTCCAGTCACCGCGCCAATTGTACACCTTCTCGTCCTCACCGCACGAAGCGAAAATAAAAGACAAGGAAAATACGAGCATTAAAGAAAGATTTTTTTTCATAATCAAAATGTAATTTGGGAATACAAAAGTAAAAAAAAAGACTCATATATATGTTAATAAAAGTCTTAACAAATATTCACCAAAAAAACTTCCGAAATCTGCATTTTCAAAAAACCGATTTATCTATAAGAAACAAAACAAAACACATGAAGATGAAAATACCTGTATATAACTGCATTATAGACGAAAACGAAGAAGACGCATCCGGCATATACGCTATCTCTTTCGTAGACAGTCCGGCAAACGAGGTCGATTTTGTAGCGCTCGGCAAAGATAAAGGCCTACAACTCAGCAAAGATACAAAAAAGCAAGTCCTTACAGGTGTAGTCTTAAAACCCGAGCAACTCATCTACCGCAATTCGCCCGAGCTGGGAGATTTCTATATAAAATTTTCAGCACAGGAAATCGAAAAAATTGCACAAAAAATGATGCGTACAGGTGTCGCCCTGCACAACACCACCCACCAGCACCAGTCGCCCCTGCAAGGCAACTACCTGACCGAACTGTGGATTGTAGAAGACTCTGAATGCGACAAAGCTCTCGCGTTGGGATTCCATAACTTACCCAAAGGAACGCTCATGTGCAGTTACAAGATAGAAGATAAAAGCTACTGGGACAACGAAGTGATGTCGGGAAACGTAAAGGGATTTTCGCTCGAAGGCTTCTTCAGTCAGGAAATCTCATTGGCTCGAATGAACCGAAATTCAAATAATATTAACAAGGCTATGATTAAAAAGAAAAAGAAAAGCTCCACATTGCTGGGAAGACTCAAAAGTCTATTGCTCGACATCGAAGCCGTGAGTAAAGCCGACGTCACTGCTAGTGGCACGCCCTATGTGGTGTTTGTGCTGGCAGACGGACAAGAAGTCTATATAGACGAAGACGGATTTGCCACGATGGACGGTGAACAAACGGCTGCCGGTGAACACAAGCTGGCAAACGGCAACCTGCTCGTGATAGACGAACAAGGACAGTTTGTAGAAACGCGTGAAGCTTCGGAAGGCAAGACCAATCCCGAAGACGCAAAAGCGCCCGAAATGTTAAAGAGAAAAAGAGTAAACCAAAAGCTTAACGGATTTGATGCGAAAACAACCGAAGCTGTAAAAGCCAAGATTGCCGAGATGCAGCAAACCATCGACGAACTAACCAAAGCATTGGACGAGGCGCAGTCCCTGCTTGAAGACACCAAAGGACAGGTAGAGGAAATGCGCCGCAAGACACCATCCACACGTCCGGCCGTACAAATGAATGCTTCTCACAAAGATGCAGGCGAAATGACGACTGCCGAGCGTATGGCAATGGCTCTTAACCAAACGATAAACAGAAGAAAATAATTTAACAATTGTTTTGTCATGCTGAGATACGAAGCGGCTCCTGCTATAGGATTCTTCCTTATCGCTCAGAATGACAATTTAAAAAATCATTAATTTACAACTTATGGCAAACATGTACGACATCTCGTCACTGACTTACCAGCCATCCTCTAATATGGACTGGTTTACAAAAGCCGTATTCGGTGGCAAACTAATCGAAAAAGGAAAGATTACCCCGATTATCGGCGTTAAAGAATCTACTCAGCTCAACCTGATAGACCTTGCCGGAAACATTTTGCAAGCCGATGCTCGCGATTGTTCTTGGACTCCTCAACAGATTGCAAAACTAAGCGAAAAAGAATTGAAAGTTAAAACTTACAAAATCAACCTCGAACAATGTCTCGACGACCTCGAGCGCAAACGCACCATCTGGATGATGGGACCCGGTGCCAAGAATCAAGAATTGCCCGACACGCTGGAAGAAGCTACCATGACACTTTTGGCAAACGAACTGAGCAGCGAAATAGAAGCTAAGATATTCAATGGCGACAGCGCAAATCCTAACGACTTCGACGGTGTGACCAAAGTCTTGACCGACAGCACAGATGCTGTAAAAATTACGGGTCTGGCACTTACTAAAGGCAATGTATTGGACGAAATAGAAAAAGCATTCGCTGCATTGCCCGAAAACGTAGCAGCCGCAGGTCTTGAAAAAGAAAGCCTCAACATCTACGTATCTTATGCAACATTGATGAAAGTAAAAATCGCTCTGGGCGGTGTATTCGGCACAAATGTCGTCGTAAATCCGAACTTCATAATAGAAAACGACGTAGTGAAATATCTGGGTGCAGAAATCGTTCCCGTGAAAGGTATCGGTGAAAACGATATGATAATAGCCGAAGCGTCTAACTTCCTGCTTGGTACAGACCTGTTGAGCGACCTTGAAGAAATCCGCCTGGGACAATTCCCTGCACCACACGACAACAAGATTTTCATCGATGGCCGCCTACGTTTAGGATTCGCTATCCCGTTCGAAGATGAAGTAGTATTCTATAGCCCAAACAACTAATATTCAACTGTTAGCTATTAATCATTTAAACTACAATAAAATGCTAACAACTTACAGTTAAACAAATCATTAATTCATCAACTTTATAATTCATTGAAACTATGTCAGGATGTAAATTAACTTCAAACATTACAAAACAGAATTGTAATTATTCAGTAGCCGGAGTCAGAGCCTTGTATCTCTACAATTACGATTCGGCAAATACGTACACACCTAATCAGGCAACCTCTGCAATCACGGCAATCACTTTAGCCGAAGGAGCAAAAGCCTATAAGGTTGACTTTATCGATAGCACAGCGTCTTTTACTGACGACCTTGCCGAAGGCGGAAACGGCGGAAAATACCGCACACACACTTTAAATTTCTCCATCAATAAATACGATTATGATTTATTGAATCAGGGTGATGCCCTGAGTCTAGGTAGATTCACAGCCGTAGTGGTCGACAAAGCAGGACGTGCAGTCGTATTAGGACGCCTCAATGGGCTTAGCGCAACATCGTTCAACTATGCTTCGGGTGCTGCCGATGCCGATGCCAACGGATGGACTGTGGTAATGGCAGGCACGGAGGTAGAAATAGGACGCCTGTTGGAAGACGAAGAGGTGATCAAATCTATTGCCGACGCAACAGCTGTTACTCCGTAAACATTGATTTCGCTATTAGCTGTTAGCCATTAGTTATCACAAACTAGTAGCTAACGGCTAATAGCTTATTAACAAATTAGAATATGACTTGCAGACTTATCCAAAATATCAAACATACGTGCGATTATAATCCCGGAGGCATTGCAGAAATCTATTTGCTCGACATCCGCGATTTTATCACATACTATTTCACGAATGATTCGTTATACGACTCGTGCGATGTTGACCGTATCATCATGCCCCATAATGTAGATTATATACACTTGGATGCAGTAAGCGAAAGCAACTTTACCGAATCGAATGATAACGGACTGTTCAAACAACAACTTACAACATTTATCGGTACACTGCAACACACAAAAACCTCTGATGCATGGCTGGCTAGTACGAATAAATACGTTGTGTTTTTCAGAACGGCGCAGGGTAAAGTCTATTCCTTCGGTTCGGACGGAGGGGCAAGCTTCAGTTTTACTCAGGCTACAGCTCAGTCTGGCGGAACATCCGGATATAACATAACTCTTAATAAAAACTCTACATATCCTTTATTCGAAGTGGATGCCGACAAGTTTAATAAAACACTTGTACTGGGAACAGAAAACCGCATAGTGGTATCGACCGAAGACGAAAGATATGCAATATTAATACAATAAGATGGCAAAACAGATAGCAGCAATACCTCTCTCGCAGCTGCAGGAGGTAGAGAAACCCGACAACTTCTATATATTCGGCAGCGAAGAGCTACCGAACGGAGCCCTCGATTCGCGAAAATACAAACTGGAAAAACTGATGGAATATGCTAAGAATCTCCAGTTCGAACGGCGCATATCTTTAACGATGGAACGGGATGCACATACCATGTTTATAGGCGAGGAAATGACCATATACAAAGTGGAGGTTCATAATATATCTGAACTGAAAATCAATGGACAGAAGATACAGACAGGAAAGGATATTCAAGTCAAAATCAATCCTAAAACACTGGTCACATTCGAAGTTTCTCGCATTAGCACCGACCCTGTCGGATATATATTCATTTACGCAAAAGCTACTTTATCATGATATATAAAATCACAAAAACAATCCCTGCCGAAACAGAAGGGGTAGATAGTAATTTAATCGAGTTGGAAGTGGACGACCTTGTCCCATTCAGTAGTCAACCGACTGAATTTAAGACTTTATTCAGTTCAATAAGTCAGAATAATATCGCTGCATTTGACAATGTAGATATCATATTATTTCCTGAAAGTGATAGAGTTATAATATCTAAAAAATAAAACGATGGGATATAATTATAAAGATAAATATTATGACAATCAGGGAAATGACATAGAGTATAGATTTCCCGGTAATGTACGATTCTTAACTGCCTCAAAGTTAAGCGGAGGAGATGGCTCTCGAGAAAATCCAGCAACATCAACGTTGATTAACTTCCCTGCTTCTCCAGCACTACATTGTGTATTAGATGGAGGTTATCACCATAGAGTTTTATTTAATCATAATGGAGGCTCTGGTTCTGGTGAGATATTATCCGGATTTATAGGAACGAGCAAAAATGCCACAAAAATAAAAATCATAGGAAGTGTTACGAATGGTATTGGCAGATACTATACAAGTATTTACTTCAAAGATTTAGAACTGGCTGGCGGTAATTTACATATAAACAGGAATACGTGGGGCACAGGATCAAGACTTCTGTTTACAGAGTGTATTATATCTTCAAATATAAATATAACAGGTGATCTTGGTGGTTTTTCGGCCAGACAAGCTACCAATTGTATTTTCAAAAATGAAGACATTCATTTTATATCAAGCCGAAGTTATATCTCTTATCTGAATGCTGTTACCAACGGTGACTTTGCATCACTGAGTGCATACGAAAAATGTGATATAACTATCACACAACAGGTATTAACATCTTATTTTAGTAATTATCTCAGTTTTGACAACTGTCGTTTCAAATTTCCAAACGACACGGAATTCATTGAATTAAAAGGAAATACGCCAGAAGAATTACGCAATGATTTCATAGAACGATGCGATGCTGAAGGGCTTACTTACGATAGCTTTACTGAATATGACTTTGATAATGTACCTTTGGGTAGATGGCTTTTTACAGTAGACAATAGTAGCGAAGCCATCATATACAAGGATACAGATATCTATAAATTCGAAAGTGCGAGAGGATTCAATTTTGGATTTAGTGCAACCCGCCCTTCAAAAATTGCAATATCAAATACAGTAAACTTGCCAAACTCTATAAATCCGAACAATCCTAATAGCGGAAATGTGAGGTTTAATAACGGTTTTATATCTTTTTCCGATTCATTGGATATTACACAAAAAAATGATTTTCACATAACATCCAATATTATACCATTAAATAGGATAAGAAAAATAGATGAAATAATCTGCCCTAATAATCTTGAATGGAGATATGGATTTTTATTAGATGCTGAAAAAAATCTCGATTTAGACAACCCAATACTACCAGGCAATGCACTGATAGAAAGCGGAGTGCATTATATTGTACGTTCAACTGACAAAAACTATGCAACCGTTATTTATAACAAAAGCACATATAATACATCGTTAGCATTGCCAAGAACGAATATCATTATTGGCATTGACGGTGTCAATTCATTTACAGCGGGAGAAGGCAATCCTATTTTATATAAAATAGTGGATAACAGGCAGTATCAGTCTGTGCAAATGCGCATCGTAAATAAGATACCCGGCGATATTATCAAGACCGGCAACCTTATAGCCAACTGGTGGTATCTGGTAGAACACGATAGTGACCAATCCAACACAAGCGATTATATAACCTACAATGGTATAAAATACTATGCAGGAGCTTCATTTTTGGTTAAAGCCGGAGTCCTGAACTTTTCCGTATCGGGAAGCATACATTTGCGCAGATGCTGGAACGAAAGTTACAACCCTGATGATGCACAAGACAAAGCATTCTGGCAAAGCGAACAAAAGCCAAGGTGGATAAACGTCAATCCTAACGATTTATACTGCCTGATGAAAAACAATTCGGGCGCTGAATCTGAAATGCATATAGACGGTAAAGGAGAATATATCACATCCGGCCATTCCGATTTTTATAATATGGTTTTGGGGAGTGCAGGCATAACTGTTCCTAAATACCCGATAAAAGGTGCGTATCTACAACTTCGAATACCTATGTCAACGCTTAATATAATGTAAGGATATGGCAGATAATACGAATGAAAACGGCTTTCCTCCTAACGATGCTGATGTCAGACAATATAGGGTAAATAATCCTGCTATATTGGATAATGAAGCGCCAACAGAAAAAAACATTTCTAGTATCAGCAGTCCTGCAATACTGGATAGTGAATTTGAATCGCTAACATCCAAAAAACAGCTAAATAGCCCTGGATTAATCCTTGGTGATGATGCAGGAGAAAATATCTCCTTGTTTTTGTAACTAACCTTAATTATCTATCGCTAGCTTTTGCTCCAAAAGGGGCTTAGCTAGCGATATTATTATCCTCAAATTTTAAGACAAAAATACTAAAAACAAGATTCCCGAGGCCATTAATTGTATAAAATAAAAATGAATTTATCTATAGTAAAAACCTAATGATAGAAGCATTTTTAACAGAAGATTTTGATACACTGCGCCTTAAGTTGGCAATAGTAGGTTTTATGTGGCTCCTGGTCGCAATAGCCATTTCCCTCGACTTAATCAGCGGATGGCGAAAAGCTAAAATACGAAACGAAGCTCGTACCTCTTTCGGTCTACGTCGCACTGTGACCAAATTTGTATTGTATTATGCCCTTATGCTATTTGCTTTCATGTTTGACTGTATCGGGATGTTTTTCTTCTCCGACCCTTACGTGACACTTATCGGAGCAGCATTTCTCA
The DNA here is from genome assembly GCA_047972895.1 of Dysgonomonas sp. Taxonomy (GTDB): domain Bacteria; phylum Bacteroidota; class Bacteroidia; order Bacteroidales; family Dysgonomonadaceae; genus Dysgonomonas. The sequence continues at coordinate 7,648 of JBKEBA010000058.1, forward strand.
TATTCATCGAAGGAAAATCGATACTCGAAAGGGCACATGACAAAGAAAAACGAAGAATCAACAGACATCTCGAAGACTTGTCTATCCTGCTCGAGAATAAAGACGATCTGGCAAAAGGTGTAGCAGAACTACTAAGGAAGCAAATCGAACAACAAGATAACACAAATGAAAATGAGGAAAATAGATAAAATTATACTTCACTGTTCGGCCACAAAGGAAGGACAGCATTTCACCGTCGACGATATCAACCAGTGGCACATAGCCAGAGGCTTTGCCAAAATAGGTTATCACTATGTCATATATCTTGATGGCACGATTCATAAAGGACGGAGCGAAGAATTGATTGGTGCCCATTGCCTCGGACACAATGCCACATCGATAGGTATCTGCTACATCGGCGGGCTAGACAGCAAAGGCAATCCGAAAGATACACGCACCGAAGCGCAGAAAGCAGCCCTTACGAAGCTGATAAGCGAACTGAAAGTAAGATATCCGAAAGCTAAAGTACACGGACATAACGAATTTGCAGCTAAAGCCTGCCCATGTTTCAACGTAAAAAAAGAATTCTCATGAGACAGACTAAGGAGAACAAACAAAAGTTGATTTACTGGCTGATAATAACCACGTTGATATTTTTTATCTGGTTATTTTCGGGATGCAAAGCAAAAACATTGTATGTACCTCTAGAAAGCGTAAGAACGGAATACAAAGACCGTGTTCAGCGCGACTCTGTCCATCTCTACGATTCGGTTCTGGTGAAGATGAAAGGTGACACCGTCTGGCTCGAAAAGTACAAATATCTGTATCGAGACAAACTTGTGAGAGATTCCATTTTCAAGACCGACTCTATACAAGTGCCTTATGCTGTGGAGGTAGAAAAAGAAGTGAACAGGCTGACCTCCTTTCAATCGTTTCAGGTATGGTGCGGACGGATATTGTTGCTGTTAATTATCGGTTATTTTGGTTTTAGATATTTAAGACGTTTTTTTTAGAAAAGAAAAGGAGGAATGTTGTATTCCTCCTTTATTGTTTCTATGCAAATTGAGTAACTGTTTAAATTTTATTGATATCTTGTTTTAAAACCTTTATTTTTAACAAAATATGTTTACATTTGCATCTGACTATAAAAATTAACATATGAATATTATCCTGACCACAACTGCAAAATGTTGTTCAGAAACAGTATTTTCTAAGATAATCCAGAACAAACTTGGTTTTTCGGAGGAGGAAACAAGAAGAGCGATTAAAGAAATAGACAGGCATCTTTCGAGCCTTCGACCCAATATAACAATCATCATCGAAACTGACTATGTAGATAAAGTTTACAGAAACAGTTATTATTCATATTATGCAACAAAGCTCAGACCTTATAAACGAGATTGTATAAAACTATCTTTCTTTGATATTGTATTCAAAGATCAAAAAGAAATGTTCGACGCAGATTCAGCAAACAGACTGAAAGATAAATACCTAGGATTCATCGTTCTACGTCCAACACCGGAAGGTATAATAGGCAGAAATGTCATCTCCAAGTCGGCATTACAATCAAACGAAATAGAGATTTGCGGTGTAAATATTGGCTCTACGGTATTTGGATTGAAATGTAATGTAATAGGATTCCCTCACTCTTCGCAAGATGGCGAGCTGATGACTTGTGCCGAAACATCTATCTGGGCATTGATGAAATACTTTGGAAACAAATACCCGGAATACAAGCCAATATTACCATCCAATATTATCAATATTCTTAAAGAAAGAACCAATACGCGACAAATCCCTTCCAAAGGATTATTCGTCAACGATATATCTTATGCATTGAAAGATCAGGGATTTGGTATAGTAAATTATGACGCAGGAAACTATACTAACGACCCCGACGATTTTCGAAAAATTTTTAACTGCTACATTGACAGTGGCATCCCGTTGGTAGTAGCATTATCAAATAACAGTGATGTAAATCATGCCCTCCTGTGTATCGGACGCAAAAAAGTAGATCGCAGCACAACAGTTTTTCTTAAGCCACCTACCCAAATAGCAGGAGGTAAGGAATTTCACGAATGGAATAAAATCCCGAATGAATTTGTATTCAACGACGACAACATGCCTCGTTACCAACTGGCAGAGTTTGAAAAACCGACAGCACATTACGGCTTGCCCAACTGGCAAGAATGTAAAATAGTACACTTCATCGTCCCACTACATCACAAAATATACCTGTCGGCAGAAGAAGCCATAAAAATATCTAACTACATAGTATCTACTGAACTAAAAGATTCTAAAGATGTTATAACAGTAAGAACATTCCTTGCTTCGAGCAGGACATATCGTGACTATATAAGAAGTAACAGCGAAATGAATGAAGTTCTCAGAGATACAATATTGAGACGGAGAACCCCAAAGTTCTTGTGGGTAACGGAAATATCAAATATAGACTCTTTCAGAAACGGAAAAGTAAATGGAATTATATTACTTGATGCAACGAGTGTGGAACAAAACAATTTTCGATCTTTGATTTTTTTCAACTACAAGGAGAAAATAAGTTTTTTTGATGAGGATAGTAAAGACTATAAGGAATTTATATTACCTTTGCAGTCTGAATTTTACGCATTTGACAAAAATCTAAATGGCTAATCATACAACAGAATGGAAATAAAAGGAGCTTTTGAAGAACTATTAATCAAAGAAAATATAGAAGGAAAGCCTGCTTTTAAAGATGAAGATCTGGAAAGATTCAATGAATTTGTACATGAAGTATGTACTGATTCGATGATGAAAAAGCAGAAAGCGCAAATCGCAGCATCCTCTCTTTTTCTCAATAGATAAATACATCTATTATTCTATCCGTACATTTATAGAATATATTTTATTCTGTACTTAACTTATTGAATTTCATTTTACATCAAATATAACAAAGGAAACACTTCGAAGTGTTTCCTTTTGCTATTTTAAATAACCTCTATCCCATTTCTCCGAAATCGCTTCATTAAAAATAAATTGACAATCAGACCCAAAATATCAATAGGCAAATATTTTACCATAAAACCTAATTTTTGTCCTATAATATTTGATTGGTAAAATATTATACCATATATTTGTATTATAAAGTTACTTGATATCAACTGACGAAAATCCATATTATATCAACAAACCTAAAAACAGTATTAAAATGGGAGCATTAAGAAATTACCTACCGATTGAATGTTACTGTAGCGAAGCGCTAATGAACAAGATAGTAAAAGCTATCACCATGCACATCCACGATTCGCATGTAAACGATATTTCAGACTTCGACGATTCCTTCAGCAATGTACGGGTATGTGTCGATTTTGAACCATACATGGATAAGCTGGAGATAAAAGCTGCAGAAGTATTAGACTCCGAATGGGACTTATTATATGGCGACTCTGCCGTACTAACCTCCCGCCTCAGAGCCGTACTGAAAGACCACAACAGAGGGCAAAAAGAGCTGCACAGGCAGGCTTCGGACTTTATGCAAGAGCGATACGCATGAAAACTACCGAAAAGATCATGAAAGAATTGGGACTAATACTACTCCTCTTTGTTGCTATTGTTTTCCTTGTCCGATCTATCATCAGCTACCGAAAAGAGACCTCGGGGCAAATATCACGACAAGACAATATACAAATGCAAGAAATGGAAGACTATCACCGCTCTCAAGGCAGGCAGATACAGCTATACTAGGCAATTACAATCACTCACATTAATAAAAAGCTTAGACATTATCGGTCAAACAAAACCGATGATTCAGAGATTCTTACACCCATAAATTTGACAACGCTATTAATATTAGATCAATAATGAACTATATAGAATTAATAAATAATGCATGGAACATGAGAGAACAGGGTATAATTTCGACTCACGAGCAAGACCTGTATCTATACCTTTTGCACAGAAGCAACGTGTTGTTCTGGAAAAATCCATTCTATCAGTCCACTGCCGTATTATGTTCCGTATTAAGCATCGACAGAAACGCTCTGACAGCCAGACGAAAACGGCTGAAACAACTAAGTCTCATCGACTTCAAAGAAGGAAAAAGCAAGAACAGACCTGCCGAATACAAAATCATCTATCTGCAAAGCAATGGATCTGACAGAACTTCGTTCGACTTTTCTTCTCCACAGCAAAAGAATGCAGCACCGAAGAAAGACAAGAAAACAAGAACGGAAGGAATATGTTTCATTGCACCCACCACCGAAGAAGTGGAAAGATATTGCCGAGAAAGAAGCAACACTGTAGATGCACAACGCTTTGTGGATTTCTATACTGCAAAAGGCTGGATGCTGGGAAAAAACAAAATGAAGGATTGGAAGGCCGCCATACGTACTTGGGAAAAAGACAATAAACGGATAGCACATCCGGTAACAGATTATAAACGAAACAACAGAACCAGAGATGAACGATTTTGACAATATATACGACCAGATGCGGGTTCACGGCATGGAGCTTCCGGCAAAGCGCTTCGAGATCAGTATACCTGATGCAAAAACGATTCTGGAAAACTGTTTCCGATATTTTCTCTCATTTCAGAACACTCAATTGCTGTGGCAACCCGAATATGACGAGGTAGCACAGTGGCTGGAAAACAATAACAAACGCGGGCTATTCCTCTATGGAGATTGCGGACGTGGAAAAAGCCTACTGACACGCTATGTGATACCTGCCATACTGCTCAAATACAGTAAAAAAGTTGTTTCGGTATATGATATCCAGAATATGAATCGTAACATCAACGAGGTATTGAAAAAGCATATTATCGCACTTGACGACATCGGCACGGAAGACATTTCGGTCAGTTATGGCAACAAAAGACTAGCCTTTTCTGAAATAATAGATGCCGCCGAGAAGCAGGGGAAGCTCATCATCGTCTCTACCAATCTGAAGGGAGATGAGATTATTGAGCGATACGGACAACGTGTAATGGAACGGATTGTATCCACAACCAAACGAATCGAGTTTAAGGGAAAAAGCCTCAGGCTATAAACAGTTAACAATGAGAAGTTAACATCAACAAACAACATCACAACAATTATCAATTTGCTGATAGCCGAAAGCTATAAGCCGGAGATTATCAGCCCTAAAAAACAAGAATTAAGTATATGATTTTAGGAAACAGTTTCGGAAAAAATAAGGGCAAAAAATACTTTATCAGAGGCAAGCACGACCAGAATCCTGACATTCTCTATGCAGAGCAAGCTGAGATATTTAACACATGGTTTGGTCAAAATTACATTACATTAGTACAGTCACTAAAGGATAAGTATATCTTCAACGATGATGCCGTAAATGATACATATATACGTGTATATGAAAACATCCTCTATTGTGGTATAAGGATAGAATGTTACAAGTCGTACTTTTTCAGATCGTACTACACTAATTATGTGAATGATAGCATAAAGAACAACCGATATACCCAACTATTGCCAAATTTTGATAAGTCTGACACAGATGCTGAATACTTCGTCGAGTTAGAAGCGAAGCAGAAGAAGCTAGAGTCTGACATTTTCGGTTATATATATAATAACTACAACATCCGCGACTTTGAGTTATTCAAGATGTACATCACCCTGAAACCTGCTATCAACTATCTGTCTCTCTCGAACATAACAGGACTGAAAGCTCACAACATACAGCGTACTATTAGCAAGATAAAAAAGGATATACGACGCAACAGGGAGTTCGACAAACGATGCAGAGAAGTACTTTAAACGGTCAATAATAAACTAAAAACAATATATCATGATAAGGATAAAAGAAATAAGGATAATCGGCGTAACCCGCTTGAAAGTGAATATAGATGTGGAGAAACTGGAAGTTTTTCGCAAGGAATGTGCACAAAAATACAACGTAGGACTAAGTGATGTAAAGTTCATTTATGAAGAGAGAGAATAATTATTTAATATAAAATACGTTAATATTTAACTCTAATTAAATTAATTAACTACATTAGCACCTATATTTTCACACTTTATAGAAAATTGCCCAATTATCATTCATGTCTAACCAAAATTTTACGCTTATGAAAAAGATTTTACTATTATTTGGATTGATTGTATTATCAATCGGCAGTTACGCACAAACCCAAATAACTGCTATTAAACCTTACAATGAAAAAGACAAGAGGCCATTAGAATACAAAGCAAGTCAATATGAAATTCAATTCATTGGAACAACTCCTGTGTCGGTTAATTTGAAATGTAAAAGAGGAAATTTTATTTATGCCAATGGATTACATATAGATACTATTTCAAGCCTCAATACAATTGCTTACGGTAATTTTACTGTTAATATAATATGGGGATCTGCAGGAGAAGGCTCTTTGACTGTAGAACCATCATCAGGACAGGGATTAACGCGCAATGTGGATATAGAAAAGCCGAGTGTATCTATATCAGGACTATCTTCCGTTAGATACGGTGACAATGTAGAATATACCCTTTCCTATAATCCAAATATGAAGATAAAAAGTGTAGCGTGGAGCAATACCTCCGACTTTAAAAGTATAGGTGGGCAAACAGGTGAGAATCTCAAAATAGAGGTTACAAATAATACAAATAAGAATATAAGTAAAGCGATAAGTGTAATTGCAAAAACAGATGATGGAACATTTTCTGCTAGCAAAGATGTTACCATCCAAGCTGCATTACCTACATTAGCAATAAATGCAAACAAATCAGTTATATGTTCAGGGGAAAGCTTGACATATTCAATTAATGCACCATCTGGCGCAACCATTACTTGGCAAGCAGGAGCAAATATGACTTTAGTATCAGGTCAGGGAACCACTTCTGCAACATTCAAAGGTGTACTTCCAGACAAAGGTAAACCGACTAATAATACAGGTATTGTAAAAGCAGTTATTACTTATAGCAATGGAGTGCCTTATACTGTAGAAAATTCAGAGCTCTGGATTGGCCCTCCTCCATTTCAAATAATAAGTGAAGCTACAACTGACGATTATCCACCCTATTATGCTGAATTTAGTTTTTTTGAAATGGGTATAACTAATATACAATGGACAAACTTTTATCCCGCTGAATCAGAAAAAGATATTAGCATTATCAGATTGGGCAATACCATTAAAGTAACCTTTGTGGTTCCGGAACGTATAGCAACAGCAAGTGGTGATTTTAAATTCCAAGCCATAGTTTCTAATAAATGCGGGAGTAAAACAAAAGATTTCATATTACATCCAGCGAAAAATCCAATATACCCAATTAAGAGAATTTCTTCATTAAAGCAAGAAGAAGAAAATATACAGATTAAAACTATTACCTCCTCCACCCCTGTCTCCATCAAGATAAACTCTTTCGGCACAGGGGAGCTAGTCTATCAGAAGAAAAACGTTATAAACTTCAACATCAACGACACGAACCTGAAAAAAGGAATCTATATCGTAACCACAACCGACGACAAAGGGAACATTACCCAAGACAAAGTAATGAAAACAACCGATTAACAATAATAAAGCCCCCAGACCTGGGGGCTTTTCTTTTATATCATCTAATTAACCAAACCTCTAGGCATAAAGAGAAATCAGGCTACATCGTGTGAGACAAAACCACACTTTCCGCATTTCGACACCACCACCTTATCGCCATTCTCGGCCACGAACGAATCTATTTGTACCATATTTTCAGCACCGCATTTACTACATATTATTTTAGAATAATCAACCTTATTGGCGCGAAATATAAAATAGACAGCCATCACGATTATTCCCAACAGGGCAGCCAGTAGAGCCAGAATTATTTGTGTAGACATATGGATAGGTGTAGTGTAAATACTAAAAACAAACATACGAAAAATTTAACAATTATCAAACTATACTTTAAGTTTTATTCACCTTCGAAGTGTTATAAAAATTAATGGTATTTATCTATATACATGGAAACATTAGATACAACAATTGCACTCATTCTATCGGCTATAGTCTCGCTTTATTTCGGGAAAATATTGCCTATTGTCTTGCCGCGTTTAAACCGCAAGCTCGACAGGAAACCGTTCAACTGTCGCCCCTGTTTTACATTTCATCTGACATGGATACTCACAAGCATCTCGGCTCTGTCCGTATCATCTCTGAAATTGTTCATTGCAGGGGTTACTACAGCATTCCTCTTGTTTTTCTTAGTGAAATATATTGACAATAAAAAGATTATAAAATGAATAACAACGAATTGAAAAAAGAGGTCGCCGACCTTATCCACGAAGTGGAGAAAACACACCGTTACTCGATGAGTAATATCTACGGAACGTACAACAAGGTATTTGAAAAAAACGAAACTCCGCAATCATGTGCCAGTTGCCTCATCCGTAAGGTAAATGAACTGAAAGAATGGCTCGAAGCTCAAAGCAAAGAAAACGCTCCACTAGTAGAACCAATTAAAAGCAAGAAAAGAAAACAGTAAAAACGATGGCAGCACCTAAAAGAAACAACTATTACACCAAGCGAACAAAGAACGGTAAGGAACTGATATACGACTCTCCCGAAAAGTTTTTGTCCGAAGCCACAGGATATTTCAAGTGGTGCGATGATAATCCGTGGAACAAAAAAGAGGCTATCAAATCGGGAACACGTACCGGCGAAATAATAGAAGTACCTGTATCGAGACCATATACGATAGAAGGACTTTGTGTACATATCGGTATATGCGTTAAAACGTTCTACAACTACGAGAATAGGGAAGAGTTTTTGCCGGTCATCTCCCATATTCGCCAAGTAATACAGCAAAATCAGATAGAAGGTGCCATCATAGGAGCATACAATGCAAACATCATTTCGCGTATACTCGGATATGCTGACAAGCAAGAGCCTACAGCGGAGAAAAAAGCAGATATATTGGTGATAGAATCAAGTTCGCCAAAAACAAAGGAGAATCTCGAAATCATAAAAGAGAGGCTATCGCAAGCTGCTAACTATTAACTACTCCTTGTAATCTTTGCGCATACTTACCTTCGAAGCTGTAGGAAAGTCTTTCGGCACACGCTGAGAGACTTTTCCTGTTGCCGCCCATTCGCTGCCACGCAACAGTAATACCTGAAAGCCTGTGCACTGCATAGAAGGGTTATTTTCCGCATCATTACCCACATGCCCTAGCATGGTGTGAAATATACGCCCTTTGCCATATGCTACGGTAAAAATCAATGGCTCTTCGCGTCCCGAACCGCCTGTTTCCTTATCCGAATAGGCTGTATATAACAAATCCTTGATATCGCCGGGTCCACGCATACGGTCATATAGCTCGTCGGTGGCATGTTTCCACTGCTGAGGTAGACCTTTCACGATAGGATGTTTTTCGTTTCTGGCAGTCAACACATATTCGTGCTGTTTGCCATGCGAACCTCCTGCTCCTTCCGAATAGTCTTTGACCAACTTGCCGTCTTTCCAATACACCCACGGCCCCGATTTCTCGTTACGTCCAAGCCAGCCACCTAACGCTGTCATCTTGCTATATTCCGCCCAATCGGGAAAAGCATTGTCTGCGGCGTGATATACGACCACTCCCCCGCCCTTTTCTACATATTGCACAAATCTTTCTCTGGTCTGCTGAGGCCAATTATCGCCTACATAATCGAGTACAACAAGCTGATAAGGGGTAAAATCTATGATAAAATCACTCATGTCACCGCCTTCTTTCGGGGTGATGGCAAAATCGACTACAAACAGTCCCGAGTTTTCCAATATCTGCTTCAATACGACGTGACTTACCTGCCAATGATGGTTGTTCTGTCCGGTTATCAACAGCGTCTTTATGGGTTTGGCGGCGAAGGATGCGGAAGAGAGAAACAATAAGAGACCAATCAGGATGGATATACGGATATTCAGTGTTTTCATGCTATAAGGTATTTGATTCTTGCGGATAAAGATAGTGATAAATGAAGAATAAATAACAAATAGCCTCTATATAAACATTTATCAGACATCCTCTTAGATATAAAAAAGTAGCCGCATCTGAATAAATGCGGCTAATATCTACAATGACTTCTTATAGGAATTTTAAAACTTTTCCTTCAGTATCTATAGTATTAAATACCTCATCTTCCTTATCCAGTTCAAAAAAGCCACTGAAGCCCGATATATTTTCTATAAACGAAGATGATAGAGATGCGTACAATTTAAGGTTCTGCAATAAATAATAATAACCTCTCTCATTAAGCTTATCAAAGGGGACGGTCGGCATCAAACGTATTGTTATATTTTTGGAAGGAGGTTGCTGTAGATTGTCTATAAATTCTCTCTCACTATTTGTCAAAACAGTATAGCAATTCACACGGGAATTAGGATAACTGCTTTTCACTATCTCCAGCAGTTTTTCATCTACATAGTCATGTGGATAATTTTCAGATTTATAATAATCGATATAAGACAATGGTGTTCCATCTTCGTTCGCATCGCTGATTTTATAGTCTTTACTTATAGGTCTTTCATATAGAAAATACCCTAAATCAACATCTCTTCTTATATTTTTATCATTCCATTCACTGAATGGCAACTCTCCATTCACTATTATTTGTTTTACGATCCTCCATTCTTCGAAAGGTAAAATAGAGAAAACTTTTCTTTGAGGTTTCATCAATAAATCTTTTTTTAGCACATTAAATATGGTATCGTACGGCTCATCAAGGACAACTGCTATTTTCTTTATCCAATCATCTGATATGTCACCGTCAAGTAAAGTATATAAATACTCTCTTGTTATACCCAATCTACTGGCCAATAGAACCTTTGTTATTTTCTTTTGTTTGATTAAATCATTTAGATTCATATAATTTAGTTTTTTAATTAATAAAATTTAGACACACCACAAAATTACATATATTACATTTAATGATAATGTAATATTACATATTTAACATAAACAAAAAAGGTCACCGAGATTAAATCACTTAGGGTGAATCTATTAAAGGAATATAAAAAACAGCACTAAATATAATAATATTAGAAAATTTTAAGTTTATATTTGAAAGACCAAAACGAATAGCCCAATATCCAAATATGGCAATTCTGTATTAAATTAATTAACACTAATAACCTTTAGAAGAGAGTATGAAACCATGTCTTTCAGGCAATAGATTGCTGCCTTTATTCGCATTGCTACTCACGGCCTTTTTCCTGTCGTGCGAATTCGATAACGACGACAATAATTTCAATCACATTGTACCGCCCCCCGATGAGATACCAATGGGAATAGATCTGGCAGGGCTGAAAGAAGGTGAAACAATTTACATCTATACAAAAACATATCTGACATATTCGCTGAATACATCAGGCAAGAGTTTGCTGAGTAAAGAGTTCTACTTAGACGATGTAAATATTCCGACCGACAAAGACCCGAATGTAAACGGGGTATATATCGATCCTGGAACGATATATGCAGATGAGGATCATACATTGACGCTTAAGATTGCAATCAAATCGGGTTCGGGAAGCCTGGCAGATGCTCTTAATATTGAAGGATATCTGGGCGAAATAAAATTTAAAGTAAAGTACGTAAAAGCAGACATGAAGCTAGACGTGAAGCAACGCCAGAATACGAACAAGAATCTGGAGCTTTATTGGGAAAAGCCTCAATTGGAACAACATCAGGTAAAAGGATACACTATCTATCAGGGAGATAATGAAAATAATGCATCTGAAGAAAAAATAGTAGCCGAAATCAACGACCCTAATACGACATCTTTCGTTGACCCTACTTATGTATATGGATATAGAAACTACCATATCAAAGTCCATTTCGAAGGGGATAAGATTGCGCCTTGGAACGAATATGTAAGAGCCAGTTATAAACCGATCGAGAAGCTGATAACATCACGCCCCGAAGCTAGTAAACTAAAAATAGGATTTAATAATGAAAATACATATCCTTGCAAGTATGTAGTGAAGTATTATAGTGGAGACAGCGATGATACACCATATCCGGTAGCTGGCGAACAGGCTTATATTATAAAAGAGAATACACAATTTCCTGTTCGGACTGGAGTCAAATCCTTGTTCTTATTCGTATTGCCATCCGATGCAAGCGACGAAAACTATCTGCAATACCCGCATATACTGATAGAATATAGCGACCCTCATATGGATGAATACATCATTTCGCATGCTGTGGACAAAAATGCCAACTTGTATTATACCCTCAGTTATGACAAACTGAATGTTTACAACATGAATACGATGCAGCTGGCAAAAAGGGTTAACCATAATATTTCTACACATGATGGTTCTGTAGTGGCAGCCAATACCTCAGGTAGGATAGCCATTACCGAAACTTATGGAAAAGCTCACATATTTGGAAATAATACATTGGCCAATCCGCTCTATACATTTGAAACTACGGGAGATTATACACTAACAAACGACAACAAGGTAATATACAATCGCGCATCGGGCATATATATGGGCAACATAAATAACGGGAATATAACTACGTTAAAAACCACCAGCCAGCTAGAAGGGTTTGTAGCTTCTCAGGACGGAAAATATATCGTAATGCCAACTAACACGATATCTGATTTTGGCATATTCGATATCACTAGTGGCTCTCCCGTTTTCGTTAGCGACCTGAATCCCGAAGGACATGTGGTATACATAAATAACAACCGCATGATAGTAAACAGAGGGTTGGATGGCTCGAAAGAGTTTACAATATATGAATTGCCGTCGATGACTGTATTAAAGAAAATAGCAGGTACATTCAAAGACATAGATGCATATGGCGGTAACATACTCTATGTGGATCCAAATTATTCGGATAATAAGATGATATACGTACTGTCATCCGATTATAGTAAAAATATATTCGAAATGCAGCTAAACACTGATCATGCCTATATATATCTGACAAACAACTTTTTATTCGTAGACCGCTATTATATAAACCTTTCTAAAATGATACAGAAATGAAAAAATACATATTTATTGCATTCCTCCTGCTTATTTCCATCGGAAGTAAAGCACAGTTTACAGTCAGTTACTCGGCAGGATATGGAGATTACAGAATGAAGGATCTTAAAGATGATGTAAAGGCTGCCTTTGCTAATTTGCAAGAACAATTACCTGTAAACCTGAAGATTCTAGATAATTATCCGGGATATATAAACCATAATGTTACGCTCAGCTATATCCGCAACAACCACGAAGCAGGGATTACGGGCTCGTTCCTTACTACAGGAGCTAAGATGGCATATTCAGACTATTCGGGAGAATATATGCAAAAATCTACCCTCAATGGCTACCGCGTAGGGGTACTATATCGTTTTCTGCATCCTGTGGCTAATCCGTGGCCGTTAGGGACTTTGTATGTTTTCGGCGAATTATCTCCGGCTGTGATCTTTTCCCGACATAAGGAAAACGGACATCTCATTGCCAGCAATAGTGTTCTCAGCCGCACTTCTGCTAAAAGCAAAATAACACAGCTTTCGGTAACTCCTGCTATAGGTGTACGGTTGAATGTAACGCCTAACATCGGCTTCCATACCAGTATCGGCTATGATTTTAATATCGACAATAACTATTATGCAGACATAGAATACAAAACAGCAACAACTGTCTTATCGGGAACGGGTAGCGACCTAAATTCTACAAATAATAGTACCTCTTATAAAACAGAATATTCGGAATGGAAACCAGACTGGTCGGGAATCCGTTTCAATCTTGGTATTTCTTATACATTCGGAAGGTATTGAAAACATGATATACTTGTCTGATAAAGCAAAAACTCCGCAGCTTAATAGTTGCGGAGTTTGTTTTATAATACGAGAAAGGTTGTCATCCCGACAACCTCAATCTTATAACCTTAAATCTAATACTATGAAAAACACATAATATTAACGTATGATGTTAAGAAATAGTTCATGCAAAAGTTAAAAAGAAATGAAAAAATAGTGAAAATATCTTATAATTATTTATTCACACCATCAATTAAGCACCTACAACCCAGATATTTCAGAAAAACTATACATAGAAAGTCGGCACAGGCAAAGGGTTCCAGCCATCTACCTGTTTCATTTTCGACCAACAAAAAATTAACGATTGACAGAATTATGTTTTTCAGCATATAAATGGTGAACGATACCATCCACCATACCCACTTTGGGTGCATATATCTCATTTACCTTACAAATCTTACCGATAGTCAGGAATATTTTCAATGCGGGAATAATAACGTCGGCACGGTATGTATTCAGTTTATAGTTTTGGATACGTTCTTCGTAGCTCAGGTCCTTCAATGCATCGTATAACACTTTCAATTCGGTGTAGTTGAGGTATTCACGTTCGCGTTTACCCAACATTTTATGCACCTTGTTGATATTTCCTCCCGAAGCTATGATGCTAAGAGGCGCATATTGTTTATAAAGGTCCTTCAACCACGATTTGAAGCGTTGTTCTTCGTCTTCCTTCACCGCCGATACAAGCATACGCACCGTACCGAGCTGGAAAGAATTAGATGTTATTTTCCGTTGATTGCTGTATAACACCACCTCGGTACTACCTCCACCAACATCTACATACAGATAGTTGCGATTCTTGTCCATCACATTGTTGAGCCCGCCAGCTTCGTATATAATATCGGCTTCTTCCTGTCCGCCTATAATATCTATCCTGATACCACTCTCTTTCAGGATAATATCTGTTATATCCTGACCATTGCGTGCATCACGCATCGCACTCGTTGCACATGCCCTGTACCCTTCTACCTGATAGGCTTTCATGATATGTGAAAATCCCTGCATGGCATCTATGAGCAGTTGCTTCTTCTCATCACTGATTTCGCCTTTGGTAAACACATCTTCACCCAATCGGATAGGTACACGCAGAAAAGCTACTTTCTTGAAATCGGGACAGGACACATTACCCTCTATATTGTTTATCAGAAGACGGATGGCATTGGAGCCTATATCTATTCCTGCGAAAATATCTGTATTCATTTATTTACTTATAAATTACATGTCACTAAAAAGAAATAATTTAAGTAGTTACGGTAACTTTCTTTTTATTTGCTTTACTCTTGTTTGTCATCCAGAGGAATGAGGGATCTCTTTATCAGTAGATGCTTCGTTCTGCTCTAGCATAACAGAGAGGTTAGTTTTTAGACAAAACTACTCCATCTTTTTATAATACTCATACAACGCCATTTGCGAACGGCATAGAGGATTATCGCCCTGTTCTACATATTCGTTGCTGCCAAACACGGCAAGGTCGCGAGCCTTATCATTGTCTGACCATTGGATGTCGAACACATCCTTCAATGTCTGTTTTATCTTCTTATCGAGTATCGGTGTTGCCACTTCTACACGGCGATCGAGATTACGGTTCATCCAGTCGGCACTCATTATATAGATCTTCTCGTCTTCGTTGTTGCAAAAGATGGAGAATCGCGCATGTTCGAGAAAACGGTCGACAATACTGATAACCCTTATGTTTTCGCTCAATCCTTCGACCTGAGGACGCAAACAGCATGCACCCCTGACGATGAGGCGAACATCTACTCCTGCCTGACTGGCTTTGTAGAGAAGTTTTATCATTTCCTCATCCGTAAGGCTGTTGAACTTGGCGTATATATAGGCTTTCTTTCCGTTCTGTGCATTTTTGATCTCCTGGCTTACCAATTCTTCGAACTGCACTCTCATATAATAGGGTGATACCATCAGGCGTTTGCACGAAAAATGTTTGTGAGTATTCTGTAGAAAGTCGAATACGGCTGAAGCATCGCTGACTATTTGCTGATTGGATGTGAACAATCCTAAGTCGCCATATATCTGCGCAGTAGACTCGTTGAAGTTTCCTGTTCCTACATACACATATCCTTTATCTTTGCGCTTGACCAATACGAGCTTGCTGTGAACTTTCAAGCCATTGACTCCGTGTATGACTTTCACGCCTTCTTTTTGCAGCATTTCGGAGTATTCTACGTTCTGTTCTTCATCGAAACGGGCTAGCAATTCGAGCAGCACTACTACCTTTTTTCCGTTCTTAGCGGCATTGATGAGGGCGTTTATCACCTTCGACTTTTCGGCAGTACGGTAGAGGGTGATGTATATGCTTTCCACCTTGGGGTCGATTGCAGCCTCACGCAGAAAGTCTATAAAGTGATTGAACGTATGGTATGGAAAATTGAGCAGTACATCTTTTTTGTTTATAACTTTGAGTATGCTCGAAAACTTCTTAAAATCGGGATGGGGTAACGGTTCAAATCCTTCACTCTCAAGATCGGGGCGTACTTTCGGAAATCTCATCAGGTCGCGCATCAAGTGGTAACGTTCTCCTGCATCCAGCGCTTCGCCTTCTTTCAGTTTCAATTTAGAAGCTATAATGCCTAACAAATCCTCAGGCATTTCTCTGTCGTAAACCAAGCGTACAGGTTGCCCATGCATACGGTTTTGAAGTCCTACCTCCATTTTTTCGACAAGGCTCTTCGATATATCGTCGTCGAGTGTGAGTTGTGCATCGCGCATGAGCTTGAATGTGTATGCCGAGATCTTTTTATAGCTAAACATGAAAAAGATTTCGTCGAGACACAAACGGATAATATCGTCGAGGAATATAATATCGTTACGTCCTTTCACCGAGGGTAATACTACAAAGCGTGGGCATGAGCTACTGACCGGAATCTGAATAATGGCATAACGGGAATTTCCACCTCTACCGGAACTCATTTTTACGGCATGATAGATATTATTGTCGCGCAAAAATGGCAGATGCGTCGTCTTACGTATGATAAGGGGAACTAGCAATGAACTGACCACATTGGAGAAATACTCGCGGCAGAATAATTTTTGCTTTTTGGTCAGCTGTTTTTCGTTCACCACATAGATATTGTGCTTTTCCATCTCGCAAAGCACCTCTTTATATGTGTTTACAAAGAGCTTCTGGCTTTCATTTACTTTATCGTTGACAAGGGGTAATAATTCTTTTGCTGTATATCCACCCGAAAACCGCAATACGCCTTTACCCCTCAATTGGTTGAGACGCAAAACATTTGCCATGCGGACTTTTATAAATTCGTCTTGATTGTTGGAAAATATACCTAAGAAACGTAACCGTTGCAAGAGGGGCACACTCTCGTCCTGAGCTTCTTGTAATACTCGTTCGTTAAAGGTAAGCCAACTTAAATCTCTGTTATTAATCATTTAAAAATTGTCTAAGGTTCTCGGATATAAATTTATGTAATATCATGTAGTATACTTTTATAATCAGGTTTATCTAATTCGTATCTTGGGAAATACAATCTGTTTTATATGTAATAGCTAGTCCTTGTTATGTGCATCTGAGACTCTTTTTCGGACGAGCGACACAGGTTGGCCCTTCTTAGACCAGTGTCGTGAGGTGTCTTACAAAAGCCTCTTCTGCCGAGTCTACCCACTCGCGAAAAGCAGCATTCGAATACTTTCTCATTTCCATATAATTTAATAACACACTTATATCGAAATTGTTTCCTATTATTCCGCCTCCGAAAGAGGCCGCATCGGCAGCATTTACTTCCTGTTCTACATGCACGGGTATCATCATCACGGCTTTGTCGAGATATAATGCTTCGCAAACCGACTCAAACCCGGCTGTGGTAATATAGCCACCGCATCCGCTCATAAAATTAAGGAATTTTTCATCATCAATGGTATGCAGACTCATGGTTTTATCTATTATTTGTTCTTCAGCGGCATCTTTCTTATCCCAGAAGAAGTGCAGAAGCACATCGGGATTCTTCTCGTGCCATTGCCTTACTTCGGTCTCATAGCCCTGATTGAGCATATATCCGAGAATGTAATCACCTTTTTCGGGGGTTAGCTTCAAGACTTCGTTTCTGAGCAATGGGGGCACAACGGCAATACGCTCAGGTATATAATCTTTGAGCGGATAGAAGGACAGAGCCAGTGTCTTAGTAGCTCCTGCCCCACTCAGCAGTGCATGCAACCGTAGAAACATCATGCCTTGTTCTTCGCCCTTGCCATGTGCATAGGCTGGATGCCTCAACAAGAATTGATGCCCAATATTAACTACAGGCACATCCAGACTGAAACGGAGATTGGTAAGCCCCATCAGTATTTCGTAGAAGTTGACCACAACATCGGGTTGTACCTTCTTTATGCGGCGGTGTATTTTCTCTATACTTTTATTGTATTTCCTGAGTCGCCTGGGAGTAACGTTATAGAAGATGCTTTTGAGCAGGCTTATCCGTTTTTTATCTTTTTTGAAGACGAAAGACATGGTATCGAACAGCCGGACTTTTGCACCTATCTTTTCGTAAAAGAAATCAGGTATTTCTCTTACCTTGCTTTTGCCCACCAGTACTTCTACTACCTCGTGCCCATTGCGCCGCAGTATATCGGAGAGGGCTATCGCCTGTGTCATATGACCTCTACCGTCGCCCTGAACTACAAACAGGTATTTCATATTGCTATCTTCAGTTTCTTGGCTATTTCTTTTACTTCCTCTGCCGACAAAGCTGTCTCTTCGGGTTTGTACATCACCAACTCCCAATTGCCGTTGTAGTCTTCGGTAAGTGCCGACATAGATTCTACCCAGTCGCCCGAGTTGAGGTAAAGAATTTCGTCATAATATCTTTTTTCGGGATGGTGTATGTGTCCGCATATCACACCGTCGCACTTCTTCTTGCGGGCGATATCTACAATATGTTTCTCGTAGTCGCTGATGTAAGATACGGATGCTTTCACCTTTTTCTTCACTTCGCGTGATAATGAATAGTATGGCAGACCTTTCTTCTGGCGACGGTCGTTATATATCCTGTTAGCCCACATGAGCAGCGAATAGCCTACGTCTCCTATTTTCGACAGCCAGCTGTATTTACTCGTCACCAAGTCGAATACATCACCGTGCAGCACGTAATAGCGTTTGCCGGCACTGGTATAAACATAGTCTTTTACGATGCGTATATTCTGGAATGTAAGGGGTAGTATGCGGTCGAGAAAATCATCGTGATTGCCTCTGAGGTAGATAATTTCAGTCTTTTTCTGTAAATCGAGTAGCAGTTTTATAAAATTACTGTGGCGTTTTTTCCATTTTCCTTTTTTGCCGCGCATAAGCTGCCAGCCGTCAATAATGTCTCCGCACAGGATAAGGGTATCGCAGGTATTTTCTTTCAGGAACTTCGTTACTTCTTTTGCTTTAGACCACTTCGATCCCAAATGGATGGCAGATAAAACGATGGTCTTGTGATGTTGTTTTTGTATCATACTTATTCTTTTTAATCTGTATCAAAAGAATAAATATGTTGTGAAGGAAAGGTTAAGGTCTTGCGAATAAAAAGTTAAATACTACGTGGTAAGTTGCTCTATTGCTTCCAGAGGTAGGTCTGTACATTCGGCAATAACGGCATCGGCTATCCCGTTTGCTTTCATCTTCTTGGCTACTTCCTGCATCTTGTCGGATGCGGTGTTCTCGGCATATACCTTGTCTAAGATGTCGCGTATGCCATCTGCCAGCATATCCAAGCCTTGGGGGGTACCGTAATCGACTCCGCAGAATGTAGCCAGCCCTTTGTGTATGACAAGAAAATAGATGGCAGATATAAATATACCGGATATGACACGGGGATCTGTGGTCAGGTTATTTTTCTCGAAATACAATTGAAAAGCCTCTGTTATATGTTCGGTATATTGCTCCCTCATCTGATTGGTACGACGCGTGATATAGTTGTCTTCCATCAATTCCCAGAGCACTATCTGCTGCATACTCTCATTTTTTTTAAGAGCTCCTATTAGTGACACAAAGACTTCTTTAGAGTATTCGGGATAATTTGCAGAATCTATATTACCAAAGGATGTAATTATCTCATCGTACCAATAATCGTACTTTTCGGTAAACTTCTGGAGAAGGTCTGTCAGGTCTTTATAGCGGTTGTAAAATACGCTAAATTCAATACCTGCCTTGCGTGCAACACCCCGAAGCGACAGGTTAGATATGCCGTTTTCTTCTATCAATTGCCGGGTAGCTTCCATTATATCATTTTCTATCTCTAGAAATGTGCGGCGCTGACGCCTTTTTTCATCATTCATATCGATATTTGATTTCCGTTAATCTAAAAGAGGATATATGAAGGAGTAGCAAAATGGCTGGTATAACTTCCTTCCTCATTAGCTTTATTTTCCCTAGCTCAGGGGCAAAGTTATAAAAAAAATGCATAAAAATACAGGGGGTTTATAAATGGCAAGAAGACACTTATTAACACACTTATTTACAGATATATATAAGTAGTTAAAAACAATTTTGCAATATTTTATGCATACAGGCGTTGTATATAATGTAAATAATTATATTTGTGTCAGAAATGTCACAAGAGGTGGATCTTTAATATAAATTAGAAACGAATAAAACTCCTACCAGATGAAAAGATTTATATCGGCTATCGCAATAGCCATTATAACTACAGCTGCGGCATTTTCGCAAGAAAGTAAGTTCTCTTTGGGCATTACAGGTGGTATAGGAACCGAGTTTGAAGAAAGACCATATTTTGGGTTTTCATTGCACTATACATTGAACGATCGTTTAAGGCTTGCACCCGAATTTGGAGTGGCCTTAATGAACTTTGATTATGTAACAAAGAAAGAAAATTGGACAAGTTTTCAGGGAAACATCAACCTGCATTACCTTTTCAATTTCAACAAATTGAGTGTATATCCTCTAGTAGGTATCACAGCCATGAACTGGAACGATCGAGCTTATAATTATTATAATCCTTACGGGTCTTCTAATAGTACAGCAAAGAAGTCAGTGGCAAGAATCGGTGCTAATGCGGGAGCAGGATTGCAATATAATTTCCCGTGCAAAATATATGTCAACGCAGAAGGAAAATATTCTTCGCTTTGGCGCACAAAGAAAGATTTTATAGGTTACTCGGGTGGAACACCCCAAAGGATGAATAACTTTATGATAACGGCAGGCATAGGATATAATTTCTGAGCCGAGAGCTTATCATAACAATTAAAAAGAGACGAATAATTGGTTATGAAAAAGATATACGTCATTTATTTTATACTTATGTCCTTATTGTCGGCAGGTTTTATTGCCTGCGACAATAAAGACGATAATGTATTGGCAGTAAGCTCAGAAACATTGTTATTCGAGGCTGCGGGAGGGGATGCCACGTTTAGGGTGATCACCAACGGAGAATGGTCGGTAGCCGAAACTCCCGAATGGCTCTCACTGAACAAGTATACGGGAAAAGGGACTGAGGAACTTACCGTAATGGTGAAGGAGTCCGATATAAGGAATGTAAGGTTCGCGGCAATCGTCATTTCATCGGAAGGACATAGCATCTCGGTAAAGGTGACGCAAAAAGAGTTTTCGCCAAAAGACGGAATATCTCATATAGGATTAGAATTCAGTACGTTTAGAAATATCAATAAAAGAGATAATGATTTCGTATTCGATGCTATCTCGATGTTTGCCAGACCATCTTTTTTAGAAAGTCTGTATATAGGAAACTTACTGAATAGCACAGCCGACAGCAGCACCGAAATAAAGGAATATACGAGATATACATACAATCCGGTAGATATGGGTACAAGCTTGCCAAGGTTCGAAAAGTATACCTATACTCCTTCTTTAGAGGCTTATAATAATATAATATCTCCCATTATAGAGGAAGGTAAATTTACGCAGCAGGCTTCGTCTCATACTGTTTTAGGTGCGGAGTATTACTCCTATCGCCAATTGTATTATACTGGTATGTCGGAGATGGGTATAGAACTAGACAAGGAAGTAAGCGGAAAATCGTACAAAGAGACAGAGATGACTATGAAAACAGGGCTTATATATTCACATATACAAACCCTATTCACTGTAGATATGGAGTATCCTACAAAGCTGATACAGGAGGATGTGAAGGCCGAAGATTTCGGCAACGAAACTCCTGCCTATATTGCTTCGGTGAACTATGGAAAAGCTGCATTACTGTTGGTAGAGTCTAACCTCAGCGCCAGCGAGTTAAGAGCATATATGACTTCTGCAATAAACAAAAAAGCCAAATCATCGACAAAGGAGTCGAGTTTGCCTCAAATAAAGGCATACTATTTCCATTTCGATGCAAGCAGGAATCTGATTAAGACGGAAGGTGCGCTCGATGCTATCGAAGCCTATCTGGAAGATGTGCAGCCGGTATTGCCTCTAAGCTTTACGGTAAGCAACTATTTTACAAACGGAGTGGCAGACGTGTCATTCCCATTGCATTTGCCATAAATAGAAAGATATGATTTTTGAACCAAAAACGAATAATATTTATTTCCCTCCTGTAGCATCGGCTAAAGGAGTAATGGATGCCCAATGAACCTAGAAAAGTATAAAAATGAAACACTCTTTTTTTTAATACTTACACTACTTACTTAACAATTAAACTCTGACCGGCATAGTCCCCATAACGAGTATGTCGGTCAGCAAAACTATTACAATAGACAGATATATTCTACTTACGTGCATCGAGCAATGCCTCGCTTGGTTGCAGATAAAAGTTTTTCAGATACAAGTCTTTGATAATACCATCCGATACTCCTATGATGGGTGTTTCTATTACCAATGCACGCGCAAGTTTCATTATTTTGAGGTATATCTCGATAGCCGGAATTATAACATCGGCGCGGTTGAGGTTTATATTATATTTAATGAGCCTCTCTTCGTATGTCATCTTTTTCAGCTTGCAAAGAAATCCGACTAGTTCTTCTCTGCGTATGCGTCCACAACGACGTAGCAATGAATCGAGTTTATTGATATTACCCCCTGAACCGATAAGTGAGATCCGGGCATAGTCGCGACAATATTCTGCCAGCCAGTCTTTCATCCTCTCCCACTCTGCACGTTCTTCCTCTTTGCTCAATGAGCGGATGGTTCCCAGCCTGAAACCTTCGGCGGCAATCTCTCTGTTCTGGTAGAATATGACCATCTCGGTACTGCCTCCGCCTACGTCGGTGTAGATGTATGCGCGGTTTTCTTCGAGTAGTTCATCTATACTGTTCATCATGATAAAACGTGCTTCATCCTTGCTGTTTATCACATCTATTTCCAGTCCCGATCTAGTGAGTACGGCATTCAATACATCGTCGGCATTTACAGCCTCTCTGATGGCAGAGGTGGCACAGGCTCGAAAAATCTCGACATCGTTTACTTCTATCAGCCCGAGGTAGGACTGCATCAACAATGCGAGTTTCTTTATTTTTTCTTCGCTTATATATCCTTTAGAAAATGTATCTTCTCCCAGCCTTAATGGTGTACGGATAAGTGAGTCTTTTTTGAATACGGCTTTCCCGTGATAGTCGAGTACGTCTGTTATAAGGAGTCTTACCGAGTTGGAACCTATATCTATCGCCGCTAAACGTTTTACATTCATCATATTTTGTTTTTAGATGCGAATGTAGCTGATACAAGTTAAGATGCTATTAACCTGAGGCTGAGATGCTGTTAAGATTGTATTAACGAACAGGTAAGAAAGAAATCACGCTTGTCATTCCTGAGTGAGGCGAATCTTGTTACAGACTCGCAACACCTCAGTATGACAGCTTGATAACCAAATAATAAACCAAACAAGCCCAATACTTGCTTTATTTTTGACGGCGAAAAGGGAAGGCTTTGAACCACGTCAGAGTTCGCCATAGCCATTCCACAGGGCCGTAATAGTAACGTTTCATCCACCAGTTGCTATATAGCAATTGCACGGTATAGATAGCCAGCCCGACCAGCATACATTGCATGAAGCTAAGTTCGACAGCGAGGTTAAGACCGAATCCGTAGAACAGCGGAACACCGATGAAACCCTGAACCATATAGTTGGTCACACTCATGCGCCCTACGGGAGCCATCTTGTCCATTACTTTACGTGCTTTGGTGTTATAATAGAGAAGCGTGAAGCCGCTTACATACATCAGCATCATGCCCAGATTGGCATATGTCTTGAAAAGCATTGTTCCTGCACGGAGAGCAAATCCATCGACTCCGAAATGCGGCAGTAAAAGAACGATGGCATAGAAGAATGCGAAAACGGAAACGCTGTATGGCAGCGCCATGCGGCTGTATTTGACCATTTTCTCTTCACTCTTATGTATTCCGTACCGCCCTATAAGCATACCGAGTATAAACAGGCCTATCAACTGCGGATAGCGTGCATTATTGAACACCCACAACAGTTTTGCAAATTGCCCCTTCCACATATTAAATTGTAGGACATCTGACAATGAGCCGTGAATGAAGAGTTGAGCGCATTCTTCGTACAACTGATCCATATAGGCGACCAATGAGGTTGGTTCGTTCGGCGCATTACCGCTCAGCAACGATACGAAGGCGATAACGTCGGGTATTTGCAAAAAGAACAGTATTGTTAATGCTACCAACCACTTGGTAGGTACTTTGAACAGCGGGATGAGGAATATACCCAGAATGGCATATACTACGAAAAACTCGCCCATATATACAATACCGTTGAGGTAGCCCAATCCGAGCAGCAATATCAAACGCCATAGGAAACGCAAACGGAAGTCAATCCCCTTGTCGGCCTGTGAATCCATCTGCATGAAAAAACTAAGTCCAAACAGCAGTGAGAATATAGCATATGCTTTTCCTGCAAAAAGGAATGCTATGACTTCGTAAACCATGCCGTCTATTTTTTGCCAGAAGGGAGAAGCTAATTCGGGAACAATCATCAGGTCGAAGTGTTCCATACAGTGAAACATCAGTATACCAAACAACGCAAATCCTCTGAGGGCATCGATTGAATTAATACGTTTCTTTGGTTTTATGGTTTGTTCCATAGCTTAGTTTAAAATATCCCGTTAGGTCTTGAGGTGGCAAAGATATGTGTATATATCTAAAATGACGGACAACCTTCGGTCAAAAAAGGAGAAGATATGGTCAAGGATGGTCATATTCGATTCAAAATTATTTCTAATTATCATCGGAATATAGAAAACACCAATAAACCGACTTACCGGCCATAAAACAGAAGGACAGGGATTTCAGATCTCCTGTCCTTTTGTTTTATTATATTATCAGCGTAGTATTTTATGGATAATCATACACAGTAGATGTACCTCCCATATAGTAAATACTTCCTCCTACATTAGCCAGCCTTCCTCTAATTTTGACATTACTTAATCCTATATATGCCATTTGGGTTTCTTCTCCATATATTTCTCGTCTGGAATTAGGATTATTTATTACAGAATCCATGATGTATAATTTTTCGCCTGATACATATATAACATAAAATACATCGGTTCCTCCTGTTACATAGCCTATGTTATCTCTAATGGTAGAACTTCGGATAGACGAATTAACGTTTACATTCCGGATTACTACATCTCCGATATTGTTATAAATTTGAGTATTGCTTATTTCAAAGGAACCGCCACCCACGGTCTTAATAGCTGAAGCTCCTGTCCATGCTGTAGCTTTGTTCCCTGTGATTATGCAATTTTTTATTTCAATCAGGCCGTGTGATATATGTACTCCTGCTCCATATCCATCGTAGCCTCCGACAATGTCATAACCTGAAACAGTGGCTCCGGTAAGGGTAAAACCATTTATTATAGCAGAATAATAAGTATTAATAACTGGCTTATTTTTCCCTGTTGCACTAATTATCACTTTTCCCGGATTTTGAATATTCCCTTCCAGTTCTCCACCACTTTGGATCGTTATCGCTTCATAATAAGTACCATCGGCCACCTTGATTTTATTAGCCCTACTCGATACCTTCCTCCCCATATTCAAAGCTTTCTGGATGGTTTTGAAGGGTTTGACGGCCTCAGTACCTGTATTAGCATCGCTCCCGTTAGTAGCCACATAGTAATCGTAAACAACCGCAGCTTTTGCTTCCATAGAGTTTTCCGGTTCGCCTACACCGCTTAGGATCATTTCATCTTCATTACTACATCCTGCCATGAGGATAAGTAACATACAAGAAAATAAACTTACAATTTTTTTCATGGGCATATGATTTATAAGGTTAGATACAATTTAAACATAATAAAACATAACTAAGTTTAATTTTATACAAATATTAATATAATTTAGTTAACATTTACACACATAAACCTATAACCCCAATAATTAAATAACACATATTTAATATTTGAAGACACCTCGTTAGCGAAAAGAATCAAAAGCTATCTCTATAAAGAAGGGGAAAAATAAGGCTAATCTTGGATCAAGAAAGAGAATATAGCCAGTGTATAGACAAAGGAGAATACCAGTCTATAAAACTAAGAAATGGAGAAAAGATAGAATGATCTCAGATTCTTTTCTCCATTGCCTTTCCACTACAGTAAAGATATTTCTCTACCCTTTGTGATAAGAATATGTCAGTCTATTTTTTTGTCCAAATAATAATCGATCGGATTAGTGGCTGCATTAACTTCGCGCTGTTTAACAACCTTTATCTCACCCAGGTAGTTATAAATAGAATTTCCATCTTTGATCCATCCGTCCATGCCGATATGGGATTTTACATTTTTATACCCCATCTGTTTAAGGGCTTTGACTACTAATGCCGAGCGGTTGCTTTTCATGCAGTAGACAATTATTTCCGCATCAGCATCACGCACAGTACGCGCCATTGTAAATTCTACGACTCCCCGTTCCATCCATGTGGCGCCTTTGAGATGCCCTGCATCATATTCTTCTTTGCTGCGCACATCGAGTAAAATAAGTTTCTGATTGTCTTTGATTCGTTTTATCAATTCATTATTGTCTACAAATACTACGCCCTCTCGTGCGTCTTCAACAACATCTTTTATTGTTTTGAGTTCTTTTTCAGAAACGGGCTTATCTGTATTCTCTTGCGAATACGCATAAATACAGGTATTGAAAAGAAAGAGTACAAATAATAGTTTTTTCATCATATTAATTTCTAACAATAGTTCATGCTTTAGTTACAATGCAGCTTTGTCTATAAATAATTTTCCAGCCTCGTATCTGACAGGTTGAATGGTAATTCGTGCAGGGCCTCCACTATTTGGCGAATGGTAGGATATCTTCATCTGTCCATCAAAATCTTTGAATAACATGGCATGCCCACCATCATTATCTACCATTGGTTGTTCGTCGTGTACCCACGGGCCGAGAAGACCATTTTCGGAGTAGCAAACGCCAATGTTATATTTTTTATCTTTTCCGAAACTAGACCATGTCATTACCAATTTTCCATCTGCCATTTTGTTTATCACAGGAGCATCGGTTACATAGTTTTCATTCGGGTCGTAATCAGGTGTCCATGGAGCTTGCGATGCTGTAAACAACACGATTGGTTCTCCTACGGCAGTTTTCAGATCTTCGGATAGCTGTTGAGCTATTATTTCGCCGTCTTTTACCTGAAGCCACTCGTGACAGTAGAGCATCCAAGGTGTACCTTTTTCATCAAGATACAATGCGCCATCCAGTGCCATCCAGTCGGCAGGAGTAGTTGGCTTATTTACTAGCGGTTCGTATTGTCCCGATGGCATATCAGATACAAGGATGGATGTACCTCTGATTTTATCTGCTCCGCTAAAGGTTACAAATAGATAGTATTTCCCTTTGTAGAAATACATATCAGGCGCCCAAAAGTCGGCCTTTCCCCAGAAGTCGGCCTGTGGTTGGAAAACAATGCCTTCGTCTTTCCACATTGTGAGGTCTTTACTTTTATACATCTTTACATTACTTCCTCCGTTAACCGCCAGATAGTACATCTTGGTTTCGGGATCGGCAAATATAAACGGGTCGCGCGCCGACATGTCCGATATATGAATATCGAATACTTCTTCGGGTTGTGCAGGGGATTCTTTCTTATTGTTTCCTGTGCAGGCAAGTGCATTTAGTGTAATAAAAAGGATGGCGAATATCGCGGAATAAAGTTTCATAGTGTTTTACTTAAATAGGTTTTAGACAAAGGTAGAGAAAATTTATTTAGAGGTAAGCTCCACTGTTCGTAAAACAGAACTAATAGACAGACATTTAATTATAATAAAAACGGACACTTCGCTTGAAGTGTCCGTTTTTGATATATGATCGGATGATATTAATT
Organism: Dysgonomonas sp.; assembly: GCA_047972895.1. Taxonomy (GTDB): domain Bacteria; phylum Bacteroidota; class Bacteroidia; order Bacteroidales; family Dysgonomonadaceae; genus Dysgonomonas. The sequence goes on from JBKEBA010000058.1 coordinate 35,670, forward strand.
ACATCATGCCACCCATGCCACCGCCGCCCATAGGCATTGCAGGAGCTGCTCCGGCAGGTTCTGGTTTATCAGCGATGATACATTCTGTAGTAAGGAACATACCTGCAATAGATGCTGCGTTTTCGAGAGCTACGCGAACCACTTTAGCTGGATCAATAACTCCGGCTTTGTTCAAGTTCTCATATCTTTCAGCGCGTGCATTATATCCGAAGTCGTCTTTTCCTTCACGTACTTTTTGTACTACTACTGCACCTTCTTTTCCGCTGTTGGCTACAATCTGACGAAGTGGTTCTTCGATAGCGCGTTTTACGATTTCGATACCTGTAGTTTCATCTTCATTTTCGCCTTTGAGATCTTCCAATGTTGCAATAGCACGGATGTAAGCTACACCACCTCCTGGTACTGTACCTTCTTCGATAGCAGCGCGAGTAGCAGAAAGCGCATCGTCAACACGGTCTTTCTTTTCTTTCATTTCTACTTCTGATGGAGCGCCTACGTAAAGTACAGCTACACCTCCTGCCAATTTAGCAAGACGTTCTTGTAGTTTTTCGCGGTCGTAGTCCGATGTAGTTTTTTCCATCTGAGAACGGATTTGTCCTACGCGTGAAGCAATAGCTGCTTTTTCGCCAGCTCCGTTAACGATAGTGGTAGCGTCTTTGTTTACAGTGATCTTATCTGCTGTTCCAAGCATGTCGATAGTAGCAGCTTCTAATGCAAGGCCTCTTTCGTCTGTGATAACTGTACCTCCTGTAAGGATAGCAATGTCTTCCAACATTTCTTTACGACGGTCGCCGAATCCAGGAGCTTTCACTGCACATATTTTAAGTCCTGCGCGAAGACGGTTAACTACTAATGTAGTCAATGCTTCTGAGTCGATGTCTTCTGCGATGATAAGCAATGGACGTCCCGACTTAAGGGCTGCTTCGAGAATAGGTAGAATGTCTTTAAGTGCAGATATTTTCTTATCGTGGATAAGGATGTAAGGGTTTTCAAGGTCTGCTTCCATTTTCTCTGTGTCTGTCACAAAGTAAGGAGAGATATAACCTCTGTCAAATTGCATACCTTCTACTACGTCTACGTAAGTATCGGTTCCTTTTGCTTCTTCAACTGTGATAACACCTTCTTTTTTCACTTTACCCATAGCTTCAGCAATCAGTTTACCGATAGTTTCGTCACCGTTTGCAGATATTTTAGCTACGTTTTCTATTTTTTCTAAGTCGTCACCTACTGTAGTAGATTGTGCTTTGATGTTTTCAACAACTTTAGCAACAGCTTTGTCGATACCGCGTTTCAAATCCATTGGATTTGCTCCCGCTGTAACATTTTTAAGTCCTACGCTAACGATTGACTGAGCCAATACTGTAGCTGTAGTAGTACCGTCACCAGCATCGTCGTTTGTTTTAGAAGCTACTTCTTTTACAAGTTGCGCTCCCATGTTTTGGAATGGTTCTTCCAATTCTATTTCTTTTGCTACTGTCACACCGTCTTTTGTGATGTGAGGTGCACCAAATTTCTTTTCGATGATTACGTTACGGCCTTTTGGTCCAAGTGTTACTTTCACTGCATTAGCCAATGCATCAACACCTTTTTTAAGCTCGTCGCGAGCATCAATATTGAAAATAATTTCTTTTGCCATGATCTTTAACTTTTATAATTTCAGGTATTAAATAATTGCAAGAATATCTGACTGACGCATGATTAGAAATGTTTCGCCATCCAGTTCGATTTCTGTTCCGGCATATTTGCCATAAAGAACATTATCGCCTTTCTTTACTACCATTTCTTCGTCTTTTGTTCCGTTACCTACTGCAATAACTTCACCTTTTAGTGGTTTTTCTTTTGCTGTGTCGGGAATGATAATACCTCCCACGCTTTTTTCTACGGCAGCAGCCGGCTTAAGCAATACCCTGTCTGCTAATGGTTTAATACTCATGATTGTTAAATTTAAATTGTTATATATAATATTTTAATTATTTTTCTCTTTTAGCAATTAGCGAAATGCGTGCCAAAATTTTATTCTGCCAAAAAAACATAATCGTGACAGAGCGAACTGACAAGTAGTCATTTTTGGATTAGAGGCAATGAGCAAACTATTGATTACAACAAATAAAATGCGGCTTTATGCCAAAAGAATAATCAATATGACAGCAACTACAAAAGCTCCCACTGCTGCATTCGACGCTCTCTGATTAAAATATGTTTCTCTAGGTTCTTCTTTTTTCTGTCTGTTGAGAAATAAAACAGGCTTCTTCCTGCCAATGAGGAAGAAAGCCATATATCTAAAAGGTAATCCGATGTAATTGAATATAGGAAATAGAATATATTTCCAGATTACAACTAATATGTATCTAAAAACATCATCAAACATACCTTTACCAGCCTACCCCAACAAGCTAGCGCAACCTAACAAAGTAGATTCTTCACCCAGAATGGTGGTTAATACACGTGTAGATGGGTTAACCTTTGCCATAGCTGCCTTTAACGGCTCGATAAACAGATGTGCCGAAAGGGCTATGCTACCGCCCAGAATAAGTGTATCTGCTTTCTTTTCAGACACAAGGGGTACAAGAAATTCGATCAGTGTATCGCTAAACTCAGAGAATACCTGTCTTGCCTCTTTATCTGTACCGTTCATCACCCCGTCTATAAGGAATTTTACACCACGCACTTTTTTGCCTGTAAGCTCTTCGTAGCGGGCATTGAACCAACGGGTAGAGATGGATTCTTCGGCAATTTTACCTCTGAATGGTGCGCACCACAGGTCTGCATCTGCCGATTCGCCATCTATATAGTATGCCGAGCCAAAGCCTGTACCCAATGTTACGCCAATAGCTCTTTTGCTTCCCTTGCCTACTCCGCCAAATACGCATCCACGAAGGAAGTTTTCGGCATCGTTCTTAAACTTGATGCTTTCGGGTGCATAGCCTGTGCGTTGAGCCAGTTCGTTACGGACATTCATATCGTATAAGGCTCTGAACTTTTTCTGTTCTATAATTTTAGCAACACCGTTTTCGTAATCGAACGGACCGGGCATAGCCAACCCCATACCAATGATAGCGGATGGTTCTATTCCGGCTTCGTCAATAGCCTGTTGTGCCGATTGCTTTATAGCTTCTGTCCATGCCGACAAAATACTTTCGGCGCTTCCTTCGGCATCTACATCCATACGACAATGACTACCTGCTACGATGCGTGCATCTTCTAAATCTATAACGGCTACTGTGATATGACCTCCGCCTATATCTGCACCGATTGCATATTTCTTCATATATTTTTATTAGTTAAATAGGGTATTAGTTTTTCCGAGCGTAAAGATAGTTTTTTTAACAAAATCTGATTATAATAAAAGATGAGAAGATAGCTAATAAAACTAAAAAATTATTTGTTTCTATCTTCATTCGAAACGAACAATTGAGAGCTCTTCTTTTTCTATACCCAATCCTTTCGAAAATATTTCCTCAAAAATATTTTTAAGTTCTTTTCGGTTTATTGTATTCTTATCTCTCCTGCAACTCATATAATTATAAGTCACAATCCGGGTTACAAGATCGCGGACAGTATGTATCGGATATTCTTTGGCACACCTGAGTGCTATGTAATAGCCAATGATGGCGAGAGGAATACCTATACCCACAATCCACAACTTAGTCTCTAATAGTTCGAAAAACGAAACGATGAAAAGAGCATTAAGTGCATTTATCGCTATTTTGCTCGGACCCCTATCATTTAGCTCTACGGCGAGATTTACACCTATCACTTTTTCTAAATAAGTAGCGCTTTTGCGCTTATGGGGAAATATTTCGGACAGTTTTGTATCGGGTCGTAAATTCTTGACATCATATATTCCTAATGCAGCGATTTTTCTTCTCAGTTTATAGAAAGCCTGCAGTGAAGTACATGAATCACTATTTTCGTAAGGAAGCTTATTTATTATTTCATTAATGAATTCATCGAAAGTTTTTACATGAGCCAATTCGTTTGCTTCGAACTTGACACCAAAGGTTTTCTCTATTTCACTGAGTAAATCCTCAATATCTTCTACCTCATCCCAATCAAGAATATGTAGTTCCATATGAAATATTTTTTTTAAGAGTTATATTATCCTTTATTTTCACCTTAAACCTCACAGCATAAAGATAGTTTTTTTAACAAAATCTGATTATAATAAAAGATGAGAAGATAGCTAATAAAACTAAAAACGAAACCATCCTCCTCTAACACAATAATTTATATTGAAAAATATAACAATATTAAGTGATATATTTGAAAAATTAGTACATTTGCAGACGAACAGACTTTAGAAAACAACATAATTATCACAGAATGATCAACACCTTTCTCAACATCAATATACTTCGCATGCTATCAATATATTAACTTTTTTTTGAAGAACAAAGTAGGGAGAGGCAAATGCATAAAAACCCTTATACTGTATATGTTTTAATCTTATCACCTAACTAAACTAGAAAATATGAATATATCGCGTTTTTTTTCTTATCTATTTGGAATAGTATTACTACTTGTTCCGTTGATTTTATCCGGACAGGTAACTATAGGCTCGCAAAGAGAACCGGCAAATGGCGCTATACTCGACCTGAAGCAGAAAGATAACAACGGGGTTCCATTTATCAATAACGCTACGGCTAATAGAGGTCTTGGTCTGCCTCGCGTAATACTCAGCGATCTGACTAAGCTAAAAATGGGAACCAACGAAATATTGGACGGAAGCGATAATCAGTATGAAAAACATACAGGATTGATGGTATATAACTTAGGCGATGATCCATATTGTCCTACTATCGAATCGGGCGTGTATGTATGGGATAGTAAAAAATGGCAATCTACTAAAAAAACATTGGCCCCTAAAACCAATCAGACCAATTTCGATACTACAACCGGCATACTGACAGACTATGAAGGTAATACTTATACAACCAAACTATTCGAAGCTGTAAGTCCGGCTTATAGCAGACGTTGGATGACACAAAATCTACGTTCGATATATGACAAAAATGGTGAACTGATCGGATGCATCAGAATGAATCCTGCTTTTCGCGAAACCGAAAACGGTGGTGTAATCTTTAATCGTACTCTACCTACAGGCATTATCGGCAATTACACCAATGGCGGGGTTGTAGTTTCGGGTCAAAGCTATAGCAATTATGCCAAAGAGTTTGGGTTCCTTTACAATTGGCCGCAGGCAGTAATAGCCTGCCCTGAGGGATGGAGCGTACCCACACCCGAAGAATGGTCTGAGCTGTGTGTAGCCTTGGGTGGTACGGGAACTTCATCCAGTGGTTCTGTATATCCTAATCTGATTTATGATGTAGCACATAAAATGAAGAAAAACAATAATACAATATATCGTTCTGCCGATACCACTCCCTTCCAGAATACCTGGGGTACAAGTGGTATTATCGAAAACGGATTTAATGCTGTCCCTGCAGGATCAGTTCCTAATGGAACATCAGCAACAGATTTTACTCTGGCATTATTTATGTGGACTGCTACTAGTGGTTCATATCGTGTAATAACCAGTAGTAGTTATATTAATGCTATAACGGGAGGATCTACAGCTTATTTTCTTTCGGTGCGTTGTATACAGGATTAAAAAAAGATAATTGATCTATTAAATATTTGTTGCTTGCTTAATGGTTTGAAGCAGGTCACTCCATTTATCGTCTTTTATCTTAGGCCCTATATTCTGTATCACACATCCGGCAAGTAATGTACCTAGTTCTCCACAGATTTTCAACGAACAATTATTTATCAAGCCGTATAGGAAGCCTGATGCATACAAGTCTCCTGCCCCTGTAGTATCTACACAATTTACTTTCAGCGCAGGTACGAATATTTTCTCATCATCTTGTTGTATCCACGAGCCTTTGGCTCCTGTCTTTACGATGGCTATATCAGTTTGTTTTGCAAGAGCGGAAACGGCGTCCTCAGGATTCATATCCAAGAGGCTCTTCGCTTCTTCTTCGTTTGCGAACACTATATCTACATACTGAGGTATGATTTGGAGCAGAAAATCGCGGCTGGCTTCAACCACATTGTAGCTCGCCATATCCAAAATCACTTTTGCGCCTGCTTCTTTTGCCAGAATTATTGCTCTTCGGATGAGGTCGTAGCTCTGAACGAGGTAACCTTCTATATAGAAATAGTCGTAGCCGGCAAAATCGTCTTTGTTAAGTTCGTCTGCATTTAGCAAAGCAGCCGCGCCGAGGTATGTGCCGAAGGTGCGTTCTCCGTCCTTCGATATAAATGTGGATGCCACGCCCGAAGTTTCATTGACTTCAGTAAGATGTGAGGTTACACCATATTTCTCTATATCGGATTTGTAATGCTGCCCAAAGAAGTCTTTACCTATCCGTCCTATAAATCCTGTACCTACACCGAGACGTGCCAAACCTGCTATCGTGTTGGATGCCGAACCTCCCGATACAATACTGGGGTTTAATTTATTTATTTCTTCCGAAATAACTTCGAACTGTGTTTCGTCTATCAGTTGCATACTACCTTTCGGAAGGTCAAGACGTTGGAGAATATTATCGTTATCTATAATGGCTAAAACATCCACTAGGGCGTTGCCCATACCAAGTACTTTTGTCATTGTTTATTTAATTTTTTGCGTAAAGATATTGCATAATTCAGAAATAAGGCCTATTTTTGCGTCACTTTTGAAGGAAAACACTCTTCCTTAGCTCAGTCGGTTAGAGCATCTGACTGTTAATCAGAGGGTCCTTGGTTCAAGTCCAAGAGGAAGAGCTCTGAAAAAGAAACCTTCGAAAGTAAATTCTTCCTTAGCTCAGTCGGTTAGAGCATCTGACTGTTAATCAGAGGGTCCTTGGTTCAAGTCCAAGAGGAAGAGCAAAAGCAGTTGCAAATTATTTGTAGCTGCTTTTTGTTTTTAACTTCCATCACGTATCTATTACTCGGCATTACGAGATCGCCATTAACTTTCGCACCTAAACTTTTTACATCTAAGGAATGTTAGACTAGAAATATTTAAACCATTAAAAAAGAATAGCCTATGGTAAAAGATGGAATGAATCGCGAGGTTGATATATATTTAGGCAAAATAGATATGTGGCGAGAGGAAATTGAGAAGCTGAGGATGATTGCCCTCGAGTGCGGACTGACCGAAGAGTTGAAATGGGCTAAGCCATGCTATTCGTTTGGGGGAAATAATATTGTTATAATACAAGGATTTAAGAAATACTGCGCGCTTTTGTTTTTCAAGGGCATATTATTAAATGATCCGAATAAAATTCTGCTCAAAATGGGTGAGAATACGCATGTGGGGCGACAGATACGGTTCACAAGTGTAAAGGAAATAGTCGAGATAACTCCGATACTGAAAGCATATATACACGAAGCTATCGAAATAGAAAAGGCCGGACTCAAAGTAGAATCGAAAGAAATAGCGGCACTAACAATCCCTGTAGAGTTTCAGGATAAACTAAGTGAAGTTCCTGCCTTGAAAAAAGCTTTCGAGGCTCTAACTCCGGGGCGGCAAAGAGCATACATCATTTATTTTTCTGCACCTAAACAGCCACAGACCCGAATATCGAGAATTGAAAAATGTATGCAACAAATTCTTTACGGAAAGGGGTTAAATGATTAATACTCCGAAGCAGTTATAAAATAACGGCATACATTCTAATATGAATATATGCCGTTTAGTCAGTTTATAAAAATGATAAGTTATCTTCCTTTATCAATTCTAACAAATTCGTTAAATGAATATGACTCTTTTGCCAATTCTTTTATTCGTTTCACAATCGCTTCTCTACTTGGTGCATTAAAATTATTATCGGAGAAAGAGCTATTCATTACACTCGATAATGTTGGTCGCCAAACCCCTGTTCCAAAATAATAGCCTCCCTCAAATACTCCGACTTCCGGATAATCAGGATGCCCTATAAAGTGTTTCCATTTCACTTTTGCCGGATCACTCGTTATATCCAGATTGGGATAATATTGAGCATCACTCTTATTCCGGCCAACAGCTTCTGAGGCAGAAATATATTCATCTCCAAGTTTTCCAAAACCGTGACCTCCTGCTTCATGTATAATTACATTATCAAAACCGGAAGTTAACGGATCAATTGTCAAAGCAGAGCCATCCGAAAAGCTTAAACATACGCCCGGATACCAAGAATCAGTGGTATTTAATAAAAGAACATTTACGGCATCCTTCACCTTGTTGGAACCTAAAATATTACCGGAAACGTCGAAACATTTTGAAGAATTTGTATTCCAGTTGCTTCCATTAAATGAAGTTGAAAAATAAGTATCTTTTATCTGATTCATCAGCGTATATCCTCTCTGGTTAGAATAGTTGAATGAGATATATACATTAAAATATTCTTTATAGGTCTTGTATGGTTCAACAGAAAACAGTGCATCGGCAGCTTTCTTAGCCCATATTTCATAGGCTCCTTCTTCTCTATTGTCATCTTTTATAAAACCATCTCCCATTATTACAATATTGATAGGATTCGATTTTGTGCTCTTTTGATACAATATGTGTGAACGATCTGCATGATATGTGTCTTTCCCTAAAGAAAGGTTCTCGAATCCAAATCCATCTAGTTGAAGTAATGATCCGTTCAGTAACCAGTTTGTATAATTTGCATTATTTTTTATCTTTTGAGGGATATTTCCAATCAATTTATTTTCTGTAATATTTAAGATATTTAGTTTGCTCAGATTTGCGAGTGATTCAGGAAATGCTCCATTAAAGTTATTTGAACTAAGATTAATATTTTCGAGGCTAGCCATATTACCTATAAAGCTAGGAATATTACCGTAAAAATTATTCGAATAAATCTCCAATTCATAGAGTTTATTTAGTTTCGTAATAGAACTTGGAATATTTCCTTTAAAGCCAATCGGCCCCACTTCGCATGTGTGAAATCCCGTCAACATTAGTCTTTGCAGATTGACAAGATTTCCGATTTCACTCGGAATTTCTTGTTCCCATTTCATTTGGGCTAACCATAGGCATCTCAAATTTGTCAGCTTGAATATGACCGGTGGTATTTTTGTAAACATTGCACCTCTGAGGCTGAACGTTTCGAGTTTTGTTAACTTCTCAAAAGACTCAGGTATACTTGGTATTCCTTTATACACATCCTGATTATCTGAATAAGCACAATTCCAAAAAGATAAGTCTCGAAGATTTTTCAAATCTCCAAAATTCTCAGGCAGAGATTCAATATATGTTGTCTGATAACCAGCGGAAAATGATATTCTTTTCAGTTGTCTTAAATTACAAAATCCTGAAGGGATAGAGCCTTTAAACCCACTTAAACTCCCTAGGTCTAATTCTGTTACACGACTATTCTCTACTCTGACACCATTCCATTCCTCCATCGGTTTTTTAAATTGCCAAGGTTTTCCTTCTTTCCATGTCTGATCTCCTCTGTAGTCATAATATACAAAATTCCACTTCGCTCCATCCATAGCATTGTATAATGCTACTAATGACAGGGAATCGGCCTCTCTCGAATCCCATCCTGTCTGATAAATTTTAAGGGTGTCTTTTATCGTATTTTGCTCGTTAGTAAAAGCAATATACATTTTTTTAATATCGTCTTCTGTATTTTCATTTACCTCAAAACTTAGATTGTGCGAAGTAAGTCCCGACTTTGTTTTAGTCTCTATCTTTTTTATCGAGTTAGGATGAGATACTTTATAAATCCAATCTATATTTGTTTTCAATTCTACATCGATAATTCCCCCTTTTATTTTTAGGTTTCTTGAATTATCACTTAAAATGATTGCCCCTTTCTTGTTTTGGGTTATAGAAACCGATTCGATTTCATTTGTGTTCGGGTCAACAAATTCTAAAATGGCAGATCTTGATATATATTCCTGATTGGGTTTTATTTTTATTTGGAATTCATTGAAATAGGTATTTTCATTTTTTGTTATTGATAACCATTCAAGCTGTTCGTTTAACGGTTTGATTTCGACCCTGCTCCATGTAGACAGTGTTAATGTTGTATCTCTTTGGGTATCGAGAGCATATTCAGTTGGCGATAGAACCAATTTGTCGAGCGAAGCCTGAATAATATAAGCTGTATCTGATAATGCTTTTTCTTTATCTACAACTATTACTTTCCCGATTCTACTTGCTTCCGTACTGTTTGCAACAGATAATCTTATATTATATGCTGGGAGATCTGTTGTCTTTGTTTTAGGAGCCAGTTCAAGCCAGCTTTTGGCGGCGGCTTCTATTTCCACATCGTATTCCAGATTGGTTTTTAGTTCAAAATCAATATATCCACCTTCTTGATCTATTTTTTGCATAGGGGTAGATAGAATCAAAGCTCCCTTTTTCCTCTGCAAAACACTAATATTCTTAGTTAGCTCTCCTGCTGCAATCAAAACATTTACAGATCGGTCTGAGTAAGTTTCATTTTCTTCTGTTGTAATTGTCAGGTTTACAAGTCCGGCTTTTCCACTCGTAGGAGAAATTTTACACCAGTCTGATGATTCAGTTTTCTTCTGAGACACCGTTGCCTGCCAATCTGTATTTGTTTTAAAAGAGATTGTAGTATTACCTCCTTCCGAGGAAATTACGGGTTCGGAGTCATCGTTCAATGTTATTTCCGGCTTACTGGGTGTAATGGGATCGTCTTTATCATCGGAACTACATCCTCCCCATAGGAGTAATACGACAAAAGCCGGGAATAGTAATAATAATTTGAAATTCATTTTCATTTGTGTACAAATTAAAAGTTCTTATAAGTATTATTTTATTTTTGGGTTATTTCGGTCCATCAAGAGTTGTGATATCATACGATTCCTGCATTTACATGAATGTTTTGTCCTGTGATGCTCTGCCCCTGTTCTGAAAGCAGATAGTTGATAGAATGTATAACAGAATCTACATCTGTATAGCCTTTGAGGGCCGATGAAGTGAATATATCATCGCGCTGCCTGTCGGTGACAGAGAAGCTCATCCCTACATCCAGAATGCCTATGACTACACTATTGCTGCGAATACCTTTTTTGCCATACTCCATTGCCGTATTCCTCGAAAATGCTTCTATACCACCTTTACTCGCTCCTATGATAGACAATCCGTCAAATCCTCTGTGTGCACAAATAGACGACAGGTGTACGATCGTTCCTCTGGTTTTATGATAAAGGAAATTTTTGAGTACGAACTTAGTAAGTATAATGGGCGAAATGAGGTTAATTTGCATCAGGCGGTTCATTTGCTCAATATCGATACGTGCAATGAGTTCTTTGTAGAGGATGGCGGCATTGCTCACGAAAGCATATAGCGGCGTGGTTTTTATATCGATAAAGTCTGTGAACAATTGTTCTTCTATATCATGAGGCTGTTCTAGATCCATCGACTTCCATTTCAGAGTATCGGGATATCTATCCAGCAATTCTTCCAGCTCCGATGTCTTTGTACGGCTCACTCCATAAATCACATATTTGTTCTGCGGTAGCAGGAAGCGAATAAGATGCAACCCCACACCATGTGAAATCCCCGTTATCAGTATATTTCTCATCTCCATAATTTTTCTTGTTTGATTGTCTGAAACAAAAGGTTTATCGTATTTTCCACATCGCGTAAGTCAGCTATTTCGCAGTGCGAATGCATATATTTGCAAGGAATGGATATATCGGCAACTCTCACATCGCCACCAAACAGTTGAAGACGAGAGCTGTCTGTTCCTCCTGTAATGTTATTTCCTACCGAAAGCTGATATCCTAATCCTTGTGCGTGAGCTGTTTGCCTTATCTCATTCACCAGACCTGTATGGTTATCGGCATTGCGAATAAGTGCAGTCCCATCACCCAGCATTAGCCTATCGTCGTTGTTATTGCCCGCATGTCCACAATCGACTACTAATCCTATATGAGGCTTTATTTTATTGGCCACAAGAGCCATTCCGCGCGTACCGATCTCTTCCTGTACTGTGGCAGCAATATAGATAGCGCAATCAGGTTCTTCTCTTAACAACATTCTCGCCACTTGCGATATGACAAATACACCCAGCCTATTGTCCAATGCCTTTGAGCAAATGACCGTATCTGTGAGCATGGAGGCATTTGCGGCAAAGGTTGCATAATCGCCTATGCTTACTTTTTCTATTGCTTCTTGTTTATTGGAGGCTCCTATATCAATCCAGAGGTCGGACTGTTTCAGGCAGGTTGCACCCGAATTGTCGTAATTGGTATGGTCTTTATTACGCCCGATCGCACCTTTTATTTTCCCTTTTTCTGTAAGGATAATAATATGCTGACCATAAAGGGATAATATATCTAAGCCTCCGATACATCGGAAAGTAAGGCTTCCGTCATCTTTTATGCCTGTCACCTGCAATCCTACTTCGTCTATATGTGCGCTTACTAACAGCTTGTGGGGCGAAGTCGGATTAATCACCCCAACCACATTGCCCATGGCATCGGTTTCGACTGTGTCGCAGCAGAGTTGTATGTATGACTTAAACAGTAGTGCGGCTTCACTCTCGCAGCCCGATGGGGCAGAGGCGTTGAGCAGTTGAAATAGAAATTCCCTGCCTTCATTATCTATCTTGTATTTCATATCAATTGTTCTTTCAGGCTTATGCCATCATATCTCATACTTTGTTCTTCCATTCTTTCCAGCAAAACGGATTTTACCAGATTGCGCGTAAATACACATATTTCTTCCAAAAAGGGTTCTGTATAAGCATCGTTGGGACACATACATCCACCGCCGCAATGCCACTTGGCGAAACAGTCGTTGCACTTGGCATAGTAATGAACATTGATACCGTGTATTCCGTCAAATTTTGCCTCATCTATATTTATCGAACCGTCGCCTCCTATATTACCATATACACGCTTCTCGTAATGTGTTTCGTTAGGTGATGACGTACAGTAACATATCGATATATCGCCCTGTGGAGTCAGTGCAAATTTGCTCGGGCAGCCACGATCTATAATGGAATCTACATTCTTGTAGATACGGCAGGTCACATTCTTACCTTTGCTTTCCGCATGTTTTCTGGCTTTGAGAAAATTATGCAGGTAAGCATCGTAGAAAGTTGCCAAGTGGGTCGGTTCAGCAAAGAGTTCGGGCGCAACTACAGGTTCGAGTACCATATTCACTACTTCGGGGAACTTCGCATCCATCTCATCCACCATTTCCATCATGCGGTGTACCGTAGATGGTGTAATGGTGGCATTGACAGATGGTGCAAGCTGATTGTTGCACAGCTTACGGATGGTATCGCATACTTTGTCGTAATTCTTGCGTTGCAAGTTTTGAACGTCTTCCAGTATGTCGAATGATATATCGGGCAGTACACCGAAGGTTTTCAAATGATTAATTATATCATCGTTCATTATAGACCCATTGGTTATCAACGTCATGGAAAGATTAAAGCCATACTTTTGGGCCAGCTTCTGTGCATATTCCATTCCATATTTGACCAATCCCCATGACAGTAGTGGTTCACCTCCCCCAATGAACGATATGGTGAGGTACCGCTCCGTTAATCGGGCAGGGTCGATAAAGTAATCGAGTCCGGCTTTCAGTTTTGCCTCATCCAGATAAATATTGGCACGTCCTTTGGCCGAGTAGCAGTATGAGCAAGAGAAATTGCAGGAATGACTTGGCAGAACCGACATTTTCTGGATGTCTTTTACGTTCTGCACTTTGCTCAGATAATCGTTTAATGATTTCTCACTGACCATACTGCTCAGCATTTCCAAAACAGCGGCATCCTCAACGGCATTATCATTGCCTGCAAGGAAAGCTTCTACATTATGAATACTGTTTTTATCGGCGATAGTCATATTCCCCGTCAGTGGAGAATATACTATCCGATAACCCGATTCCTGTACCCCGAAATAAGAGCCTACAGGAATCAGAAATATATTAGAGCGTGCTTGAGGTTGCGAATTCATTGTTTTATATTTTGACGTTTTTTGAATGTTATATATTCTTCTACAATATCTCTGTCCTTTTTCGCACTGTTTTTATCGATAAGTACAAAAGCATTCAGACTCGATATTTGTACTACCCTCAGTGAAAGGAGATCTAGCAAAGGAGCGAAGAATGCCCAATAGAGGCGAAGCTTACGCGACACAGCTGTTTCGTTTTCTCCATACTCATAGCTGCCGCTTATTACCATCGCAGAATCTATATCTTGCCTGATATAATGCTCCTTAAATGCTAACAGGCAGGTAACCGACAGGCGGCGCATATTCACACGATTGCCTTCGTGGCTGAGGATGCGTTTGAAACAATCGTTATCGTTTTCCCACATAGCAGGAAATATATCGGTAATATAGAGATAGGTATTGAACCGATAGCTACGGAAAATGTATTTCAGTTCCACTCCTGTATCTATGCAGGGTACATCCAGCTCATAGTCCTTTATTTCTCCGAAGAGGGCTTCGGATTCAGGGAACTGCTTCGTCCTTAAATATCTGTATGGAAATATATTTATTTCTGCCATAGTTCAATTATGATTATCCATTCCTGCCAGACGTTTCAGCAATAACTGTTTGGTAAAATCCCTTGTCCAGTCGCATATTACATTGAGCCTGTCTTCGCCATATGTATACGCTTGTGCAAGACACCCGCCACCACAATGCCACTTCACAAAGCAGTCTTTACATTTCGTGTTGGCATGTATATTATGGCTCATCAGCCTTCGGAATTTTTCATAGTCGAAAACAATGTCGTATTCATCGTCTATCCTGCCATATACGAAGTCTTCATAATTAGCCTCATTGGGCGAAGATATACGATGACAGACAGTTATAGAACCTTCGGGTGTAAGGCATACTTCTCCGCCGCAATAATGCTCTACGAGTGTATCTACATACTTAGAGGCCAAAACATATACATCTATGCCGTATGTATATCCTAACTCTTTAGCCTCGAAAAAGTAGCGCGTAAAATCGTTGTAAAACTCCTTCATTGTTCCCAAATCGGAGAAGGTCTCGGTATCTTCCACTATTTGCAGTTTATGGCTGCGTACGGTGGGGAATATCTTGTGCAGATGCTCTACCATTTCTTTCAGGCGGGCAACATTGTTCCGCGTGATGATAGACTTCACCGACACATCTACACCATCGGCGAGGTAGCGGCCGACTACTTCGCAAACCCTGCTGTAGCTCTGACGTTGTAGATTCTGTATATCTTCAAGTACTTCGAACGATACGCCGAGCGACACATTATTATCTCTTATCACCTCCGACAGTCCGGCATCGTATATAGAACCGTTGGTAGTGAGCCCTATACCCAATTTTATCCCCTGACTGCGTGCCCGGCTACGGGCATATTTAATGATATGGGTAACGCTGTCTATAGACAGAAAGGGTTCGCCACCGCCAAGTAGGGCCAGCCACAAATCCCTGAGTTTAGTCCTTTTGGTATTGATGAAGAAGTCTATCGCTTTCTCAGCTTTCTTTATATCGAGCTTCTTCGAGGAGCGGCCTTGTGCCGAATAGCAGTAGCTACAGCTAAAGTTGCAAGTATAATTAGGCAATATAGTGAGCTTGTGCAGTTCACTGATATTGCATCTGGCAGGAATCGTCCTGTCTGTTGTTTGTTGAGATAAGATATTATTAGCTACCTCTGCTATTTCGCTGTTGCCTGTGCCTGTTTTCAGATATTGCTCCAGCGTATCTATATCCTGTTTTTCTGCCACAAAAAATTGCTCCGACAAAGGAGAATAGACCAGATAACTGCCTTCAGAAGATATATCGCTTCCTTCGTTGAGAAGGATAGGATATATCTCATTATCTTCCATTGCTTTATATTCGCTCATAATCTATCCTTCATAAACACTTACAACATAATCTTTTAACGACACATTATAATTTTCGCGATATTGGTAATCGAGCCTGTTCAGTATCATGTCGCGAATAATATTCCGGGTGAATGCACATACTGAGTCGAACATCCTGCCTGTGTAATTTTCCCTATACATAAGGCATCCGCCCCCACAATGCCATTTGGCAATACATGAATGGCAATTTTCATTCAGATTATTTTCTTTTGCTATCAGCGCAGAGAATTTCTGTTGATCGAATATAATTTGCCCATCGTTGGTTACTTCTCCGTAAATCACAGATTCATACCCTTTTTCTTTCGGTGACGATATACTGTGACATACAGATATTTTGCCCTCAGGCGTGAGGCACAATTTACCCTGACAGTATCGGGGAAAGAGGCTCTCAAATTTGCGAATGATATTGCAATCGAGTGTCATATCATGCTGATGGCTGAGGCGCCGCGCTTTGAAGAAATATTCTGTAAAGCTTCCATAGAATTCGTTCAATTCTTGTGGGGAGGAGAAAGATACTGCATCCATTGCCGGGTCGAAGTTTAAATGCCTGATACCTTTAAATTTCGCGACAATTTCTTCTACCATCTCCACCTGACGGGTAACATTGCCGGCTGTGATAACCGAACTGATAGAAGGCGGATAGCCATAGGCAATCATTTCCTTTATACTCTCCGCTACTTCATTATATTTTCCCCGTTGACTGTTCTGTACATCTTCGAGTATGTCGAACGAAACGCCTGTATTTACATTATACTTTTTCAGAGTTTCTATTACTTGAGGCGATATCTTTGAGCCGTTGGTCATCAACGAAATTTCGAGCGTTACACCTTTTTGTACCGCTGTCTCGGCTCCATATTCGAGTATGAATAAAACGATCTCCCATGAAATGAGAGGTTCGCCGCCACCCGATATGAAGATGGATAGGTTTTTCGATTTTGCCCTGTCAGGGTCGATAAAATAGTCGAGCATGGCTTTCAGCTTGCCCTTATCTACGACCTGATTGGATCTGCCTTTGGCCGAGTAGCAGTATGAGCACGAAAAATTGCAGATAAAGTTGGGAAGTATAGATAGTTTAGTATATTCAGCAGGATTATTCACCACGCTCAGATAAGGGTCGATGCCGGGAATATCTGTAAGATTTTCGATAATATCCTGCATTTCTTCGGGAATTGAGTTACCCTCTGTCTTCTTATATAAAGCGTCTTCGAGCGTGTCTATATCTGACTGGCGGGCGACGAATGATGTCCCCGACAGAGGCGAATACACC
This sequence comes from Dysgonomonas sp., assembly GCA_047972895.1. Taxonomy (GTDB): domain Bacteria; phylum Bacteroidota; class Bacteroidia; order Bacteroidales; family Dysgonomonadaceae; genus Dysgonomonas. The sequence goes on from JBKEBA010000058.1 coordinate 52,761, forward strand.
AAATATAGCTCTGTGGGACTCAGGCCAAAATAGTCGCCGACAGGCATTGTCTGAATTTCGTTTTTGTTTATAAAGTCTTGGTTCATATTATGCATTCCTTAAATTCGTTGTCATCCATAACATTTTCGAGTAAAGCTATTGCAGAGAATTTGCGTTGAAAGTCGCACATCACATCCAGCATCTGCGTGTTGTAAGTCTTAGCATGATACAGGCATCCGCCTCCGCAATGCCATTTGATAAAGCAGGTCTGACAATGTTGGTTGTGGTCTGCTTTGTAATTGATGAGGCGGGAGAATTTCTCATTATCGAATAGCAGACGGTTATCTTCATCGACTTCGCCATATATAAAGTCTTCATACAATGGTTCTCTGGGCGACGACACAAAGAAGCACATACTCAACTTTCCTGTAGGCGTAAGGTCGAAGCCTCCTGCACAGGCACGGCTTTTTATGAGCTCCAGATTGTGATGCTTGATGCAGCTTACGGTTATGTTGTATTTATGCCCTGCGATGCGCGCATTGAAGAAATGCCTGATGTATTCATCATAAAATTCTTTCAATTGCTCGGGGTTATCAAATAGGTCACTATCGACCACCGAGTCGAAACTCAACCGCCTGAGCTTGGGAAACCGGCTGTGTATATGTTCTACCATTTGTTCCTGCAAAGCCACGTTGGCAGGGGTTATCACAGAATTGATGGTGGGGTATATATCGTTATCGAGCAATAGGTCGAGTGTTTTGCAAACGGCTGCATAATTCTTACGTTGCAGGTTTTGAATTTCTTCGAGAATGTCGAACGATATATTCGCTTTTACCTTGTATCGTTTCAGTATTTCTACTATCTCCTTACTGATAATAGAACCATTAGAGGCGAAGGAAAAATTCACCTTGAATCCGTATTTGTCTGCAAGACGGCTTGCATACTCTATGGCAAACTTCATAGTAGTCCACGAGATGAAGGGCTCCCCTCCTCCGCCAAACGAGATGTAAATATCTCTCCTACTGATACGCTTAGGGTCGATAAAGAAGTCGAGTACGGCTTTTAACTTGCCTTCGTCGATGCTATCGTTAGAATGCCCTTTGGCGGCGTAACAATAGCTACACGAAAAGTTGCAGATATTGTTGGGCAATATGGTAAGGGCAAAGACCTCGTGAGGCGATTGCGCATAGTTATTCCTTATCTGAGGAATGGAGTCGATGAGCTGGCTTTGTAGTTCAGGGTCGTTAAACTTACCTTTTATAGCCAGTTCTGCCGCCAGCATATTTATATCTTCTTCGTCTGCCAACACAAAACTTTTTGCCAAAGGCGAATACAACAGATAGTGGATATCGTTGTCTTGGACGTATGGCGAAATGTTTATCGGAAAAAGATTTGTCTCGTAAAATACTTGCTTATTCATATTCTTCACATCTGGCTGATTGCCTCCCTGAGTGATATGCCGTAATGGCTGGTATATTCTTTGTCTATATTGCGAAGAAGCATACGGCGGGTGAAGTTGCGTGTGTACTCGCAAATCTCGTTTTGTATGTCTTCGCCGTAGGTGTATTTATGTATCATACAGCCTCCTGCGCAGTGCCATTTGGCAAAGCATGTTTTACATTTTGGGTAATGGTGTACGTTGAGCCCAATGAGTCTGTCAAACTTGCTACGGTCTATATCTACCGTGCCGTCTGCCGATATTTTACCATATATACTATCCTGATAGCCTAAATCTTGTGGTGCGGCTATACGACTGCAAACACTGATTTCGCCATCGGGGGTGATGGTATTATCGCCCGGGCAGAAGCGTTCTATCAGCAGGTTGAAGTTCCTGTATGCCGAGCAGTCGAGCAGTAGCCCGTGTCGTGCGGCATAGTCGTGCGCTTCGAAGAAGTTGTCTGTATATTGTTTATAGAATTCTCTTACCGATTCGGGTGTGGTGAGCAATTCGGGGTCGGTCACATATTCCATCATCACTTCGCGTGTGCCGGGAAAACGCTGTAAGACTTCCTCTATCATCCGCTTCATGAGCATAATATTTTTGTCGGTGATGGTAGCACGCAGTTGAGGACGGATGCCTTCGGATATTATCCAATCTATATTTTCAGCTACTTTCTTGTAATTGCCACGTTGCAAATTTTGTATGTCTTCCAATATTTCGAAAGAAACGGATACGGGTACTTTGTACTTTTTCAGTGTATCTATTATGTCTTGTGTGAATACCGAGCCGTTGGTAACTACATTACAGTCTACTCCGGGATATCTGAATGCTTCGGCTCTCTGGTTAGAATACTCGATACAGAATTTCACTAAGTCCCACGATAGTAGTGGTTCTCCGCCTCCAAGAATGGATATGGCAAGTTTTTTTTCTACGGGTACTCTGGAGGGGTCTATAAAGTAGTCTAGCGTGGCTTTGAGCACATCTTTTGATATGATTTTGTTGGAACGTCCCTGAGCCGAATAGCAATAGCTGCATCGGAAGTTGCAGACATTGTTGGGTAATATGGCCATCCGTGAATATTCTTCGGGCGACTTTGCTAATGGCGCACACTTCTTTCTGTTGGCTTCATCGAGCAAAGCGTCCATTGTCTCTTTCAGATCTTGGGGGTAGTCTTTTTCTCTGTCTTTGATGTACATCTCCATTTGCTGCACATAGTCGGGCGTTACCATCAAGGCATTATCGGTGAATGGAGAGTATAGGATATTAATGGAATTGTTGGGTTTATCGAATTCCTCGCCTACCTCTATTACAAACAGGTCCTTACTTAACAAGTTCTTCGTCATGATAGTTTATATGATGTATTTATAGATTTTCTGTTGGTTTGAGTCCGCATTTGCGGAATAGGTTTGCCATTCTCTGCTCCAGATGAAGGCTCAAACCTTCTTCATCGTGAGCCTGATTATATAAATCCCGCCTCAACAGAGTGCAAATATTGAATAATTGTGCGGTCAGCCGAGTGGCAAAAGCATGCAAATTGTTATTATCATTTTCTCTGCTGTATACCTCAGGATTGTTGGGCTGGAAGCTATTGCCTTGCTGTAATTGACTAATTACAACCATGATTTCGGACAGGCTGTCGACAGTACTTATAATCGTTTCTTTGTCAGAGTGAATATTGAGATAACCTAATTGAAATATCAGGGTTTCGAGCTTATTTATATTATCGCGGGCACGAATATCATTGCCTGACAAATTTTTCTCGACTATATCTTCTACAATTCTGTTGAGCTTGTCTATGAAGGCATGGTAAACCTCTTGTTTCTTTTCGAATTGTTTTACATTTTGGTCTTTCAGTCCCTCCATTTCACTTTGCTTGCTCAGAAGAAGTGAGGTTACCGACATGGTGATCAATATACCTATAAATGTGCTGATAATGGCAATGATACTACCACTGGATGCCATTGATGGTATTTCATTTTCGGCCAGCAATGTAATAATAACAGCTATCAGGGACAGTACTATTATCAGGAATATCCATAATGGATAATTTCTTTTGCTATTCATCTTTTTCTCGATTGTTTAAAAATGGAAAAAAATACCGGAACCGGAGTTTTGATTCCGATTCCGATACCGACTACTAATTAGTTGTTGCATTGGCAGCCACCACATTGGTCGCAGCAACCGTACGCATCTTTCTTAGTGTCTTTTACTTTAAAAATTTTTGTTAACATAAAATTTAAAGTTAAGTAGTTAATAAAAAGTGGTTTACTAATGTGGATTTTCCACATTATATCTTGTCTGGCCTCATTCTGTAGTACCAGTGCTATTTTTGCTTGTTATAGCAGAAAATGCCGAGCCTATTAATGAAAAGACTCCTTTTATTAGCCAAATAATGAGTTTGAATATTCCTGTGAATATCCAACCGAACAGGCTGATCATCCAGCCAAACATTACGTCAATAATATCTCCATCTTTTGCCATAGTAGTATGTTTTTAATAATTAAATAAATGGTGCAATGATTATGGGATTCCTAAATGGTTTACAGCTTAGTTTTTATAGTTTATTTTATATTCATAAACTGTTTTTTCGTCAGGCTCAGCCAAATAATAGCGTGTAATCACAATTTTAGTAACCAATCCTTTGTCGTTCGTTTGAAAATCATATTCTTTTACATCCTGATATGCAGCATTTCCATATGTCGCATTGGTGACTTTCGTCTTATAATATTCGCTACGTTTGCCATAGTGATCCATTGCAGATAGAAGAACTGTATGGAAAGGCTCTTCGTCATTTACCAAAAAGTCCCAGCATTCTACACTGCCTAATATCCAATTCAGGTCTAAATTGATAGCTGCATTGTTCTTTTTTGTTCCGTATTCGCTGACAGCCTCGAAGCCTTCTTCGTCAATTACTTTTATCATATTTCCATCTTTCCATTCTGTTTTACGGTCGTAATCTTGGTAGTCTTTGCCGACAACGCGTGCTATATAATCTCCATTATATGTTGCATCCCAATAGCCTCCGGCAAAAGTGTTTGCCGACGTTGCATAACCTTTGTTGTTCAGTATCAATACTGTTTTATCCTCAGGTCGGTTACCATAGGTATATGAAAGTGTATCTTTTATATACTCAAACTTTATTTTAAAAGTATCGAAGTCTTTGACTGTAGTTATTTCATTAGCAGCATTGTAGGTAAATTCCATTGTACTTGCATATTCTTCTTCGCCTATTCTGCTACGCTCGATACTGCTGATATAATTCATATTGATTACTTCTTCGGGAATATCTCCATCTTCGGTCTTTCCTTCTTGCGTAACGGTTATGGAGATATTTGTATCGCCACAAACGATGGTGATGGTTGCTGCTCTGTCTTTACCTGTGTAATTGGTCTGCAAGGCAATGTTCATAGTGTAATCGCCGGCCGCCGTTCCGTGATCGGGGCTAATGGTGATCCATTCGGATGCGCTAGTCGAAGCGTCTTTTTGTGTACCGGTTTCCTTGATGGTGGAAGTCCATGCACCAGTAGTCGAAAATTTTACGCCGCTTTTCCCTTCATTATTGTCTGCATAAACGGTTTGGGTAAGGCTATTCTTATCATCGACTTTAATCTGGCTGTTGCCATCGGTTTCGTCATCACTGCTACATCCGGCAAGTATAGCTGACAGAGTAAATGCAAATAACAAAAGATACTTTCTCATAATTTTCTGTTTTTAAAAAAAAGATTGGTTGAAATAATTTATATAGTACATATTTTATAATGCGGGTATTTTGAATCCTTTGCATAAGCTTTTTTCAGGTGTGGAAGAGTCTGATTTAGATTCTTCCACATCTGATTGTTCTTATTTATTTATCTTGATAGATACTGTATTGTTATACAAGTTAGTAGGGAAATCGGTAGTAAGTTGTACGGACGTTTTATTCTCAACATCGAGTTTGAGGATTGTCTGTTCTTTCATGTAAGAATTGAAATAAATGTATTTTGCATCGGCACTCCATAAGCATGTCTCTATATAATAGGACTGATCATCGGCTTTTAGAATCTGTCTGTTATCTCCATTCAAATCACAGACCAGCAATCCCGATTCACCATATTCTACTAATAATTTGGTTTCGTCAGGAGATAAATAAACTCCACTTAAGTCCGTTGGTCCTGTGAATGTGTATTTTTGCACATCGTTTTCGATGAAGATTACTTTATCATCATAGTTGTAAAGCACTACTTTTGATCCATCTTTACTAACCGAACCTATAACAAAGTCGTCGTATTTTCCATCATGCAGAATTATTTCTTTTCCGTCTGAAACAGAAAGTTTGATTACTTGACCATTCACCCTATTTGCCCGATCCAATTTGTCATAAATTACATATTTACCATTGGCCGACACGAGAGAGAAATCGTAGCATGGAAGGTATTCGACTAATACTTTGCGCTCCTTTGTATCTGTATTTATCGAGATGATTTCCGATATTAGAAGCGAGTCACTCCCACTCACATTGTAACGACGATGCAGATACGCTTCTTTTGTCTCAGGATTATAGCTTTCTAAAGAAAGATTGCATGTATCGTTTAACGTTAAGATTGATTTTATTTCTTTTCCTTTCTCATCTGTTATAGACAAAGCATATTCGAACAGGCGAGTGCTTGATCTTAGAGATGTGTTGTCTGCAGGTGTATCCGTATCTGTTATATCACCTTCTAATAGAAGAAATGCCAGATCATACTTTTCTTCGACAGGGGTTTCTCCGTCCTCAGTTTTGCCTTCTTGCGTAACGGTTATGGAGATATTTGTATCGCCACAAACGATGGTGATGGTTGCTGCTCTGTCTTTACCTGTGTAATTGGTCTGTAGGGCAATGTTCATAGTGTAATCGCCGGCCGCCGTTCCGTGATCGGGGCTAATGGTGATCCATTCGGATGCGCTAGTCGAAGCGTCTTTCTGCGTACCGGTTTCCTTGATGGTGGAAGTCCATGCACCGGTAGTCGAAAATTTTACGCCGCTTTTCCCTTCATTATTGTCTGCATAAACGGTTTGGGTAAGGCTATTCTTATCATCGACTTTAATCTGGCTGTTGCCATCGGTTTCGTCATCACTGCTACATCCGGTGACTATTGCTGACAGAACAAATGCAAATAATAAAAAATACTTTCTCATAATTCTCTGATTTAAATAAATAGGTTAAATAATTTACAATCGCACATATGTTTAATACGGGCATTTTAAATACCTTGAATGAGCCCTGTTTTGGGGGTGAATGAGTGTGAGTTTCACCCCCTGCTGTTTAAGATTATCTATAAACAAGCTATTCAGGCTTTCTTATTTTCTGTAATCTATTGCAGGGACACGCCTCAAACGCTAATAAGAGATTTCCCTTAGATTATATTTCATCATTACTTCTCTCAATATTTTAAGATGAGGTAATTGCTGTTTGACCAAAACAAAGTGGAGATTATATATGTTAGATATATTATTCTAATATTAGAGTTATCAAAATTATAACTTATTGCTTGTCTAAGGATTCAACATATGTTGACAAGTGACTTTATACAAAAAACACCTAAGCATTTTGTAATGAAACGCTTAGATGTTTTATATTTGTTAATTAATGTAAAGCAGGCAGACTTCTCGTCCTTTTTAGGAGAAGTCTGTCCGCAATAGATAAACTTAACGAGGAGGACGAATGATTATTGGAGGAATGGTGTTACCATTATTATCTCTGGTCTCACTAGTTCCACCATTACTACCATTACCACCATCGTTTGCACCAAAGCAAGCGACTGTTGACAAACTAAACATAACTGCAAAAATGCAGAATACTCTTACTACAAATGATCCAATTTTCTTCATGATTACTTTGTTTTAAAATGAATACATTTACATCGGTATCATTCGGAGCATTTGTGACAGTTTATCTCATCTTTTTTTTAATTTTGTTTTCTGTAAGAAATCTAACAGCTAAATAATGAAGGCCTTTACGTCTAATAAAAATTTGTATTTAAGAATACTTTCTTTCTCTCTCTGTCTCTTTATATCTATTTGTATAATGGCAAATGATTGTGACTCGATAATGAACATTATACGAAATCCGTCAACTTCATATACGAGAAAAATGGATATTGCTGATGATATCAGTCGATTACTTCCTGAAAACCAGCTACCCCTATTATTCTTGTTGAGAAAAGAGGCATCCCAAAGACAGGATAAAGAAAATATAGCTAAACTTCATAGCTACACAGCGTATGCTTATTTACTTAGCGGACATTCTGATTCATGTAAATATTATCTAGATTCGGCAGCTATATACATAGATGAAGTAAAGACGCCAGAGATACCAGGTATATACAATCGAGTATTTGGCGATTTTTACAATATGCAGCACAATTTTAAAAAAGCACATGAATACTATTATAAAGCAATTAATTATTTTCAGAACTCTAATACGAAACGATACAGGAAACATTCTATACCTATATTTCACAATATAGCTTATCCTTATATACAAGAAGGAGATATTGTAAGCCTTAAAATTGTTCTTGATAGGATGTATAATGAAGTAGAAGCTATTAGAGATGATTACTCAGAAAGTATTTATTATGGTCTATTGTCCTATTATTATGGAAGTAAATATGTCCAACAAAAGAGAATGGTCGATCTAGACTCTGCTATAGTCTGCGACAAAAAGGTTGTACAAATCTATGAATCTCAGGAAAAAAAGTCGATATATCCAGAAGAGATGGCGTATAGATATATAAACTTAGCCAATAATAAACTAAAAAAAGAGAATCCTGAATATATTGAAATAAACAGTTGGGCAGCAAAAGCATATAAACTATCCAACCCTAGAGACACCGCTATGTTAATTAATTGTCTCTGGGTAGAAGGATATTCTTCTTTCAAATTGAAAGAAATAAAATCAGCAGAAGAAAAATTATTGAATCTAGCACAAATAATGGATAGTTGGGGTGTTTCAGAAAATCTTGAAAAATACTCAAATTTATGTGGGCTCCTATCTGATATATACACTTCCTACGGCGATTATGAGAAAGCGCTGATATATGAAAAGAAAAAAAGCGAGTGTAACCGGAATATATACAACGCTGAAAAGTTCAAAGCGATAAAAGACCTGCAAACCAAATATGAGACCGAAAAGAAGGAACAGGAGATAAAGGCCCAGAAGAAGATAAATGTTTTCATTGCACTGCTAGCCTTATCGTTAGGAGTTGCATCGTTTTTCATTATCAGATGGCAAAGTGTCAACAGAAAATTACTGCGAAAGCAGCTCGAAATGGCTGAGCAGGAAAAATCACGAATAGAAAACATATTGTCTGAACAGGAAAAACTATTGCAGGAGGCAAAGATAAAAGAACGAAAGATAAGCAAGGAAATACACGTAAAGGAGCAAGCCTTCAATGAGGCAAAGTTGAAAGGATTGTCCGACCTGATAGAGGCAAGACAGGAGATAGAGATATTGAAGAGCCAGAAGAAAGATTTGCAAAGTATGATTAGTAATGTAGAGGCTGACATCACTACTCGTGAAGGTGAGCGAAACGAAACAATCGTTTATCTGCAAGACATAATAAGCAAAAAGATAAAAGAACCGAGAAGGGTAAAAATGCTGAATACTATATCGAAAATAGACAACAGAGGTATATTATTACTGAAAGACAAGGGCTTGACCCCGATGCAAATCGAATATTCGATATTGATAGCTACGGGTCTGAATCCAAAAGAACTAGCCTTTGTATTCAGTGTCGCAGACCAGACTGTAAGGAAAAACAGATACAAGATGCGGGAAGTGCTTAAGATAGATAGTTTCGAAAATCTGGACGCTTATCTGGTAAGGCTTCTCATCCCATTCGACAAGAAGCCTTAGATAAGTATTTCTATTTTACATTCTTATCATCAATTTGCACGCTATCTATCTTAATAGATTTTATGTATGAGGAATCTACCTTGACTGAGTCGCCCGGACCAAATACATCTTGATCATCTTTATGTATTGGGTAGCTAAGTTCTTCTTTAGGCAAGATGAGATAGACAATCAGTGCTAAAGCCGCAGCAATGGCGATGATAGCAATCACAAGCGCCGTTCTGTCTTTCTTCTTAGGTGTCAGTGGTGATACGGTATCACCATCTATTTGCGGTAAAGGCAACGTAGGAGCGGTATCAACTACTTCGTCTTCGTCCTCTATATCTTCTGAAAGAGCCTCAGCGAGACCTTCTAATTTTTCAAGTTCATGTAGACACCAATCGCACGAAATTATGTGTTCTTGCATATCGGTTTCCTGCTGTCTGCTCAATTTACCGGAATAGTAATCCCAGATATCATTTTTTGTATATTGACAAGTTTTATTCATTGCTTTAAATCATATATAGTTTTTTCAATCTGGCTATAAGTTCGTCCCTAGTGCGCTTATAGCATGTTCGCAGACGTGCATTTTCGGTTGTTTTTTCATCTTTCGGAAGGTTTGAACCTTTTAGCTGATCTATTATCTCATCATACGAAAGTTTTGCTGCGCGCAGCCTGAATATAGCCATACCTTCGTCGTCCAGCCCTTTGATTAATTCGTCGTAGACTTCCGGCGTCTCTTTGTAAAGAATTTCCTGCAATACTTTCCGCAAATCCTCTAACCCATCGGAGTCGATAATAGGCAGATTATAGCGGTTAGTATCGGAGATGTCTTGATCTGGCAGCAACATACTGACTTCATAATTCATCAGTTTTTTAAACTCATTCCTCAGTACATTAATTGATATCGACCTGATATATTCCCACAATCTAGCTCCGTCGGTAATCGTCTCCGTATCATCATCGTCTATTTTTCCTGACAAGACATCGTATGTTTTTTGAGACACGCTTCCTATCCAATCGTTCAGTTCATGAGACTTATCCTTATTTATTAATACTTTACCCCGCGTCTTCAGATTATAGAATACGGCTATACGTGCCGTAGTATCCATTATGTGCCATATTACTGACCAGAAGTCCTCATCTTTCTTTTTCAACCGCCACAATAATCTATCTATCTCTACAGGATAATGTTGAGAACAGGCTTCGAATAATATTTTCTCTATAAACTCCGATACCAGGATTTCTTTATAGCTCTCTCTATCGAACGTGAATATCTCGGAAAGGAATAGATGTGATGCTTTGAAAGCGGCTGTAAAAGGCTCTGCTCTGAGCCCGTTGTCTATCGTCGTTCCGTTATAATCGCGTCTCAAGTCAGTTAGCACTGTTTTATACATTTCATAGAGCCATTTGTCAAACAACGGATTGTCTTTCAACAGTATGTATCTGGAATACAAAACATTGAAAAGTCCAGTTTTAAATTCCGAGAAAGTCTCTTTGTTATCCCATTGTTTCTGCACATCAGGATCTTCCAACAATCTTGATTTAAGGCTGTCTTTTGATTCTACCAATTTATACCTCAATAAATGGCAGTCATCGACTTCTTTATTGACAAGAGTGTTAATTGCTTTTTTAAAATCAGTCACAGTATATGAATTATATTAAAAAGTGTTTCCAAAATTATAAAAATAATATAGCTTTGCCAAAGCTATGAAACCCAAAAGACTTCTTATACTATTAATTATCTTATTGCCACAACATATTTTAGCCCAGACTGATATATTCGAGGCGATGGATTCTACGTTCAATGCCAGAGTGAGAGCAATGGATGACAGATATATCAACTATACGCGACAGATGGATGAAGACTTTGCCTCTTATCTGGCACGGAGTTGGGAAAAATTTTCGATGGCAGAAGTAGAACTAGGTCGTTTCGACGATGAAGCGAACTTTGTGAGTATCTCGCTCTCGCCCCTTACAAAATATCCGACATATACACCTGTGAAAGGTGCAAAATACAAAGAGGTTAATATTCCGTTTTTCGAAAAAGAGCTAAGTCTGAATGTGGATTCGGACACACGATTTTCACTGTCTTCCATTTCGGAATTTCAGGTATCTTGGGCATGGAAAAAATTGACTGCAACAAGTTTCTCCACTATAATAGAAGGAACAGACAAGCTCAGAAAAGAACTGCTGTTAAATGACTGGGGTGTATATATGCTTATATCGCAGCTGGCAGACCAGATATTTGCAGAAAAGCAGACCGACGAGAAAAAGGTATTCATGGCATTTATGCTCACTCATGCCGGTTATAATGTGAAACTGGCAAGATCGGGCAGAGGAACCGGGAACGAAGCCCGACTTCATCTGCTGATACCATTCAAGACAAAGGTCAATCAGTGGGAAACAACTATAGACAATAAAGTATATTATACATGGACAGGCAAGGAAAAGGAGAAATTGAATGCAACATATACGTCAACAGACGATATATACTCGTATCGCAAAAACCTAAAGCTGGCTAAAGCGGATTTGAATCTGACAATAAAAGATGTACCGTCAATCGGTACGGTAACTATGCAAAAGACAATAGAAAGCAAATCGAAATATTTGCAGGAGGTGAAAATTGCATGGCGAAGTAGCCTGACTAATTTTTACGATACATATCCCTCTACAGTTTTGCCTATTTACGCAAATACACCATTAAGTGTAGCGACAAGAAAATCACTGCAACTGTCGTTCGATACAGCTATAAATAGTATGAGTGAACGTGAACTTGTGGAGCAATTGCTTTTTTGGTTTTACCATGCATTCCAATATAAGCTGGATGAAGAGGAACGACCTCTATTTTCGGAACAAACGGTCAAGAGTTTGTACAATGATTGTGAAGACCGAGCAGTATTCTTCGCCCGCATTCTGAAAGAAATAGTGGGGGTAGATGTAGTATTAGTCGTGTACGAGGGCGAGAAGGGAAAGATTTCTCATGTTGCTACAGGTGTTCATTTCGGTGAGAAGCTAAATGGAGTATCGACGCCACATAACGGTAAGGAGTATATGATATGCGACCCCTCCGACAAAAGATGTGTTATCGGCAGTACTCTTGATGAATATCGCAACAGTAAAAACAAAATAATAGAACTGATTAACTGATTTTTAATTATATTTGTACCGACTTTTATCACTATGAATCCCAGACTAATATTTTTCCTTTTCATCTTATCTATTTCCGTAGGTTATGTGTGTTCGCAGAATCCTGTCAGCAGTTCCGAAAAAATGAAACCTGACTGGTTGATAAAGGAACTACCCAATCCGCGTAATACAAGTTATCATTTTCTGAAAACAGAAGCGATCAAACCGTCGTTGGAAGAAGCCCGCAATGAATGTCTCAATCAGGTCACATACAAAATAGCCCGCGGTGCAAAAGCTTCATTATCATCTGAAACTAAGAAGAAATCAAATTCGACAAGAAACGAATATGGGCTTGACGAACGCATAGAAACGGAGTATATTCTCACCTACAAAGTTGAGGCGGACACCGTAAGTATGGTTTTCAAGAAGATAGACGAATACTGGGAAGCTATTCTTACAGGTTCGGGAGTGGTATATCAATGCCATTCATTATATGCTGTTGCTGAAAATCCTGAGTACGCAGCTTTTGACCAAATCACATTCTCGTACAAGTATGGAGGCGATGCGCTGTGGCGCTCGGCGTTAGTACCGGGATTCGGACAGATATATAAAGGGCATAAAGCGAAAGGCATAAGCATAATGGGCGGCGAAGCATTGCTCATAGGCGGGATAATCTTTTGTGAAAGCCGCCGTTCTGACTTTCAACGAAAATCGAAGGAAACATTGAATATAGATAAAGTAAGGAATCACCTAGACAATGCGGATAATTATGCCACTTACCGCAACATCTGCATCGGGGCGGCGGCAGCATTGTATGTTTATAATCTGATAGATGCCGTAGTGACCGATGGCAGAAAAAAAACGTCTGTAAAACCCGGCAGTGTATATATTATACCCTCAGCCACACAGAACTTCAGAGGTGTAAGCCTTAGTATGAATTTTTAGGAATCTATTTAATATACATATAAATTCACATGAACATGAAATTAAGAAGCAACCTATTATTGTTGCTTACTATTGTAAGCTTTGTATTTTTCACTGCGTGCGAAGAAAAAGAAAACAATCTGTTCGGAAGTATATCCGGCATCGTAACCGATGTGGAAACTTCTGAACCTATTCAGGGAATAACCGTAACATTAGTACCCGGTTCTAATTCTGCTGTGACAGGAAACGATGGTATATATTATTTCACTAAAGCTGAAGCAGGACAATACACGCTACAATTTAAAGGTAATGGCTATCAGACCAATACTAAAATAATAACTGTAGAACCTTATAAGACAGCAACAGGTGATATGCAGCTATCGCCGGGAAGTGGTAATCTAGGAGTTGATAAATCGACACTCGAGTTTGGTACATCTGACAATTACAGAATGCTGCACCTGAAAAATACAGGTAAAAGCTCTTTCGACTGGGAAATAAAGTATAATTGTAGCTGGATAAAATCGGTAACTCCATCTTCCGGTACTATCAAACCGGGAGTGAGCAATGTGCCTGTAACTATAGAGATAGACCGCAGTAAGCTGGCAAATACGGAGATACAGAGAACGAATTTCACCATTTCGACAAACGATAGCGGAGGTATGGATGTACAGGTATCAGTAAACGGCAGCAGTTCGGGTGGGCAAACTCCCGCACTTACCAACGGACTAATGGCATACTATAATTTCGACAATGATAATGCTGAAGATACTTCAGACTCATCAATAAACGGGATTCTGATAAACAGCCCTGAATTCATAACCAATACGCCTAATGGTGAGGGTAAAGCTTTATCGATAAAAGCGGCCGACGGGCAATATCTTTCTATTCCTAAAAATCCGTTGGCTACATCGTCGGACAGGACCAAAACATCGTCAATGTCTATCTGTTTCTGGATAAAGGATTTCAGTTTAGGACAAATCTTCTCGTCGATAAATGATAACTACTTATATGCCTGTCCTTATTTTTACTTCAAAAATGATGCATTCAATGTAGAGATATCGACATCGGGAAGCGGGTATTACACTTATGACATCTCTTTCGAGCAGGGTGTCAGTCAGTTTCAGAACGGAAAATGGCATCATGTAGCCTATGTGATGGAAGATAATTTGCATACGTTATATATAAACGGACAATATTACGGAGGGGTTAACCCTTCAGCTATCAGTTTGCAGTATATAACCATAAATGCCATTCACTTCGGGGGAAATGCCGGACTAAAGGACCGTACTGCAACAAATATGAAACTGGATAATATCAGGTTTTACAACCGTTCGCTGAGCATAACGGATGTGAAAATAATATATAACACCGAAAAATCTTAAAAAGATGATTCACAGGAACAAATACATATCTTATTATCTGACAATTACCATCTTACTTATTTCTATCACGGTAGTATCTTGCAAATCGGCGAGTATGAACCAATCGGACGCATCGGTAGATAAATGCAAATGCAATACGAGCGATACGGATAGTTCGGTGATTTGTTTCAGTGCCACAGGCGAAAGCCGGGACGAAATGATATCGAAAGAAAAAGCCCTGAGTGATGCACAGGAGGGGCTTGCCTCGTTAGTACAAATCAGAGTATTGGCGGCAAGCAATAAGTTTAAAGAGTGGGAAACAAGTGAGACAGAAATCACTTCTGATGTACGCGAAAAAGCAGTTCGCCTGGCAGTCAATCAGGTTTTATCCGGCTTAAGGATAGGATGCGAGAATGTTATAAAAACACCTGAAGGTACATATAAGACATATATACGCCTCGAAGTAAAGGAACAGAATATACAGAAAGCTTTCGATAAGAAGGAATTGTTTATAGGTATATAATTCCCTTGTATTGTTTTTTAAGTTAGGAAGTGTATTGCTTATACTCTCTTTATCATCCTCAACGCAACGATCAGCCTTGAGTGAGCAGATGTTTCGTTCCTCAACATGACAAAATGGAAATTTAAAAACCTAGATGATAATATTATAACTTACTCCCCGGTGCAGGGTATTTCTTTGCTGCATCGTCGAGGACGAGTATCCAATCTATCATTTCTCCTCTGTCGGGCGAAATAAAAACTCGTTCCGGTTGGTTATTTTCGAATGTCCCCATCGGGGTCGCTTTCCCGTTTCTTGGATTATACCACCATGCCTTTACTTTATTGCTTCTGATAGCATCCATCCGAACTGTAAATTTCCGTCCTACAGGAGCATATACCATCGCGTATGTTCCTGCTTCGTCACGGGTAGCTACAAATTTGTAACATCCTTCGCCGGGGATGGATGTAGGCACTCTATCCGTAACAATAATAGAAGGGTCGGGAATCCGTGTCAGGAAAGGACGCGATTCGATGAGCATCCGTCCGTACATCATATGCAACGAACCAGGTTGCGCAATAGCTTCTCTCCACGACATCAGCGGATTGTTTATCGGATGTCGCCCTTTATCGTGGTCGTACATCTGCCATACGGAGTGATGCCCATATGTATGCCCGAATGCTCCGTTGAAAAGGTTCCAATACATCGCTGCACGCACATCGGACGAAATGGAATGCCCACGCTTGGCTGCATTAAAGTCGACAGGATGGTCTTCATAGATAGGTTCGCCATCTATAACAGGCTTAATGGGTGTACGGTTATAATCATCAAGAGTTTTTGAATAGCGGTCTGTGTATTCTACGGCATGTCCGTTTTGGCGCATATTGAAATCGAGCCACTCTTCGTTGTGGAACCAAGTGGATGATCCATTCGCACCGGGAGGATGAAAGGTCATAAGATGTACACCTCCGTCACCATCTTTAAGTCCCTTCACCATTGCCCTGATAATTTGTCGTTGTACATCGTTATCGACTCCTCTATCGCCTCCCAATATCCAGATTACCTGCTTATCCTTGTATCGTTTTCCTATGAATTCTCCATATTGCCTCGCTCTATCGGCATCGAACATCGGCTTGTCTCCATCGTGCCAAAAGCGCCCCCATGTAGGCAGAAAGCCGATATACATTCCCAGAGAGTTGGCTTTATTGACAACATAGTCTACAAAATCCCAATAGTCGTTGTCTGCGCCGTCTTTTACATCGGGGCGTGCGGGATTAAAATCAATCAGCGGAAAATGTCCGTAAATATTGGGTACGGAATGTCCGTCTACTTCTGCCAATGCTACTGCCTGAATCACAGTGTATCCTTTTTTTGCCCTATCGATCAGATAAATATCTGCTTCAGCTTTGTCCAACCTATGGAATAATTCCCATGCGGTATCGCCCAGATAGAAGAACGGCGCACCATTTTCGTATTGCAAAAATCGCTTGTTGTCGGACACCCTTAATTTGCCATTCGAAAAATCAGTAGGCTTTCCTTTCCACTGCCCAAAGATTGGGGTCGATATACTCATGCAGAAGAGAAATGTTGACAGAAGTAGTTTTTTAATCAAAACACTTCTAAAACAGGACGAATATCTCATAATAAGACAATTATAAGTAATCATTTTCGAAATTCTATAATGTAAGGATGGTTTGTCATTATCAAAAAAACAATATCCGTATCACTCAGATTATCAATAGGTTCAGCGCCGATCACAGGATCATATATCTTTATCGTTTTAAATTTTTTACCGAGTTTGACTTGTACTTTATCTTCACCTCCTGTATATCTTTCTCCCCATATCACCAGCTTGAATGTGCCGTCACTTGTTTGTAATAGCAGGTCATGAACAGTATTAGGCTGATCAGGTATCATATAGCTCAGTTTTCCAGGAGATTTTATAGTCTTCTTATCTGCCAGAATAGTGGTAAGATTGTGCAGATAGTGAGCAGATTTGCGTGGTTGATAATCTTTTCTATAAAAACCGAAAGTCTGGTTCCCTCCCTCATCCGAACGGTCGCGGAGCAGATAGATAGCCGTATGTTTCCACCCCTGCTTAAACTGTGCCAGATATAAGGACATATAGAGTCTCGCTTGAATCTCTTCGGTAATAGTATTATCTATCACAGTCCCTGTTTCGGTAGTGACTTTAGGCAAATCTATCTGCTCCTGCTCAGAATATCCCTTAAATTTCTTACCCCAAGTCACACCATAGTTCCCATGCAATCCGTCTACAGGACATGATTTACCGGGAGCAGCACTCAGCCAAGTCTGATTGTCGTGAAGTCCCGACCAGGCAGGATGTGTGATATAGTTATGGCAATTGGCATAGTCGGCAAACTTCGTTCCGGCAGGCATCAGTGTACCCGCGTCCTCAGGAATGGTGAGGTATTGTAACCCGACATTATCTGTTTGCGCTCCATTCTCACTAATGCTCCATACAGGATACTTCTTTAGAATCGGATCGTTTTTTACCGCGGCATAAAGGTCTCTTTGCAATTTGGCTACAGGAAGCCACGAGTTTTGCTTACCGCCTTCTTCTCCCTGATATTTTATACCCCAATTGTTAGGCTCGTTATTTCCTTCTATCGCTAATAGGGCATCAAAAGCTGCTATTTTTTTAGCACGGTCTATAAGTCTTTCTATATCATTGCCTCCACTAAGCAATCCATAACTAAGACGCGCGCCGGCTTCATTCCGGAGGCGTTTATAATTGTCCATTGTCGTCTCATCTTCGTATCCAGAGCGAATCCAGCGTACACCGAGGTATTTAATACATTCTATGGTCTTATCTATATTCTCGCCCCGGGAGTCTATGGCTGAATTCACTCCCAGACTATTCAGAAATTCATTTGCACTGATAGCGGTAACTTCATTCGTTTGTCCGTAAATGAGCTGAATGCAGCCACATGTGGCTACAATAAGGGATAGGCGTTTTAGTTTGTTCTTCATAGTTTTGAGTGCTTTATTAAAATATTTCGGATAACGGGTAATGACTACAAATTTATGTGATATTTCCATTTATCAAAATAGATTCAGGCTAAACATATCAACCACAAAAGAATAAATACTCATTATACTTTAATTAGATTTATTCAGATACTAAGGCTTTGAAATAAAAAGAATAAATGAATACTCGCATATTAACCTAAAATGATTATCTTTGCATAAAACAGATAGCTATGACATTAATTGATTTTATCACTGCGTTCCCCGATGAGGCTAGTTGCAAGCAGAAGTTCAAAGAATATCGAGATCAGGTAGGAGTAATTTGTCCTAAGTGTGGAGGGACAGATCATTATTGGAAAAAAGACAAGGAGGCCTATGAGTGTAAATGTTGTAAAACTCGTATTACCTTAAAGAGCGGTACAGTC
>JBKEBA010000053.1:0-1738 GCA_047972895.1 Dysgonomonas sp.
AAGTGATAGCTAAAGATAAAGTCGGTGAGGTTTTGCCTTGGGTGCATATTGCTATCAGCAATGCCAAAAGGCAATTGATTAATACATTCCATGACATAAAACCTGAATTCCTTCAAAACTATCTGGATGAATTTTGCTACAAATTCAACAGGCGATACTTTGGAGAAGCACTTTTCGGGAGATTACTCGTTGCTTGTGTAAGCTACAAAAATGAGTTTAGGTATAAATACGGATAATCATTTAAAATAAATATGAAAGATAAGACTATTTACAATAGACCGAAAAGGATTATATCTGTAACATTAGCAAAAGATCTGAGTAAAAAAGATTTTCAAAAAGAGCTGGAGAAAAATGGTATTTCTGTCATTTTTAGAGAGAATGACGATAAACGAATCTATGGTGTAACCTTCGTAGATCATCAGGAGCAGATCGTATTTAACGGGTCTAAAATGGGTAAAGAATTTTCGGCAAACACATTTAATGATTTGTACGGAAATGATAAGCGAAATAGTAATATCTCTGACAATGAAAAATCTTTTGATTTTGGTCAAAACAGCTATGAGGAACAGGAATCTGCTGTTAGTAATGTTGCCGGACTATTCTCTATGGAACAGCATGGGGATGACTATAATGAAATCGCCTTTACGAATCGAATGAAGCGAAAGACGAAGCGTAAGGGACGTGGTTTTTAAATTCAATTAACAAATTAAAAATTTATAATTATGGCACAAGAAGATGATTTGAGAGGACTCGCCAAAGTAATGGAATTTATGCGAGCCATTAGCATATTATTTGTAGTGATTAATATTTATTGGTTTTGTTATCAATCCATTCGGGAAATGGGTATTAACATCGGAGTGGTAGACAAAATACTGTTGAATTTTCAAAATACAGCAGGGCTTTTCTCTAATATCCTTTGGACTAAACTATTTGCCGTGATATTTTTGGCACTATCTTGTTTAGGAACGAAAGGGATAAAAGAAGAAAAGATCACATGGAGTAAAATATATGTATTCTTATTTTTTGGATTTATATTATTCTTTCTGAATTGGTGGTTACTGGCTTTGCCATTGCCCTTAATAGCTAATACGGCATTCTATATCTTTACGATGACTATCGGCTATATATTGCTGTTAATGGCTGGTTTGTGGATGAGTAGATTACTGAAAACAAATCTAATGGATGACGTTTTTAATAATGAGAATGAGTCTTTCATGCAGGAGGCAAGGCTCATCGAAAATGAATATTCAGTCAATCTACCCACTCATTTTTATTATAAAAAGAAATGGAATGACGGTTGGATCAATGTTGTAAATCCTTTTCGGGCAAGTATTGTCTTGGGAACTCCCGGTTCAGGTAAGTCTTATGCAATTGTTAATAATTACATTAAGCAGCAACTATCTAAAGGATTTAGTATGTATATCTATGATTATAAGTTCGATGACTTATCAACTATTGCTTACAATGAATTGTTAAAGAACTTGGATAAATATGAAGTACAGCCTAAGTTCTATGTGATAAATTTTGACAATCCAGCTAAGAGCCATCGTTGTAATCCAATTGCTCCCGAATTTATGACAGACATCAGCGATGCTTATGAGTCAGCCTATACAATTATGTTAAACCTCAATAAAACATGGATTCAAAAGCAGGGAGACTTTTTTGTAGAATCGCCCATAATCCTGCTGGCAGCTATAATTTGGTATCTGAAAATTTTCGATAACGGAAAATATTGTAC
>JBKEBA010000089.1:0-13138 GCA_047972895.1 Dysgonomonas sp.
TATACCCTGATAGATTTAAATTACTCGATTAATTACAAGATATGAACTATTTTATTAGTTTTGTAAAACCAACAAAACGATGGCGACTCTTTGTACCATTGAAACGAAAAACGATTAGGGGATCGACCCCTAACCGTTTTTACCAACAAAGCTCAGGTTCTTCATTACCCATTAAAAAATGAAAACGAAAAACCTGATATTTTATAAGTGAAAGCCAAACGCTGACACAGTTTAATTTACACTACCAAATATGTGCCTAAGTAAATTTTGATTTTGATTTTCTACAGTTTCTCTATCTTTTTGGAAACTATCTAACTTTTCTTGAATCTTTCTTAGTTGTTCTTTTAACTTAATCGTTTCTGAAAGTTTAGCGTTAATGTTTCTCTCTTTTTCTTCAACTAATGCAGTTATTACTCCATTAATCTCTGAATAATTATTTATATGTATAGGCTTCAAAAAATCTAATTTTTGGCTAATATTATTATCTATTGTAATAATATAGTGCCTCGATTTATTAAATTTGCCATAGGCATTTTTTATTTCTGAGAAAATATTATTAATCTGAAAATCTCCCATACCACAGCCAATAAACAAAATTGTTTTGTTGGTTATTAGATTCTTTAAATAAAAAAGCAATCGTTCTGCGTCCTCATCTTTATCCTCATATAACCTTCTATAATCTGATGGAAGAATCACCATTTTATCACCTTCTCTTATGCAACCATGTAATTTTAATAGCATCGGAGAATTAGCCTTGTATAAATTTGCTAGTTCGTACTCCTTTCCTAACGTAGCCGTATTTCTATTAAAGCTAGGCTCTATATTCTCAAAGGCTTCATCATAGTTTGTGGTAATAATCTTTTGTGATAATTTTAATAAATTATTGTGTAAAGAATAATCATTGTCTATATCTAGTGTGTAATATTTTTTGACTGCCCTTATTATATCTTCTCTATTTATGTCTCTATCCCTTTCTATCAGATCGAGAATGACAATTGGATCATAAATATATTGCAAGGCTAGATCTTTCAAATGCTTAACATTGTAGTTGTCATCTTCTAAACTTTGCAATATTTGCATCACCAAATTACTCCATCCTCCTAAGATTACCTTCTCTGAGTTTCTTAAGTTGTATGAAGTGCCTGCACCTACAAAGACAATTAAATTATCTTCTTTAATTGCACTTAGTAATTCCTTGTCAAATTTGAAGTCTTTCATATTAATAGCATGATGTTAGCAAGAATGAATACACGAATATATAAATAATAAATCTTTGTCTATTAAAATTTATTAAAACTATTCAGTTTCCTTATTTGTCCGCCCAGAAAAAGGACACTGTAATCCTCATAATTACAGCACTTTATATTTAACATTCATACTTCGAGTGGGATCACTGATTTTTATCTAAATGACTTATTATCAGTGTCTATTATTCTTTTAACATGGGTGTGGAGCGATTTGGTAACACCTAAAAAACAGCTCTTCAACTATACAGCAATGCAATGTTATTCAAAGAATTATATGAAAATATAATAGTTAGTATCCAAAACGTATTTCAATAATATAAAAAAATACTTGGATATATTCTAATCTTTTGGGGAATAAAAGAATTTCTATTGAACAGACTTTTTGAGAATGATTCTCAACTATTATACGTTATATTCATAGTTGCGAGATATCAATTTCTGTCTCTTTGCCATTTATCTGAATAAATAGTATTTTCTTCATCCAGACTTCTATGTACCATTAATACATCAACAAAAATGTGCATTTCATAATCTGTTAATTCCTTACCAGACATAATTTTCTCTTTCAATTCATCAAGAAATTTTTTATCACCACCACCATAGCTTTTGTGTATGATTTCAAGCGCAACTCCCAATAAAAGACCTTTTATTGGTTTATTTTTCAATATTGATTCTATCAATGCATCTTTCGTATTTTCCATACAATTAGTTTTATATAGATATGGAACAATATATTACTATAACTTCAACTTTCAATATACTCTAAAGCCAAAAGATTTAATAATCCTGTTCTAAAATGAAAGTCATTCCTTCACGTTCTGAATTATCTTTTACACTTAAAACATTATTTTGTATAGGATAGTCAGCCACTTTTCTCGTAAATTCGATACTCTTAATTTTATAATTTGCGTTATTATATCCAGAAATATAATTGTGTACAGACGTTAAATCATTGTGATTTAGCTTTTCAATATTTTTATGACTTTCAGAGGGAGATATATTATATATTTGATCTCTCATTTTTTTATCGTTATCGAAAAAATTAGGCATAGTTTTATTTTTTTAATTAATAAATACAAAGAAAATCATAATTAAATATTTAGCATAACGATTTAATTACAAGTTATTAACATTACATATTTAATAAATTCAGCCACTCTTTTCAGCTTGTATCTGAAGACCTCAGTAATTTTGCATAACTAGTAGAATTTTTAGTTGATTTCCTGCAATATATGAATTCATAAATAAGCTTCGAGCTTTGAATATAGGTTCACGCTGTGGTTTTGCATTTACGTAAAGAAGAGCATTCTTTCATCTGACTCGCTTATAAATTACAGATTTTTATCTAAGTTTGTTTCGTGAGATAATTTTGTGGGCTAATCGTAAGGTAATGCTATGAAAGTATGAATGATTTTCCCACTTTGTTTTTACAAAAAATCTAAGAATCATTATCTTTTATGAGTATAAAGGAAAAAACATTATTGTTATTAGAGGACTCTTTTAGAAATTCAGATCGGGGTTTGAAAACCATCTGTGAGGCAGAAAAATACCTTCAACAAGCATATGAAGGACGTTATTTTTTTGAATTAATACAAAATGTAAGGGACGCTAACAAAGAGGCTTTGCAAGAAGGTGATATTTATATTGAATTAAAAGATAATGTGCTATCGATAGCAAACACAGGGGCATCTTTCAGCGAAGAAGGGATTGCCTCGATCACCTCTATTGGTCAAAGCCCGAAACATAGCCTCGACTTTATAGGATTCAAAGGTATTGGATTCAAATCAACACTTGAGGTTTCGGATACACCACACATCATTACCACTGAAGGGTCTGTATGTTTTGACAGAAAGCTTACAGTGGAGGCGCTAAATAAGCGTAACAATTTTCTTATAGAGGATCAAGTGCCACTGTTTTTCTTCCCTCATTACCGAACAAGAGGCTTGACAACTAATGAAAGGCAAAGGAATATAGTCACGAAAATCGAGTTGCCACTTAAAGAAAGTTTTACAGAGGAAAGGATTTGCGGAGATTTCAGTAAAATTAAGGTCCGGCAACTTGTACTGTTGGGTAACATAAGGAAAGTCGATTTTGTAAGTCCGGCACAACGGATCATATATAACATTCAGAAAGACATTCAAAAAAATCTTTTGGTAGTTGATAATGGTAATCAGATTCTAAACCGATTCAGATATTACATTCCATATGAAAAAACTTTTATCCCAGGTGATATTCTGAGAAACCTTGAAGGAAAAGAGAAGGAAATATATAGCAATAGTACGTCCATTGATATTCATATCGTGCTGGAACTTGACAAGAGGAATCAGTTCATACCTGATGAAGATGCTAAACTGTATTTATTTTATCCGCTCGATATCCGTTCCGGTTTTCGTTTTATTATACATAGCTATTTTTTAGTTAATCCTGAAAGAACACGGCTTCGCAACTCACCGTTGAATCGATACCTGCTCCGTAAAATTGGTGAGTATATTGGAATGGGTATGCTGCAATCATTAAAGAGAGGCAAATACAACACGAATGAAATCCTTTGCTTTACGAGAAATAACGATGCTGAATTAGAAGATCTTTATGATGGGTTGGTTGAAACATTAGCGACACAAAAATTCATTTATGATCAACACTCTCGTAGATATTATAAACCATCTGAAGTAATTATTGCCGATGGATTCGACAAGGGACTTTTCCCAGATAATCGATTCGACGACAAGCCTATTGTATATATAGGATCGGCTAATATAGTTAATTGGTTAAAGACAGAGTTTAATATATTTTACCTAAATTATGAGGAGATTGCCAGTGGTATCGAACAAGAGTCTAAAAAACAGGCAAAACGAAAGAATCTTAGTTTTTTTCGGAATCTTTATCGGTATATTGATGAGCATAAAGAACTGAATGTATCAGGTAAGAAAATATTACTGACCAATAACTGGAAATTGATATCTGATAACGAAGATGTTTTTTATGGAGGGCGTAGGAATCCAGTTTCTCTACCTACCAGTATACAGAAGTATATTCATTTTATGCATAATGAGATAAAGCTCGAAGTGAGAGAAACACGCATTGGGGTGAAAGAGTTTAATACTAACGAACTGATTCGCAGGCTACTGAAATTATTTAATGAAAGTGCTGTACCCAACGTAGATATACTGAACGCCATTTACCACCTTATTCCTCAAGATGCACGATCTGAACTTGATGTAAAAGAAAAAATACAACTTCCTGTCAAAAACCAAGATGAATGGATATCACCATTTAAACATCCGGTTTATTTTGATACTAAAGAACTGCGAGAGCTATATCCTGATGGTTACTTTGTCAACGAAACTGTATTTAAGCAAAAAAAAACAGGGACAGAAGAGGAAGACGCAGTAAATCATGTTCAAGATTTCCTAAAGTTATGTGGGGTATGGGATATACCTGCTTTTTATATCAGCAACGATACGCAAACTGTATCCCATAAGAATAGTACCATCCAAGAGAAGCACATCTTGCGTAATACACGCCTTAATGATACCCCTTTTTATATTGAAAATGATCGGATGCTACATAAGCCGAAAAAATACACAAAATGGTTTACTGATACCATCATAGAAAACTGGGAGCTTTATAAATCCCTTATGAGCTCACCGTGGTTGCCCAAAATGAAATATTCCAATAATTTTAGCAATCAACACGATGCCCAAGCATCCACAATAATAAAGTTCTCATCGTTTTGCGAGGAATTATCCAAAGCACAGTGGATTGTTTTACGCAACGGTGAACAGGGTTATTCGCCAGCATATGTTGTAGGGGGGCGTTTAACCGATATTTCAAAGGCTCATAATAAAGTAATACATAAATATCTCAGATTGTTTCCTATGGACTATGAAAGCAACCTTGATTTTATTAACTCGGTGGGTTTGTGCCATCTGGATGGAAATACGACAGATAATTTTAACCAGCTCCTAAAACATGTTTATAACAGATACTATAAATATATACCTGAAGAGAAAGATTTTATTGATTTCTATAATCGCATACTAAGCAAGATTTTTGATTTTTACGACAGGAATGAGGTTTCGGATAGAGAAGTTAGAACGATCTGTGATACACATATGTTGTCCGTAAATGAGACAAATGGGCAATCTGAATGGAAGCTACCTACAAATATTTATTATATTGATGATAAACCAAATTATGACCTGTTACCTCAAATAATCAGGGCGGAAATACAGCCACATTTCACTAATCGCGACAGGAATACCTTCGGAAAAATTGCAGCAAAGGTTGGGAAACGTTTTTCTACTTCAATAACTAAACAACTCGTGGATGCTCCAATATTAAAAAAAAATGCCTTAACGGATTTTTTCTCTGAGCTACCACAAACAATCGCATTGCTGGAATATAATTTTGAAATTGCGATGACCTCCTACCTCGAGGCTCTGAAACAGGTAGAGGTCTTTAAGAAAGATAAAATAGAGACTGAAATCCTTATTGGAGAGTTACCATGTATGATTATCGAATCGGATTATTACGTCGAGAAAACCAGAAGAGGCTTTATCCTCCACATTAAGGACAATAGTCTACAACAATCGAAATTTATTGCCGACTGTCTGACGGAATTGTTTATGAGCATGCTGGACCGTGACTTAAAAAGGTTCAATATAGACTTGTTGAAATTCATAAAATCTCCAAACAAAGTTGCCTATCTGGCAGATTATGATATATCCGATAATCGGATTGAAGAAATCCGACAGATACTGTATTCTTCGGATTTCACGCAGAAACAAAAATTCTGGCAAGCTATTTATGCCATAAAGAAAATTCCTGATTTTCAAAAAATTGTCGAGAATGAGAATGTTGCTATCCGAGAAATTATCCTATCGACCGGATTGGACACTAAGACTGTTCGAAAGATAAATGAAGAGGTCAATTTTGATAATATAAGTCATCAAAAAAATATCTCACTATTGTCCACCTTGTTTCACGACCTTAGGATATTACCGAGCCAAATCAACCAGTATATATATCCGGAAGTGAATTTCCGCCCTTATTATCAAAGTTTACTTGATAAGGAAAAGAATAAGTTTGAGAACAGATTTATATTTATACTTCATCAGGCAATAAGTAAATTATCATCATCCGCACAATGCACTTATCATGGATGGGTGTATAAATACAGCAGCAATTTTCATCCGAAAGTTCCGGATGATGTTATCCGGTTCGATGTAAAATCATATTTTATTGAATGTTTAAATGACTTTTATCCTGCTGGAGATTTCACATTGGCCGACCTAAATATAAAGATATTATTTGACCCTAAATCAATTTATAAGAAAAATCTAAATGCACTAATAGCTTTATTTTTCAAGTTATCGGATGAATTTTCCCGTTAGGGAAAAGAAAACCCCTGTTTTCAAACAGGTATTAACGCAAAAGGATTTATCCTTTTACCTTTCAACCTGCGGAACTTGTTCCGTAGTATTTGAGTATCGGAGACAGACTATTTACAAGAGGAACTAACCCTTTTTATTGATGATGAAAAAAGGCAAAGTTTGCTTTATTTCAATCATAGTAAACTTCTTGCCACAGAAATGAAACAATGGTTAGTAAGACAAAGAGAAAGTACCTCTAATAAAGAACAACTTCTTCTACCAGAACAAGCGGCAATGAAATATGCAAATCAGAAAAAACCAGCGATCGAATACATCACACCCAGCCTTGTGACACCGAAAACACCGTCATCGAACAGGAAGTATGGAACAGGTAACGGTTTCAATAAATATGATGGACAAAAGAACAATCAACAGAAACAAACTATAGGAATGGTAGCTGAAATGGTTGTTTATGAGAAATTGTTGGAAGATCCGAATATAGAAAATATTAAGTGGGTATCTAAGTATGCTGCCCGTATCGAACCAGCTCATGCCGGTTACAATCCTTATGGCACGGACGGATTGGGATATGATATCGAATATATTGACAAAGAGGGAAATAAATATTTCGTTGAAGTTAAGGGAAAAGCTGATAATGTAAACTGCTTTGAAATAACAGTACCAGAGATTGAAAAAGCAAAACTTGAGAAGGAATATTTCTATATCATTTTTGTGACTAATACTCTTAATGAAGAATCTAGAAGAATCAAAAACCTTAATAACCTTTTCATATTTGAAGAGGGAGAAGATCTTCTAAATAATAAACGGTTCTTAGCGGTAGCAAAAAGTTATGAGATCAGATTTGAGGAATAAGGCTAAGAAGGAAGTATTTTTTATCCTCTCCACTAAATCCAAACATTTGGATTTAGTGCAAAATCGGAACATAAAAAGAATCCGAACAGATTAGCTTAATTATCATAATTCAGTTATTTATCGTTTTATAATCTTTAGATTTTATTTTTAAACTATAAAAAACTAATCATATGGATATTAGCATCCGTAATCAGAAGATTAGGGTTTAAGTGTACGGTGCACAGATTACCACCTAATTGTTGAAGAGTAAAAATCAAGGACAGGAACAAACAAGAAAACAGTCTATACGCCAAGGGTAAAAGGGTAAAAGCGGTCAGGTTGTTTTTATCAGAAGGTCGACCAAGTGTCAGAACTAAGAATTGAGTAGGAAATAAGCGATTAAAAGTTAGTATATTATAATAAAAATCTTCAAGATCACCTACATATCTTCTAGAGAAAGACCTTTCAACTGAACTTTATATTTTGAAAGTTCTTTCTTTATAGAATCAACCTTTGCCTGAAGATGATTTAAATCGATTTTCTTCGGATTACGTTTCACTTCGGCAATAATAGCAGTCTTGTCCAAATCATTCAATGCTATCAGATCAATTTCATTCAATCCTTTATTATCCCAATAGCTGCCGATCATGGTAACCCTCTCCTCTTCTACCGTTTTTGCCTGGAAATATTTCTCTAAAATCAGGCCGCTGTATTGCTCGTAATTCTTATCAATATATTCGCGAAGTAATTCGTTCTTTCCCATTTCAATCAATGATTGGTTCGGGAAAATAAACCTGAACCAAAAACTAAGATAATTATCATTCAGGCTCCAACGGTTTTTACGGCTCTCCGGTTTTGAAAACATCGGTTTGTTTCTTATGATAAGAGAATATTCCTTCTCAAGATTTACCAGATAGGCGCCTGTGTTTTTTTCGATAATGGAATCAATTTCACTTTGAGTAGTCTTTCCTGAAGCAATTAACTGCATAATGGAAAAGTATGTGCCATATTCCTTTCCAAACTCAGAGACCAGTAGATCTTTACCTTCACCAAGAAAGGGAGAGTCCGGACTTGTGACCATATCCAACATCTTATCCTTCGTAACCGCTCCGGCCTCCATTAATAAATCAAGATATTTAGGAACTCCTCCGGTAAGCATATACAGGCACAGAAGATCCTCTGCAGTGTATTTAGGATTATAATCATTTAATATCTCCTTTATAACACTTACAGCAAATGGTTTCAATATCATTTTTGATGTAAGACGACCAAATAAAGGCTCTTTTCTATTCTCAAAAATCTTCATCATCATTGAATAGATAGAACCGGAAGCTATAAAGTTGATTTTAGTCTTGTCTTTATATTGATCCCAAAGATTCTGGATATCGCTGAATATAGATGAATTTATATTATCAAATTCCTGAAATTCATCAATTATCAGTGTATAATGTTCTTTTGTGGCAAAAATAAGTAATTGCTCAAAGAGGTCTTTAAGTTGGGTAATACTTCCGAATATCTGTATGCCTAAAGCTCTTGTTGCATCTTTTTGAAACTGTTCACAAAGAAGCGGCTCACTTTTTCGGGAAACAAATAGATACAGATATTTTTGACCTTTTACAGATTCGAGGAGAAGAGATGTTTTACCGATACGGCGACGTCCCACCATAACCGTAAAACACGAACTTTTTTGAGATTGCTCCAGTGTCCGGGCTAAAACCTCTAATTCTTGTATTCTATTATAAAATTTCATCTTAAGCAATTATTTAATGATCATTATTTTAATACACATTACAAAAATAAGACATTTTATTTAATTCCCTTTCGATCAATGGGATTATTTTAATGACTATTATCTTAATATATATTATATAAATCGAAATAATCCACAGTCAATACGCTCACTTATCATTGGTGATAAATTTATTAAAGTGTCTCGTTTCCATTGATTTCAAATACTGCAAGGGTCTCTTAATATCAAAATACAACACTGCAAAACATAAATTCATTGAAATAAGATAATCCCCTTGTGGAACAAGTTCATCAAGCCAAATTCTTTTAATCTGCTTTTTAGAGTAGATCTTAAACAAAAATTGAATATCATCAAGATCTAAATAAATAAGAACAAATTTTATTAAATCATGATCCGACAAATTTAGACATGAGCTTTTCTCATAAGACCAAAATGCATGAGCCTTATGAAGAGTTTGTTCCAAATATAGTTTTATCTCATTCTTTGATGTCATAAATCTAATTTTATAAACTATCAAACTTTAAAAGTATGACAAATCATGCCAGAACACGACAAATCACGCCAACACACTGGTAATCATTGCATTTTTAAAAACAAGCACTTATTTTCGTTGAAGTTTTTAATCATTTAAAATATAAAGATTATGCAAAATTTATTCTTTTACCAAGAAGTTGATAAAGAAACTCTAGACTGTTTCGAAAGTTTCTTGATTCAGATTAGTCTATTATGTGACAAGCATAGAGACAAAGTACTAAATGAATGGTTGGACGCACAAGATGTATGCGACATTCTTAATATCCGACCAAGGACCCTCCAAACTTACCGCAATAACGGTAAAATTGGCTTTTCTCAGGTCGACCGCAAGATTTATTATAAACCTTGTGATGTCGAAAAAATATTAGGTTCAAATAGTTTCAATTCTAAAAACAAAAAATCATGTCAGAATTAACAAAATCCAACAACAAAGTTGCAAACCTGAATTTATTAATTGATAATGTCAAATCTAAGATCGAAAAGACATTCAGTAATTACAAACCACTGTTCAATGGAGAAAGATATATAACAAATTTTCAATTATCCAAAAAATTAAATATTAGTCGCAGGACTCTACAGACTTATAGGGACAAAGGTTTGCTATCTTATATTTTGTTAGATGGGAAGATCCTATATAAAGAGTCTGATATCGAAAACTTACTCGAAAAAAACTATTTGAAAGCTTGGAAAGAAGATTAATCTAATCTTTGTTTTAGCATTAAATTGGAGAAAAAGAGTTGCATCGTAATGGATACAACTCTTTTTTGTTATAATAATATTTTTCATTTTTGAACACCATATTATAAGCCAATCTAACCCTTACAGACACTCAATCAGTGCTTAAATATTACTCATAAATATAAAATATTTTATACTATCGAGATAAAAATAAAAACTGTAGCCAATTAAAAGGCTAGATAATTCTACCTACACAAAACACGCAAACAACAATAAATCAACAATATGCTTTTTTCTCAAGTTATAAAAGATAAGCTCAGCACCCATCTCGCACATTACCAGAAACTTACACCAAAACATGTAATATTAAAAACAAATGAAATAGTGAATTGAAAATTCTTCCTAAAATATCTGTTTCAATTGTGAGTTCGAGCACAATTAAGACGAAAATAAATTGGATCTCTTGAAGATGAAACTTCTTTAATTTTAAGATATCAGTTTGTAATAAAAGTTGGAATTATCTTTATAATATAAACCATGAGTATAGAAATAAGAAATAAATTCAACCAATTATTCATCCTAGAAGAGAAGTTCTCCAGTGGCATGAGGAAAATGTATTTGAGAAGAATTTATAATACCACTTTATACCAATACCTCGCATTTATCTTATCCCCCTCTATGATAAGGATACCTTTATCAACCGCATCTTTCAGATCTTTGCTGGCAGCAGACCCTGATATATCATAATAAGTCAGGTAATCTTTGCGGGAAAATGGCTCTTTGATTTTACCTTTAACCATTTCAACACGCCCCAAGATAGGTTTGGATAATTTATAATCTAGTTCTAGGCTTTGAATTAATATGGAGTCTATGATAGACAAATAAAATTCAATACTAGGATATAAAGATTTAGCTTTTTTACATTTAGCAGCTAATATGTCATCATAATATTCCCCTAGTTTATACACACTGTGTTCTCTTTCTATAGCCTTAGCATAAGGCAAATATAAAATACTTCCTAATTCATGATAAAATAAGATTATGAGCCATGTTTGAATTAGATAACTGTCAGGATTATAATTATATGTTAGATAACAAAACTCTGCAATCCGTACTATAAATACTTTTTCTTTATTGCGTAAAATATTTATTGAGGTCTTTAGCTCATCTTTATCTAACTCATAATTTGTAAATACACTAGCAATCTTAAGAAATGTCTTAAGATCATCAGACTTGTATTTCTTTACATTCGCGTAAATGGCTATAGCCTCATAAATTGTTTTAAAACGAAAATCTTCCAAGTCTGCTTGTTCTGGAAGTTTGTGGTTAAGAAAATCTAGAATGGTTCGTTCTGGATAATCTATATTTTCGAGATTCAATATATCCTGTAGATTTTTCACATTACACATAATATCAAAGTCAATATGTTTATGTGTTTGTCTGATTTCCTTTATCCTTCCTATTTTTTCAGATATGGAAACAATAGATGAGATCATTTTGTTAGTAATGATATAGTTTAAGTCCATGATATTCTATTTATACTATAAATAATACTATCTAAATATATAAATAATTTTATAATCTGAATGAGTTCAATCAATAATATACTATAATTTATATTATCTTTTTAATTCACAAATATATTATTTTCATTCATTACAATATAAATAATACTATAATCATTAAAATTACGAATTTAAACACATACAACATATACTATAAATTACACTATATATATATATATATATATATATTTCTCATTATATTCATGTCTGATTTGTAAGATTCTCATAAATCCTAAAAACAAAGATTTGATTTCACATCAGTATAATAGATGGTGCCGAAGTGTACAGAAAACGAAATCCACAATTTATTTCTTAACTAGATAAAAACTAATAATTTATATCCATTTAAGTGGTAAAGTCTGATATTCAAACTACTTGAAAGCATTGGCAGAATGTTAGTTTGCTCTCTTCTTTATTATAGAGTTTGAGGAAAACGGTTGTATCCCGACGATACAGTTCTTTTTCATTACTTCATGAAGCAATAATCTCATCTCGGGATAACCCTGTATAATATATGATCTGTTCTATTGAAAATTTATCTTCCTTCATTCTCCTTGCTGTGTCCAACAACTGCAAGTAGATATCATAACCCTTCTTTATACGTTTTGAGAACTCATCCGTATTTATCATACCACGTTCAAACTCTCTCATTTCATCTCCTATCTTTTGCTTAGTAATCTGAGCATATATCTGTGTCGTGGTGATATTTGTATGCCCCAACATTCCGGAGATAGATTCGATACTGACTCCGTAGCTTAAGGCCAAAGTGGCAAAGGAATGCCGGGCTACGTGGAATGTTAAATTTTTCCGGATATCGCAGACTTCTGCTATTTCCTTCAGATAGCAGTTGAATTGAAATTATCGACTCTTTATCAATCGATTACAGAGAGTGAATTTTGGAGAGGTAATGATTTGGTAACGGTTCTTTCAGCATGCGTTTGCATAGTTTTTACATATACCGAATAATCTATACCAAAGATAAATAAAGACCTTGAATCTCAAAAATATTTTCTAACATTTCACACCTCTGCTTTATTTTGGCACAAGTATATATTTCCTTTGTATTCAGAACAGTCCGTGTATTCTGACAGATTTTGTTTAACAGTTCTATTTTTTTGATTAGATTTGTAGAACATA
>JBKEBA010000051.1:0-2218 GCA_047972895.1 Dysgonomonas sp.
TACTTCTTCGTATCCTTCTATCCAGCCTTTAAGCCCGCGGATAATCTTCATTTGGGCTTCGGCAGTCTTTGCATCGTCCCAAAAACCGGGTGCATGTGTTCTTAATTCTTCTTCTTCGAGTTGTATTTTCTTTGCATCGACGTCAAAGATGCCTCCTCAACGCGTCCTCGCGTTCCAACACTTCTTTGAGTTGGTCTGATGTAATCATAAGTTACCATTTAAGTTATTACTAAATTGAGATGCAAAGGTAAAAATAAGTTGTAAGTTACGGGTTATAAGTTATAAGTATTTTGTAATGTGATAAAATAGAGTGTGTGTTTCTTTTTGATAATGGAAGGAGGTAATAGGTATTACAGGCTGAGAGCCTGTGCGATCAGTCGAGTCATGAAGAATCTGTACTGAATAAATATGGAAAAACGAATGGCTTTTCCTCTAGTTTATATAACTTTATAATTAAAACTAATAATAATGAGATATTTATTTTTATTGCTGACTTTAGCCTTGTTATGTTGCTCAAACACACAGAGTAGATTTGACGTTCCATCTGGCTTTTATTTTAAAATTAGTGATGGCGCAAACAATAGTTATAATTCAAAGACTGCCTTATTTAAGAGATGTTATTCAAATGGTGCCAAATCTTATGAAATATCACTCAGTGATGCTGAAATAAGAATGATCTATAATTTATATAAGGAAATTCATTTTCATAATTTTCCCAAAGAGTTTGAAATAGAATGGAATGATACAGATACTGTTACGATAGTAACTCCCAGGTTTGATACTTCGATGGAAATCTGTGAAGACGATAGTTGTAATAAAGTTATTTTAAATCTTATAGATCTGGAAAATCCTATAAAGGATAAAGAAAAAGCACAGCAATATAAAAGGCTGTATGATAAAATCTGGCAGATAATCATAAATAAAGAAGAATATACGGATATTCCGGATTCTGATTGTATTTATTTGTAAAATTGATTCGTGCTTTTATATATATCACTAATAATCTATGTTATGAAGAAAGCTATTGTTTTGTTCTTATTATGCCTGCTTTTTAGTCAATCATATTCTCAGTTTAATTTATTAGAGGAAGCATATAAAAAGAAATCGAAGGAAAAACTAAATGAGTTCTTTATTGATTGGCAAAAAGAAATTCCATCTATTTCAAATGTGGAATTTGAAAACTTAACTGATATAGAAAAAGAAGCATATAAGGTATTTGGTGCTTTTTATAATCCTGAAGAATTGCAAACAATTGGAAGTTCTGAATTTGGGGATACGATATATCAGGCTGTAAAATATTTAATAGTACAGAATAGTATCCAATACAGAATACAAAACAGAGTGTTTTTTACAGAAGAAGAGAAAGTGGCGGTTTACAAGAAGCTTTTGGAAGAATACGGACAACAGGGACCGGATAGTCTGAAGTTACAAAATATTCCTGCTTTTGCAGAAGAATGGGTGGCAGAGGAGCTGAGCGAAAATGAAAATATGTATGCTGATACTATCACTGATTTTAGACCTGTTCTTTTTTCTGGTAATAAAAAAGCAGTATATCTTAACTCTTTATACAGTGTAGGATTGATGCGATTTTTGGGCACTCGTATCACAAAAAGTAAAGATAGGCTTAAGTATGTGTACTATCTTTCGGATAAAGAAATTGATAAGAGACAGACTTTTCTGGAACAAAATATAAAAGTATGGAGAGGACATTGGGGCGCTTATTGGCAACTTTTGACATACCCTCAGGTGAATATTATAGTATTTGATAAAGAGATGAAATATGCTAAAGTTTTTTTTAGAATAGTTTATCAGGGAGGTGAGGCATTGTTAAAGAAAGAAGAGGGGAAATGGAATATTATATCTTCCAAATTGACATGGATAGAGTGAAAACTCTGGATTTGACCTATTGTATCTTGTCTACTTGTAATCCCTCGCTTTTTATTATCATAAGCTCTTTAACAGATTATAAATCCTGACAGTAGAAACTTTCGGATTGCAAATCCGAAAGGATGAAGGCAGGGCTTTTTTATCAAAACCAAATATCTTTATCTATATAAGAAACTAATTATTAACCATTAATATTTAAGTATCTTATGAAGTATAAAGAAAAAATAGCCACAGAGATTATCCGGATGATAGAACAGGATTTGTGCAGCATATCAGAAATCTGCAAAGCATTTAAAATCAGCCGTAAGACATTTTATGAATGGAAAAAAGA
>JBKEBA010000113.1:0-9385 GCA_047972895.1 Dysgonomonas sp.
CCAAGGCAAAACCTCATCCACTTTATCTTTGGGTATTACTTGTTCCATCAATAAAAGCCGTAATTAGTCTTTTGGGATTTATCCAGCTTAACTTCCTCACATTGCTGATGCCAATACATCGCTTTCTCTTTCCATTCTCGATATTCATGTATGAAATACCCTGCGAGAAACGCAGAAGCCAAAGTGATTATCCACATGGCAATATACCATTTCAAACCTTTTGATGGTTGTTTCACTTTCCGAAGCTTGTTCTCCATTTCATTGATAAAGTAACGATTTAGTTGCTCGAATTTAGAGGTGTCAATAGAAATACGCTTTTCGTAGAGAATATTCACACTTTCCCGAATTTGATTTATTGCTTCATTATTCGTGCGGGAGATATCTTTGAGCCGATCGATTTGAGTGGACAAGATGTTATCTGCTGTCTCACGGGAAATATCCTCTTTTCCCGCGAATTTGTTTCTGCGCTTGACTGGTTTATTAGAATTGTCGTCCATAGTATCGTTTTTTACTCTTTTTCTTTTTCAATGTATTATTCTCTTCTTCAGGACTATGCCCATTCGGAGTAAATAGGTCGGCTAATAGTGAAGCTATGCCGGAACTGACTCCCGAATGGGATTGTTGATTACTGGTATTGAAGTTATGGTTCTGTTGAAGTTGCTGTGAGTTATTCTCTTCCAATGAAGAAGAAAAATTCTTGGCAATCGACCGGAATCCAAATTCTCGTCCGATTTCCGAAGCTTTGAAGGTCTGCCCCTCATAAGTGAATCGGATACCGTAGGTTTTGCCTTGTTTGTTTTTTGCTGGCTCAATCCCGACACCCTCTTTCTCCAGCCCATGCAGGAAGCCTTCTAAGCTGGTATTCTTGAATAGTTCATAATAGGCAACCTGTTGGAGTTTCTCTTTTGTTTGTTGTCGTACCGGGTCTGTATAGGCTTCTTGATGCTGTTTGTGCTTGCAAACATCGTTTGCTATAGTCAGCCCCATTTCACGGCTTATCTCTTCCGCTATCTTTGCCGAACGGTTACTCATAAAGGTTGTATCAAATACTTTTCCATCAACTCCGACACGATTTGCTATCAAATGGATATGCGGTTTTCCAGTATCTTTATGGGTACAAGCTATCCATTGATGATTTTGCAATCCCATTTTTGTAGCAAATGTTCGGGCAATTTTAATCATATCTTCCGGCTTTAGTTTATCTATATCCTGTGGAGATATACCTATCTCATAGCGCATATACTTATTCTTACACCGGTAGTTATGTTGATTAACCATTTCAAACTCACGGAGAATGTCGGCAGGAATATCACCCTCAATCATATTCCTGCCGACTATTTTATCCAGTTTACCCTCACGCAAGGCGTAATCAATTGCATTGCCTCCGTGTGCTATTGCTTTTCCTTTTCCAATCATACTCTTAAAAGAATCGGTTATATAATTGTCGGGATTGTTCCAGATATTCCGCAATGGCAATTAACAATTGCGGATCTTTACTGCGTATAAGATTGGCTAGTCGGGAAAGAGCGTTGTTATGTTCTTTCAGTTCCCGGAAGTATGAAATCTCTGTCGAGTTTAGCTTCGGATTGGCAAGTATTCTACCAGTCAGACACTGTTGTCGGCAATACTCAGAAAGAGTTACCCCCGACCTTTTAGCCATACCTTCAATTCTCTCTTTTTCGGATTCCGTGCAACGGAATTTTATATAGCTATTTTTCATTTCTTCATTTTATTTTTCAAGTTATCGGATGAATTTTCCCGTTAGGGAAAAGAAAACCCCTGTTTTCAAACAGGTATTAACGCAAAAGGATTTATCCTTTTACCTTTCAACCTGCGGAACTTGTTCCGTAGTATTTGAGTTCTCATTCAAAAAAACTGTTGAAAGCGAAGCGATTGCAGTTTCCCCGCCAGCGAAAGCGGTTCAGGCGGCGAGCGCAGTTTGTGGTAACAAACTGACGTCTTGCAATGCACTTCGCGCAAGGTTAGCACTATAAGCCGCGCCCTTTCTTTTTCATTGGAATTTGCCGCTTAATCTGGACGGCGGCTTTATTCTCTCCAGACTGCTTTTGCGGGTTGGATTTATCCCGCCAGTAATCGTTCAGGTCTTTATGATTTCGATAGAAAACAGAGTGGTCGATTACTTCTTTACATATCGGGCTTAAACATTGAACAGCCCGCTTTCCTGCCTCATCATTATCAAGAAAAGCGTGTATTGTCTGGTGGGTTTGAAGAAACGGAATTGCTTTCGGAAGATTGGCCAATGAATTTAGTATTGCCGAATCGATTGCTAGCGAAGCATTCTGCTTTAGCGAGAGATAAGAAAGAAAGTCAATAAAGCCCTCGAATACCATAACCGCATCGCTGTTGTTGTTTATGGTAGTGATATTCTTTGGGGTAGTACTTCCTTTAAAATACCTATTGCGAAATTCCCAGCCTCCAGCATCGTTCTGAAATCCTACGGCGAAATAAAGTTTGTCCGTTATGGAATAATGGACTTCCGAACAATAATGTCTCACTATGTCGGTATTTATACTCCGTTTATTTAGGTAATCCAGCAAAGCAGGATGAGTGAGCGGTTTTATATCCGTAATAGTTATTGCTGGTTCTTGCAGTGCCGGAATAAAGTTGTTCCCGTGAAAAGAGAAGGACTTATCATTCAGTTTCTTAATGGCTTCTCCAATAGAGCAATTCTCTATATGAGAAACTAAATCAATAATACTCCCACCTTCGCCAGTTCCGTAGTCAATCCAAAGATTTTGATTGTAATCTACTTTCATACTAGCATCTTTATCTTCCCGGAAAGGAGTGTGATACATGCCATATCGAACATTCTCTTTTGCCGGGCTTATCCCTATTTGTCCAAGATATTCCCGGATACTTATTTTCTTTATATCTTCTAAAGTCATAATCTTAAATTTTTGTTGATTTGTTGCAAAGTGGATATACTCAGCAGATAATAAATGAGTTATGATATCAACAAGCTCACAACAAGTTTTAGGTTTTAAACTCTTCGTTTTCCACAATCTCTATTTTGTGGCATCTTTGTTGCGCTGTTGTTGCTCAGTTGTTCTTTCTGATTTTTAATTAGTTATAAATAGAAAGGAACATTACAACAGAATTTTGTCTACCAAGGACTTTTCTATCTCTACGAAACGTCCTTTTTTTCTCACTGAATCCAGCTCTCCATCAAATCTCTGCAAATAGAGAGTATAATAGCTATTGTTCTCGGAGCGAACTCCCCAGTTATCCTTTAGAATATTACGGATATG
Organism: Dysgonomonas sp.; assembly: GCA_047972895.1. GTDB lineage: Bacteria > Bacteroidota > Bacteroidia > Bacteroidales > Dysgonomonadaceae > Dysgonomonas. Next base: position 3,270 of record JBKEBA010000113.1, read on the forward strand.
ATTGAGGTCAGCTTTCAGTCCGGCATTTTGAACTGCGTTTAATAAATCCTTCGTACAACACCGGAATGTAGTTTGTCCGGTCAACTCCATCATCTCGTTACAGTAAGAAGCCATTTCGATTTCAACCTTACTGGAATTGTATTTCTTAATTTTGTTCAATGCCGGAGTTTCGAGTAAAGCGGGATTGAACCACATTCGGGACTCGTTTTGAGTGGATAACTCTCTGTAAAGGAGAAAATGTAGGAAATGAGGAATTTCTTTTTCCATTAGCTGCTTCAAGTCGGTTAAATCGTTCTCAACCGGATTGACTTTACGAACCCAAAACCGGATTTCTTCTTTTGGAATAATAATCGGATTTCTTTCATTATTGGAGCAAAGAACAAATTTGGCGAAAAACTCGATTTCCCTACGGTCTTTCCCTTTGGCTTCAATCTTGTAATCTCCGGCAGTTGATAGATTTTTTATTTTCTCTGTGTCCTCCATCTTGTTTAAGAGGAGTTCATCAATAAGAACCAACAATCTGTTTGCCCAATCAGCATTGAACTGACTTTTGAAATCTTCGTTTGTATTAAACGTAGCATTTTTGCTGAATATCATCTTCAAGAACTTCAGGAAGGTGCTTTTCCCTGTGTTACGTTCAGTCGAGACCAATAAGATGATCGGCAAGATTTGAGTAGGATTCGTGTAGAGTAGCTGTATGTAATCATACACCAGTTCTATCTGTTCCTCGAAAATATGTTCAAGGAACATGCGGATATATGGAAACTTTCCCTCACAAGGAATGTGATTGATGGGTTCATATTGGTTTAGGTAAGTCCCATATACCTGCATATAGTTGATATGGTTCGGAATAATACAAAAACCATCGTATTTCTCAATCTCAGGTAAACTGTTCTTCCCATAATCCTGCCGGAGAGTTTCATAACTCCAAATTATTTTCTCCTCAATATAATCGCCACTGATTAGTGGACGGTGGACAATCTTATATAAAGTTATTCCGACTCGAATATACTTTTCTTTATTTTCCATAACGAACTCCTTTCCTGCCGGTGCGTATTGCTTCAACATCTAGAAGTTTGTACCGCTTTCGTCCTCCAAATGGGTAAGACTTGATATAACCAGTTTTCTCCCAACTCCACAAAGTGGAAGAATCAATTTTGAGGATATTCAATACCTCTTTTCTACTTAGGAATTCTTCAGAAGACGAATCTTTAGGAGCCGGTTTAAGGCTGTTGACGGCTTCTTTAAGGATTTTCCGCAGATCTTCCAGTTTGAGAGTTATACTAACATTCGCCCCGGAATTCAATAAATCACGATAATTCATAATCGAAAATTTTAGAATGAAACAATAAATTTCTTTCGGACTCAATCGAATCCGAGGCAAATAAAAAGAGAGAGATTTCCGGGGGCAAAATCCCTCAAAAATCTCTCTCTTATCTCCGAAAATTAATGTTTTTCAGCTTTTTTGTTCCTTTAAATATTTAGGAATATCTTCAATGATTGGGATGTTATATTCATTTTTTGTGGAATCGTGAAGCTTCTTTGTGATGTCAGAAGAACTCGCATTCTGCAAATACTCAAAGACTTGCATGAGCCATACAGCGACATTTTGTTTTTGAAAACCGAAATAATGCGACATATTCCAACCAAAATGATACATGTCCAGATTTATTATCTTTTTAGGTTTTAGTGGTATTATATCTTTTGGCAAAGGTTCTTCCCGAGCGTAATAATCAATATATTGATCAAGCTTCACCAATTCATCGTTCGTTATATACGGAGCCATTATCAGATGCGTATAGTCTTGAAAAGTTTGAATTTTAGCAGATAGTTTTTCCTGATAACGCTTTTCCGAGCCTTGCCTTATCAATTCGATGGCTTGTATTGGGATTGATTCTTCTATTATCTGTTCTTGCGGGTCTTGTTCGTTTGTGTTTTCTTTTTCATTGGTAGCGTTTATTATTTGGTTTTTAGTAGAGTTAACCTTTGGCCTAGGTAATTTTTGTATAAACCAAGAATCTATCAGATGTCCAAGCGTTAAAATGATTACCAGATAAACGACAATGCAGATGCCCAGAATTATCACAAAGACTATATTGGCTGTGCCAATATCTGAACCTTTGTCCAAGATAATAAGTCTACTTAACATAGCAACAGCCACACCTACAATAGAAACTACCAATAGTAGAATAACATGGCTATTTATCTTTCGATAATCCATAGTTATAAGCGGAATAAATCGGCAGGATTCATACTAAGGAACTGCTCAAATGGAATACCGTCCGTCCCGATAGAGTAGAGCCCACGAGGGTGAAAGTCCTCATTAAACAAAGATAAACCAAGATTTGCACTATCCTTTCCGCTTTTTACTTCAAGAGCTACACTATCATTTCCTTTTTCAATAATATAATCAACTTCGTAATTCCCATGATTCCAATAATAAACGTTAAATCTATATTTCAAGCCACTGTTTATAAGATGTGAACCAACAGCAGATTCGGTAAAACGTCCCCATTCTTTTGTGTTTTTGCATACTGTGTTAAAAGTGTCATTCTGGCTGGCTGCAAGCAAGGCATTGTTGTGTACTTGAAATTTTGGTTTTGAAGCTCGTTTTCGGATTATATCAGCTGCATATTTTTCAAGTCCGGATAATAATCCTGCATCTTTCAATAAAGTAAGATATCCTGATAAAGTGGTTAAATTTCCAGATTCCTGCAATTCACCCTGCACTTTAGTTAATGACAATATCTGAGAGGAATATTTACAACCAATATCAAACAATCTTTTTAGTAATGCCGGTTTATCTACCCGAGTCATCATTAAAATATCCTTCGAGATAGTTGTCTCTACCAAAGACTCTCTTATGTAATCTTTCCAGCGGTCTTCATCCGAAATTAATGGAGCAGAGCCCGGATAACCACCGAAATAGATAAATTGTTCAAGATTCCATCCGAAAGCATCACGCATCTCATCAAATGACCAATGAGTAACATTAGTAAGTTCATATCGTCCGGCAAGCGATTCGGTAAGACCTTTTTGAATAAGAAGTCGAGATGAACCTAACAATATAACTTTCACATTTATATCAGAAAACGAATCGTTATCCCATTCTTTTTTCACAGTTTCACTCCAATTGGGAACTTTCTGTACTTCATCTACAATGAAAAGTATTTCCTTTTTATTACTCTGTTGCATTTGTAGTCGTGCAATTCCCCACTCCCTCCTGAGCCATGTTGTATCGGCAGCATATAAATCGTCTGCTGTTACAAAATGATAAGGTATATCCGTTTTCTGTGTCAATTGTTTTATCAAGGTTGTCTTACCTACTTGACGAGGTCCAACCAGCACTTGTATAAACTGTCTATCTTCAGATATTCTACTATTAATTTCCTGTAATATAGAGCGTTCAAACATACTTCAATAAATTTATTAGATATTTATAAATAAATTATTAGATAAATGTAATAAATTAATTCACGAAGAATAATTATTCCAATAAATTTATCAATTCTTTCTTCATATCATCATCTATTGTACGATAACGACCAAAAGCTTTACTGCCTTCTTTATGACCACTCAGTGCTCCGACTAAATTCGGGTCTTTGACCTTCTTGTAGATATTGCCTATAAATGTACGACGAGCCATATGGGAAGATGCGATTTCATAAAGAGGTTTTTGTTCCTCTTCTCTTGTCTTTTGGTTTATAGTAGTAACCATGCGGTCAAGTCCGGCACGTTTAAAAGCTTCCTTGATTTTTACATTATATTTTTGTTCAGTATAAAATGGGAACAAAGCAACTCTTGCCGGATCGTTATATCTCTCAATAATCTCCAATGCGGTTTGATTGAGTGGCACACGTACTGTTATAGGCCTTTCTTCCTTCGTTTTACGGGGTATATACTCTATTGAATTGTCTATTATGTTTTTACGTGTCATTTTTATTAAATTACTTACCCGACAACCTATTAGACATTGAAAAACAAAAATATCCCTTTGTGTTGCTAATACCGGATTGTCATTCATGTCGGTTTCATATAGCTTTTTTCTTTCTTCATTGCTTATGTATATAGGAGTTCCATACACTATATCTCCAATTGCAAACTTTTTGAATGAGTTATTGGTGGTATGTCCGTTATCATTAGCCCATATAATAAAAGAACGAAAACGGTTTAACATATCAGCGACCGAATTTTGCCCTCTCGATTTAGGCATACCTTTGGGGACTTCATTTCCTTCTTCGTCTAAAATAGGAGGACGTTTCCGGGTAGGAGTTTTTGCAATTTCTTTTATTGAATAGGGTATTTCATCGTATATATCCGGATATTTCGAAAATACTTCTTTCTCATTTCCTAGAAAATATTCTATTTCGCGAAGAATTTCGGGTGTTAGATTTGTAAATGTTATTCTATATCCTCGTGAACTTTTGCGTTTATATAGTTCAAAACGGCGTAAACTACGGATAATGACTTTGAAATTCTTACGCCGTGATTCTGACAGCTTATGTGTTGCAAGATACTTTTCCATTATTCCAAAAAATGAATCATCGGCTTGTTCCGTAGCCTTTCGCATAGGTTTATGGAACTTCTTTATTTGCTTTTCGATAAAGTCTCTGTCAATGGCATTTTTATTTTCATTGGTATTGATAATATTTTCAAGGAAGTCGGTTAATGCTTTAAGTTTGGTGCGTTTTTCAAGTAATGCCTCTCTTTCTTCACCTTGTATGAGAGGAATATTTATGTCATTCTTCTTTCCCCACCGTTTGCGCTCAACCCAAATACCCGAACCGATGCGAATACGAACATCGCGTGAAACATATAATCGTAAACTGATTTCTGATTCTCCAGCATTATTAGTTGTCTTCCCGAGGTTGTAGTTTGTTTGAGCCATTGCAATAGATCTCTTATTTTTTCAAATATATAATAAAAGGTCGATAAAAACAATTTTTTGTGTCCGCAATGTGTCCGCATTTTCCAAAAACAATAAAAATCACATCCGAATAGATTCAATCAAAAACAATCAATAATCACTTTAAATCAAATATTTACACTTTATTTCCAATTTTATTTATTTTGATATATTATGACTATAAGAAACCGGCTCTGGGTACTTAAAACCCCTGATTTTCAACTGAGAATCAGGGGTTTATATTTTAACAGGGTGTAAAAAAGGTGTAAAAAGTGGGGGGGTGAGTACAAATAAGTTTACACTTTGAATTAACATTTAACAAACTATTAAATAATTTGCTTATTTTTGCTTTAAATAGTTAATAAATACTCAACTATGAATTACTCTCATCTATTCCTTAAGAATCCTGTTGGAACAAAAGATTATGTAAATACAAATAGATTCGTTCCTCAAGAAGATGAGGACGAGGAAGAAGAAGTTCCAGCAGATTATACTTATCAGAAAAATACTTTACATAGAAATCTAATAGCATTACAAGAGTCTAGAAGAATAAGGATAGAAAAAAGAACTATAGATTTACCTGCCCATTTTGAATATATTGAAATTCGTTTTTTTGCTCAATTTAATAATGCTGCAAATTACTACAATCACACCTTTGGATTAGATCCCATTAGCTATTCAGATTTTAACAAAACCGTACTTTTTCATATCGAGAGTGAAGTACTTTTTCAAAATTATATTCGTCTTATTGAAGATTTTTATAATAGTCCAGCTAATGTGAACCCTCGAGATCAAGCTTATCATGTTTTGACATTGATTCATTCTTTTGAGTTTCTATCATCAAGCTCAATAAACAAGACATCGGGAGATTGCTTAATAATTTCATTGACAGACTTAAAGGCTGGTCAAAAAGTAAGGAACTGGGAAAATGTAAAAATGCGATTATTGGAATATGTAAGAGTGTATAATATAATTGAAAAGTAGTCCACTAAAATAATTGAAAAGTATACCACCAGTTAAGTAAAATCTAAGAGAGCGTATAATAAAGCTCTGTCTTTTACTAACAAATATTAACATTATAAATTCCTTTGTGTCTTAACCAACACAGAGGGTAAAATGATAACAATGGTGGAAAAACAAACAATTATCCATATGTACCGTACGGTTGGGTACAGTAAACGGGCTATAGCCAGAGAATTGGATATCAGCC
>JBKEBA010000098.1:0-8192 GCA_047972895.1 Dysgonomonas sp.
CGCAAGTGATAGCTAAAGATAAAGTCGGTGAGGTTTTGCCTTGGGTGCATATTGCTATCAGCAATGCCAAAAGGCAATTGATTAATACATTCCATGACATAAAACCTGAATTCCTTCAAAACTATCTGGATGAATTTTGCTACAAATTCAACAGGCGATACTTTGGAGAAGCACTTTTCGGGAGATTACTCGTTGCTTGTGTAAGCTACAAAAATGAGTTTAGGTATAAATACGGATAATCATTTAAAATTATACTATTCATTTATTTAGTAAATCTTTTATTCTTTCCTGCTTTAGTAGGAAAACTTTATTCACAGCATATCTTTAATGGTGAGAATTTTATCCCTTCGGCTCAAATGTGGGGTTTTATGAAATATGGAAGCAAAGAACAAAATCTTTATTCGGGAACTGTCACACAAAATATTCCTATCTATAGTTACCAAGATATGGATTTCAATATTCCTATATCTTTGAATTATGCATCTAATGGATATCTGCCTGGTATACAAGCAAGCCAAGTGGGTTTGGGTTGGTATCTGAATGTCGGAGGAAACATAATGAGACAGGTTAGAGAACTTCCTGACGATCTCTCTGAAGACGTTCCAAATAGCTATTCTGCATACGATGATGAATTTAGAGAAGGATTTTATAGTTATCACATCGCAAATACCACCTCATCTGATGACCCATGGAAAAGAGGTAAAAGCCACCACAGAATGCCAGATTTATATCCTTATATAAATGCCAGAACATGCTTATTCAGTCACTTTTATACAGATGTTAAAGGCAAAAGTGTAAAATCGGAAACACTTCCGGATATATTTACTTTCAATTTTCTTGGTTTTAGAGGGAAGTTTATGATGGGACCTAATAAACATATATATGTATATGATACATCCAGCCCATATGGGGAATTTAAAATAGAATTTTCTAATTTCCAGAATAATGGCGCTAAATCAAAGATTATAATAACCACAGCAGACGGATATATTTACACATTCGGAGGGAATGAGAATTTTGCATATATTGATCGCTCAGGCCATGACACCAATGGTTTTTATAATGATTCTAAATCTGAATCTCGATATGGGCATAATTATGAACAAATAAATTGGCCGTTAACGAAAATTACCGCTCCGAACGGTCGATTTGTTACATTCGAATACCAAACAGGGAATTCGAGTACTTGTAGATACGAGGGCGTAAAATACAGAGTTCGTCCAACTGGATTCGCTGAGTCCATTTCTTATTTTCATCCAGAACTTGCAGCCGGTTATTTTTATCCTATAGGGCATACTTCTATAGTTGCATATATAAAATCGATAAATGTAAATGATGAGACAAAAATCGACTTTAAATATCATGATAGGATAGAAGAAAAAGAGAAAAAGAGAGAAAATCCTATAGAAAATATAGCAACACTACCTCGACTTGGAGAAATATCTATCCAAAATTATTCTACTAATGAAGTCTATAAAACTACAATTCTGGAACATATATACACGCCTTCTACAGGCAATCAGGTTTTATTATTGAATAAAGTCAGTGTTTCCGGAGAAGGATCTTATAGCTTGGAATATTATGATGGAAGAGTAACCGAAACGGATACACCAAAACCCTTCCCTTACCATGGTACATGTGGTCTAGATCATTGGGGTTTTTATAATAATAAGAATGAATACATTTATCCTATTTACGAAGCTTTAGCAACCAACGAATTACCATATTTAGAATATCATAAACCAGATTATAATGGTGCTATATTGGGTATGTTGAAGAAAATAATATATCCAACAAAAGGATATTCTCAATTTTATTATGAACCGAATACATACAAAAGTTCCGTGGGAAATTATATATCAAATGAGTTTTATCCTCTAGCAAATATACTAGAATCACAGAAAGTGGCGGGAGGAGTACGTCTAAAAAGAATTGAAGATTATGCATCTGATAATACCATAAAAATAAAAACATATTCATACAGTGAGGGTATTCTGCTTCATATGCCCCTTTATTATATGGAAGAAGACTATTGTTTGGGAACTTATGGCAATGGAACTTCTTATATGAACGCCAGATTTCCTGAACCCGTAGCTTTTACTGAACCATTTCTTCCACTTGATCCATCTTTAAGTTTTGAAATCTATGCCCATTCTATACGATATGGAAGTATGCTGAATGGAAGATACTCTTATGGTTCAGGACACTCTGTATACACTAATATCAAAGAGATCAATGAGGATAATTCTTATACTGAATATAAATATACAAGGTTTCTTCATGAGGAGGATATGCTAATAAATAGAAAATTATATGGACAAATGTCTAGAGGCCCCGAATATGAATCTCCAGTACATCGGGATTTCTATCCTTATAAAGGTAATATCAACAGTAAAGCATATCGTTTATCATTACAATCAACAGATGTGTCTATGTTTCACGGAAAATTATCAGAAAAGACACTATATAATAGTAGCAATAAACCTGTTTATAAAATTACAAACGAATACAGTCCTTCTAAATCTCCAAAAGTATACAAGGCAGTCACTGATGCAGACGTTTTTTTATATGAATTAAATACCTATGTAGAAAGCTTACCTTTGTCTAAAACTTCTGAGGAATATTACTATGAAGATAAGGTCTTAACTAACGAAACGAATTATAGCTATAATGCCGAAGGTCAAATATCTTGTATAGAAACGATTGAGAGTGGTGGGGAAAAGCGAAAAGTAGAATACCAGTATGTACAAGATATTCCGCAATCATCAAGAACGTCAAATGAACGTCAAATGATCACATATAATGCTATAAAACCTGTAAGGGTTCAAACCTCAGTTGCACAAAAAAACAGCACCCAATTCAACCTTGTCAAAGGGGAGCATCGAACATATGCAGATAAGCCGCCATTCAATCTTTATTACATTCGCTATGCAGAGTTGAGTAAGCCTACTTATTATGCTAAATTTGGTTTTGATGGTATATTAAACTTTGATTATCTTGTTTATGGATACAATAAAATGAATCGGGTTTATACTGTTAGTGACCAATCCGATAAAAATTCTTATTACCTATGGGGATATAGGGGTAAATACCCCATAGCTAGGATTGAAAATATTAATCGATTTCAACTTCCAGCAGCATTAAAAGAAGTTTTTGGTGTAAATGATGTAAATGATATCTTAAACTGGGGAGAAAATGAAATTACTTTAGAAGAAGTGAATAAGCTCCGTGCTTCAACTCATCTAAAGAATGCTCATATCTATACTTATACATATAAACCGTTGGTAGGTTTATTGACAGAAACAAGCCCGTCTGGAATAACAACATATTATGAATATGATAATTACAATAGGCTGAAAAGAATATATAAGAAAGATGGCTTTAATGAAAGGAACATTGAATCTTATGAATATAATTTTAGAAATGAATAAAATTTTTATTATGAAATTACAATATATTATTTTTCTTTTACTTCTGAGTGTGATTGCTGTCAGTATACATTCGCAAACCTCAACTCAGAACTATATACGGATACGGACATATACTAACAAAGAAGGGACTAATTATCTTGATAAGATTAATTATTTTGACGGATTAAGTAATCCTGTACAAGTAGTTCAACGAGGAATCACGCCGACAGGACAAGATCTAATAAACCTACAGGAATATGATAATTTAGGAAGAAAAGATAAAGTATGGCTTCCTGTTGTGAAATCCAGTAATGGAGCATATGCCAACCCTACGACCATCAAGAATGATATTGTCAACATGGTTGAATATAATAAAGATGTAGCTCCTTATTCAAAAATAGTGTATGAAGCATCTCCTCTCAATCGGATATTAGAAGAATATGGACCGGGAGCTGACTGGCATAATAATAAAAAAGCTCTAACAACGGGATACAAGACGAACATATCAGGAAATAACAATTTAAATTGTGTCTTGTATCAGGTTGGAGGCACAAATGATAATCCGACATTGATTAAATCCGGTAATTACGACACAGGACAATTGTCTGTAACAGAAGTAAAAGATGAAAATGGTAATACATCTTTTGAATTTAAAAATAAATTGGGACAAGTATTATTGACACGCACGATAGAAGGAACTACCCCATTCGATACTTATTATGTCTACAATGATTTAGGTAATCTTTGCTTCGTTCTTCCGCCAAGAATAAATGATGAAGGCATAACCCAAGCAAAGCTCAATGAGCTCGCATATATTTATAAATATGATAAGCTAAACCGATGTGTAGTAAAAAAACTACCAGGCTGCGAACCAATCTTTTGTGTTTATGATAACACTAATAGATTAATTTTTACTCAGGATGGCCAACAACGTCTGCGAAATGTGAATGAATGGACAGTCACAATTCCTGATGGGTCAGGAAGGATTGTTTTGGTAGGAACCATTTATAATACCGATTTTTACATTGATGATGAATATGAATCAGGTGGTCCATATTATTCATTATCTTCAGAAAATATAGTAGAGTGTGTATCTAAAGGGGAAGTCGCATTTTATGCTGAATTCACCAATAATCCTGATAATTACGGATATTCGTTTGAAGTTAGACCTTGTGTGGCGCTAGACTATAGTCCTACAATGGTTTGTATACTATCATGGTCTGTACCCGAATACCTCAAGGTAAACTATTATGATAGCTATGCCTATAGAACCAGATCTGGTTTTTCAGGCACAAATATGGCTTATGCAAATACCGGAATAGAAGCTCTCTATCTTACCCGTTACGGAAACGATCCAGATGTACACTCACATAAGGGTTTACTCACAGGAACTCTGGAAAATCAGATAGGAGGGTCTTCCGTACCCTTATACACATGCCTGTATTACGACGACTATGGCAGGCTAATCCAGAATAAATCAACTAACCATTTAGGAGGAACCGAAGCCGAGTACATCGCCTACAACTTCACCGGGCAGCCGACTCAAAGGAAGCATGTGCATCAGGTTACAGGAAAAAATACCCAGACTGAAGTGTATGCCTATACCTACGACCATGCCGGACGGTTACTGAAAACTACTCACCAGTTGACGGACGGCACAACGGTAAAACCACAGATGACACTTGCCGAAAATGCGTATGATGAACTGGGTAGGCTAAAGACCAATAAGAAAGGCGGGCAAGCAAATCTGAATACTACTTATGCCTACAATTTACGTTCGTGGACAAGTGGGATAAACAATGCGCATTTCAACGAGATATTAGCCTATACCTATAACGGAAATATTTCCTCTATGCAATGGGGACAGGCAGGAAAGACAAGAAAATACAATTTTACTTACGATAATCTGTCACGTCTAATAACCGCAACCTATATTGGTGATGGTAGCTTCAACACAACATACAGTTATGATAAGCATGGAAATATGCTAACTCTTCAACGTTACGGATTGACCGCAGCATCTACATACGGTCAGATAGATAACCTGACAATGACTTATACAGGAAATCAAATGAAAACCGCTAAGGATGTGGTAGCGGATATAGCCCTGAATACATCAATGGATTTTAAAGATTACAGCACTGCAGCTACCGAGTATATCTACAACAAGAACGGAGCGATGACACAAGATCTCAATAAGGGTATTTCCTCGATAATATATAATAATCTGAATCTACCCCAAACTGTAGATATAAAAAACAAGACAGCCGAAGGGCGTAATGAATATACCTATTCAGTATCGGGACAAAAACTGAAAGCTGTTCAGCGCTGGAACCCAAACTATTCGACAAGCCCTATTATCGGGTCGACAGTCAATACTGCGACTTTGACTCAATCTCAGACAACAGACTATGTTGGCAACAAGATATATGAGAATAATGTTCTAAAAAGAATTTTGGTTGACGGAGGCTATTATGAAGGTGGAAATTATTACTTTTACATCAAAGATCATCTGGGTAATAATCGGATAGTAGCCAATGCAGCGGCATCGGTGGTACAGAGTACACAATATTATCCGTTTGGGACATCGTTTGCCGATGTTACAGGCACAAGTACTCAGCCGTATAAATATAACGGCAAGGAACTTGATACTCGTAATGGTTTGAATATGTATGATTATTCAGCTAGATGGAAAGCCGATTGGTATTTCCCGACAGTAGATCCATTGGCGGAAAATTATTACTCTATTAGTCCGTATGCGTATTGTGGTAATAATCCAATAAGGAGAATAGATCCGACGGGGATGTATTATGGTGATTATTATGCTATGGATGGTGCATATCTATTTGAAGACGGTATAAATGATAATAAAGTTTACGCTCTGAAAAATAACACCTATCGCTTTTATCAAGAGGATGGACGATCTATGATTAAATATGCTATTTCTGGAGTAATAGACCTAACAGAAAAATATGGAATAACACATTCTGAATTCCAACAAATAGCAGCAAGAATCTATAATGAGACAGGAGACTTAAGTGAAAAAGATCAAAAGCAATTAGCAAGTGCTATTAAAAACAGAAAAGATCAACCTGATTTAGGCAGTGAAACATGGCAAAAAACAGTAGATAGAACAGCACACTGGACTGATACACATGAACGACGTATGAGTTCAGAACGTAGAAATCCGCCAATAGGAGCAATCGAACCTGGTACAAACAATGTATTAATATCTAATATTAAGGAAGAGAAATATCAGGATTACATAAATCTATCTCCATCTAAAATCAATTCAATCTCAGGAATGAAAAGTTCAACAGCTGCTGCAATCTATATTTTTACAGGGGGTAAAGATTTGGTTAATGGAGCTTATCAATGGCGAGGAAGAGGCACATACAACGTTTTTTATAAGAGAACTCTAGGAGATACTAAATATTAATAGAAGATGAAATATATACTAATATTATCAGCATTATTATCACTTTTTACATTTAGCTGTAGAAAAGCTATAAATGAAAGACATTCTGCATTGAGTGATAGTGTGCTTTTTATTGACACCATTACTCGTTATATGGATTTATGTAAAACTATCTACTATGATAAAGGCTTTGTAAGCGATACGATAAATGAGAAAGATAGATATATTATACGTTCAACTAATCAAGAAACAGGACATAAGATCATGCATAATATGATTTTTTCATCCAGCTTTTCTGAAGAGTATATAATCGATTATAACATAGATGAAACTTACCAGAACTCTGAATTAATTATTGATGAAGAATCTTTTAAGTTTAAAGATATCAATTTATTAATTGCTAATAAAATATTTAAAAATGCAGATCGACTTCCTCTAGATTTAGCAAGATTTATAGAACCCGATGCCGGCGAAATTAGATATTTTAAAGACGAAACGGGAGATGAATACATTTTTATAAAATGTGGCTTGCTTGGTTGTAGCGGGCGTTACTGTGATGGATATTATATTTTAGTTATTAAGATTGATAAAGCAGGGAAAAAGAATATTATGATTATTGATTATTCATATGCTTACCCCCTTGATTTTGAGAATATGCCTATTTTTAAAGATAAGGAGGATAGATCTGTAAATATAGTTCTATGTAAAGCTATTAATGATGATATTGTAAGGGTGAATATAAATTCATATTCATTATTTAATAAGATCAATAAATTGGATAAGAATAGTAATGGAAGACTAAAAGAAATAGAGTATAATTATCTCTTTGGCATAGACACATCTAAGATTAAAATAAAAAAGATGGATTGGTATTGAATATAAGTATTGAGAATGCTCTGAAAATTTGAGGAGATATATAAAAAGTAAACTAAATAAATGAGTTGAAAAATGATTGGACAAAATCTATGGTTATTTACATAAAATGCGGACACATTGCGGACACGGAAGATAAAACAAAAACGCTAAATCTTTATTTCTAAATAATTTAGCGTTTTTAAACAGTACCCAGAGCCGGGGGCGTAATAGTTAAATGTGTAGAGAATTCAAATATTTGAACTATTGCTAAATACACACTTATACAATTGATAAATAAATGTTTAATCACAAAATTAGTTTTAAATTCATTTAATCATATTCAAATAAATTCAGGATATATGGGAACAATTTGGGAACAAATTCATAACTTTGTATTGAATCAATTATCAAAGACTTATGAAAGTTTCTGCATTCCTAAGAAAAACGGCAAAGAAAAATGATACAGACAGCCAAGCTACTATTTATTTTCGATTAAGAGATAAAAATAA
>JBKEBA010000011.1:0-303380 GCA_047972895.1 Dysgonomonas sp.
ACTAAAAACAAAGGTGTTTTCACTAATGATACCGCTCTGGAAAAACTCGTCTATTTAGCCTACAGAAATATCAAAAAGAAATGGACTATGCCGCTCTGGGAATGGAGTAAAACAGCTCAACAACTGGCTATTATATACCCTGATAGATTTAAATTACTCGATTAATTACAAGATATGAACTATTTTATTAGTTTTGTAAAACCAACAAAACGATGGCGACTCTTTGTACCATTGAAACGAAAAACGATTATGGTATCGACCCCTAACCGTTTTTACCAACAAAGCTCAGGTTCTTCATTACCCATTAAAAAATGAAAACGAAAAACCTGATATTTTATAAGTGAAAGCCAAACGCTGACACAGTTTAATTTACACTACCGAAGGATGTTTTCAAAACATCCTTCCTTCTTTATTCTGCTAGATTTATCATTTTTTCTTATTTACATCAGCTCCGTCCATCACTTTTTGGATGTCTTCGGCAGTAAAATTACCCATAATACGGATAATCGTACTTTCATCTGGTTGGTCGATAAACATAACAAGGTCTTTGATCTTGTCTTTTTCTTTGAAAGCATAGAATGTTATGTTGCTTCCCTGATCCTTGATTTTCATTAGGACTTCGTAGGTTTTTGACTTAACCATACCTGCAACCTCATTGCGGATAATGTTTGCAGCCTCTTTATTACTGTTGCTGCTATATATTTCCATCTGTTCTAGTTTTCCTGCCAATCCTTTTATATCAGCACCTCCGGTGTCTATGTCAGGCATCATTTTCAGTAATGATTTTGATATATAAACCGTAGTGATATCCTTATGGTTGGATAGTTTATCGAACATTCCTTTTTGTGCCTGAACACCCAATATGCTGAATGCTGTTATAACGGCTAATATTATTATCTTTATCTTCATGATTCTTTATCGTTTTTCCTGTTGAAAGTCTTGTCTAATATTTCGTTCGCTTTATCAAGGTTGGTAGATACTACAGATAGTTGATTCACCCCCTTGTTGAAGTTTGAAGAAAGAAGTAGTAATGCCTTTTGGGCTTCTTCTATTTTCTTTTGGTCATCCAGTTCTACATTTGCAATAGATGGCTTCACCTCATTTTGTTCTCTGGTAAAATGAATACCTGCAAAGATGAGTAAGGCTACGCTTGCGGCGATGCTAGAAGCTTGTATCCAAAGATATTTCTTCCTGGATTGCTTTTTTTGCTCTTCCTTATGAGCCAACTCGTCAATAAAGTTATTCAACTTCGATTCCAAAGTAGTTGGGATAGCAATGTCGTCCTTATCGTTCATTTGAAGGAAAATTATCTTTTCATCAACCAAATCATCGGCTACATTATCACTGTTGAAGTAATCAAATAATATTTGCTCTTCATCAGCAGTAGTTTCGCCGTTGTAGAAAGCTTCTATTAATCTTTTTATTTCGCTAGTGTCCATTGTTGTTCTATTTTAAAGAATTGTTCCCGTATTGTTTTTCTCGCCCTCGATAGTATTACCCGTATATTACCCGGGCTTAATCCTGTCGCATGCTCTATTTCCTCATCAGAATATCCGTCCCAGTGCTTCATCATTATTACTTGCCTGTGTGGGTCTGGTAACTTGTTTATCAGATCCTTCACTCTTCGGGCGTCATCCTTAATTTCCAATTGCTTCGATAAGGACACTGTTTCAGGTATATCAACGTCATAGGTTGTATGATACTCATTCTTAGTCTTTCTTAGATAATCCAGACAAGTGTTGCGCAGAATAATGATAGAGAATGCTTCTGTATTTTCTATGTTGTGCATTTCATCACGTTTATTCCATAACTTGGCGAATGTATCCTGAACTATATCCTCAGCATTGGCTACGTCTTGCACGATGCGATAGGCTATTCTGTATAATTTTTGATGATAGGGGAGAAATACTTTTTTAAAAGTTTCCGCATCCATATCATTCTTGTTCTTCAGGCTGTTGCTGTTGTTGGTTTTTTTGCTGTTCTTTTACGATATCTATAAAATCCTGCTCGTTGAGGTCTCCTGTCATTTTTACGGCTATAATAGCTTCATCGGCCATAACAATGACAAATATATCGGATTTCTCTTTTCCTTTTTTGGCTATTATACGTATATCTTGTTCTCCTTGCTTAACTTTCAATAGTGATTCGTACCCATTCTCGTCTCTAAAGTCTGCCAGTTGTGAAGTGATTTTATCTTTAATTTCGGTAGGAGCGCTTTGTGCTACTACAACTTCTATTTGGTCTATTTTTTGCATAAATGCAGGTATCTTGGATGCTAGCTCTCCTGTGGGGTCAGCTGCTTTAGCATCTTCCAGCTGTTTGTCAAGCATAGCTTTGTCGACAAGTTGATGTTGTACACCTTCTATTTTTGCCAAGTCGGTTATTAATTGACTTAAGTCTTGAGCTATTGCTATACTTCCTGTACTAGCTACTAAAATTAATGATAATAAAAGCTTTTTCATAATTTATTGGTTGTTAGGTTATTTGATATTCTTTTCAGAGTCTTTTACTAGATTGTCAATATTTTCCATTTTAATTTTTCCGGAGAATCTTGTAATACTAGGCGTATCATTGTTGATATGTATTATAAGCAAATCTGTAATATGATCTTTCTTCTTTTTTATCATAATACGAGTGTTATCAGCTTCGTTTTTCGAAAGAATTAATGTTTCATATCCATTGCTGTCTTTCACATTATTGATATGCTGTATTAAAGCTTGTTTCTCGTTATTCTTGCATTCAGAAAAATTATATGTTTCCATAAAATCTATACCTCCTATTATAGGTATCTCTTCATAGTCCATATCCATTTCTTTGCTCATTTTCTTGAAGGACTTCTTGATATCTACTTTCTGTTTACTTCCCGCCTTCGATGCATTTTTCAGCAATTGGTTTATATCTTGCGCCTGTATAACATTCACAGAGATCAGAGATATTATCAAAAGGAATATGTATTTTTTCATAACTTTCGACATTTTATAATAATCAGGCTTAATTCTTATATTTATTTACTAATTCCGTAAGATCTTTTTCCTTTATTTCCCCCGAAAATTTAATAATTACAGGTTCGCTTTCATCCATACAGAGCAGTACCATGTCTTTTATTATATCCTTTTCTTTCTTTACCATGATACGCACACCTTCCGCTTTGTCTTTTGCAAATATAAGGGTTTCATAATCGCTTCCGTCCTTTGCATTATTAAAAAGTTCTGTGAATTCTTTTTTAAGATTCGATGTACAGTTCGACAGTGTATATACTTCTAAAGATTTAATCCCTTTAGCCATCGGCATATCTCCAAGTCCCCCGAATGTCTTCCCTAAAGACATCATAAAACCGCTAACCTTTACCTTCTCTATACTTTCTGTCTGCGATACTTTTTTTAATAATTTGTCAACGTTCTGGCTATAGCTTGATAAACTCAAGGATAGTCCTAATATCAGGCATAATGTATACTTTTTCATAATAGTGTATATTTTAATTTATAATTATTATTGTTCTTGCTGCGTTTCTGCCAGCATTCGATTATTAAGACGAAACAGGTTGAAAATTTGTTACAGCAAAAAATGAAAAATAATTATATAAAATAAAAGATGGCTGTATATCAAATAAATACAGCCATCTTTTATATTTGTAATAGGAATGAATCCTGTCAGGGTAAATTATTTAGCCTCAGTGTTTTTTACAAATTCGAGAACAAGAGTACCATCTTTAAGAAAACTAAGCTTATCGCCTTCTACCGATGCTTGGAGTGGAGTTGCTAAAAGCGAAGTGAATAGACCTTCTCCTTTTAGGCTAGGGCAAGCCATTTTAGTAGAAGCAGCAGGACTGAATGTAATTGTATTTCCTTCCAGAGTATAAGATGTGCGGTATGAGTTGCATCCGGCATGACCGATTATTTTACCATCTTCTGCTATCTCCATAGTTGGCTTATTATTGGTAAACAATGTGTTTATGTCGCCGCCTGCTATCGTCGATAATACCCACGATCCTGTTAATTGCCCTGCTGAAATACTTGCACCAGCAGTAGTTTCTTTCGTTTCTGACTTTTCGAAATGTAGGAGAACTTTCTTGTCTTTTGTAAACGTAAGTTCTTTATCGTTGTTTTCCAATCCCAAAACAATGTTAGCTGTTGATAATACAGCAAAGTATTGAGGCTCCTTATTGGCATCAATACAGGCTCTCATTGTTGCAATCACATTTGGCGCAGTAAATTCATTTTTATCAGTGAGAGTGAAATTTCCGCTGTATGTGTTACAACCTCCGTTTCCTGATACTCTATTTTCAGCAAAGTTAAATTGCAGAGTAGGCAGAGTTGTTTTGAAAACGTCAGTTGCAGCTTCTCCATCCAGTGTTTTTAGTGTCCAATTGCCTTCTAGTTTTGACTTTTCGATTGGTTTAACCGAACTACAACTTTGCATACCGAAAGATATTACGGCTGCACATAACAAAAATATTGATGTATTCAATATACTTTTCATAACTCAATTATTTTTATAATATTTCTATTTTATATCGAATTTATCAGCATCTTTCCATACAGGAAATTTTGCCCTAAATTGTTCAAGCTCTGTTTTAGATATATAGATAGTCTCTACTTGCTCACGATCTACTTCGAAGTTAGAAATTTCATCACCTCTTGCATTTATTAGCTTCGAGCCACCGTTATATTTTAGATCATTACCATCTATCCCTATTCTGTTTACACCACATACATAGCTCATATTTTCTATTGCTCTGGCGGTGAGTAAGGCATTCCATACTTTGGCTCGTGATGCCGGCCAGTTAGCTGTATATATAAGCAGATCGTATTCGTTATCTACATTTCTCGCCCACACCGGGAACCTCAGATCGTAACAGATTAATAAACAAATATTGAAGCCTTTATGTTTAAAAACTAAGCGATTATTTCCAGAAGAAAAATATTGCGGTTCACTACCCATTCTGAATAGATGGCGTTTGTCGTAATAGTATTCGTTTTCGGATGAGATAAAAAAGCCGCGGTTGTAAAATGTATTCTCATCTGAGGCAATGAAACTCCCGCAGATAGCAGTGTTATACTCTTTCGCCCATTGTTTTATTTGTGTTATTGTTTTACCATCATTTGGTTCAGCCAGAATTTGACTGTTCATGGAAAAGCCTGTGGTGAACATTTCCGGTAAAATTATTACATCTGTTTTACCGGAAAGATCTTCAAGAATATTATGTAGATATTCGAGATTCTTTTTTTTGTCTTCCCATACAATATCATATTGCACAAGACTTAATCTGAGTTTATCGTCTTGAAACATATACGTTTTATTCTTTTTCTTATAAAGAGAAATATCTCGGATGCTTTGCTGTTACGCCCTTATAGTAGTTTTTTATTTTATCGATATCGGCGTCGGCGTCGCCTGTTGGCATCAGAACTGTTTTAAAGTTTGCTTCTTTTTCCTTGTAGTCTAGAGCAGCCACTACGATAGGTACTTTAGCTGCCAAAGCAATGAAGTAAAATCCTTTCTTCCACTCAGTATTTAGTTTTCGAGTAGCTTCAGGCGTGATTGCCAGCTGAAAATTATTCCTTTTTGCGTATAGTTCCGCCATTTGTTCAGTTAGAGATGTTTTTCTAGAACGATCGACTGGTATTCCGCCCAGAGCATTGAATATAAGATTCATCGGAAAAAAGAACCATTCTTTCTTAATCAAAAAAGAGGCCTTTCTGCCTAAAGCCTTATAAACAGTTAGACCCAGAAGAAGATCCCAATTGCTTGTGTGCGGTGCAACACAAATAATACACTTATCGGGCAGGTTAGTTTGTCCTGTTATCTTCCAGCCTATAAGATTTAGTATAAAATTACAGATTTTTTTCATTAACCCAGAGAAGCTATATCTTTAGCTATAGCATTTACTTCTTCTTTAATATCAGTTCTTAATTTTTTGAAGTAAGCCTTAACTCTTCCTTTTACCTCTTTTCCTTCATTCACGTTCACACGTTTTAATAAATTTTCTTGAGATTCCAAAATGCGTTTCATTACTTTGTCTGCAGCATCCTGATCCGCATCCACAACGAATACTTTATAAAAAAGGCAATCTATATAAAGTAAATCCATTGTTTCATTTATGTTTTTTTTTAGTTTCCTTTTACTACTCATCGTTAAAATATTTCTATAAATTTATATCTTTTTGTATCTTTGTTTGCTTCGAGGTTCTTTAACTAGGACAAAGGTAAGAAAAAAAGATACTGATAAACTATAAGTATAGTGCTTTAGTATTTATTTTAATATTTACTGAAAAAGTAAGACCCCAAAATAATATGACAAATCAGACTACTATAGAGCCTGACTATATATTCGAAGCTAGTTGGGAGGTGTGTAACAAAGTAGGAGGTATCTATACTGTGTTATCAACTAAAGCCAAGTCTATGCAGGATGTATGTAAAGACAAGGTTATCTTCATAGGCCCCGATGTGTGGAGCGATAAAGAAAGTCCATGGTTCAGAGAGGATAAATCTTTATATGCAGATTGGTGTAGCGTGGCAAAAAATCAAGATCGTCTTAATCTTCGTATCGGACGTTGGGATATTCCCGGCGAGCCTGTTGTTGTACTTGTAGAATTTACTCAATTCATGCCTGCCAAAGATGCTATATATGGAGATATGTGGCATAAGTTTGGAGTTGATTCTTTGCATGCCTATGGCGATTACGATGAATCATGTATGTTTGCATATGCATCAGGTGCAGTTATTGAAAGCTTTTACAAATATCATAAACTGGAAGATAAGAAAGTGATAGCTCATTTCGACGAATGGATGCTGGGTATGGGAGCATTATATGTTAAAGACCGCTTGCCTCGTGTTGGCACGGTATTTACCACACATGCAACGTCTATCGGACGTTCAATAGCCGGAAATGGGAAGCCTTTGTATAATTATCTTTCTGCATATGATAGTGACCAGATGGCTCGAGAGCTAAATATGGAAGCAAAGCATTCGATAGAAAAGGCTGCTGCACAGAATGTGGATTGTTTTACCACAGTGAGTGATATAACAGCACATGAATGTAGACAACTTTTACGACGTGACCCGATCGTTACACCAAACGGATTCGAAAAGGATTTTATTCCTGTTGGAGCAGCTCATGAATCGAAGCGTAAAGCAGCACGGAAAAGACTCATTAATGTCGCAGAGAAACTATTAGGATATGATATTGAACCTGATGCCTTACTAGTAGCAACAAGTGGGAGATATGAATATCGCAATAAAGGGATCGATATTTTTATAGATTCTATGCATCGTTTGGAGAAGATTAAACAACTAGAAAAAGATGTTATTGCCTTTATTATGGTTCCGGCTTGGATAAGTGGTCCTCGTACCGAATTACAAGAGCGATTGAAGCATAGCAAAACGCCCAATACAGCTCTGAGTTATCCTTATGTAACACATTGGCTGCATAATATGAATCATGACTCGGTTCTAAATCAAATTAGTTATCTGGGTATGGATAATAAGAAAGAGGATAAAGTGAAAGTCATATTTGTTCCATCCTATCTCAATGGTAATGACGGTATATTCGATATCCCATATTATGATTTACTGATAGGGTTGGATGTTACAGTTTTTCCATCTTACTACGAACCGTGGGGGTATACACCTCACGAAAGTATCGCCTTTTCAGTACCTACAATTACTACCTCATTGGCCGGCTTTGGCTTATGGATGCGTAAAATGGGAGATGTAAAAGGTATGGACGATGGTGCAGAGGTTGTTACGCGTGACGATTATAACTTCATTGAGGTTTCTGAAGATATATGTAATCTTGTTTTTGAGATGACTACAAAAAGTAATGAACAAGAACGTGTGTTGCGTAAAGCTGCATTAGATCGGGCGGCTTTGGCCGATTGGGCGCATTTTTACCGATATTATAAAGAAGCGTATAGCATTGCTTTGAGTAAGGCTATAGAAAGAAATTGATATATAATACTGGATGTACTTGCAAAGAGTAGCCCTATATTAATAAAATGGTTAGTTTAATGCGCTGATTTTTACTATTTTTGTAATCTCTGTTTTACGGCAAACAGTAAGGTATTTGATGAATTAGGCAAAATCTACAGTTTATAATAATAAATAATTTATGAGAATTAAAGCTAGTTATTCGAACTCTCCATCTTGGAGGAGTGCGTACACACAAGTGAACCTGCCAAAGGAGTTACTTCCTTTAGAGAAAATCTCTCGCAACCTGTGGTGGGTATGGAACAATGATGCAATGGATCTTTTTGCAGAATTTGACCCAACTGTATGGAAAGAATGCGGACATAACCCGGTCGTATTTCTCCAAAAAATCTCTTATGAAAGAATTGACGAAATCTTAAAAGACGCTGCTTTGATGGATAAAGCGAAAAGTGTCGTTAAGAATTTCGAAACATATATGTCTCAAAAATTTGATTCGTCTAAACCCTCCATCGCATATTTTAGTATGGAGTATGGTTTCACCCATGCACTGAAAATATATTCAGGAGGTTTAGGGGTTTTGGCCGGAGATTATTTAAAAGAAGCAAGCGATAGCCATGTCGATTTAGTAGGTGTTGGTTTCCTTTACCGCTATGGTTATTTTACACAGATCATATCTCCTGACGGACAGCAGGTCGCGAATTATGAGCCTCAGAATTTTGGTGAATTGCCGATTGAGCCTGTACTAAATGAAGATGGCAATCAGATGATTTTGGCAGTGCCATATCATGATAGAGATGTTTATGCGAATGTTTGGAAGGTAAATGTAGGGCGTATCAGTCTATATCTTTTAGATACAGATCTAGATATAAATAGTGAGTGGGACCGCCCTATTACTCATCAATTATATGGAGGTGATTGGGAAAACCGCATGAAACAGGAATATTTACTGGGAATCGGAGGTATTCTGTTGCTGAACAAATTAGGTGTAAAAAAAGAAATATATCATTGTAACGAGGGGCACGCTGCTTTTATAAATGTTCAGCGTTTGTTGGATCTTATTGAAGGTGAAGGCTTAACTTTCAATCAGGCATTGGAAGTGGTGCGTGCATCTGGTCTATATACAGTACATACCCCTGTCCCTGCCGGACATGATTATTTTGATGAAGGCTTGTTAGGGAAATATATGGGTGGTTTTCCAGCTCGATTGGGTATTTCTTGGCAAGATTTTATGGATATGGGGCGTGAGCATCCGGGTAGTTCTGAAAAATTCAGCATGAGTGTATTTGCCCTTAATACATGTTTGGAAGCCAATGGTGTTAGCTATTTGCATGGTATAGTTTCCCGTAATATGTTCCAACCGGTATGGCCGGGTTATTTTCCGGAAGAACTCCATGTGGGCCATGTGACAAATGGAGTACATATGCCAACCTGGACAGCAAAAGAGATGAAAGCTCTTTATGAAAAAACTTTTGATAAAGATTTTTACGAAGATCAGTCTAATCACGAGATATGGGATAATATATTTAGTGTTCCTGATGCTGAAATATGGAAGTTACGTTCAGCTATGAAAAAGCGACTTATCAGCTATGTACAGGAACAAATGAAAGATGGATGGATTAAAAACCAGAAAGCTCCTTCAGCTATATTCTCTATAGTAGATAAAATAAATCCGGATGCACTGCTTGTCGGATTCGGACGCCGTTTTGCTACTTATAAGCGTGCACATTTATTGTTTACAGATCTGGATCGTTTGGCTAAATTGGTGAATAATGAAAAATATCCTATCCAGTTTTTATATACAGGAAAAGCGCATCCTGCAGACGGTGCCGGACAAGGATTGATTAAGCAGATAGTAGAAATATCGCGTCGTCCTGAATTTCTGGGAAAAATTATTTTCCTTGAAAATTATGATATGAGATTAGCAAAACGCTTGATTTCGGGTGTGGACATCTGGCTGAATACGCCGACTCGTCCGCTCGAAGCATCGGGAACATCTGGCGAAAAAGCTTTGATGAACGGTGTATTGAACTTCTCTGTACTTGATGGATGGTGGTATGAGGGTTATCGTGAAGATGCTGGATGGTGTCTGACAGATAAACGTACTTATTCAAATCAGGCATATCAAGATGAATTGGATGCTTCTGAAATCTATTCTACATTCGAGAATGAAATACTTCCTCTATATTATGCTCGTAATTCGAAAGGATATTCTCCTGAATGGATTCAGTATATAAAGAATTCTATAGCGCATGTTGCCCCTGAGTATACGACTAAGCGCATGATAGATGATTATATTAAGAATTTCTATAAACCAGAGCAAGCCCGAGCTAAATTCGTGACAGAAAACGGTTATGCGAAGGCTAAAGAACTAGCAGCTTGGAAAGAAGATACAGCTCTTAATTGGGATAAATTTACTGTAGACCAATTGTTATTCAATGGCCAGGATATTAGCAATGGAGCTCAGCTCGTAGCACCAAATCTGACCGAAGGGGAAGCTATGAAGGTGGAAGTTGTTATAGATAAAAAAGAGATGAAAGGAGATTTGGGCATAGACTGTGTTTTAACGGAATATGATCCAGACCAAAAAGTAGATAAATTCTTATTGACTCAGGAGTTTAAGCAAGTTAAACAAGATGGTTCCAAGCTCTATTTCGAGTTGCAAACTGTGGCTAGAATACCAGGGACATGTCATTTTGCATTCCGTGTTTATCCGAAGCATCCAAATATGGCTCATCGTCAAGATTTTGCTTATGTTCGTTGGATTTAACTAGGTTGATAATAAATATAGAAAAGGGAGGCTACAATATTGTAGCCTCCCTTTATTTTTCAAGTTATCGGATGAATTTTCCCGTTAGGGAAAAGAAAACCCCTGTTTTCAAACAGGTATTAACGCAAAAGGATTTATCCTTTTACCTTTCAACCTGCGGAACTTGTTCCGTAGTATTTGAGTTAATGGTTATATAACCTGTTTGTCTAATATTTATTGCTAATTTTATGCCCAAATTTAATAAAGAATACCTATGAAAAAAATTATTTTACTAAATGCTGTTTTATTATTAACTGGAGCAATTTATGCCCAAATGAAACCGGAAAGCACTGAGTGGTATTACCCCCAACCGTCGAAAGTGACTCCTGCAAAAGTAACGGGACAAGCCCCATCTGATGCTGTAGTCTTATTTGATGGAAATGATTTGTCGAAATGGGTGTCTGCTAATGGCGGAGAAGCGAAGTGGAAGGTTGAAAATGGAGAGATGATAGTCGTTCCAGGTACGGGAGATGTTTGTACGAGAGAATATTTTGGTGACTGTCAGTTGCATATCGAATTTAAATCACCGGCTCCAGGGAATCACTCAGGTCAGAATCGCGGAAATAGTGGAGTTTTCTTGCAAAGTATATATGAAGTTCAAGTTCTGGATGCAGACAACAATTCAACATATGTAAACGGAATGGTTGGAAGTATATATAAACAGCAAGCTCCAAATGTGAATGCTTATACTAAAAATGGAGAATGGCAGATTTATGATATTTATTGGAAAGCTCCAGTATTTGGCACTGATGGCAAACTAGAAACTCCGGCAATGATAACTGTGGTTTTGAATGGCGTATTGGTACAGAACAACTTTATATTAAAAGGAGATACACCTTATATAGGATTCCCTAAATACACTGCTCATGGTCGTCTACCGTTAAAACTCCAAGATCATGGAACAGGTGTTGCTTTCCGTAATATCTGGATAAGAAATTTATAAAATATTTATTTGATCTTATGTGTCGAAATATCTGATATTTTATCAGATTCGTATATATGATAGCCTACCGTGTTACTTTGAGCAATCGAGTACATAGCGTAGGCTACATTTTTTGATTTTATAGACTTGTACTTCTTTATCTTTCCAATAAAGAATACTGAAAAGAATTTCATAGCATATTTACCTACTTTTTCACCTAATCTGAATTCTTTTCTATTGCCGATCAATAAAGACGGACGGAATATAGATGTTGACTGAAAAGCTAGCTTCCTTAATTCTTCTTCGCATTTTCCTTTAGTTCTCAGATAGAAATTACTGGATTGAGGATTTGCACCTATTGAGGATATGATAGAATATTGTTTTATACCCTTGCTTGCTGCTATTTTAGCAAATTGTAAAGGGTATTGTAAGTCAACTTTTTCGAAAGCTTCTTGGCTTCCCGCTTTTTTAATTGTTGTACCTAAGCAGCAAAACATATCGCTTCCTTCTATCAAATCTTGGTAAGACTCCGGCTGATCGAAATCGACAACGTGTTGTATGAGTTTTGGGTGTGATATTTTAGTGCTGTGGCGAACGAAACTAATAACCTTATCATAGACGCTACTTGTGAGTAGAATCTTCAAGAGATGAGTTCCTGTCATACCTGTACTTCCTATTATGATTGCAGTTTTTGTCATTTCAATTTTGTATACTTCTATTAGTATATACTTAAAACAATAATAATGCCATTTTTATTATGATTATTATTGGGTGTCTTTGTGGAAATAAATAATAATGAGCTTATTCTAAATCCACAACCGTGATGCCTGTACCTCCAAATTGTACATGTTCGTCTTGATAATTATGTACACCCAGAGTTGATCGCAGATAATCCCGTATTATTTGGCGAAGCGCTCCTGTACCCGTTCCATGTAGGATGCGTACTCGTGGCATCCCGACGAGAATAGCATCATCTATAAAATACATAACAGCTTGCAAAGCTTCATCGCCGCGCATTCCGCGTACATCTATGTCTTGCTTAAAATTCAACTTCTTCTCACGGATACTGTCACTTGCTACAGCACTTACAATTGTGCTTTTGTTTTCTTTCTTAACCTGGTTTTTGCTTATGTATTCGAGGCTATCAGCTTTTACAGTCGATTTTATCATTCCGAAAGCGACAATTGCATTTCCTTTCTGTAAATCTACTACTTGTCCGATTGAAGTTTGTCCTTTTATGCGAACATTATCGCCTATCGAAATTGTAGTTTGCTTCTGCTTTTCAGGCTGCTTTTCTTTTTGTTTTTTGCTCTGTTCCTTATTTTTTAGCTTCTGTATCTTTCGGGTTATTTTATCATCTGCCAGATTGTCAATATTTCCTAATGAGGTCTTAAACTCGTTAAGAGATTGTCTAGCTTGCTTCGTTTTTTCTTTTTCAGCTTGAGACTCGCGTATAGTGCGTATCGTATTTTCTATTTTTGCATTGGCTTCGGCTAGAATACGTTCTGCTTCAGCCTTAGCCTCTCGTATTAGCTCCTTACGTTGTTTTTCAACACTCATGAGGTCCGTTTCGTATGTCTCGGTAATCTCCTCCAGACGTTTTTCTTTTTGGCGTATATTCTGGCGCTTAGATTCCCAATAACGCTTATCACGAACAATATCTTGCAGATATTTGTCCATGTTGATATAGTCGCTTCCCACTATTTCAGAGGCATCTCCGATTACATCTTCAGGTAAGCCTATTTTCCTTGCAATTTCTATAGCAAAGGAGCTTCCCGGATTTCCTATGGAAAGCGTAAATAATGGTTGCATCAGATGGCGGTCATAAAGCATTGCTCCATTTATTACGCCTTTGTTCTCATTTGCAAAATGTTTTAAATTCTGATAGTGGGTGGTTATAACGCCGTAAGCTCGTTTTTCATTAAAACGTTTGAGTAATGACTCGGCAATAGCTCCACCTATTTGAGGCTCTGTTCCTCCACCAAATTCGTCTATCAATAGAATGGTTTTGTCATCGCAATTCCTTACAAAGAATTTCATATTTGTAAGATGCGAACTGTATGTACTCAAATCATTCTCTATGGACTGTTCGTCGCCTATGTCAATAAATATGTTGTCAAATACACCGACAATAGATCTTTCGTCAAGCGGAATAGGCAACCCGCATTGAACCATATATTGGAGAAGTCCAACTGTTTTTAGGCAAACTGATTTTCCGCCTGCATTCGGACCTGATATAATGAGTATTCTATTTTCACCTTCTAGTTCTATATCAAGAGGTATAATTTCTTTGTTTTGCTTGCGATGCGATATATATAATAGTGGATGTTTGGCTCTGTACCATCTTATGATTTGTTTGTTTTCTATAGATGGCTTTATCGCACCCAAATCAATGGAAAATATAGCTTTAGCCCTGATAAAGTCTATCAGCGCCAGAAACTCATATGACTGAAGAATGTCTGGAACCAGAGGGCGTACTATATCGGTAAATGCTGTAAGTATTTTTATGATCTCGCGACGTTCTTCACTTTCAAGCTCGCGAATACGATTGTTAGCTTCTACAACCTCGGCCGGCTCAATGAATACCGTTTTGCCCGATGCGGATTCATCATGTACAATACCTTTTATTTTGCGTTTAAATGCCGGTGCAACAGGTATTACCAATCGTCCGTCACGCATAGTGGGGGTGACGTCTTTTTCTACCAATCCTTCACTTTGAGCAGAACGTAGTATCGCATTTAGGCTTTTCGATATACCACTCGATATATGGGCGATGTCTCTTCTTATGCGATTCAATTCAGGTGAGGCATTGTCTTTTACTCTTCCAAATTTATCGAGTATATTGTCTATTTTGCCTATTAATTGAGGAAATATTACAACTTCCCCCGATAGTTTATATAAATGAGGATAAGGAGTATTCTCCTCTTCTTCTTTTTTTAGGAAGCTTACTATATCACGAATTGTTTGCAAAGAGCGGCGTAAATCGAATAATGCATTTTCGTCTATCCATGTGCCTTCCACGCGTATATTCCGTAATGATGAACGTACATCTAGAAAAAAGTTTGTGGGGAAGTTATCCTCCTCTTGTATAATGCGAATAAATTCCTCAGTTTGTGAGAGATTATCAATTATATCTATATAGGTGGAAGAAAAAGACATATCTTGTACCTTCTCTTCTCCTAGTGGGCTTAAGCATTTAGCTATAAGTAGTTGCCGGATTTTGTCGAAACCTATTTTATATTCGAAATTATCTGGATAAATCACAATTTAATAATATTAGTCTGCAAAGATAGTGAATTGTAAGAATTAGGTGTCGCAAAATTTGTAATATAAAAACAAAGTTGTAATTTTACGCTCGGTAATCAGGGTAATGGATCCGAAGTTATTATACCACACGAATAAGGAGATTATTATTTGAATATTATAAACTTAATTTAAAAACGAACAGGTTCTTCTAGCGATTCACTCGTTGCAGATTTTACTGGTTGGTCGGATAAAGAGGAAAGGAAATATTAGTCGTCAATTAAGTTATTAAAATATATAAAACCAATGCTGCAGAGGGAAATCGGATATATTGGGCATTTATTACTCCGACAGTGACTTTCATTTATTTATAGATAAATACTATTTCATCGTTTTGCTTGTGAAAGTTGATTGTGGAATTTAGTCATTGGAAAATAAAACTCTAAGGCATTGGTTTTTCTATGTCATTTTCTCAAAGTTTTATAAGATTATCAGAGTTGACATTATTTGACGTTTGTGATATTGATACCAGATTATTTCACTTATATTCTAAATTCTTTTTTATATTGATTCTAAATAATCGCTTTTTATCTTGTTAGTATCTGCTAAAAAATATGCATCTTTGTATCCTTAATTTAAAGATAGATTGTAAGGATGCTTTTATCTGAATTGAAAACCGGAGAAAAAGGTGTTATAGTCCGGGTTAACGGTAGCGGAGCCTTCCGTAAGCGTATTTTGGAGATGGGATTTATCAAAGGTAAAACTATCAAGGTAATATTGAATGCCCCCCTGAAAGATCCAATTAAGTACAAAATAATGGATTATGAGGTTTCTCTTCGTCGTAGCGAGGCGACCCTAATAGAAGTCGAACATCCAGATACAAGTGTGATCTCAAATACAACATTATCGCATCAGCAAGAACAAGCTTCTGAGGTGGAGCAAGTAGTAGCGGAAAATTCTATTCTTTCTGGAAAAATTAATAACGGAAAGAAGAAGGTTATTACGATTGCATTGGTCGGAAATCCTAATGCTGGGAAAACTTCATTGTTTAATATAGCATCAGGTGCTCATGAGCATGTCGGCAATTATGGAGGTGTGACTGTTGATTCTAAAGAGGGGCGATTTAAGCATGGAGGTTATGTGTTTCGTATTGTTGACCTGCCAGGGACTTATTCACTTTCGGCCTATACTCCAGAAGAGCTTTTCGTTCGTCAACATATTGTTGAAAATAAGCCGGATGTTGTTATTAATATTGTAGCTGCATCTAATCTTGAACGTAACTTATATCTGACTACAGAATTGATAGATATGGAGGTGCCTGTTGTTATGGCGCTAAATATGTATGATGAATTGTTGTCGAGTGGTGGAAATTTTGATTATCAGATGCTTTCAAAGATGATTGGTATTCCCATGATTCCCACTGTAGCTAAGACTGGCTCAGGTATAAGTGAATTGTTTGATGCTGTAATTCGTACATATGAAGAAAAGGAGCCGGTTTCACGTCGTGTGCATATATATTATGGTAATACGATAGAGAATTCAATAAGCCGGCTAAATATAGAACTTGAACGAGAAAAAGACAGTCGTTTGGCTTTTCCGCGACGTTATATATCAATTAAACTTATAGAAAAGGATAAAGATGTAGAGTCTTATGTGAAGAGCTTGCCTGGTCATATGAAGATTCTGGAGCAAAGAGATGTTGAAGTTAAATCTGTTGAAGAAACATTAGGTGAAGATACAGAATCAGCTTTGACTAATGCTCGCTATGGGTTTATTGCCGGTGGATTGAAAGAGACATTAAAAGAAAAGATAAATGAATCGGATCGTACACGTATTATAGATTCTATCGTTACCAATAAATATGTAGGTTTCCCGCTTTTCTTCTTTTTTATGTGGGTTATGTTCGAATGTACATTTCGTTTGGGAGGTTATCCTATGGAATGGATAGAGAATGGGGTGGCTCTTTTAGGAGACTATATAAGAGGTGTAATGGCTAATGGTATGCTGAAAGATCTTATAGTAGATGGTATTATCGGTGGCGTTGGTGGTGTTATTGTCTTTTTACCCAATATATTAATATTATATGCCTTCATTTCCTTTATGGAAGATTCGGGTTATATGGCTCGTGCAGCTTTTATTATGGATAAGGTGATGCATAAAATGGGATTGCATGGAAAATCATTTATACCGCTGGTTATGGGTTTCGGCTGTAATGTACCTGCAATTCTTGCCACCAGGACGATAGAAAGCCGCAATAGTAGGATGATAACTATGCTAATTAATCCTTTCATGTCATGTAGTGCAAGATTGCCTGTATACCTTCTTTTTGTTGGCGTTTTCTTTAAATCATACGCAAGTTTTGTGTTGTTTGGGCTGTATTTTACAGGAATACTGATAGCTGTAATTTCTGCGCGTTTATTTAAAAGGTTTCTTTTTCCTAAAGAAGATACACCTTTTGTGATGGAATTACCGCCATATCGTATGCCTACCTTAAAGGCTGTGGCAACTCATATGTGGGATAAATCAAGACAATATCTACGAAAAATGGGGGGAGTTATTCTTATTGCCTCTATCATTATATGGTTTTTAGGATATTTTCCACAGAATAGGGAGCGTGAAGATCATTTTGATAAGCAAATAGCCGATGTTGAGCTGAGGTATGAAAATGGAACGGTCGATGAGGCCGAAAATGAACAGTTGAAAGAAGAAATTGAGGAACAACGTAATATAGCTCATCAGGAAAATTCATATATAGGGCGTGTTGGTAAAACAATAGAACCATTAATGAGTCCGTTAGGATTTGATTGGAAAATAAGTGTGAGTCTTCTATCTGGTATGGCTGCGAAAGAAGTTGTAGTCAGCACATTGGGCGTATTATATACAGGTGATTCTGAAAATCAAGAATCTTTAGAGACTCGTCTAACTAGTGAAACGAATTCGGATGGTAGTCCTGTATTTACACCATTGGTTGTTGTCAGTTTGTTGCTTTTTATTCTGATTTACTTTCCTTGTGTCGCAACTATTGCAGCAATAAAAGAAGAGTCTGGTTCGTGGAAATGGGGCATTTTTAGTATTGTGTATACAACTTTATTGGCTTGGGTTATATCTTTTTTAGTTTATCAAATTGGAAGCTTGCTATAAAGTAATATGTAAATGTCTTCGTGTTAGTTGAATATGGTGTTTGTATATTCAAAATAGAAAAGAGAGTAGTTGAGGCTACTCTTTTTTGTTTTAGAATAAAATAGGATATAAAAGTGTTAAATTTGTATTTTTTTCACTGTGTAGAAGTTAATTATCATTTGAATTAAAATTTGATATTGCTCTTTTTTCTCAGTATATGTTGTTTTTTAACTAAAATTGATTTGGTGGTAATGTGTTTTTGTGTGTAATTGCTTCATATGGCTTTCAATTTGTTAGGTTTGCTCTAATATAACCGAAATTTTTTTTATTCGTGAAAATTGTCTAATTTTGCAAAGTAAAAAACAAACTAATGCTAAAAAACCTCTCACGGTATCAAAGTGTTAAATTGAAAGTTTTAAATTTTATTTTTCAAGTTATCGGATGAATTTTCCCGTTAGGGAAAAGAAAACCCCTGTTTTCAAACAGGTATTAACGCAAAAGGATTTATCCTTTTACCTTTCAACCTGCGGAACTTGTTCCGTAGTATTTGAGTAAAGTAGTGTTTGTATGAAGAAAAAATTGATGCTGATTTTATCCTGCTTACTATTGAGCATAGGATTTATTGTAGCACAAACAAGCCGAGTAGCTGGTACTGTGATTGACAGTAACGGTGAGCCTGTTGTGAGTGCTTCGGTTTCCGTTAAAGGGACAACTGTAGGTACAGTTACTGATACAGAGGGAAAATTCTCTTTAAATATTCCAGACGGTAAGACTACACTGGTTTTTACTTTGATAGGGATGCAATCTGTAGAAGTTGCGGCATCTCAGAATATGAGAGTCGTAATGGAATCTGACGAAAGATTATTGGATGAAGTGATGGTCGTTGCATATGGTACTGCAAAGAAAGAATCATTTACAGGTTCGGCAGATGTTATTAAAAATGATAAAATAACAAAACGTACTGTGGCCAATGTGACTAAAGCTATAGAAGGTTTAGCTGCAGGGGTTAAAACGACATCAGGTTCAGGGCAGCCTGGAGAAGGTGCTTCGATTCGTGTTCGTGGTATGGGGTCTATCAATGCTTCAAGTAACCCTTTGTATGTTGTTGATGGCGTTCCTTATGATGGATCTATTAGCGCAATTAATCCAAATGATATAGCTTCGATGACAATTCTTAAAGATGCCTCTGCTGGAGCTTTGTATGGTGCTCGTGGAGCAAATGGTGTTATCATGATTACTACAAAGCGCGGTGAATCGGGAAAAATGCAGGTGAATTTAAAAGCAAATTGGGGCGTTGCATCCAGAGCTATTCCTCGTTATGAGACTATGAATGAAGCTGGATACATCGAATCTATATTTCATTCTAACAGAATAGATCAGATAAGGAGTGGTGTTGCTCCTGAAAATGCTGGTACAGCAGCGATTGCAGCGATGGTTTCTGGTGCTAATTATATATTTGGTGAAAATGAGATGTATAATCCATATAATATGAAGGCGGCTGATTTAATCGATCCTGTAACAGGAAAGATTAATCCAAAAGCTACATTAAGATATCATGATGATTGGTATGATTTTGTGACTGCAGATAACCCTTTACGTCAGGAATATGACTTAAGTGTTTCGGGAGGTAATGATAAGACTAAATATATGTATTCATTGGGATATTTGAATGAAGAAGGTCTATTAAAAACAACAAAATTTGAACGTTTTTCAGGTCGTGTTGGCGTAGATTCAGAATTGCATAAATGGGTTAAATCTGGTTTAAATATAAACTTTGCTAAGAACACATCGAATACAGCCAATACTGGAACGAGTGCAAATTCTAATACTTTTTACTCGGCACAATTAATGTCTCCAATCTATCCTATTTATGAAAGAAATGCAGATGGTAGTTATAAAATGGAAAATGGAGAGAAAGTCTTTGACTATGGAGGTAGTCGTGGATCAGGAGCATCACCTGGATTTAACTCTGTAGCAACATTGTATGACGATAAATATGGTACCGAAAGTGATAATTTTAGTGGTAGAACATACATAGAGCTTGGGAATTTTAAAAATACAGCAATAGATGGATTGAAATTAGTTGCAAATTTTGGTGTTGACTATCAGAATGCAGCAGTTATGACATATTACAATCCGTATTTTGGTAATTCGGAAGCTGTTAAAGGGTCTCTAACTAAAAGTACTCGTAGAACTTTTAGTTTTACATTTAATCAGTTATTATCATATAATCGTACATTTAATGATCATACTATTGATGCTATGGTTGGACATGAGTTCTATAGATATCAGTATAATTATCTAGGTAGTAGTAAGACTGGATTTCCTTTTGGAGGACTATATGAGTTAAATGCAGCGACAAATATAACTGGAGGTAGCTCTTATCAAGATTTATATACAATTGATGCTGTATTGTCTCGATTGAACTACAGCTATCAGGATAAATATTATCTTTCAGGGAGCCTTCGTTCTGATGGTTCATCACGTTTCCCTAAAGGAAAACGTTGGGGTACTTTTTGGTCTGCAGGAGCTAGTTGGCGTTTGAGTCAAGAGGATTTTATGAAAGATGTAGAATGGGTTGATAATTTGACAGTTAAAGCAAGTTATGGAGTTCAAGGTAATGATAATATTTTGAATGAAGATGGGACTCAATTGTATTATGCTTGGCAGTCTTTCTATGATTTAGCATGGCCAAACTCAACATTAAGTGGAGCTTTGATTTCATCTCTTGAAAACACTGGCTTGAAGTGGGAAAAGAACGGTAACCTTAATCTTGGTGTTGAGGCTAGATTATTTAATCGATTGTCAGCGTCTTTTGAATTGTTTAACCGTAAGACAACGGATTTGTTATTGTTCTATCCTATGGCTGTGTCTACTGGATTTAGTGGCTACTATAGAAATGTAGGAGAGATGACAAATAAAGGAATTGAGATTACCTTAAGTGGAGACGTTATAAAGACTCCTGATTTCAATTGGGGGATAACTTTAATGGGTTCCACACTTAAAAACAAAGTGACTAAATTGTATGGTGATAATAGAGATATTATCGATGGTGCTAGAATAATAAGAGAAGGTGAAACTCTTTATTCTTTTTATGTTGCGAAATCAGCAGGAGTTGATCCTGCAACAGGAGATCAATTATATTGGGCTTATGATACAGATGCAAATGGAAATAAAAGTGAACCATATATAACTAATGATGATAGTAAAGCTCAGGCAAGTAGAGAGATTGCTGGTAGTCGTTTATCTGATTTTGAAGGATCTATTTTAAATGAATTTAGATACAAGGATTTCGATTTGAGTTTGTTATGTACATATTCTATCGGTGGTAAAGTGCTTGATGGAGTTTATAGAGGATTCTTATATCCAGGTTATGTGGGACAAGCTGCGCATAAAGATAGGGAGAGAGCTTGGAAAAATCCTGGCGATATAACGGATGTGCCTTATTTAGAAATAGGTAAGAACTATATAACAACTACTGATGATCTGATTGATGCTTCTTATTTTGCAATTAAGAACATAACATTAGGTTATACTATTCCATCTAAGATATTGAAGGGTGTAGGTATTAGCTCTCTTAGATTATCTGCTACAGCAGATAATTTAATAATGTTTACACATTTGAAGGGTATGAATCCTCAATATAATTTTACTGGAGGAACAACTTATGTTTATGCTCCATCAAGAACAATATCATTCGGGCTTGATCTTAAATTTTAACTGAATTAAACTAGAGAATATGAAAAAAATATTATATTTATTGACATTTATCGGTGCAGTATCTTTGATATCCTGTAGTAGTGAATTGGAGACAAATCCTACAGATAAGATATCTGGACAAATAATGTTGAACAACCCTGATGGAGGTCAAGCTGTCTTGAACGGTATGTATAGAGCATTGTATGTGTCTGACTGGGGACCTGGATGGGAAGGTGAAAATAGTGGTATAATGGCTTATGTTCAGGCGGCAGACTTAATGGGAGAAGATCATATTATGTTAGCTGCAGGACAGGGCTGGTTCTGGTATGATTACAGACTTCAGGTTGCTTCAGATTATTCTGATGATAGAGGACGGCCTTATCAGACATGGAATATTTTTTATACTCTTATTAGCAATGCTAATACTGTTATAGCACAAGAAAATGTATGGACTAAAACAGCTAAATCCCAAGCTGTTCTAGGACAGGCTTATGCGATGCGCGCCTTTGCATATTCATATTTGATTCAATTCTACCAACAATCAATAGCAGAAGGTACAGATCAGGCAGGAGTTCCTATATACACTAAGCCCACTACTCTAGAAACAGAAGGTGCTCCTAGAGGGAAAATAACAGATGTTTACACTCTGATCAATACTGATATTGATAAATCTTTTTAATTTTTAGAAGAAGCACAAAAAAACGGCTGGACCCGTGAACATGAATCGAATATCGATTATTATGTAGCTAATGGTATTAAGGCTAGAATAGCATTGAATGAAGGCATAGATTATAATCGCGCACTCACTGCCGCGAAAGAAGCTATGAAAAAGACTGGTCTTACAGTACTTCCTGTTGCTGATTTCTTGGGGTGGAATAAAAAGACAAGTGCTAATGCAATGTGGGCATTAGAAGTAATTGCTACACAGAGTGAAGGATTTCCTGGTTTTTTCTCTCATATGGATGCTGATGCTCCAGGCATGTATGCTTCACGAGCAAGGCGTATTATATCTACAGGACTTTATAATTTGATACCGAGTACAGATGAGCGGAAAATACAATGGTGGAGAGCTCCAATGTCTTCCGATAAAGAGCAAACGGGTAATTCGATGGTCAGCTATTGCCAATTGAAATTTAGATATGCTAACGTAACAACTCGAATTGGAGACTATCTGATAATGAGAGTGGAGGAAATGATTTTGATTGCCGCTGAGGCTGAAGCTCGTTTAGATAATTATACTGAAGCTCGTAGATATTTGCAGCTGCTTGGAGATAAGCGTGATCCTAAATACGCTGATAGATTGGCAGGTTTAGTAAATGGTAAAACGTATGGATCGAATACTTTAGATGCTCCCACTAATGTGCTAGAAGAAGTTCTTCTTCAAAGAAGAATAGAATTATGGGGAGAGTATCCTCGTGGTTTCGATCTTAAGCGTTTGAGATTAGGTTATAATAGAACATATACAGGATCTAATCATACTTATAAGATACAGGTGGCGGTTGCTGATAAGAGATTGACACTGCCAATACCACAGGCCGAGTTTGATGGTAATGTAAATATGGATCAGATTAAAGACCAGAATCCAATGTAATAATGACTTAAAATGCGTAATATGAAAAAATATATATTCTTTTTACCTTTTCTATTCAGTTTGATATTATTGTCATCATGCTCTGACCCAGAGAGAACAATATATGAAGGAGATGGTAGTGTGCAAGCTTTATTCCCGATCGAGACTATAAAATATTCATTGGCCACTGAGGATAATAATGTATTTTATGTGAAGGTATATAGAGGGAATACTAAAGGTACAGTAGAGGTTCCTTTAAAATTGACTTTTGCTGAAGGTGCAGATTTGACACCAGGCTTTAAACTGAAATCTAACTCTGTTATATTTCAAGACGGTAGTAATGTTGCTGACGCTGTGATAGAATATGATTTTGAAAAGTTAGGAGTTACAGATGTATACGTAATGACCTTAGCTCTAGCTAATGAAGATCAATTTGCATTATATGCAGATGGTGATAATGCTGCATTTTCTTCTATAGATGTGTCTGTAAATCGTCGATTGACGTTTGTGTCAATAGGTGATGGAACATTTATTTCTGAATTCTTTTCAGATGATGATGGAAACGAAGACTCTTGGACTGTTGATGTTCAAGTAGCAGAAGAAGATTCGCGGGTATATCAGGCAGATTTTTACGTGAAAGGTTATCCAATACTTTTTATAATGGATGACAATAAAGAGAATGTTCTAAGTTTAGAAAAGCAACCTATAGGAGAAAATTATCCTGGATATGGTATGATAAGCACTTATATGGTATCCTCAAGTGTAAATGATAATAAAATTGAATTTGAATTAAAATTTGTTTTACCTACAGCTTCATTCAATGGAACTTTTAAAGAAACTTTGGTATTACCGCAATAATTCTTATTCTATATATTTAAAAAGGAAAGCAGAGTGCTTTCCTTTTTTTTATTTCTTTAACCCTGTATTAACGCAGATTTTATAATTTCTTCTATACTTTTGTTGTCTATAATTATTCTAAATAATAATGTATCAGGAGATAATTGTTACAATAATAGGAATAGCTGTTATGGCATTAGTTATATATAAGATATATAACTTCTTCTTCTCAAAAAATGAACAAAAAGGAAGTTGCGGCTGTTCAGATTGTGGGTGTAATACACGGAATAAGGAAGTAAAATATTGAAAATTTATTTGGATAATTCAATAATACTGCTTAACTTTGATATAGAGATATTGAAAATGATGCAGCAAAAAGTTTAAGTCGTGTTGGTCGATTGGGAAGCTCATCAATGAATAAAATATCCGAGACAAGCTTTTGATTCTAATGGCGGGCCACACCTTCGGGTTGCTTAGCGCGGTGGATTACAAAGGGATCGAAGCACTCAAATCCTGTTTTACGGAGTTTCGGCTATATCCACCAATACGACTTTCATATACAGAGGGAGTTACTCATTATAGTAGCTCCCTCTGATTTTATCTCTATTTTTCTCGGTTTTCTTTCCAGTATATATTCTTTTATTTCTATCTAATAATTGTATATTTGTAACCGAATACATTGATTAATGTTGCTTATAATTGATAAATATGAACACTTTAGAAAAATTGACTGCTGAGAAACTTCTTAGTATCAGAGCAATTAAACTTCAACCGTCAAATCCTTTTACTTGGGCGTCGGGATGGAAATCTCCAATTTACTGTGATAATCGGAAATTGATATCGTACCCGCGGATACGTACTTTTATAAAGACAGAATTAAGTCGTCTCATTCTTGAAAATTTCACAGAAGTGGATGCAATTGCCGGTGTAGCTACAGGGGCTATCGCTCCCGGAGCTTTGGTTGCAGATGCCTTGGGATTACCGTTCATATATATACGTTCTACTCCAAAGGATCATGGTCTTGAAAATCTGATAGAAGGAGAACTAAAGCCGGGAAGTAAGGTAGTCGTGGTAGAAGACCTCGTTTCCACAGGTTCTAGTAGTCTGAAAGCTGTTGAAGCTATTCGAAGAGATGGCTCCGAAGTGATAGGCATGGTTGCTAATTTTACATATGGTTTCCCTATTGCAACGGAGAAATTTAAAGCGGCAAACGTAGAACTATTAACATTGACTAATTATGATGCAGTGTTGAAAGAAGCTCTGCGCATAGATTATATTGCGGAGTCCGACCTCGAAACATTACAGGAGTGGAGAAATGCTCCGGCTGATTGGAAATAAAAGAACTTAATAAATGGCAGAATTTGTTAGTGATGTAAAGACTATTCCGTATTCAGATGCGGATGTATATATTGTACTGTCTGATTTAAATAATCTGGAACTTGCTAAGGAAAGAATACCTCAAGATAAAATTAAAGACTTTTCCTTCGATAGAGATTCATGCACTGTTACAGTGGATCCTGTAGGTAAAATTAAGTTTGTAGTTGTTGAAAGAGAACCTAATAAAACAATTAAGTTTCAGGCAGAGCAATTACCTTTTGGTGTTAATATGTGGATACAACTAAAATCAGTAAGTGATGCGGAAACGAAGATGAAAATAACCGTTAAGGCAGAACTAAATGCATTTATAGCACCTATGGTGTCGAAACCATTGCAGAGCGGGATAGAGAAAGTAGCCGAGTTGTTGGCACAATTACCATATAAGGAATTAATAAATAAAGGAGCTATAGAGTAATAAATGAAACTTTGGGAAAAGAATGTTCAGGTAAATAAAGATGTAGAATCTTATACTGTCGGACGGGATAGGGAAATGGATGTTTATCTGGCACCTTACGATGTTTTGGGGTCTATGGCACATATTACGATGTTGCAATCTATCGGTCTTCTTGATAAGGGCGAATTATCTGTTCTTTTGAATGAACTCAAAAATATATATCAAATAGCGATAGATGATAAATTTGTTATAGAAGAAGGTATTGAGGATGTGCACTCTCAAGTGGAATTGATGCTTACGCGTAAGCTCGGAGATATTGGTAAAAAAATACATAGCGGGCGTTCACGTAATGATCAGGTTTTACTCGACTTAAAGCTTTTTACACGTGACCAAATTCATATACTTGCCGACTCTATATCTAGTTTAATTGATACACTTCTGTTGCAAAGTGAAAAGCATAAGGATATTCTGATGCCGGGATATACCCATTTGCAAATTGCTATGCCTTCATCATTCGGACTATGGTTTGGTGCCTATGCAGAGAGTCTGGTAGATGATTTGCAATTACTGTTGGCAGCTTATAAGATTTGTAATAGAAATCCCTTAGGCTCAGCCGCCGGTTATGGTTCTTCCTTTCCTTTGAATAGGCAGATGACGACCGATCTTCTAGGCTTTGATTCGATGGATTATAACGTTGTATATGCACAAATGGGACGAGGTAAGATGGAAAGAACTGTTGCTTTTGCCATTGCAAGCATTGCCGGAACTTTATCTAAATTATCTTATGATGCCTGTTTATACAATAGTCAGAATTTTGGTTTTATCAAGTTGCCAGACGAATATACTACCGGATCGAGTATAATGCCGCATAAGAAAAATCCAGATGTATTTGAACTTACACGTGCCAAATGCAATAAGTTACAGGCTCTACCTAACGATATAACGCTAATAATAAATAATCTACCTTCGGGTTATTTTCGTGATTTACAAATCATAAAAGAAACATTTATCCCGTCATTTGGAGAAATAAATGATTGTTTACAAATGGTTGCGAGAATGATGGGCGAAGTGAAGATCAATGAAAATATACTTGATGACCCTAAATATCTGCTTATCTTCAGTGTGGAGGAGGTAAATCGATTGGTTTTGCAGGGTGTCCCTTTCCGTGACGCTTATAAACAAGTCGGGTTAGAGATAGAAAAAGGAAATTTTAGTCATGACAAGAAAGTACATCATATACACGAAGGAAGTATTGGTAATTTGTGTAATGATCGTATAGATTTACTGAAGCAGCAAGTAATTGCTCAATTCAATTTTAATAAAACACTCTCAGCAGAGAAGAGACTGCTGGATTCCATCAATTAATTTCGATATTGTAATCAAGAAATTCCTCTTTATATGGAAGATTCAGAAATAATATTAGCCAGTTTGTCCGGGGAGGACAAGCCTGGCGTAACAGCTGCATTGACTGCAGTATTGGCTAAACACGATGCGAATATACTTGATATAGGTCAAGCGAATATTCATCATTCGCTTTCATTAGCTATAATGTTCGAGGCGAAGAGTGCCGGAGAAGTGATAAAAGATTTACTATTCAAAGCTTCAGAGATTGGTGTGATGATCCGTTTCTCACCGATAAGCAAAGATGAATACAATCGCTGGGTATGCTTGCAAGGTACAAAAAATCGTTATATTGTCACGCTTCTAGGGCGAACACTAAAACCCAACGAGATATCTGCTGTGGCAAATATAAGCCAAAAATATAAATTGAATATCGAAAAAATCATACGTCTGACAGGCCGTGTTCCTCTAGCAGAATCGGAGCGTCCCAGCAGATCATGTATTGAATTGGCGATAAGAGGTACAGTGGATGATGTGCAGCAATTAAAACATGATTTCATGAAATTAGCTGACGAACATGGTATTGATATTGCATTT
The DNA here is from genome assembly GCA_047972895.1 of Dysgonomonas sp. Taxonomy (GTDB): domain Bacteria; phylum Bacteroidota; class Bacteroidia; order Bacteroidales; family Dysgonomonadaceae; genus Dysgonomonas. The sequence continues at coordinate 27,832 of JBKEBA010000011.1, forward strand.
CAGGTAGAGAGTATGTATCGCCGTATGCGTCGCCTTGTATGCTTTGATATGGACTCTACACTGATTCAGACAGAAGTTATAGATGAACTGGCCGAACGTGCCGGAGTAGGAGAGGAAGTAAAGGCAATAACAGAAGCGGCGATGCGTGGCGAAATTGATTTCTCCGAGAGCTTTAAAAAGCGTGTAAGCCTACTTAAAGGTTTGGATGAATCGGTGATGAAAGAAATAGCTGAGAATTTGCCTATAACGGAAGGTATGACACGTCTTATCCGTATTCTCAAAAAAGGAGGTTATAAACTAGCTATATTATCGGGTGGATTTACCTATTTCGGTAATTATCTGAAAGATAAGTATGGATTCGATTATGTCTATGCCAATGAATTGGAAATAGAGGATGGTAAGCTGACTGGAAACTATATCGGCGATATTGTAGATGGTAAGCGTAAAGCTGAATTACTTCGCTTACTTGCTCAGGTAGAGAAAGTAGATATGCGTCAGACTGTAGCTGTGGGTGACGGCGCAAATGACCTTCCTATGCTAGGTATAGCGGGACTAGGTATCGCTTTTCATGCAAAGCCTAAAGTGAAGGAAAATGCAAAACAATCGCTATCAACAGTTGGCCTCGACGGTATTCTCTACTTTCTGGGCTATCGAGATTCTATGTTAACAGGAGAAGAATAAGTAAGAAAATATATAAATCAATTGAAGCCTTCTGTTTCTCAATGAGTAGCAGAAGGCTTTCTATATTATTCAGAGAATATCTTGAAGGAGCTATTTCCAATAACCAAAATTCGAAGATCAACTTTCACAAGCAAATATTTGAACTGTAAGGTCGGTAAAAATAAGATGACTTACATAATTATTGGCGGTTAAATGCCCAGAACACCCTACAATAACTCCTTCTTGATATTAATTTCTTTTGTTATAAGCATATCAAACAAAAATAATGAAATTTCTTTCAGATAGTTTCTTTTTGCAGACATTTTGTATTGTGTAAATAAAACGCATTTATATTTTTCGATGCAAAGGTATAGAGAATTCTTTGCACCGAAAATATATTAAGTTAAAAATTCACGGTGTAAGATGCTTTTTAAAAAGCATTCGGGGAAGTTTATAAAATGACAATAAAGTCACTCTTAGCTATACATTTTCGCCCTCAGAGTCTTTATTTCCTCAGAGGTTATATAGTCGTCATAATCCATAATTTTATCAATCGTGCCTTTGGGTGTAAGTTCTATTACACGGTTACAGACTGTTTGTATAAACTCATGGTCATGTGATGACATCAGCACATTGCCTTTTAACTGTATTAACGTATTATTAAATGCCTGAATCGACTCTAAGTCCAGATGGTTAGTCGGTGAATCCAGAACTAAGCAATTAGCGCTCTTCATCATCATACGAGCTATCATACAACGCATTTTTTCGCCTCCGGAGAGTACTTTGGTGTTTTTTAATACTTCTTCTCCAGAGAACAGCATTCTACCCAAAAATCCTTTGATATAAATCTCGCTCGTATCGTCCGAAAACTGAGATAACCAGTCGATAAGGTTTAGATCGTCCTTAAAATAATCACCGTTATCAAGTGGTAAATATGCTGATGTGATAGTCTGCCCCCAGCTGAATGTACCTGCATCAGGTTTTATATAATCGTTGATGATTTCGAAAAAGGCTGTCATAGCACGTGGATCTTTGGATAAGAAGATCACCTTATCGTCTTTCTCGATATTGAAGTTAATATTATCAAACAGAACTTTTCCTTCAATAGACTTACTTAGTCCATTTACCTCAAGTATCTTATTTCCCGGTTCGCGATCAGGCGTGAATATAATACCCGGATATCTTCTAGACGATGGTTTGATCTCTTCTATATTAAGCTTTTCCAACATTTTCTTACGACTGGTCGTTTGCTTAGATTTGGCCACATTAGCGCTAAAGCGGCGAATAAATTCTTCCAGTTCCTTTTTCTTTTCTTCAGCTTTTTTATTCTGCTGTTGTTGTTGGCGCAAAGCTAATTGACTTGATTCGTACCAGAAACTATAGTTTCCTGCAAACATGTTTACTTTTCCAAAGTCTATATCAACTGTATGTGTACATACCGAGTCGAGAAAATGGCGGTCGTGAGACACTACTAATACAGTATTCTCTGAATTAGCAAGATAATTCTCCAACCACATTACAGTTTCTATGTCGAGATCATTTGTTGGCTCATCAAGCAATAAATTGTCAGGATTACCGAATAACGCACGAGCTAATAATATGCGGACTTTTTGCTTACCGCTTATATCACTCATCATCTGATAATGTAAGTCTTCCGCTATGCCTAGTCCGCTTAAAAGTATGGCAGCATCATTTTCAGCATTCCATCCTTCTAATTCTGCAAATTTTTCTTCCAGCTCCGAAGCTTTTATTCCGTCTGCGTCAGAGAAGTCTTCTTTGGCATATAAAGCATCTTTTTCTTGCATTATATCCCATAATATAGAATGTCCTTGCAATACTGTATTCATTACAGATTGGCTATCGAAGGCGAAGTGATCCTGAGATAAGACTGACAAGCGTTCACCAGATCCTAAAGAGAATGTTCCGCTTGTAGCATCTTTTTCTCCGCTAAGAATTTTTAGAAACGTTGATTTTCCGGCACCATTGGCTCCTATTATTCCATAGATATTACCACTAGTGAATTTCAAATTCACATCTTGAAACAAAACTCGCTTACCAAACTGGATACCTAAATTAGAAACTGTTATCATTTGTTTTTATAGAATTACAAAGTAAAATTCAAAATCGGGTGCAAAGATACGAAATTATTGCCTGATTTTCAAGCTTGGAGATTATTAGATACATTGAGGATTATTCTTAAATAAAAAGAGGAAACCAAAGTCTCCTCTTTCTTGTTTTGTTACAATGGTCTAATTATGACCGATCTCCGTATTTCAGGTGTTACGTGGAATATTCGTGTTTGCATTCCATCCCATGCTTCGAAGGTAATAGTATTATTATCCTCCCTAGGATTCACATATTTCTCGAAATCGTAGAGATATGAGAAGTGAGCTGCATATTTAGACTTATTCAGTTCTTTCGCTATTTCGGGATAATATCCTACATTCCAATACATACAATCAGTATAACCATCAGCATTAGTAAAGCGTGTGGTTTGATCTCTGAATACCATAGTTTCGGATATAAAAGCTTTATATCCTTCCGACATATTTTCTTTGGTCGGTTCGAATTTCTTATTATTTATTTTCCTGATAATATATCCCGGACGGATACCTGCTGTATAGGCAGGAGAATCCATATCCACATCTTTTATCATTGTCAGGTCATCCGCATCATAATATAAGCCGGTGTAATTGTATCTGTTAAAGTCTGTATAATAATCAGCTTCCATCTTTTGTGTTGTGAAAGGAAATTGTTTTAGCATCAATGGAGTGTGAAATCTGACATAATTCTCCAATGTGTATTTCGACGACAGATAGTCTTTTATGTTGCAGTCCCATATTTGTGTCAGATTATTGGCATCAATATATTTTCTATCGTAGAAACTAAAACCGTATTCTATTATATATTGGCTTATTTTTTCGGCATTAGGCAGTTTCGGATTAACGATAGGTAATTGTATCATCTGTTCGCTTTCACTATCGTAGCGCCACGTATTAGCCGAAAGATTGGGATTGTTTAATCCTGTAAATTGTGTATTGGGTTCATAATTGTAATATGCCTGTACAACGATATCAGGGTCGGAGGTGTCGCGTTCCAATCCTTTTGCTTGAAGTTCTTTTTCCAGAAGGGCGATGATTTGAGCATCGATAGCAGGTACGGGTTTATCATCTTTAAAGAAATCGTATGTATGATAATCAGTGAAATCTACATCTTTGCGAGGCTCTACATGTAGAGGAAGAGTGAAGATACGTTGATTGGTATTTTCAAGACTGTAGAAGGAGAAAATGTTGGATAATTCTTTTTCACTCACTGAATTAGTTGCGATGCATTTGCGATGCAAAGTGTATTCTTTGAAATATGTATTCATATTTCGTATAGTGAATGTTACTGTAGGTGCATACATGTCACCAAATAGCCAATCTGCTATTGTTTGATTGTCACGTAGATAAGTAGCTTTCCCGTTTATCTCCATGATGATGTCATTCACCTTTATTCCTGCTTTTTCTGCAGGCGAATTTGGCTCTACAGCAGTAATTATTAGTTCACCGTATCCCCAATTGTCGTTTTTGCTAACATCGAAAGTGAAGCCAAAGTAACAGTTTTTATTATCTGCTTGCGATTTTATATTGATTGAAATTGTCAATAGAAAAAGGCCGATGAATAATATTTTCTTCATATTACAAATAAATTGAAAAAATTCGCTGGCAAAGATAGTTTTTTTTTACGTAACTTTTACTTTGAAATGAATGCATTAGCTATAATATTTGATAAAGAAACGTTATTGTACTTTATCCTAATAAGAATGGAATCTTAAATTGCTAACTTTGTTGTATTGCTAATGGGATGTTTTGCTCGGTTAATCAGATATTATTAATTATGGGATTGAAAATTAAGTTTGAATTACGATATCTGCTAATGTCCATCCCTAGTTGTCGCTTTTTCTCTAAATAAATGCGTAACTTTGCATCGCAAAATAAACTAACAATTTTAAATACAAGTATAATGTTTTCAGGTATTGTAGAAGAAGCCGCAACAGTAGTTTCCTTGCAAAAAGAAGCAGAGAATCTGCATTTGACAATGAGCTGTTCATTTACTCACGAATTGAAAATCGATCAGAGTGTTGCCCATAATGGTGTATGTCTTACGGTAGTAAATATCGACGGAGATAAATATACAGTTACAGCTATTAAGGAAACATTGGAGCGTAGCAATCTGGGATTGTTAAAGGTCGGGGATAAAGTAAATCTGGAGCGTAGTATGCTGATGAACGGACGTCTGGATGGTCATATTGTTCAAGGACACGTTGACCAGACTGCTAAATGTCTTGAAGTACGAGAGGCTGATGGTAGCTGGTATTTCAAATTTGAATACGAATTTGATCGTGAAATGGCGAAGAAAGGATATCTGACAGTCGATAAAGGTTCTGTGACAGTGAACGGCGTTAGTCTTACAGTTGTTGCACCGACAAATAATACATTTGAAGTTGCAATAATCCCATATACATACGAACATACGAACTTTCATCAAATCAAGGCTGGTAGTATTGTGAATATTGAGTTTGATATAATAGGTAAGTATATCAGCCGTATCACACAACTTTAAAATGAGGAAAAGCAGCTTTTGAGAATTGATGAAAAAAAGTCAAAGCGTACAGACTTACGTTATTACGCACTCAAGATACGGGAAAGTATTGCGCAGATATATCTAAACACATACAAATAAACTGCATTTATTATGGTGGAAAAGAAGCATTGGACTTACCTTCTCATATTTTTAGGTGTAGCCATTTGGTCGGGTATAGGGGCATATGAAATGGGGCTTTGGTTCCTTGAGGCCGGAATATGTATTGTGGGTGTAGCTGTACTAATGGTTACATATAAGCGATTTAAGCTTACCAATATGACTTATATTTTCATATTGATTCATCTAATTATTCTCCTTGTTGGTGCTCATTATTCCTATGCTCGCGTGCCATTGTTCGATTGGATAAGAGAAGTGTTTGATCAGAGCCGCAACAACTACGACAAAGTAGGGCATTTTGCTCAGGGATTTATCCCTGCTATGATAGCACGGGAGTTGCTTATCCGCCTCGATGTCGTTCGCAAAGTATCATGGGTTCCATTCTTTGTTGTTTGTATATGTTTGGCTATTAGCGCATTTTATGAATTAATAGAATGGTGGGTCGCTGTATTGTCAGGTGATGGAGCAGAGGATTTTCTGGGGATGCAGGGGTATGTTTGGGATACCCAATCTGATATGTTCTGTGCGATGATAGGTGCGATATGTATGCTGATCTTCTTCTCGAAACTTCAAGATAAGCAGATACGAAAAATCGAAGTCTCGGATTTTAGTAACTAAGTAAAATTTTCGAATAAGATGACGCTTTCCGAGAAGCAACAGGGGCATCTTATAATGCTCCTCGTAATGACCGTATTCGGTCTGAATATACCTATCAATAAATATCTTTATGCAGAAGGGCTTCTTTCTCCTGCTGCTGTGACTTTGCTTCGTATGAGCTTTGCAGCCATTACCTTTTGGGTTGTATCGTTATTTATCAAGAAAGAAAAGGTTGAAAAGAAAGATCTTCTGGTACTGTGTATTGGTGGGCTTTGTGGAATGCTCATAAATCAAAGCTTGTTTGCAATAGGTCTCAGCCAGACATCATCCGTCGATGCTTCTATCATAACCACTAGCGGGCCTTTATTTGCAATGATACTTGCTGCTATTATTCTGAAAGAGCCTATTACTGTCCAGAAAGCAGGCGGTGTAATTGTCGGAGGTGCAGGTGCTATATTCTTGGTATATACGAGCCATAGTTTAGTATCGTCTTCAGGTCAGGGTTCTCCCTTAATAGGAGACTTGTCAGTAATGAGTGCGCAACTGTTCTATTCCTTCTATCTGGTTATAACGCGTCCGTTATCAACCAAATATTCACCAATAACGATGATGAAATGGATGTTTCTGGTTTCAGCTTTGATCGACTTACCTATCGGTTATAAATCTGTTATAGAAGCTCCACTTTTTCATCAGCCTGATATTTTTCCTTATCTGTTGCTTTCGTTTACATTGCTGGGTGCTACTTTTTTTACATATATGATGATACCGCTAGCCCAGAGAAGAATCCGCCCGACTACAATATCTATGTATAATAATATGCAGCCACTCATCGCTTCGGGTGTCGCTATATTTATGGGAATGGACAGGTTCACTGTGGAGAAACTTATTGCAGCTGTACTTATATTCGGAGGAGTGTATTTAGTGACACAAAGTAAATCAAAGGCAGACTTGGATGCTGAAAAAGTTAGTTTTGAAAAATAAAATGTAATTTTGTACTTTATAAGACTTATACAGATGAAAGCAATAAAGATTATATTTTTATTTTTATTATTGCCTATAATGTGCTCTGCACAATTGATAGGCATAGGAGCTCAATATACAGATGCAAAAGGGAAAGGCAATGATTTTCAGTTTGCTGCGAATGCTTCATTTCCTGTATGGCATAAGAAGAATGCACTAAACGCATTTTTAGCTAGCGGAATAGATTATACAGGCGGCAGTTCTCCTGTCGCGGGGTTGAATATAAAGCCACTGCAATTCACTTCATATATCAATGAATCTCTTTTCAATAAACATCCTTTTACCATATTGGTAGGCTGCGATGCGGGATATTTGTTTAATTTTCGGCATGGAAAAGATGGTATAATCATTACTCCTAACATATATTTCGATTATAAGAGTTTCTTCCTTAAAACCGGATATGACATGAATGTGACGGGTAATGAACAGCAATTTTTTGTACGCTTGGGTGTCAATCTCGGATTAGGTACATTTAAGATGTTTGCGAAAACAAGTATTCGATAAGCTACAGAATGAAAAGAATTATTTTCATATTCCTTTCCTTATTACCTGCTTTTATGTATGCGCAATTTATAGGTGTTGCAGGGCAAGTGGCCGACTCGAAAGGACAGTTTGCTGCTACTATGTCTGCTCCGTATAAGATATTAGGAAATGACGATCATGCTTTTCAATTTGTATTAAGTTCTGGGATGGAATACACCACATCGGGCCCAAAAATATCTGGTCTGAATTTCAAACCTATATCCGTATGGATGGTGGGGAATAATATGGAAAGTCCGATTTCGTATGGATTGCGTCTCGATGGTGGATATAATTTCAACCTTACACATGGCCAGAATGGTGTAATTGTTACTCCTAATCTGTATTTAGATTGGTCAGTGTTTTATGTTTCAGCTGGCTATGACTACAATATATCACATAAGCAGAGTCAGTTTTATGTCCGTATGGGAGTAGGTATAACATTGGGATTACTGAAAAAAATAGGGGGAAAATTTCGTTAATTACAAATTTATAAATATACATAGAGGTATAATTATTAGATAACAGAATGAAGATAGCAGCATTAGTATCGGGTGGGGTCGATAGTTCCGTGGTTGTACATCAACTAAAGGAACAGGGATATGATCCGACGATATTTTATATACGGATAGGAATGGAAGATGAGCAGGGCTATATCGATTGTCCTGCCGAAGAAGATATTGAAATAACAACTTATATAGCTAAAAAATATGGTTGTAAGATGGAAGTCGTGTCTTTACATGAGGAATATTGGGAAAATGTAGTCAGTTATACAATTGAGGCCGTAAAGAGAGGTCTCACTCCTAATCCCGATATGATGTGCAACAAAATGATTAAGTTTGGCTGCTTCGAACAGAAATGGGGAAATGAATTTGATAAAATTGCTACAGGACATTATGCTACAACGACGGAGTTGAATGGCAAAACATGGCTTTCAACAGCTAAGGATCATGTAAAGGATCAGACCTATTTCCTTGGACAGATAGATTATCTACAAGTGTCTAAATTAATGTTTCCCATTGGTAATTTGTTGAAGAGCGAAGTACGTGCTATTGCTTCTGAACAAGGTCTTCCTTCTGCTCAACGAAAAGATAGTCAGGGTATTTGCTTTTTGGGTAAGATTAATTATAATGACTTTATCCGTCGTTATTTGGGAACACGTACGGGCAAAATCGTAGAACTTGAGACTGGTAATGTTTTAGGGAAACACGATGGCTATTGGTTTCATACTATAGGACAACGAAAGGGGCTTGGCTTGAGCGGTGGCCCTTGGTTTGTGATAAAGAAAGATACAAAACGAAATATTATATATGTGTCTAATGGATATGATCCTGAAACACAGTATGGAAATGTAGTGAATCTCTCAGGGTTTTCGTTTATTACGGAAAATATCTGGGGTGATTTTGAAGGCAGTAAAGATGTAACATTTAAAATCCGCCATACACCTGAATTTACGCACGGACGAGTTGAGAAAATCGGAGATGTATATCGTATACATTCAGACGAAAAAATCCAAGGCATTGCTGCAGGACAATTCGGGGTGGTATATGATGCCGATTCTAAATTATGTATAGGTAGTGGTATGATAATAAGTGATGAATAACCGATATATTTAATTATAATTCTGTAAAAACCTAACTGTAAATCATGTTCCTTTTTGATGATCTCACTCAGATCCAATTTGTCGATGTTATCGAGATTTTGGGAACTATTGCCTTTGCGATAAGCGGTATCCGGCTGGCTTCAGCTAAGCAGTTCGATTGGTTTGGGGCTTTAGTCATCGGATTTGTGACCGCTGTTGGTGGTGGTACGCTTCGCGATCTTTTGCTCGATGTCCCACCTTTCTGGATGCAATCGAGCCGATATATCTTATGTACACTCTTTGCTTTTGTTATAGTACTTTGTTTCCGTAAATTCCTTGTACATCTCAATAATACGATTTTCTGGTTTGACTGTATCGGACTCGGATTGTTCGTAGTCGTTGGTTATGAGAAGGCGATGGCACTCGACTATCATGTATGGGTATGTATTGCGATGGCTACAGTAACAGGTATAGTGGGAGGGATGATACGCGATATATTGATCAACGAGGTTCCTATTATCTTCACACAGGAACTATATGCTGTCGCATGTATTCTGGGTGGCGTATTGTTCAGTATATTACATTATTTGAATGTAGATCTGACTGTGATAGAAATATCTACAGCCGTCTTTGTCGTTGTCATCAGAGTGCTGGCTACACGATATCGTATAAAGTTGCCTACACTGAAAGGGGAGGATTAGCCACAATAGGCTATCTTTCATTTCTTATTGAGCAATATTCTGGTAGAAAATATGTTATATTTGTGTGAGTATATTAAAATTAGGAAGTAAATCAGGTTTGAGCAAATATATATATTACATATTGGGATTATTCTTGTTTTTGCTATCTTTCGATTCATGTAAACAGGTGAAATTGGAAGATGCCGATAAGAAATTTGCGCAAGGAGAATACTTTTTAGCTGCCGATATGTACCGAAAGGTATATAGAAAGACATCTCCTAAGAAAAGAGAATTGAGAGGTGAGGTTGCCCTTAGGATGGCGGAGAGCTACCGCCTGATAAATTACCCAATGCGAGCCAATGCTGCATATGCTAATGCTATACGGTATAATGTAGAGGATAGTACAGTCACGTTACAATATGCCCGTTCACTACAGAAGGTTGGAGACTATAAACAAGCTGCTAAATATTATGAAGAGTTTTTAAAACTTTTTCCCGGAAATCAATTTGCTTTAAATGGATTGGAGGGAACTAAGCTTGCTCCACAATGGAAAGAGGTTTCGACTAAGTATGTTGTGAGACGCATGGAGCTTTTTAACTCTAACAGAGGAGAGTTCAGCCCGATGCTCCTTTCTCCCGATTACGATCAGGTATACTTTACTTCTAATCGTAAAGAAGCTACTGGCGATACAATCAGTGGTATAACGGGCGCTAAACTAAACGATATTTTTATGTCTCGTAAAGATGAAAACGGGAATTGGATGAAACCCGAACGGGTAGAATCTGCTATTAATACAACATCAGATGAAGGTGTTACATCTTTTACCTCAGATGGATCATCTATGTACTATACACATACCCCTATTCTCGACTCTATAAGTAGTACTTATCCAGCTATACTCGTATCGCGGCGTTCGGGAGGCTCATGGGGAGCAGGCACAAAAATAGATATAAATAGGCGCGATTCGACTAGCGTATATGCTCATCCAGCAATAAGTTCCACAGGCGAGTATCTTTATTTCGTGTCGGATATGCCCGGTGGATATGGAGGTAAGGATATATGGAGAGCAAGATTGGTCGGAGATTTGGTTGAGACGGTTGAAAACCTCGGAGCAGATATAAATACGGCTGGTGATGAAATGTTTCCTTATTTGAGAAACGATACGGTTATGTATTTCGCATCAGATGGCCATGTTGGAATGGGAGGATTAGATATTTATAAAGCATCCTACAATCCGTCAAGAAAACGCTGGACAGTAGAGAATATGAAAGTCCCGATTAACTCGCAGGCCGATGATTTTGGTATTACATTTGAGGGTAGGAAAGAATGCGGATTTTTTAGTTCCAACAGAGGCGATGGAAAAGGCTTTGACCACATCTACTCTTTTGAATATCCTGTTATAAAAACTGTAGCTGAAGGCTATATAGTGGATACGGATGACGAATTTGTCACTAAATCTACTATACGTGTTGTGGGGCGTGATGGTACGAATAAGAGATTTCCCGGAAAGGTAGATGGTACTTACACACTGGATGTAAATCAAGGTACAGATTATGTCTTTCTTGCTAGCGGAGAGAATTATCTTAACACAAGGATGTCTCTGAAAACTGTACAAATAGAAAAGGATTCTACATATCTGGTTGACTTTATATTGACTCCAATCAATAAACCGGTGGTACTCGAAAATATATTCTTTGATTTTGATAAAGCGACTTTGCGTCCCGAATCAAAAGAAGAACTGGATGGGTTGATAGATTTACTTAATCTCAATCCGAATGTTACGATAGAACTCTCTGCCCATACTGACAGAAAAGGTTCTGATGACTATAACGTGAAACTTTCTCAGAGAAGGGCTGAAACAGTAGTCGATTATTTGATTAGAGCCGGCATAGCCAAAGATAGGTTGACGGCTGTAGGTAAAGGTAAGAGTGAACCGAAGACAGTAACTAAAGCAGTTGTGAAGAAATATGATTTTCTGACGGAAGGGGATATTTTAACCGAAGAATTTATCGATCAGCTATCCCCTGAGCAGCAGGATATGGCAGATCAGGTGAATCGTCGTACTGAGTTTAAGGTGTTGAGTATAACTTATAATTTGGAATAAATGAAACGGTTTGCTTTGTATATTATCGTCATATTCATATCTTTGAATTCACTACAAGCACAGGAACTAAATGCGCGATTGACAATAAATACGCAAAAAGTTCAGTCAGTAAATAAAGATTTAATTTCTTCTTTAGAGTCTTCCTTATCCCAGTTACTGAATGAACGAAAATGGACCGACCTGACTTATAATAAGAATGAACGTATCGATTGTACTATTACGATCGCTTTGAATGAGGCAACGACAGGGAATAACTTCACAGCCGATATTGTGATATCTACACGCCGTCCTGTTTATAACTCGACCTATGTCACTACATTGATGAATTATCGAGACACGCAGTTTGAATTCAGCTATCAACAAGGACAGTCTTTAGAGTTCAATAGTGTAAATATTGATAATAATCTAGTTGCTGTCATTGCATTCTATGCTTATGTTATAATCGGTCTTGATTCGGACTCTTTTTCATTGAACGGAGGAAAGCCTTATTTTGCAAAAGCAATGGAGATCGCCAATATGGCTCAGTCTCTAGGTTCTAAAGGTTGGGAGCCTTTCTCCGGTAAAAATAATAATCGTTACGATTTAGCAATGGCATTAACCGAAGAGAGTTCAAAGGATTTTCATTCTATGTGGTACACATATCACCGGATGGGTTTGGATGAAATGACCGCCAATGCTTCACGAGGACGAATACGTATAATGGAATCGATGAATGAGATTCAGAAATTACGAGCTAGTAGACCCTCTTCAATATTATTAACAGTGATTGCTGAATCGAAAATAGACGAGATTGTTCGTATATGTTCTCAGTCTACAGAAGAAGAGAAACAAAATATGAAGAAACTTTTGTCGCAGCTCTTCCCTACAAAGAGTAATCAGATAAATCAGTTGAGGTAAAAATCTTTCTTTCTTCAACAGTTATTTGCACAGAAGTAGTAATTCTTCTACAAGTGCAGTGTTCGCTCCAAGCTCTTTAGCTTTAAGAAAGTCTTCTCTGGCTGTGCGTTTCTCATATTGAGCAAGTCTTATCTTACCTCTCAGTATGTACAGCGGCGAACTATTATAGCCTAATTCCAATGCTTTATTTAAATCTTCCTGAGCACGCCCAAGTCTGTTAAGTTCCATATAGCATTCGGCTCTGTTAAAATACAAATCGGCATTTTCTTTATTCTTGTATATCAAGTCGCTATATAGCTCTTCTGCTTCTTTCCATTCGCTCCGGCGTTTCATTATAGAAGCCATTCCCATTTTACCCTTTAGGTTATCAGGTGCGATTTTCAGAATCTTTTCAAAATCATCTTCGGCAGAGAACAAATTCTTTTCACTTAAATAGATCAATGCTCTTCGGTACAATGCTTCCAAATCTTTCGGGTCAGCAAGGAGTATTGTATTATAATCCTTCATAGCATTATTGAAGTCATCCATTTCGCAATATAGTGCAGCCCTGTTATGACGGATAAAAGCATTTTCGGGATATTTCTCTATTGCAACGTCATATGAAATGAGGGCTTCTTCGAATTTTCCGAGATTACGTTGTATTGTTCCCAAATTAACCATAAGCATTGCATTATTCGGATTGGTAGGCTCTTTGCGTAGTGCGGCTTTCATCGCCTGTTCTGCTGCGGCATAGTCTTCTTGTTCTATAAGATCCATCGCTCTATTTATCATATCTTCGTATGATTGAGCCGAAATAGTTAGTGTTAATGCGAGCAATAAAAGAATTGTATATAATCTTCTCATTGATAAATCGTGAATATTTTTTTAATATCATGCAAATGTACTTCTATTTTAACTGCGTTAGTTAAAACATATTGCCTAAAAAGAATTAAAAAAAGTCAGTGATTATAAATACTTATTTATTAATGTTCTTTATCCTTAGAATGGATAACCGACAGCTATGTGCCAAGCGGTATTTTGTTTGATTTTGTGAGGCTGTGCTATTGGCCATCGTTTCACAGAAGGATCGTTAGAGGGGTCATAAGCTTTCCATCCGCAGTCGAGCCGCAGTAGTACATAATCGAAATCGAGACGGATACCTAAGCCCCAAGCAACAGCTATTTCTTTATAAAACTTATTGACTCTGAAAGTACCTCCTTCTTGTTTGTCATAATTTCTTATTGTCCAGATATTTCCTGCGTCAATGAATGCACCTAACTCTACTATCCAGAATAATTTACTACGATATTCGATACTGGCATCCAGGCGGATATCTCCCGAATGGTAATAGAAGTTGTCCTCGTCTTTCGGATTATTGGTGGCTGGTCTGAAATAATATGAACCCGGTCCTAATTCGCGGATAGACCAACCTCTTACACCATTAGCTCCTCCTGAGAAAAATCGTTTCTGTATAGGTATCTGTTCACTATTACCATAAGGAATAGCTATTCCTCCGCCGACATGCCATGCAATAGAGTTTTTTTCATCTACCTGATATGCTTTACTATAATCCACCATACTACGCACATATTGCGCATAATTTGTTCCGAAAACTTGTTTTGGTCCACCTACAGAGTCTGATTTTGCATTGGATATGGCTGCTGCCAGAGAAAGCAAGTTTCCAGCTGTTTCAATTGATGCACGTAAGGAATATATAGGCTGATTGCGCCTGTTAGAAGCTCCTAAATTGGTTCTGGAAAAGGTGTATGCACTTCCTAAAATAAAATGGTCGCTGAAACTATATTGCTGTGCAGCAGTAGATAGGTTGTCATAAAACCCTTCATTTAAATCATTTTTTGGTAAATGGATATAACTTACTTCTGCCAGATCGAAGGTGTGTCTGTTTAGCGATCGGGCTCTGTCCTGCCATATATATTTTAGTCCTGCAGACAAAACCGTTCGCGTAAAATATCCGGGGCGTCTCTGAAAAGTATAACTGCTATTCAACTGTGTAGAGGCATGTATTCTTCTTCTGAAATCTCTACTTAAGAGCGGAAACATAAAGCGTGGAAATGTGAGTGACGCCTCGCCACCGATTTCAAAGAAATTGTCGGAGAAGCTTGAAAAACTAGGGGTAATGGCTTCGTATGAACCTCTCAATCGTATTCCAAATTGTTCAGAGCCCCTGAATGTATTCCTGTGCAAATATCCTGCTCCAACTCCTACACCAAAGTGACCACCAGAGTTAGTGCCTTCTCCTTCAACGGATATACCCTGTTTCTTGTCGGGCACACAGGTTATAATACATCGTAAATCGGTAGAGTCACTAGCCCATGTTATGTTGACGTTTTTCAACATTTTTAATTGAGACATCGCGTTATATGTCAGGGCTGTCATGTTTTCATCGTACATAGTTCCCGGCACAATATAACAATTGTTGAGTATCACATAAGGTTTTATATATTCGCCTCGTGTTCCGTATTTTATAGTATAACCATCTTTTTCGTAGATTTTGGTCTCTTTATACTGGCTTAGATTCCCATCTTCCAATGGATTATAATCAACATATAACTCTACCTTTTTTACTTTGTATTGACGGTGAGGAGTAGTGGCTATTTCTCCATTTTGTCCACGTAAAGTAAAGGGGTGAAGCGCCAGATCGAGATCAACTTTTTTCTGTGTTTCAGCTATATCGGCTTCGTATCCGATATATTCTTTATTGAAAGCGAAATATCCAAGTCTTCTGAATATAGAGGTAATACGGTCACGCTCGGCATCCAGTACGTCTAAATCAAATGGAGCATTCTTCTTTACTAGTGTATTTCTATATAATAGAGAGTCTATAATATTCAAAGAGAGCGTGCTGTCGGGTCTTGAATGATTATTCTTTAATAATGACAATAAGCGCGTAGGTAGTACAGGGTCAGACATGATACTGTCACTTACATCTATCTTGTAATCTTTTATTCGGTATGGCTCACCAGCTTTTATGTTATATGTAACCTTTGCCTTTTTTTTATTTAATGTCACTTCAGGTATAACTTCTGCATTCAGGTAACCCTTATTTGTCATCATTCGTTTTAGCTCCACTACAGTCTGATTAGTCATTATACTGTCGTAAATAATCGGTGGATCTCCTGCATTACGTAAATTGCGGTTAATCCATTTGGTTGTGTCGCGACCCGAAAGATTGTAGATAAATAATGGTAACTTAAATAAAGCAAAAGTTTTATAATTAGGCTTTTGCTTAATGTAAGACTCCATGTCATAAGTAGAGATAACTTTCTTATCACTTTTTACTTTTGCATTGGCCAGCAAATATTCATCTTCGGACACAAACTTAGTTGTGCTGCACGACTGGTAAATGACGGCACATAAAATGGCAATAAGAAAAGGTGATAATACTTTATACTTCATTACAAAATGGATACAAACATATTTATGAAATGAACGACAAATTTAGGGTTTTAATTGTTTCTTTTTGTAGTTTTGTTGTAATTTGTTGTGATGAGAATCTAAGAATTAAATTAAAATAGGAATGAAATTACATCACGTTGCTACTTGGGTAGATGATTTAGAAAAAATAAAAGAGTATTATATCACATACTTCGGGGCTGTGTCTAATGAACTCTATGTAAATAAAACGACGGGATTTAAAAGCTATTTTCTGAGTTTTCCTTCAGGTAGTCAGATAGAGATAATGAGCCGTCCTGATATACCGAATAATCTGAATGATACGATAGAGCAATACAAAGGTTATATCCATCTGGCATTCGAAGTGAATTCATGCGAAGAGGTAGATTCTATGGCAAAGAAATTGCAAGCAGCAGGTTATCCTGTATTGCGAGGGCCTCGTGTGACAGGTGATGGCTATTATGAATTTGAGACATTAGACCCCGAAAATAACCGACTAGAGGTATTATTCAAATAGTGCGAAATGAGCTTAAGTAAGAATAAACTGAAATATATCCGATCCTTAAAGGAAAAGAAGTTTCGTACAGAATATGGGACATTTGTAGCGGAAGGTAATAAGTTGGTAAGGGATTTGTTGCCTTATATGAAATGCCAATTGCTAGTTGCAATACCTGATTTTCTACACGATTTGGACATATCGGCTGTAGAAGAAACTATAGCCGTAAATGATAGTGAATTGGCGCAGGCAAGTTTTCTGCAAAATCCACAACAAGTGCTTGCTGTATTTTATCAACCAGAGAATAGTAGTATTTCCGTAGATATTGAAGGACAGTTGGTTCTTGCTCTCGATGGCATACAGGATCCGGGAAATCTGGGTACGATAGTCCGTCTTGCCGACTGGTATGGTATCAGTCATATATTCTGTTCGTCAGATACGGCTGATATATATAACCCGAAAGTGGTACAGGCTACTATGGGTGCATTGGCGCGTGTGAACCTTCATTATGTCGATCTAGAGGATTTTCTGGATGAGAACAATAAAGTACCTGTTTATGGTACATTGCTGGATGGTAATGACATGTATGAGCAGGAAATTACTGCCCATGGGATAATAGTGATGGGTAATGAAGGACAGGGGATTCGTCCTGAAATAGAAAAAAGAGTAACGCGTAAATTATATATACCTAATTATCCGAAAGGGTGCGCCACCTCCGAATCACTGAATGTGGCGATAGCCACGGCTATTATTTGTGCCGAGTTTCGAAGGAGACTGAATTAATCATTTATCAGGATATACGCCCAATAGCGGCTCTTTTCGTTTACGGGGCAGAGGGATAGATAGCCTTTTTTCAATTTTTGAGATTCGAATAGAGTAGGGTATGTCTGCTGCATTTGTAGATGCTCTTTGTAAATATCACCTTCATTTTTTCTGAAATCCAGACGAAACTCTCCATAAGATAGAGCTGATATATGTTTTTCGTATAATTTCAATGCCAAATATCCCATGTTGTAGCGCATATTTATTTCGAGGCAGGGATGTAGTTTATATTCACCATTTTCTCTGTAAATCAACATATCTACACCAATACATCCCTTATACAATGAAGCATATTTGCTTTTCAATACTTCTGTCAGGTTTGTTTTCACACTATCGAGTAAAGAAGAGGATAGATTATTAGTCAATTGACAGACTATATTATCTTGTGCTCCAATATAATTTCCAAGATAGCCACCTTTATTGTTAGTTTGAAACAGAGAATAGCCTTCAAATGTAATATTACCTTGTCCGTCAGACATAAATTCCATAGCCAAGTCTGTTACTTTTTCTAATACCCGTTCGATAGATACATCGCCTTGTTTCTTCAATGTTCCGTGTAGAATCTGCCGTTCGGTACGTGTCAATCCTGTTACAGGTAGCCATAGAAGTCCTCTGCCTGACGATGAATAAGGTGCTTTGGATAATAGTTGAGCTCTTGATGAGTTTACCGCTTGTTCTATATCTTCTAGTTTGTTATAGAAACGTGGTACAATATCGTCGGATATTTGCGGTATCCTGTCAATCAGTTCAAGAAGACTGTCTTTAGCCGCTTTTCTACTATTGAGGTATATGAAATCTTCTTTCCATTCGGGAATATTCAGTTTGATATCAAGTTCGTTACTCAGTCCTTTAAAATAGTGTACAGACTGGGGTGAGATACCCCATAATGATATATCTGATCCGGAAATAGTTGTAAGTGCATCTTGCATGACTGCTTTTGGTATCTGACCCAGATTATCTGACAGGTATGAGTAATGTTCTTTATTTGTCGAATCTTCGACAAGAACTATGTCTCCTTCTGTTCCATACCATGCCGGAAGGAAAGCTAATTCCTGTTGCATAGCTACTGTATTAGCCGGAGATGTATAGTATGGAGATGTATTATTGACCGCGGTTTCGTGTCCGGGATTAAAGTAAAGGATCATCGCCTGATATTTTTGCCCACAAAATTAAGGAATAAAATGGAGTCTGATATTTTTTTTCTTTATTTATCTATATTACAAAAGCGATGCAAGAAGAAATGGAAAGTACCAAACAGAAAGATATGAAATATGTTACTTCTGTCACCTTTTTTTAAGTCTCTATTTGACAGATATTCTAGCAAAATATGCAGGAAAAAGTAACTTGCGAAAATATCAGATATTTGTAACCTTTGTCACTTTTTAGTTAAAATAAAAAGGTGCAGACATTGTCTGCACCTCGATATATAGCTGTAAGTCAATTTATTCTTTTATCTCAACCTTGAGATGTAGTTCATCCAGTTGCTCTTGATCTATGATTGAAGGTGCGTCTATCATCACGTCGCGTCCCGAATTGTTTTTAGGGAATGCAATACAGTCACGGATACTGTCTAATCCTGCAAATAGGGATACCAGACGGTCTAATCCGAAAGCAAGTCCTGCATGAGGAGGTGCACCATATTTAAAGGCATTCATAAGGAATCCGAACTGAGACTGAGCCTTCTCTTCGGTAAAGCCCAATACATGGAACATCTTGTTTTGTAATTGACTATTATGGATACGAACAGAGCCGCCACCTACTTCCACACCATTGATAACCATGTCGTAAGCATTGGCACGAACAGCACCTGGATCAGATTCTAATAGAGCGATGTCCTCTTCCTTAGGGCTAGTAAATGGATGGTGCTTAGCGAAATAGCGTCCAAGTTCCTCATCTTTTTCCAATAAAGGGAAATCTATGACCCACAGACAATTAAACTTGTTCTTGTCACATAAGCCTAATTGATCGCCAACCTCAAGTCGAAGTTCGCAAAGCTGTTTCTGAGCCTTTTCGGTTTCTCCACAGATAATGAGGATAAGGTCACCGGGCTCTGCCTGACAACGTTCTGCCCATTTCTTCAAATCGTCCTGATTATAGAATTTATCTACTGAGGATTTCAATGATCCATCAGCTTCATAGCGAACATACACAAGACCTTTAGCACCTATCTGAGGGCGTTTTACATAATCGGTCAGGGCATCTAATTGTTTGCGTGTATATGAGGCAGCACCTTTTGCACAGATAGCTCCGACATATTCCACAGAATCGAATACAACAAAGTCTTTCCCTGCTGTTAGATCCTTGATCTCTACGAATTCCATCCCAAAGCGGGTGTCAGGCTTATCTGAACCATAGTACTTCATTGCGTGAGCGTACGTCATACGAGGGAAGTCTGGTAGGTCGATATTCTTTACCACTTTGAACAGGTGTTTAGTCAGACCCTCGAACATATTCAATACGTCTTCTTGACCCACATATGACATTTCACAGTCTATTTGGGTGAACTCCGGCTGACGGTCGGCACGCAAATCTTCGTCACGGAAGCATTTGACTATCTGAAAATAACGGTCAAATCCCGATACCATTAATAATTGCTTGAATAATTGGGGCGATTGTGGCAATGCGTAGAATTCTCCCGGATTCATACGGGAAGGAACTACAAAGTCACGCGCTCCTTCCGGTGTAGAACCTATTAAGACAGGCGTTTCTACTTCCAAGAACTGACGTTCGTCAAGATAGCGGCGGGTCTCGAAGGATATTTTATGGCGAAGCTCCAGATTCTTGCGTACGGGTGTACGACGCAGATCCAGATAGCGGTATTTCATACGAAGGTCGTCGCCACCGTCCGTTTCATCTTCTATGGTGAATGGAGGTACGTCAGACGTATTCAGGATGGTGAGTTTACTTACTATAATCTCTATCTCTCCTGTTGGGATGTTCAGGTTCTTACTTGAGCGTTCTTGTACTGTTCCTGTTATCTGTAATACATACTCACGCCCGAACTTATTTGACTGTTCGTATAAGTCCACATTCACATCTTTACTGAATGCCAATTGAGTGATGCCATAACGATCACGAAGATCGACAAAGGTCATCCCTCCACCAAGTTTACGTACTTTTTGTACCCATCCGGCCAGCGTTACTTCTTTGTTTACATTAGCAAGGGTCAATTCCCCACAAGTATGATTCCTATACATAGTATAATCTTTAGAGCCATCCGTGTTATAGAAGGATGGCTTCTTTTAATATTTATTCGGTTAGTATATCTTCTTAATTATGTCTACGGTCAATCCTTCAACTTTGCCTTCGATTGCAGAAACAAAAGCTTTAAAATGAGCACTTGCGTTATGCTCGTCTATTGCAGTTTGGGATTTCCAGACTTCCAGTATTGTATATTTCAATGGATTGGATGTATCTTGATGTAAATCATAGGATACATTGCCCGGTTCTTTACGGGTTTCATCTACTATAGTATGGAACTCTTTTTCCAACTCGTTTTGATATGTAGCTTTCACTACAATAACAGCAACAATCTTCAGTTCAGTCATAGCTTTTATCTACTTATATTATTCAAGCTTACAAAAGTATGGAATTAATTCGTCTTAGAATTAAGAATTGGCTCAAAAAATCATAGACGACACTGTATCTTGAATCATAATGATGTTTCTCAATCGCGTTTATCTTCCGGAATCTTATATTTTCTCTTCAAACGAATACAACAATAAAGCTAGAAGTATTTATTTAAACTAAACAAAGTGATATAGTTGTCTGTTTATCAATAAGTTTATTGTTCTTTAATTATTAACAAAAATCAATATCAATGAAAAAGTATTTAGCGGAGATGATCGGAACGATGGTTCTTGTTCTTATGGGATGCGGTGCGGCTGTTTTTGCCGGAGCCAGCCAACCTTTTGCTTCTGTAGGCACTCTTGGAGTGGCGTTCGCATTTGGATTGGCCGTGTTAGCTATGGTATATACTATTGGTAAAGTTTCAGGATGTCATATAAACCCTGCCATTACCTTAGGTTTATTATTGTCTAAAAAGATATCAGGAAAAGATGCTGGTTTGTATATGATATTTCAGATAATAGGGGCTATACTAGGTTCTGCTATCTTATATCTTTTGGCAAAAGATTCTGCTTCTACAACGACCCTTACCGGCGCGAATGGTTTTGCGGAAGGCTCGTTATTGACTGCCTTTGTAGCCGAAACAGTTTTCACATTCATTTTTGTATTAGTTGTACTTGGTGTTACATCTAAAGGAGCTAACAATCAGTTTGCAGGTGTCGCAATCGGTTTAACGTTAGTTCTGGTTCATATAGTATGTATTCCAATTACCGGAACATCCGTGAATCCTGCGCGTAGTATAGGTCCTGCCATATTTCAGGGTGGCGAAGCTCTCTCTCAGCTTTGGTTATTTATTGTAGCTCCATTCTTGGGTGCAGCAATCTCTGCTCTTGTGTGGAAAGGTATCAATACAACAAAGGAAGAATAATATAACTGATATATAAAAAGCCCTATCGCATAACCGATAGGGCTTTGTGTTTATATACAATTATTAAAATACTAGTTTTATAATGCTTACATCCAGACCTGCTACCATATCTGCCGATGCAGTTTTAAACGTCTTATAGTGTTCTGTGTTATTATGGAAGTCAATGGCATCCTGTGATTTCCATTCTTCTACCATGACAAACTTAGTAGAGTCTGCTATATCCTGATGTAAGTTGTAAGATATACAGCCTTCTTCTTCCTGGCTACCGGTTACTACTGCCTGGAAAATAGGCTTTATGTCTTCAATACATTCAGGCTTAACTTTAATGACAGCTATTATTTTCAATTCATCTCCGGTACGTTCTTCTATGTCGGTTTTAACGACGATTGTGTTTTCTTGGTTTGTTGGTTTTGTATTACATCCGGCAAGTAATAATACTAACAATGTAAAGAATAAGACTTTTTTCATAGTGTATTTGTTTTAGTTATAATAATTACAATTACAATTACTTTGTCAATTTCTCGTCTTTCCACATTCAATTCTCCTTTTTCTTCTAGTAGGACACAAAGGCAATTACTCCAAATAATATCATTATAGGATAGATAAGGAACAGAGTGTGACCAATGGTTTAATTTTTGTTCCAACAAATATATACTTTTTTTACAATAGATTAGGCTAACTCCCTCATTTATGTTAAATAAGCTTTCTGCCATTGTGTTTTTCATAAATTTGTCTTTTATTTGTATCAGTTAATACTGAATTATAAACCTAATTAAAATATCGCCTATAGAATATCATTACTCTTTTTAAACTAAATATAAGAGCTAATGGAAACATTAATAACCATGACTGACGAACAGTTAGTCACAGATTATTCTAATGGCAATAACGTTGCATTCGACATTCTTCTTAACAGGCATAAACAAAGCTTGTATAACTATATCTACTTCACTGTGAGAAACAGAGAACTGACAGAAGATATATTTCAAGAGACTTTCATCAAAGCAATTATGACTATCAAGCAAGGTCGTTATACCGAGACAGGTAAGTTCCGTGCTTGGATATCACGTATTGCGCATAACCTGATTATAGATCATTTTCGTCAGGAGAAGAACGAGAATACGGTTTCCAATGACGAAGCTCCTATAGATCTTCTAAATAATCCAACTCTATGCGATGGTACGATAGAGGATGAACTTGTAAGAATGCAAATAACATCGGATATAAGAAAGCTCATTTCATATTTGCCCGATAGCCAGCGTGAGGTTCTTGAGATGCGCTATTATCAAGATCTAAGCTTCAAGGAAATTGCAGATATGACGGGAGTAAGCATCAATACTGCTTTGGGTAGAATGCGCTATGCTATCCTGAATATTCGCAGAATGGCAGAAGAAAATAACATCATATTGACTATGTAGAAAGTATTTAGATGAATATTTAACAATAAGCGTGCACATTAACTGTATGCTTATTTTTTTATTATATTTTTTGTATATTGTTCGTTTTTAATAAAAATGCCCTTATGTTTAACTTTATCGATTAGCTTTTATAATAGATAAATTTAAATAGAAAAGATTGGCACTGCTTATACAGAACTAAAAAACTAAATACTATGAAAAGACTATTTTTATTTTTCAAGTTATCGGATGAATTTTCCCGTTAGGGAAAAGAAAACCCCTGTTTTCAAACAGGTATTAACGCAAAAGGATTTATCCTTTTACCTTTCAACCTGCGGAACTTGTTCCGTAGTATTTGAGTATTTTTATTTATGCATGCTCTCTTTGCGTATGCGGATGATATTGTCATCCTTAACCCCGCTTATGAACTAAAGAACTCTGGTATTACCAATATTTCAAAGATCGAACTGAAAGATAATGAAACGCGGATTCACGTACATTGCACTTTTATACCTAACTGGTGGGTAAAGTTTGAAGGAACCTACATCCAAGATTGTGCTACCGGTAAAAAATTTTTAGCATCCGGTATTGAAAATGGCGAATTCGACAAGGAAATATATATGCCAAGCTCTGGAGATTCTACCTTCGTAATTATATTCCCTAAACTAGACAAATCTATTATCCAAATAGATTATGGAGATAGCGGGAAAATAGAAGTATTCGGAATTTCGTTAGACCCAAATAACAAGGCTTTTCGAAGTAAAGAAATTCCAGCCAATGTAAATGATTGGATAAATGAAGAGTTGGGGAAAGCAAAAAGGAAGACTCCTATAAATCTTGATTCTGATGAGTTTTTTACAAAGGAGCCTGCCAAAATAATAGGATATATAAAAGGATACGATAGGCGTTTAGGATTTTCAACGGGAATAATCTATTCGGGAAGTGAAATAACAAGAGAAGATTATCCGACAGTGATTGAGGTACATGAAGACGGGCGTTTTGAAGCAACAATACCGATGAATCATCCCGAATACACATATCTTTCTTTATCAAAAGCATTACTTAATTATTATATAGAGCCCGGACAAACATTGGCAATAGTTCTTGATTGGGATGAGTTTTTGGAAGCCGACAGGTATAGAAACGATCGTTATAAATTTAAGGATGTACTTTTTATGGGTCCTTTAGCACAGATAAATAAAGAATTGGATAATGTAAATTTGGTTTTGAAAAGACCACCTTATTCAAAGGTGTATTCAGATGAAGTAAAAAAAATGAAACCGTCTGAATATAAAGCATATCAGGAAGAATTTACTAAGGAGTATAGAGCTGAATTACAGGCTCTTTTGATGAAAGAGACCACAACTCCAGATTCGAAAACAATACAGGCAATAAATTCTATTAAGGATAATGATGGGTTGAATGCACTTCTTGAAAAAGAGCCTTTATCACCACAGACAAAAACGATTTTGGGTATAAACTCAATGGTTGAATATGCCAGTTTTTTATACGAATATGAAAGCAATTATAAGTATGCGCAAAAACAAGATAATCAGGATTCAATACCCATCGAATTTTATGACTTCCTGCAAGATATTCCTCTAAACGACCAAAGGCTATTACTTTCATCTAGTTTTTCGACATTTATAAATAGGTTTGAATATTGTATCCCTTTTGAAGCAAGTTATAATATATACGAGCAATTTAGACCTAAGAAAGAATATGATGAATACTTATTCGGAGAACTTGAATTGCTACCATCCGATGAGGACAAAGATTTCATACAAGCAATGGATTCTATTAATCACTGGATCAATGATGCTAAGATTTCCGAACAAGATAAAGAGAAATTTTTATCGGAATTCACGAAGAAAGGTGAAGTCTTTCATAGCAAGTATGAGAAGTACAAGGATGAATACAAAAAGAAATACCTTGATGGCATACCAGAAATGACACAAGTAAATATTAACCTAGAACGATGGGAAATCAAAGATTCTATTTATACAGATGTACTTAAACTAAAGCCCGGACTGATATATGATATAGCAAAAACGAGATCTCTGGACTATGTACTTGGAGAGTCTTTAAAAAATAAAGATGATGCACGTATTTTTCTTACTGCATTCGAAAAGGATATATCACATCCATTTCTTAAACAGGAATCAGAGCGACTATTCCTTAAAAACTATCCTGATCAGGTGACCGCAGGATATCCTCTTCCCAAAGGAGATAAGGGAGCCGAAATTATGAGGAAGATAATTGATCCTTTCAACGGAAAGATGCTTTTTGTCGATTTTTGGGGCATCTTTTGTGGCCCGTGTATCAGTGGAATAAAAGATAAGAAGGAAACACGAGCCAAGTATAAAGATAATCCTGATTTTGAATTTATCTTTATTACCTCCGAAGGTGAGTCTCCTTTAGACAGGTATAATATTTTTGTAAAGGAACAAGAACTCCAAAATACCTATCGTTTAACTGAGGATGAATATTTATACTTGCGTCAACTGTTTAAATTCAACGGCATACCGCGATATATTGTAATAGATAAAGATGGACTTGTATTGAACGATAACTTTAGCATGCATAATTTTGAGTATGAATTACCCAAGTTATTAGGCAAAGACAATGATACAGTCACTGATTAAAATAAATGAAAGGGGGCGAAATTTTTCGCCCCCTTTCATTTATTTTAATATTCTTTCTATCAGCTCCAATTCATCTGCTGCAAAGTCTGCATTCTCTTTTGCTTTCAGATTATCTTTCAATTGACTCAGCGAACTTGTTCCAATTATGACAGATGTTACATACTTGTTGTGTAGCAACCATGCCAGAGCCATCTCTGCCAGAGTCTGTCCCCGTTGCTTTGCCAGGTCGTTCAAAGCTGTAACCTTCGTTATTACCTCCGGTGTGATTTCACTCTCCTGTAAGAATCCATGACTTTTATGTGCCCTAGACATTTCAGGAATACCATGCAGATACTTGTTTGTAAGGACACCTTGCGCCAAAGGAGAGAATGCGATGAATCCCACCCCGTATTTTTCGTTTATAGCCATATGCTCTTTTTCAGGTGTGCGTACTAACATACTGTATCTATCTTGATAAATCAAGCACGGTACATGCTGCGATTTGAGTATTTCATAAGCCTGAATTGCTTTCTGAGGTGGATATTTGGATATACCTACATAAAGAGCCTTACCCTGACGAACTATATCTATCAAAGCTTGCATGGTTTCCTCAACGGGAGTATGAGGATCGTAACGATGCGAGTAGAAGATGTCGAAGTATTCCAATCCTGTTCGTTTCAGGCTTTGATCTATGCTTGCCATGATATATTTGCGCGACCCTCCGTCACTATATGGTCCCTCCCACATAAGATGTCCGGCTTTAGACGATATAATCAACTCGTCACGATGACTTTTTAGTTCTTTAGCCAATATCTTTCCAAAGTTTGTTTCGGCACTACCCGGAGGAGGTCCATAATTGTTAGCTAGGTCAAAATGTGTTATGCCACTTTCGAAAGCGTGCAAAATCATAGACCTTGCCATATCGAAATCATCAACATTTCCGAAGTTATGCCAGAGACCTAACGATATTTCGGGCAGTTGCAGCCCACTGTTTCCACAATAATTGTACTTCATTCTTGTTTGGTTTATAGCCTCTAAAGTTAGTGAATATCCCTTTTTTCAGAGCGGTTTTATCACATTTTTTTAAGACGGATATAAACATAAAACAAGATTCATATTATCAATATCTTAAATAAAAGGTAACAACCAAAGGTCACAAGAGTACAGCGCATGTAAAAGTTATAAGATATCAGATGTTTTATCTATCACTTTTTTTCTAATATTTTACAATACAGTTTTTAGCAGAAGGTGATAAACGTAACAGAAATCCGAAAGTTTTTATTTGTTACCTATGAAGCCACTTTAAATCTAAACCTCACCGATATAGATAAATAATGATAAAATAATTCATAAACCTTTTTATCGTGGTTTTGGATTTACTATTTCTATGTGACTGTAGATATACTTTAGAAATAAATATATCATTCAAAAAACGATAATAATTTATTGATAAACGATAAATTATTGTATATTTGTAGACGATAAATTCTTAATTAAACTGTAAAAACTAATTTATAATCAATATGAAAAAAAATTCAACAATATTTCTTCAGGTTGTCGTTGTTCTTATAGGTACTGTAGCGCTTATCCTTTTGATATGGTTTCCCCAAACAGAGGGGAGGGCTGTAGGATTAGACTTGTTTAGCATATACTTAGACCCGTTTATCTTGTTTGGATATGCTTCGTCGATTGTCTTTTTTGTTGCACTGTACAAGGTTTTTAAATTGGTTGGATACATCGGACAAAATAAAGTATTCTCATCAAGCTCTGTTACGGCCTTAAAGAGTATAAAGCATTGTGCTATCGTACTAAGTATTTTAGTCGTTATGGCTGGAGTATATATAAGAATATTCCATCATAAAGACGATGACCCTGCAGGTTTTCTTGCCATTTGTATCATGGCCACTTTTGTTTGTGTCGTAGTTGCGACTGCTGCTGCGGTATTTGAAAAAATTTTACAAAATGCTATAGATATGAAATCTGAAAATGACTTAACCATTTAAAAAGGAAAAAATTGGCAATAATAATCAACATAGATGTGATGCTCGCAAAACGAAAGATGAGTGTGACCGAGCTTACCGAGAAAGTAGGGATAACTATGGCTAATATTTCTATATTGAAAAATGGAAAAGCAAAAGCAATCCGACTATCAACTTTAGAGGCAATTTGTAAGGCATTAGAATGTCAGCCGGGAGATATTATTGAATATAAAGACGAAACATAATATAAGAAGAGAGTGGCAAGAATAAAATTATGTTATTAAATTTAAGTGTTGCTCATTTTCGTCTGAGTATGATGAAAAATCTTTACACTTACTAACGCAGAATGCCTGGTTTCACCTAGCTCTGACGGTTCTTCGAATTCAACATAATATAAACGAATTATAGATCGCGTCAATTTTAACATAGCAATTATCTATTTGATTTATCTAAAAACTCCATTTATCTTTGTGTTTAGATTATAAATTCATAATAAAAAAACATAACTATGGCAGTTTTAGTAGGTAAAAAAGCTCCTGTATTCAAAACGAATGCAGTAGTAAGAGGAAGTGAAATAGTAGAAGGATTTTCACTGGAACAATTTAAGGGTAAAAAATATGTAGTATTTTTCTTTTACCCTGCAGATTTTACATTTGTTTGTCCAACAGAAATTATCGCTTTTCAAGAGAAGATAGCCGAATTCGAATCGCGTGATGTAGTAGTTGTAGGTGCATCTACAGATTCGGCATTTGCTCACTGGAAATGGTTGCAGACAGAGCAGAAAGACGGCGGAATTAAAGGTGTTAAATATCCGTTGGTATCAGATCAGACACTCATGATTTCATCTGCTTACGACGTCTTGGCTGGTTCGTTTGATTATAATGATGAAGGTGAAGATGTATTTAATGGTACTCCTCAGGCTTATCGCGGACTATTCCTTATCGACAAAGAAGGTATAGTGCGTCATCAAGTAGTGAATGATATGCCGATAGGGCGTAGTGTAGAAGAAATTATTCGTGTAATAGATGCATTACAATTTACAGAAGAGCACGGCGAAGTATGTCCTGCAAACTGGAAAAAAGGAGATAAAGCTTTGAAGGCAACTCAGGAAGGTATATCTGACTATTTGTCTCATAAACATTAAAGTGGTGGTGTCTTTTCATAATAGGAAAATTTTAGATTAATTTAGTTCAAAGCGTCTCAGTCGTATGGCTGAGGCGCTTCTATATTTTTCACTTTTTCTTGTTCCAGAATCTCCATGGCGATTTCTTTGCCTCTTCCTCGTTTTCGATTTCGTTGTCAGTTATTATTCCCGATACATAACTCGGGAGGTATATTCTTGGCGAACTAAAACTGCTTTTATTTAGGTCTTCCGGTTCGGCGCCTTCATGTAGGGCATTGTTATAGGCATTGAACTCAGAGCTTTGAAGAAGAATTGTCTCCAGATGCTTTTTATCTATTTGTCCATTAGCCATTATCTCTTCGGCTAGTTTATAAGCTTCAGTATATATAAGTTCATTGTTCAACTTGATACTTATCTCCTCGTTATTATCATTTGTTATTACGGCTTCATCTGAGAAGCTAGCAGTTGTCATACTTCGCAAAAATACTCTTCCGAATGCAAGAGGCATGAGGATTTGCACTTTTTCAGCATCGATGGTAGACATTCCCGTCTTTTCCAGCTCTTTTATTATTACATCCGACTCTTCATTGCCCATCCATGCCAGAATGCCAGCTATACGGCTGATCTTCAGCCCATCCTGCATTATCATGAAAATACGTAATGATAGATAATCATTGCTTTTAGGAAAATTAAAGGTCTTTACTCGGTTTTCCACTGATTTCCAGACATTATTATCCAAAAGTATTTCACAAGATATCATTTCGTTTCCCGACTGTGCATAAAACAATCGTATCCAGTGAGTACCCACAGATAGCTCCTGTTCTTTTATCATGGATTCAAATTCTTCATACCATTTCAAAGACAACGATTTTGGCAAATTCCCACGGAATGCCATTTGTCCCATGGTGACGTCATATTCACGTCCGTTTACAATCCATTCCAGACGGTTCACAAGTTCTTTGTCTTCCGGAATGAAGAAAGTCGCTAGTAATACATGAAATGTATTTTTGAGAAAGTTCTTCCATGCGTCCTCTATCGCTGCATTTATATTCATACCTATACCTACGCACGATTCCACAATCTCTTTGCCTGGACCTATTTTAAGGACAACATCTAGTTGCAGCAACTTTGTAGGAAGAGTTGACATATCAAATATTTTTGCATAAGCAATCATACGTTCTTTTGGGAATAAGAGAACTTGACTCTCTTCTTTGCATTCTACTCCATGCTGCTGAAATATATTTTTCAGAAAGGTGTTCAGTTGCCCCTCATACTCATTTAGTTCTACGCTCATAAATCTATTATGTATTAGTTTTGTTTTCTTTCAAGAATAAATAATTTCTATGATATTTCCTTAATCGTTCGATATCTTTATCTGTGATCTCATTAAGGCGTGTTATATCCATATTGTCTTTTAGATCGGCTAGTTTTACAGTCGACGCTACACCGTAAAGAGAAACATGCTTAATATATTCGTCATATTCAATATCGGAAAAGTGTGTCAAAGCTTCTAACTCCGATATCAATTGCTCCGGTATTCCTGCTTTTCTCAAATCATCGGCTGTCACAGCCGTATCTTCCATTACATCATGTAAAATAGCCACTATCTTTTCTTCAATAGAGCTGACATTATTCATTACCCTCATAGGGTGTGCTATGTATGGGTGTCCCGCTTTGTCCGATTGTCCTGAATGAGCATCTTCGGCTATACGGATAGCAATTTCCAATATTTTCTTCATGTAGTGCAAAAATGATTGTGTGTAATTTATAATTTACAAATCTAAGTAAAATCTGAATAATTGAACATGGAGGTCTTAGTATTTCTATTTTAATCATCTTGTATTTTACCTATTCACTTATCTACAGACAGAAAAACTTTTACTATCATTAATAAATAATCTCTATCGGTTTAAAACTTATGCTTTTCTATATAGCTTGGCTGAAGCTATTTCCCTATCTTTGCAGATCATTTTTTTGAGGAGATCGTTATGCCGAAATATAATTTTGATGAAGTAATAGACCGCAAAGGAACAAATGCAGTAAAAACAGATGCTCTGGGACCTCGTTATGGAAATCCAGATCTTATTCCTTTGTGGGTAGCCGATATGGATTTTAAATCACCATCTGCAGTCACTGACGCTATTATAGAACGCGCGAAGCATGGTATATTTGGATATACGAATGCTTATCAGACATATTACGACGCTATTATAAATTGGGTAGACCGTCAGCACGAATGGAAGGTAAAGCAAGATTGGGTATCATTCATACCAGGTATTGTAAAAGGTATTGCATTTGTGGTAGATTGCTTTACTTCATGCGACCATGAGGTTATTATACAGCCGCCTGTTTATCATCCGTTCCGCATTGTGCCTACATTACATCACCGTAAGGTTACAAATAATCCTCTGATATTAGAGGTGGGACAATATAAGATGGACTTCGCTGGTTTAAAGAAAGTTATTAATCCGGCAAGTAAAGTTTTGATTCTTTGCAATCCTCATAATCCGGGTGGTCGTGTCTGGACTCGTCAGGAATTAATTGACCTTGCAGAAATATGTTATGAAAATAATATATTAGTGATATCCGACGAAATCCATTCCGATTTAGCTTTTTTGCCAAACAAACATATTCCTTTCGCTAGCGTATCAGATAAGGCTGCTCAGAATAGTATAACTTTTATGGCACCGAGCAAGACTTTTAATATAGCAGGCATCATAAGTTCATATTCTGTTATCCCTAATGACAAGATAAGAGAAAAATTTCATGCTTATTTAGTCAGAAGCGAGCTAGAAGCTGGTCATATTTTTGCATATCTGGCTACAGAAGCAGCTTATAATCATGGCGATGAATGGCTTCTTCAGGTGAAGGAATACCTATGGGAAAGTGTGGGCTTTGTTGATAACTATCTGAAAACAAATATACCACAAATAAAAGCAATGTTGCCTCAAGCATCTTTTCTTGTATGGCTCGATTGCCGGAACTTAGGCCTAGCGCAAAAGGATTTGGTTTCCTTGTTTGTGGATGATGCCAAATTGGCACTCAACGATGGTACTATGTTTGGTATAGAAGGAGATGGTTTTATGCGTCTCAATATAGGTACACCGCGTTCTAATATACAAAAAGCGTTGGATAATCTTAAAAAGGCGATAGCAAAGAAACAAATATGATTCGATATTTGTTTTAAGAACAAATTTAGGCACGATTATTGTCAAAGTAAAAACAAACGATAAGTCATCAAGACTTGGTTATTAATCAAATAAACAAATACTAAAAATGAAAATTTCAACAAATAAGTTCGTTGCTTTGTCTTACGATCTGAATGTAGGTGAAGACGGGGAACGTGAATTGATGGAAAGAGCTACGGAAGAAACTCCGCTAGAATTTATCTACGGTACAAATTCGATGCTTGAGGCTTTCGAAAAAAATATTGACGGCTTGTCAGAAGGCGATTCTTTCGATTTCATACTTACTCCAGACCAAGCTTATGGCGAATATGACGATGAAGCATTGGTAGATTTACCTCGCAATATATTTGAACAAGACGGAGTGTTGAATGAAGATGTAATCTTCGAAGGAAATACAGTCCCGATGATGGATACAAACGGAAATCGCTTGAATGGTTCTGTTGTGGAAGTAAAAGAGGACGTCATAAAAATGGACTTTAATCATCCACTAGCTGGCGAAACTTTAAACTTCTCAGGTAAGGTCCTTACTGTAAGAGAATCTACTCCGGAAGAGATAGCAGCATTGTTTGCTCCTCAAGGAGGTGGCTGCGGTTGTGGCTCGGGCTGTGGATGTGGAGATGGAGAAGAAGATGGCTGTGGCTGCGGAAGCCATGAAGAAAAAGAAATGGCAGGCGGTTGTGGCTCGGGCTGTGGTTGCGGACATTAAATATCAAAAACTTCTAAATATATATAAAGACAGGTGGTAAGCCTGTCTTTTTGTTTTATCTGCTTTTTATTCATAATGTATTCAATAAAAATAATCCATATCTTTGTAGCTTATAAATAAACTTTAATACTGAATCATATGGCGTTATTTAAATCAGGAAACCCTTCTTTTAAGAATGCATACGACAAAATCGGCGTAGCAGCTAATTCCAGTCAGGCAATGACGATTAACGGTGCTATTGGCAAAACAGGAATCCTTCTTGCTCTTGTGGCAATTGGAGCCGTAATTACATGGAATATGTACACAAGTATAACATATGCCTATCTTGTGATGCCTTTGTTCTGGATCGGATTGGTAGGCGCTTTGATTTCGTGCTTGGTTATTGTATTCAAGAAAGAAATGGCTCCTTATCTTTCTCCCGTATATGCAGTACTCGAAGGTCTTGCACTTGGCGGTATATCAGCCATTGCCAACTCATATTATCCGGGTATCGTTTTACAGGCAATATCGCTTACATTTGTTGTGGCGACAGTAATGTTGTTATTATATAGGTTCAGGGTAATAAAAGCAACTAAAAAATTTATTGCTGTAATTTTTATTGCAACTGTTTCTATTGGTATATTTTATCTTGTCAGCTTTGTTTTGTCTTTTTTCGGTATTATGTCTCCTGCCTATGCTGCTACCCCTCTAGGTATTGGTATTAGTATATTTGTGGTGATAATAGCAGCATTAAATCTTATCATAGATTTTGCTTTCATCGAAGAAGGTGCTCAATTCCAAGCTCCTAAATTTATGGAATGGTATGGTGCATTTGGTTTGATGGTGACATTGGTATGGTTGTATATCGAAATTTTACGACTATTAATGAAGATAGCAGCCAGCAGCAGATAAGTCTGGCTAACATATTTGATATAAAAGAGAAGGACTGATTTTTAATCAGTCCTTCTCTTTTATTGTATCTTATAGGTCTTCAAACTCATTGAAATAATTTTTCCATCACGATATAATCATAGTCGTTTTTAGAAAATTGGTTTTCAGTTTCGTTATATCCGAATTTCTTGTAAAAATCTGTTGCATTCACTCGTGCATTACACCATAGACGGTCGAACTTCATATCATTTGCATAGTCTATGAGCCATTTCATAAGGGAAGAAGCATACCCCTTTTTTTGCATATCAGCACGTGTTGCCAATTTGCGAAATTGTACGTCACGATTATGGAGGAATATGGACATAACAGAGACTAACTCTTCATTTTCATATACGCCTATATGTAAACCTGAATTATCATCCGGCAATTTTACAAATTCGATATCTTTATCGGGATACATTACTTGTTGACGTAGCTTGAGTACGTCCTGATATGGGGCTTCAGAAATTATCATTATTTTTTAAAACTTATATGTTAACATTAAGCGGCCTTCAGATGTATTAGAGTACACATCGTCGAAGTATCTATAATTAGTGTCACGCGTGTAATTATACCCTATGGCTGTAAGATAAAGTTGTTTCCTCAGCTTCAAATCTGCCCTGAGACTTACAGCATGCAGTATTGCCTGTGAACGGTCTCCCTGATAGTTGAACTCATGTACATCTATTGTGTTCCAGTCAATATCTTGCGGATATCCTTTCCATGTGAACATACGATATACCTCATAGTTTCCCGATACGCTAATTTTATCTTTATAAGCTGTGTTGAATCCTATCTTTGTGCTGAATCCGCTTGCCAGATTGTAATTACGCATATCTACGACATAATGGTCGCTTAATGTACCACCTAATAAAATAAGATTTGCATGCAGATATGCATCGAATGTAAATCTTTTCGTACGCTTACTTTGATATATAAGTCCAGCTCCAAAAGATGCAGGTGTGCAGAATTTATATGGTATTTCTCCCGAGGTTTTAGAAATGGTATCAGAGTCATAATAGTCGAAATGCTGATAGAATCCCAGACTAAGAAAATCTTTATCGTCCTCTATAAGGTCTGTGACGTACAATCGTCCTAAAATGTTTAGCTGGCTAAGCAGTGGTTGTGAACTATGTATATTCAAATTACTCTTGAATGTGAAATAATCATATGGCTTTTCGTTTTCGGAAGCAAACTTATCGCCATATTCTATGTTAACATCTATAGCTCCCCCCACACCTTTATCGAGTATAGGTTCTTT
This sequence comes from Dysgonomonas sp., assembly GCA_047972895.1. Taxonomy (GTDB): domain Bacteria; phylum Bacteroidota; class Bacteroidia; order Bacteroidales; family Dysgonomonadaceae; genus Dysgonomonas. The sequence goes on from JBKEBA010000011.1 coordinate 63,027, forward strand.
AAACTCTAAAACACGTATCCCTGCCGAAACTTCAACACTTACATCGGGTACACCGAATTGTCTTCCGGTAGTAGAACGTCTTTTCCATGCGTCGCCACTGATAATACGGCTAAGGCCACGGGTAGGAGCGATAACGAAAGCTGCCAATTCACGTCCCACACGGTTTCTTCCTGTTCTGCTATCATCTAATACCAGATCGGATGTCCGGAACAAGACTTCACCCAAAGATAGGCCTCCGATTGGGGTTGCTATTATATCATTTACCGAAGGGTATTCATTTTCCATAAACAGTTCCCACATAGCACTACCGCCCAATGCGAACATTCCCGATTCCCAGAAGTTGAAACCGTTGGAACGCGCTGAATTATAGTATAAGTTGCCATGATAGGGGTGTAGGAACATATTAGTACCCATCTGATCATTATCCCACACAAAACCATGCCTCAGATTTTTTTTTATCGTATGTATGTTGACATACGCAAATTCGGCTTTTTGTACATAACGGTCGAAAGCCCAGATACCCATATTCAGTCCAAAAACTTTGGAGGCGGCCAGCCATCCGTTTTTTTTAGAATAGTATGCTATATCCAGAGAATCGGGCGGTCTTGGAGTAGATACCTGATGGCGAATAGCGAATTGCGCCTGCGTGGATAAGGATACGATGAGGAGTATTATTACTAAGTAAAGTTTATTTTGCATCAATGATTTATATTGTCAAATTCATTCACCTTGCAAAGATAATTTATTACTGATAAGTAAGGTTAATAATATAGAATATTTCGTAAATTTTCTCGTTAATCCTTTTTGTTTCAGTTGGGTATAAGGGGTATTAAAAGCCAATAAAATAATCATTGTATTTTGATAATCTGAGAGTGATATATAAAAAGACATATATATCTTTACATCTTTAAAATAATGCTGTAAATTTTAGGTATATGTTAATGAAGCAAATACTATTAGTCGGTGTCGGCGGTGCTGTAGGAAGCATTTTTCGTTTTCTTGCATCTGTGTTAATTGTCAGGTCCGAACCATTTCCTTTTCCGATAGCTACTTTCACCGTCAATATATTGGGGTGTTTCTGTATCGGACTATTCGCCAATCTGATACCTTCCAATAATTTGCGTATATTGATGATTACAGGCTTTTGCGGAGGCTTTACTACATTCTCAACTTTTGCAAATGAAACTTTAACACTGATGAATAACAACCAAATGCTCTTGGCCATTGTTTATATTACGTTGAGCTGCATCATAGGCCTTGGTGCAGTTTGGTTGGGGATGCATTTGACCAAATAATACGTTTTTTTTAAATATTAACGTTCTTCTGTGTGAAAATTCTTTTTTTCATGCATCTATTATTTATAAAGACAACAATAAACTATAACATATGAAGAAGCGAATATTAGTCAGTTTTATATTATTATTTAGCTTAATGACCATGTCGGCACAAACATCGAACAATAAATATGAGAATGAATGGAAGGAAGTGGAGCGGAATGAAAAAGAAAGCCTTCCTCAATCGGCAATAAAAGAGGTTGATGAGATTTTACAAAAGGCCATTGCTGATAACAACACTACTCAGATAATAAAAGCCTTGATATACAAGAACAAGTATAAGAAAGATATAGATAGGCAGGATAATGAAGGGCTTATTAAGGATATTGAAGCATTGATACCGCAAGTCGATAATGTTACTGAAAAATCCTTACTACATTCTATGCTGGCGGAGCTATATTGGGATTTCTATAATAGTAACCAATGGCAGATAAACCAGCGTACTAAGCTGACTGATCTGGTTCCTGAAGATTTAAAGGAATGGAGCAGTAATATCTTCATCGATAAGGTGATTGAAAACCTGGACTTATCCATAAAGGATATTACAGTATTGAAGAATAAGACAACAACTGATTATAACGATATTATTTTATTGGGAACTGATGGGTATAAATATTATCCTACCCTATATGATTTTTTGATGTCTCGTGCTATAGAGGTGTCGAAACCGTTATGGCGCTCCGGCGGTAAAGAATTTGATACTGCATTCACAGGTGTTGGACTTGAACAACTTGTCCTCCCTGCTGACGAATATGTAAATCTGAATATAGCTTCCAGCGTTGATAATAGTTATATTATCTTGGCTTATTATCAAGAGTTCCTGAAAGATTTGTTGAAACGCAATCTTACATCTACAATTGTTCTTACCGATATAGACAGGGTTCAATATTTGGTTACAAGCTCTCGATCTCTTTTTGGAGAAAAGGGACTGGATGTTTACACAAAGCTATATAATAGATATGAAGGGAATGAAATCTCTACTGAGATTATTGATAAGCTAACAGATTCCTATAATTATTCGTTTCTAACTCAGAACCAGATTAACAAAAGAATTTACGATTGGTTACAAAAAGGGATTAATAAATATCCCAACTCATATGGCGCAAAAATATTGAAATCTAAATTAAATCAGCTGGAAACTCCAACTCTTAATATAAAAGGAAATGACTTACAAACTCCTGGAAAAGCAGTAAAAATCAGTATCATTCATAAAAATATACAGATGCTCGATGAGGAAACAACTATAACATTATATCAGCAGCAAAAAGGTAAATACAATGTTGTGAAAGAATATCCTTTGAGTTTGGTATCTGAAACAACATATAATGCAGACACCTTGTCTTTAAATTTAGGAATTCTGCCTTTTGGTAAATACTCTTTTACCACTTTAAGCCAAACTGATTTGGAAAATTCAAACTCGAATGAATATGAGAATAATAGATTTGATTTCGTTGTATCCAATCTGATGGCATTATCCAGAGTTAGCGCCAAAGATGAGTATGAAATTTTGGTTGTAGATCATATAACAGGTAAACCGATAAAGGGTGCAACTGTAAAAATATATCCTCACCAACAAGATACTAAAAATAAGAATAAAGGTCTTTATGCAACCTTGAGAACAAATGAATTAGGTCTTGCATTTTATAAAGACAATGAGGTCGACAGGGAACAATACGGGCATTATGTAGCTAATTATACAGTACAGTTGGGAGCTGATTCATGTTTGAATGCCGGAAGCTTATATGGTCAAAACTATAGATGGACACGTAGCAGTGTCGAAGAAGAAAAACAATCTGTAGCTACTGTATTCATAGATCGGAGTGTTTATCGTCCGGGACAAACTGTCCATTTCAAAGCTGTAGTGTTGAATGGTGATTCTAAACTTATTCCGGATAAGGTTTATACAGTGAAACTATACAATCCAAATAACGAGATAGTTTCACAAAAAGATATTATAACGAACGAATTTGGTTCCATATCCGGAGAATTTATATTGCCTCAAACAGGATTATTAGGCGGTTACCGTATTGAAGTAGAGAATGGCAGTGTATATTTCAATGTCGAAGAATATAAACGCCCTACATTCGAGATTACTTTCGACAAGGTAGATAAAACCTATACTTTCGGTGAAGAAGTTAAGGTCAAGGGTTATGCTAAAAACTTTTCCGGTGTTAATTTACAGGATGCTAATGTCAAATATAGTATTGCACGCGAACAATTCAGTTTCTGGTTTTGGCGATCAGGCAATAGGTCTCATTTTGCAGATGGAACGGTTAAAACAAACGCGGACGGTTCGTTTGAAATTGTATTTACACCAGAAGCCGGCGATGGAGAAAGAAACCTTTTTCGCATAGCTAATAATAAGCAGGTATATACTTTCAATGTGACAGCGACAGTTACCGACGTAAACGGAGAAACGCAATCGAATACATATATGCTTACCGTGGGTAATGTATCTATGGTAATAAATATTGATATACCTGAACAGATAGAAAAGTCTGTCGATTATAAGCTTAATATTGGTGCCCGTAATCTACAGGCGCAGGATATAGAAGCATCCGGCTCGTATCAATTTTATAGATTGAATGATAAAGATTCTATTCAGAGTAAAGTTTCTGAAGGCTTATTTAAGACAGGAGATCAACCGGAATTGAAAGCAAAATTGAAAACCTTGCCTTCGGGTAAATATAAGTTGAAAGTAAAAGCACAAGACGATAAAGGTAATGATGTGAATGAAGAAAAAGACTTTACACTTTATTCATATACGGATAAAAAGCCTCCGGTAAAGACGAGCGAATGGCTTGTACAAAAGAACACCATATTCGGCAAAGACAACAAGCCGGCAGAGATTATCTATGGTACGACAGATAAGGATGCTTATATATTATATCAGCTATCGAATAACAATAAGGTATTCGAACGGAAGATTGTAAAAATAAGCAATGCTAATCAGACGTTTACTGTGCCGTATAAGGCAGAATATGGTGATGGCATAAATATGTCATTCACGTCTATAAGGGAAGATGAATTGTATAACCAGAACGTTCAATTGACAAAAGAAGAAGAGAAAACAGATACCAAACTCAATGTTAAATTAGAGGTGTTCCGAGATAAACTTCGTCCGGGTCAGTCCGAGACATGGACTATCAGTGTGAAAGATACGACCAATACTCCTGTTAAGGCTGAATTATTAGCTTCGATGTACGATACTTCCCTCGATAAAATATACTCATATATATCGTGGTCTCTCAACCGTCCTCAGTTATATAAGGAGTATCTCTATCCTGTAAATTACAATCCATCATCATGGTATGGAGAAAAAGAGAAATGGTTTGAAATAGGTAATCTATGGAAAAAAGATGGTTATACAATTCGTACGTTCGATAGAATAAATTGGTTCGGATATCTTCCCGAGTTTTCAAACCTATCAAATATGCTGGGGGGGCGTGTGGCCGGAGTAGTGCAAGAATCGGCAATCGGAGCTTTCGATTTTGCTGTTAGTCCAGTTGCTGCAACAAGAGAGAAGTTTGCGGCTAAAGAAGATGCAGTCCTCAATGAAGTGGTAATTATTAAAGGTACAGAACCTGTTGTAGAACAAGGGCAGGGAGAACTTGACGAAAATGGTCTGGCTCCTCAAATCCGCCAGAACTTTGCCGAAACAGCGTTCTTCTTCCCTCAGTTGCGAACAAACGAAAAAGGAGAAACATTGATTTCGTTTACAGTTCCCGAAAGTAATACGACGTGGCGTTTTCGTGCTTTGGCTCACGATAAAGATGCAAGGGTAGGAGTATTCGAACAGATGGTTGTTACCCGTAAAGAATTGATGGTAACGCCTAATATGTCGCGATTTGTTCGTGAGGGAGATAAAACAAGTATCTCGACCAAGATATCAAACTTGTCAGAGAATGCTATTTCGGGCGATGTCCGTATCGAATTTTTTGATCCGGTAACCGATAATGTGATTGACTTAAATTTGGCCAATAAAAAGCAATCTTTCTCAATAGAAAAAGACGCTTCCACATCCGCTAGCTGGACATTCGATATACCAAGCGGTATAGAATTATTGGGTTGTCGTATAGTTGCCCAAAATGAAACATTCAGTGACGGTGAACAACATGTATTGGCGGTTTTGTCAGATAAAATGTTGGTAACAGAAAGTATGCCTATCGATATTACTAAATCAGGTACAAGTACATTTACGTTTGATAAGCTGTATAGTAATAAATCGGCAACGACAGACAATTACAGGCTTACATTAGAATATGCTTCAAATCCAGCTTGGTATGCAATACAGGCTTTGCCGACAATGAGTAATCCTTCGAATGACAATGCTGTAAATTGGTTTGCAAGTTATTATGTAAATACTTTGGGCTCGTCTATTGCACGTCAGTATCCTAAAGTTACGGCAATGATTCAGGCTTGGCTGAAACAAGGTGGTGATAAACATACTTTGGTTTCGAAATTGCAGAAAGACGAAGAACTAAAGGCCATTCTTTTAGAAGAAACACCTTGGGTATTGGATGCGCAAAACGAAACAGAACAAATGCAGCGTTTATCGCTTTTATTCGACTTGAATAATATAAAACAATTGACCGATGCTGCTACCCGTAAATTGGCAGAACTTATGAATAGTAACGGCGGTTGGAGCTGGTATAAAGGATTGTACCCTAGCAGAAGCATATCTCAGTATATACTTTATGGATATGCTAAATTGCAACAAATAGGACAAGTTGAATATCCGCAGGAAATAAAAGAAATGCAGATGAGTGCATTGAAATTCATAGATAAGCAGATACTCGATGATTTTAATAACTTGAAAAAGAATAATAAGGATTGGGAAAAGAGTACTTCTGTTTCTACCAACCAGATTGAATTCGCTTTCGTTCGTTCATTCTATCGGGATATTCCTATAAATCAGGAAACACGCGAAGCTGAACGTTTCTATACAAACATTGCGAGCAAGAATTGGACTAAATTAGGTATGTATGAACGGGCTATCTTATCCATGATTCTGAAACGTAATGGAGACAAAGAGTTGGCAGGCAAGATTGTAAAATCAATCAAGGAACACGCCGTAAACGATAAGAAACTCGGTATGTATTGGCCAAATAACCGTTCGAATGTATTTATGTCCATGTCTGCAATAAGTGTGCATACTTTCCTTATGGATGCATTACAGGAAAATGGAGCTGCCGAGCAGGAAATGAATGCAATGAAGCGTTGGCTGTTAAGCCAGAAACAGACACAGGTATGGGAGTCTTCTCATGCTTCCATAGATGCTATTAGCACCCTGTTGAATACAGGTTCAGACTGGTTTAAGAACGAAGGAACGGCTACAATAATAAAAGTAAGTGATACAAAGGTTGAGCCTGAAAATAAAGAACTAGGCACGGGATATTTCAAACAAACATGGAGTAAGTCGGAAATAGACAACAATATGGGAAAAGTAGAAGTAACCACTCCAAGCTCTGACCCTGCATACGGTGCATTATATTGGCAGTACTACGAAAGTCTGGATAAGATAACAGCTCAGAAAGGTGATTTGAATATAGATAAGCAACTATTTAAAGAAAATGTTACCGCTTCCGGAAAAGGTTTAACTCAAATTACCGAAAACAATCCGCTGACAGTAGGGGATAAGGTTGTGGTTCGTCTCATTATCCGTGTCGACAGAGATATGGAATTCGTTCAACTGAAAGATATGCGTGCGCCATGTTTCGAACCGGAACAAACTATTTCAGGAATAAGATGGGCTAACGGCCTTAACGGCCTGATATATTATCAAACGCCGAAAGATGCCTCAACTAATTTCTACTTCGACCATTTGCCGAAGGGTACGTATGTATTAGAATACCCTGTATATGTAAATCGCAGTGGCGAATATTCTAACGGTATCACCACAATCCAGTGTATATATGCACCGCAGTTTGTATCACATACTCAGGGTATAAAAGTAATTGTAAAAGATAAATAATGAGGAAACACCTTTTGTCTGTATTAATTCTCTTGTTTGCTGTATCTACATCATTTATCATGTGTGGTAGTGCAGAAGGAAACAATAAGGAAAATACAGAAATGAAGATAGATAAAGAATTTGTGGAGAAACAAACTGCTTTTGCCCGCTTAAAGACAAAAGCAGACTCTGCAAAGGCGTACTGTCAGGCAAAAGGCTTGAATACACAATATTGCTTTCTGGTTGATTTCAGTATTCACTCGGGAAAGAATCGTTTCTTCGTTTGGGATTTCAAAAAAGATACAATTAAATATCAGAGCCTTTGTTGTCATGGCTATGGGCAGAAAAGCACACAGAAGACTCCCGTATTCAGCAATATTGAGGATAGTTATTGTTCCTCATTGGGGCGATATAAAGTAGGAGCAAGGTCATATAGCCAATGGGGTATCAATGTACATTACAAATTGCATGGATTAGAAAAAACAAATAGTAATGCTTTCAAACGTTGGGTAGTTTTGCATTCACATACACCAGTATCCGAAAGGGAAATCTATCCAATACATCTGCCTCTGGGTTGGAGTCAGGGATGTCCTGTTATAAATGATGAAGCGATGCGTAAAGTAGATGCCATGTTGAAAGAAGTGAAGAAGCCATTCCTATTGTGGATATATACATGATTATATATATCTTTTTCTTACATATTCCATTATCTCCAGTTCACTCTCTGCATCTCCTATAATAGGATATTTATCCTGCATTCGTAGAGCTTCATTGAATATTGTATCAGCTTTTACTTTATCATTCTCTACAGCTATGGTATAGGTATATAAAATCCTCTTTTTACTGAACATGTATTTGCTATATTGTTTAATATAGGCTATTAGATCAACTGTATATAATTTCGAAATGACATCCGGCCTGCATTCACCTATTATTTCTAAAAAAAGTAGTTCGCAATCTCTTTCTTTTTGATACAGACCTATCAGATTATCTTGATAAGGCTCCATCGATTCGAGGCATTTGCGAGCTTCGTCGAATCTCAGTTGGTCCATATACCAGGCACTTTTGAATAAGATAATACTTAAATGAAGACTGTTTTTCATGTCTGCATTTTCTGGTGATTCAAACCATTCTTCTGGCATCTCCTTTAGGCGTACTCCTTCCGATAGCAAACCGTTTATCTTAAGTTGTAGGTAAAATACCCTACGCGATATTTTGTCTTTACTTAATGAACGTATATGATATCCGTCGTTAGGTCTCATCGGAATTCCATTCAACAGACTAATAAGTATACCAAATATTGCGAATATCAAGAGAAAATCAAAAGAGAAGACGGGAGGATCTAAGAAGGTGATAATTAGTATAGCTATAAGTGAAAAAATGAAATTTAAAAGAACTCCACCGAGATTATAAAGCTTATAAGGAAAATTATCATTTAATGCTTCCGGTGGCATCATCAAACACTGCCCTCCTGTACCCGCAACTCTATATCTTTTGAATAACAATTTTCCTGATTTTTTAATTAAAGTCAAACTTCCAACTCTGAATGAGACAAATTTATATCCGGACAATAACCCAAAAATAAGGTGTCCACTTTCATGTATGATTATCTGTATATAAATAGCAGCCATTATAGCAGCTAGAATAAAAACTATGTTAAGTATAAATCCTGAAGATTCGCTTTTGATAAGACTTTCGCTACCGAATGTTTGTGTAGTGAAGGATACAATTAAGAAGCCGACGATAGCTCCAATAAGGATATACATAAGATAACTTACTATACCTTTTCTCTTTTGTTTCTTGGTCATTATAATGTATTTTGGCGCAAAACTAATAAAAACAATAAACTTATTACCCTTTAATTCGGTTTATATGAACTATTCGAAGAAAGAAAACTCAGATAGTGTAAAATAATGTAAAAAAATAATAGGACTTGCTTTTTATTGCTACATTTGTAAGTTCAATTATCACAAATAAAACACAAAAACTACATTTTATTAACTAATAAAATATTAGAAGTTAGGATATGAAAAAGATTGTATTTATTCTATTTGCTTTAGTTTTATCAACTGGTCTTATTGTTGCTCAGGATGCTAAGAAAGCACCTAAAGTTGAATTTAAAAATGATAAGCATGATTTTGGTAAAGTTGCCGAAAGTGCGAAATCGGTGAGCTTTGATTTTACATTCAAAAACATAGGTTCGGCGCCGTTGCTTATCCAGCGTGTACAAACGACATGCGGATGTACTTCTCCCGAATATACAAACGAACCAGTATTACCAGGGAAAGAAGGTAAGATTAAGGTTACTTATTCGACAACAGGTCGTGTCGGTACATTCGATAAGGAGATTACAGTATTCACTAATGTATCTGATACAATCTATAGATTGTCTATAAAAGGCGAAGTATTGCGTAAATAACGATTAACCAATTATAGAGAAAGGATATATCCATTGGGTATATCCTTTTATTGTTTTATTAAGTATAGATATTGATAGTTTATAGAGGAAGATTAATTACAAGTCAAATGCGGTTTTTCGAATAGATAATAATCTAAAGATTTGACTATGAGTTATTTATGTTTTTTTATTGTAAATAATTGTATGTTAGATGATTAATTGTATTTAAAGACAAAGAATAGCTCTTTACTGAATTCTCTTAAATACAATACCCAAATTGCACAAAAATAGGCAAAACCAACAGGTCACAAACGCAGGGCTTACTAAAAAAGTAAGGATGCGTTGCGCTCTGACAAGAAAGAAGCCCCACTAACAATGATAGTTGGCAGAGTTTATTTGCCGATATATTTATTCTTCGTAGAAAATTTCTGAGTAACTAAAGTAGTAATTTTAACTGAAACTTTAAATACAACTTATCAGTTGCAATACTATATTAGTTATAAAAATAAAACTTTTGAGGATTTTATACACCTACTTTGTTTTTATATATTTGTTTTTACTTACAATACTGTCTTATATACAACAATATGGGTATCAAACTTAATATTTCCGGATTGCGCAAACAAAAGAATCTTTCGCAAGAGGAACTGGCCGACAGGGTGGTTTTCATGCCAACGTGCTGAGAAGATATGAGCGTGGGGAGGCTAGGCATCGGTGGAGATAGCCGCTAAACTAGCGTAGGTGCTGAGGTATCGCTCGACTTTCTGGTGGGTATATGGATGTGTACTCGATAAGTATTATTGGATAAACTGGCGGCTATCCAAAAGTTGTCGGAAGATGATAAAAAGTGATCATGTATGTCGTTGATGGGCTGATACAGCATGCCAAAACCAGGCAGGCGTATAAAAAATAAGTGCACTTTTATATTAAGCTAACAAAGTGATTATCTGATTGTTAATAATTAAAGTTTTATAAAAGCCATAAAATAACTCCGCGAACTGTAATAGTCGGCGGGGTTAAAGTAACTATTATTCAATGGCTAACTTTAATCTATTTATTACATCTATTACACCTCTCCCTAAATTCATAGACCCAGAGATTCTCATCAAATCTTTAATATAGGCAACTGGTAAATAATTTCTTACCGAGGTTTCCATGATATTATTAAATATCCTTATGTGGCTTCTATAGTCAGATGTTTTTTGTAGGTTTTCTTTTAATGCTCCCATGAAACCATCTTTTTCTAATGGATATAATTGAATAAGATTCAATAGAGCTTGATTTCTAACTATTAGCCTATCATGTTTATTATTTACAATTTGTCTAACAGAAGTGTAATCAATGTTATAATCTTTAAACATTTCTTTTGTATCTGTTATATAATCTAAAACAGCCAACTTCAAATAATAGCTATTGGGTTCGATTAAATATTTCAGATACCTGTCAAGTAATCCTTTATCTCTAACTTGTAGCCTTACTGCTAAATCCATCAACGCAATCAAATACCAATCATTAGACGATTCTTTTGTATTAATGATGATTTTTGCAAGATAATCTTTTTCTTCAATATCATTGATGTCACTGTTATTTATGAAATCAATTCTTTTCTGGAAAGATTCTTGTGTAAACAATTTCTTTATTTCAATTAGTTCCATAATTCATTAATTATTTTCGACCAGTACCTGTTCCTTTTTCCGTTCCTTTTTTCTGAACGTTTCTATTACCTCGAACTTTCTGCTCTTTAGTTAATCTTTGCTTTAATGCTTTCTGCTGCTTTGTCAGCTGCCCGGTTAATCCGCCTAATGCTCCTGCAATTTCTTCATCTGTCCAGTCCCGAAGGCCATCATCTCGATGGTTTCCTCGTGCTGTTTTCGAAAATAAAGAAATTGTTTCGACAGCAACTCCGTATAATGCTACAGTTCCAGCCAAGCTCCACACTTTAAAATCTTCGCTTCCGGGTATTGGACTATTTTCACTTTCGGATGAATATCTCATAAATCCGGCTGCAGTAGCGAAGTATGGATTCTTCTCATTTTGTTCATCTGATATTTCTTCTCCGAAACGATAAATTGTACTTGTCAATGTCTGGTTACCGTCCTTATCTGTTTTCTGCCCAAAAATAATAGCTTGATTATCTGCCGTTACAACAGTTCTGGTATCTCCTACACGTTTCCAGACTTTACCATTTCCATCTTTATATTCTGCTCCTGTTTCATTTCGTAGCCATGTGACATTTCCGTCTTCATCTTCATACCAATCCATCCCTGTTGGATCGATTCGTTTAATAGGATTGTTCCCTACATACGCATACGGTGACCAACTATAATAGCTTTCTGCCAACGGATCCACCGTAGTAAACCGTCCAATCGCACTCTCATAATACCTTGCAGAATAATCATACAGGTTTAGTCCGTGCATCTTATCCAGCTCTTTGCCGTTGTACTTATACGGCTGGTTGTCACTGCTGGTACTTTCGGCAAAAGTAGTACCGAACGGATAGTAGTGATTTTTCTGTGTTACTGCTCCTGTTGCATTGGTCACTACACGGTTATTCCCCAAGTGGTCGTTCAGATAAAAGAAATATGCTCCGTTTTCAATATATCCGCCATCAACAAGTATTCGGGTTTTTGATGTCCCATCGCTATGGGATTCATAAATGATATTACCTACATAGTCGGTAGTCTCGGTCTTTGTCAGTGCGCTTTCTGTTATTCCCGAACCGATGACTGGAGTAGTCGAATAGTTCGGGTTCCACTTCTGCTCAACCCTCAGTTTCCCCCCCCCTGCCGAATAGGTATACTTGTTGCGTCCTTCGCCGACAGGGCTCTTGATGTCCATCTGACGAGGTAAATTTAATGAATTATATTCTATTGCAGATATGCCTTTGTTCAAATCTTTTGACAGTGCACCATTTTTGTTATAGGTATACTCTGTAGCAACATTACTGTAATTTTTGAAGTCGGCTGATTCGGCAAGGCTTATCGTGGCTACTGCATCTTCGGCTTTTATCAGTTGGTTTCCTGCATAGCTCATCGTCAGATTATCAATCGAACCATAAGTGGAGGCTGCTGTCAGTCCGTAGCGTTGCAGGGTAGTCATATTGCCATGCTTGTCGTAGGTATAGGCTGACTTATAGTTATTGTTTGCCGTAGCATTTTGCAGATAGGTAGCCGTTGTCAGCCTCGAGAGGTTATCATATGCGAAGGCATAGCCTCTTGTGGCAGTTTCATCGGAATGCTTCCAGCTTATGGCTGATATGTTACCATTATATAGTTTGGCACTTCCGCCATAAGATTCATTGTAGAACAGTGTCTGGTTAAACAACGGGCTGGTAATAGATTTCGTCCATGAACGAACATTATAGGTATAAGAGGTAGTCAGATTTGCCTGATTATTCTTCTTGTTGGTTTGTAACCTTCCCAGTTCGTCACAGCTGTTTTCAGCTAGGGTGACTTGCGGTTTTACAGTTGTGCCATCGGTCAGTTGGTGGGTGGTCTTTAATAACCTTCCAGCATGGTCGTAGGTATAGGCATAGACTTCGGTCTGAGTATTTTTTCCTGTAACAGAATGTATGTGTTTCTTCTGTGTGGGTTGACCGGTGAAGCTATAAGCAATATATTCTTTTTCAAGTCCTCCTGTCAATTGATTGTTCGACTTGGTTTGTACCAGCCTGCCGCGGTTGTCGTAGTACATGACCGAATACAGGTAGGTCGGATTGACCGTTCCATCCGGATTCATTTGAGCGGTTAGGATTCCGGTCAACTGGCCTTTATATCCGCCTGTGTATTGTGCTCCATAACCTGTTTCTGCATTATACTGCGTGTTGGCATTATTTGGTAGCTCAGTTATACCTATAAAGGTATAACTGTCGTAAAAATTAGCTAATAGGATAGAGCTTGTGGAGAGAGTCACTCCCGAGATGATATAGCTATTAGCCAGATTCGTTCTCAAGGTATTATAGGTAGCTTTTACCAAGATATTTTTCAACGGGTCGGCGGTATAAGTAAGGCTGTTGGTGCAAATCCCCGTTAACACCGTACGTCCGAATGCATCAGGTATAGTATAGGTCCATTCAGGTGTTGATTTGGCTCTCTGCTCCCCATCCTGTACGAAAATTACTCTATCGGCTTTGTCATATACGTAATAAACAGGTTCACAGCCAGGTAGTTTCTTATAGATGCAACGATTATAAACATCATATTTGTAGATATAGCTATAGTCTTTTATCGCCGCTGTCGATTCCATCCATGTGGTATTCGTTGCAGTCAATACATCTGAGGCTAAAGGGGGAAGAACATATCGGAGATTACCATAATCATCGTAAATGGAATAGGTATCATATTGGACGGTACCGCTCATCTGACGAGTGAGTACCACACGTCCTATCTTATCTTTAAATTCGTAACTGATGTTATTGTCTTCGTCAGTCACGCGAGTGACGTTAAGTGTACCAGTCTGGTATTTACCTTGATTTTTGATTCCGGTATCAGTGGGTTTATATATCATTACAGCCAGCTGTTCAGGAGCAATCGTAACTCCCCCTGGTGAAGCACCTTCGTAATAATCGCTATAGCATATATTGGGATCGATTTTGATGAGCAGGCTTTTATCTGTTGTTGCTGCAAATTGAAATCCCGGTTTAAGTATAATCTGCTCGCACGCCACAATCTGATTACCATTACTATAGGACGTAACTTCTACTGCTGGAATGGTTTGCCCCAAACCTGCATTTGTCATCCTATCTGTTTTTACAGAACGGTTATTTGTAAACCAGTCATTCCCTACTCCGTATTGCTCCACAATGAGATTCAATGGTGAACCGTCATAAATTGTTTTACTATATGGCCTTTGATCATTCCCATAGAGGGTAGTAGTTTTAGCATCCGATTTTATTTGATCAGGAGAGATGTATTGGCCTCCACTTGTACTTTTAAGTATCGGTAACCACGAACTTGATTCCCTAAAAAAGTCGTCTGTTTCCTGTAAGGTTATAAGGTCGCCTCCTAATGGAGCAAAGTTTCGTTGGATATTCACTGTCGGATAACCATAATAATCGAAATATTGTATGTTTTGTTTCTGCTGGCTCATTTCAAGCTTTTGCAAACTATCAATTTCTATAGTAGGTGTGATAGTAACCATATTGGGTTGCCCTTTGGTAGGATTGAGATTACCATACATACTATATCCCTCAATATTAGTGGTTATTAGTCCATTGATAGTATTTCCTTCCGAAACAACATAATAGGTTCCCACAGGCATTTGCTTCACCTTTATCACCGAATTACCAGTATTAGTGCATTTACCCTCTCCTGTATAATTGTCGTTGGAATAAATTACTGTTCCACTAGTATTTAGAATACTCATATAAGTATCGGTCACAGCTGAACCACAATGGCTGACAGTAATATTCATTGGCTGAGTAAGAATGAATTTGTAGAAGACATCGTTGGTTGACTTTCCTATAAATTGATTGGTGAATTCTGACGCGGTATTTTTCGTATCAGTAAAGTTAAAGCCCACTTCATGTTTTCCTGCATCAATTGCTGTAATCATTCTATCTCCCATAGGACCAATAGTAGTTCCTTTGATAGTAGTGGTTATATTGCCATTCTGTGCTCCGTCAGAAACTATATAATAGGTACCAGGAAATAGTACAGGAATTTTAATATAGGCGCTTTGTGTATTGGAACATGCTCCTGTGCCTGTATAGGTGTCGTTCTCATACAATAGAGTTTGATTTTCAGATAACACTTGTAGATAGGTGTCAGTGACAGCTGAGCCACAGTTATCCACAGTTATCTCCATCGGTGCAGTCAGAGTGAGTTTGTAGAATGCTTCATTCCCAGGCTTAGTATAAATCTTACTCTTACTGAATAGACTAGTATTCTGTGTATGTGTATATGTAAAGCTAGTGGCCTTATCTCCTGTACTAATTGGATTTAAGAAGCTTGAACCGGATAATATTTCTTTCCCTGTAATGTTGAGTATATACTTGGAACTAGAATATGGGGCTATACAAAATTTAGAGTATATACTATAGGTTCCCGGGGTAAGTTCATACGTAGACTCGGAGGATATGGTATCCATCGATTCTGTAAGAAGTTTCATATATAATGCATCTTTTGTTTGATAATATGACCCGATATTGTCTATGTTAATATCCATTGATTTTGTTATTGTAAACTGATGTACAATATCACGTCTATAACTATCTTCATCTATTGCATATCCATTCTTAAAGTCACACAGATAATTCAGGTTAGGATAAGCTAATGTCGACGAAGTACTAAAGCTCGAATTATATGTACCCACTATAAATGGATAGAAAAAGTCTTCACCGGTCCTTCTCGCTTTACTTCCTAAGCTTATTGTAATTGATCCAATATCGTTCCATTGTCCTTCATAAACAATGGCTTCTGTAACGATATAATATGTTCCTGGTTGAAAAGAATGAGTATATACAGATTGATTATCAGACTTATAAAACATATAATAAGAAAGTTCTTTTCCCGTAGCATCGAGTATATATACAATAGTCCCAGTTTCAAAATTTCCATAACTGCGGATATCAACATCCATCGATTTAGAGGTTACATTCAGTTTATAAAATATATCTCTGGCAGGAGTGTTATAGGGAGTGTATGTGTCTGAAGAATAATTATAATAAAGATGAGTATAACTATCAGCATAATCTCCTGTATTTTTTGTAACACTAAGATTAAAGAAATCCGAATAGGTACCTAGATCTATTGCATTTTGCATCCTCTGGTAGTAGGTCTGTGCAAACAAGCTCGAGGTAAACAGGCACATTAATAATACATATATATATTTTTTCATACTATTCTTTTTTAGCAATTGGCTTTTACTTTATATTTACCCTATTTCCCGAAATTGTATATGTATTTCTCAAGAATAACCCTTCTTATATCTGTTGAAGATTTTACATCCAAAAAATAACTATCTGTAAGCCTGCTATAATTATCATATACAAATTTAGTTGTAATATTATTAGGGTCAGTTATAGACACCACTCCCTGCAATGGTTTATACTCATATATCGATACTCGGGCATTGGGTAGATCGTTTCTGAGCGAATTGATATATTTCCACATGTCAGATACAGGTTCAGCCGAGTCCGGCCAATCTTCATACACCCTACTGCCATTGTTGTAAAGGCGAAGTGCTGCATAGACTTGCTCTATAGTGGCATTTTCTATTTTAGCAACAGGAAACTGCCGGCGATATCCCCAAAGGATGCTTATTGGTGTACCATCTTTACCCATTATTTCGGTAACATTACCATAGTTATCATAAGCATTGTATAATACTTCGTCACGAAATGCCGGCATTTTGTCTGTTCTGAATTGTACTCTCTCGGGAAGATTGCTATTTGATTTAAACAATATCCTGCTCTCTTTCCAACTATTATTTTCTATATGCTTCTGACGTGATAGAATGTTCGGGTAATTCGTTAAATAATGGAGGCTGTCTATGATTACCGTATTGTCACTATTGGTAGTTTCGATCCGTTCTGGTTTCAAGGATACCCCTGTTTCTGCAAGTACACAATTTATGTTATAATCATATTTTTTTTCAGTCGTAACGATGTCTTGCCTACCATTGTTGTAGTGGTATTCTTTTGTTATTTCTTTATCTAAAGGGCTAAAAATGGTATGGTCTAAATAGTAGGAGGTTTGAGGTTCTTTACTATTAGGATCCCAACTATATTTACCATAGGTAAATAAAGAACTAGGCGATGGACATTCAGAAGGGTGTGTTAAGTAATAATATAATCTTTCCTCTGAAATACTACCTAAAGGGAGATCTATAGGTGTATATTTATAACATATTCGTTTTTGATCGTAGATGTAATCTGTACTTGATACTAGCTGGGCATCCTTGAAATATTCTGTCCGAATTAGTTTACCATCAAACTGATTTGTGGATAGATCATGATCCACAAAGTCATCAGATGGTTCACTGGGATGCGAAGGCTCTCGTCTGACAAGCTTTTCCATTTCTCCTCTATAATATAGGTATTGATTACCGCCCTGTTTATTTTTTTCTACTATTATATTTCTAGCTAAATCGGATATATATAATTCTGCAGAATTATATCTGTCCAATTTGAGTACATCCTCGAAATTGTGCGGCTTTACTTTGTAATAATAATTTGTTTTCAGAACATGCCCACTAGTCCAACTACCTATTTCTTCGGTCACTATATTATAGAGTACCGCGCTTCCGTTATTAAAACTTATATTAGCAATAGGCATTGACCCTATGGTAGGTATATCATCTCCCCAAATTGGCGAGCCATAATCACCTATAGTAACAATATGTTTTATTGCTCCTCCTCCCCAAATAGGCTCATAGCCTATTACCTCAGGTTTGGTTAGGCCATACTTATAATCTTTATAGTTTCTTTTGCCAGTTTTAGGATCAATTGTTTCTATACGTTTTATTCTCAGCCCTCCTACAGGATGTAAATATTCTTTCTTATTATAATTGTTATCACGGAAAGCTCCATAGTTTCCTTCATATACAAAATTTGCCTCAATACCCTGAGGATTGATTATTTGTGTTAGAATACCTGTTCTTGTCCATTCATGGTTCGGTTCGCGATTGATTCCTGAATAATTAAACCACACTAATTGGCTTGAAGTTGCACCTGTTTTAATCCTCACTAATTTCTTGAAACTAGGAACAGTTGAATTATTACTCCCTGTATACGGACCATTACAAAAACCCCAATGATCGACAGCTACTGTATAAACTGACGGGACAAAATTCCTATTATAATAATTAAATGTATATTTTTGAGGTTCTACTCCCGGACCAGATATTACCACCGAATCAAGCTTAGTAAGGGATGTGCCGCTATTATAAGGGGTGATATAAAATTTTATAGTTCTCACTATTGCTTCTTTTTCATCCGTTACTTCTATCGTCTCAAGAACAGTGCTATTATAAGGAATCACACCCACGCCTTTGTAAGAAATATCTAATCGGTTCCCCTGAAATTTAACATTATCCAGACGCGTTATATATATATCATCCTTTACATATCTACTCAATATTGGGTAGTTCACACCGGCATTGCTTTGTGAGATAGGAGTCACTAGGGCTTCAGGTATTTCATTACCAGAAGAATTAGGTGCACTTATGGTGAAACATTTATTTATTGGAGATTCCCATTGCTCTACCAAAATGTAAGGATAATTAGAGCTTGAGGTTCCTATAATTTTATTATCGAGATTATAAAGTGTACTCAGACCAGTAGTTCTTAAACTCTCCCCATACCCAAAGGTTATCGATGGGGTTGATGGATTTTGTGGAGACCAAATAGAGTTACATAGCCAACGGGTTTTTATATCTCCGCTTTTTTCATAGTTTCCATAAAATTTATACTTCACACCATTTCCGTCAGTTATATCGATACCAGCACCTCCTTCCGAAAATTCAACTCTGTCACTATTATAGGGTACAGTGTTAAGAGGACTGTATGCATTCGGAAAAAAACCTGATCCACCCCCATTTGCCAGTGTATAAGAAAACTTATCAGGCTGTGTGTCTATTTTATTATTTGCCTTATCATTATAATAACGTAGTAGACTAACGCAATCATAACCATATAAATTCGGATTGTTTTGAGCTCCACTAAACCAACCTTTATCCCACTCGTCTGCCACACCATTCACCTGTCTGGTTACAGACGGTTCCAATTTTAATGACCATCCTGTACCGACTACACCACTTTGTTCTTTAGGTTTAAGGCCCGACGCATGATACTTTAATGTTACAGGAATGGTTACTTCTCCTGAAACAATTTCATACAAAGGAATTGTTATATCAGGAACACCTGTAGAATAATCGACAGGATATGAGTGATATTTCTCTATCGCTGTTGCGGTAGGAGACATAGGGACAATACGAGGTACTTCCAGATTAATTTCATTCTGTGCATAGATATTTAGTGTTGTTACTGAAATGGATAACAATAATATGATCTGTCTAATCTTTCTCATAGATTAAGGTCTTTACTTTTTAATAATAATTTCGTTTACGGTCAGATTGTTTACTGTTATCCTTAGTACATAGTTTTTCGGATACAGGTTTGAGCAGTCTATTGTCTCGTAATATGTTCCTGTGTTTTGTTTCTTCTTCTGGTCTATCTTTTTGACCGATAGGCCGTCTATTGTGTATAGATTGAAGCTGATATCGGCATCTTCTTTCAACTCGTATTCAAGGTTCATGATTGACTCCACCGGGTTGGGATAAATCCTGCAGGAAATCAAATCGTCTATGTTTACTGTCTTGCCTGTTTGTTGGGGATCTGTCGTATTCTGGCTGTTATCTTCTGTCTGCGTCCATAGTTCATCCAACAAAGCCTGATTCTCTGGATCGGTATCCAGATAAAGGTGATCTTGCGGAGGATAGTAGAAAGCCGTAGCAAATACCTGTGTGCTGTCATTCAGGTTGATATTCCTTACAGTCTCGAATACTGGGTATCTGTATCCTTTGGAATACCAGCGGTAGGTCTCCAGCAGATTACCTTTGTTTCCATATTGTTGTGTATTGTCTGTATTGGTTGGTTCAGGGATGTCTACTATCAGCTGTTCTGTCTTTACCCTTAATACGGGATTGATGGTATCTCCCGATGGCAGGATCATTTTTCCATACGCATCGGCAGAGGTTGTCATAGTTCCCTGTGTCTGCATATGGACCGTTCCGGAATAGAGCCCTTTAGATTGATATTTTGATACCGTGCTTTGCCCATAGTTAAGCGGATAGCGGATCAATACCATTGGTGTGGTATACGTCAGCTGGATGGTTGGATTTTCGTGTCCTTGTTGTAACAGGGAATCGTTTGACAGGCGGTAATAATACATGGTATGGTGTTCTGTCCCTATAATGAGTTCATCTGCTGATGCTTTCTTCTTTTGATATCTTTTGTCTCCAAGTATATATACCGAGTCACCTTCGAGCGGAGGCAGAGAATAAGACAGGGTATAAGCATCGTTTACAGTCTTGAGTTTACTGAAATCCCAGAGTTTACTCGCTCCCGCCTGTCCGGGATCAACAAACTCAACCTGCTGTTTAATTAACACATCACCACAACGTAAATGATTGTGAGAAGAGTTTAACTGACCATGAGATGGTAAAATGAAAAGAAAAAATAAAAGAAATGATATTGTCAAAGTCTTCATATAAAGTAGGATTGTTTATAGATTCAAAATATTTTTCCCCTGAATGCTAGTATTGCCCTCCTTAATGGTGTTTTAGTGTTGATTAATTAATCATTAAGGGTATAATATATGTATTAGTAGAAATTTATTCAAAAATAAGTTAACATAACGGAATGATTATTATGTAAAAATATGTTGTAAAACATTAAATTGAATTCTCTTTTTTTGAAAGAATTGAAGGGTATTCTTAAATATTGTTAATTGTTTAAAAATCAACTATATTGTATAAATTATAGGCTCATTTCATCTATCAACTTTCCAAACTTTGAAATTCTCTCCTCTTTTTTGTAAGAATTTATTATTTGTATCTTTGTATAAGATTATTCATTGGTGTTGGATTTATAGACCTTACTCTTGTAGCGAAAGCTAAGATATATACAGATTGACGCCCTATCTGGGGTAATAAAAGATATTATTACGATACATTTCAAATACAGGTCAGAGCTGTTAATTAAAAAATTAATTATCCATTCATTTCTCTCTCATATATTTCCAAAAACCACTCAGGAAAAGAAGTAACAATATTATTCGCAATATCATAAAAGCAGCCAATCTGTTTTCCTGTGCAATGAATAGTATCACCAACTGAAATTTCAAAATTCATCTCCCACTTAGTCCTTCCAAATTTACCGACCCATAACTTTCCCACTGGCGCATCCATAATTGTTAGCGGTTTTTTGTATTCGATCTCGGTTTTCATCAACATGGGCGATTTCATCTCTTTCATCATTTCCGGATAAGGATAGTATTTAGCAAGAAAAAGATGCCTCAAATCTTCAAACCATTTCACATATTCGATATTACTTACTATTCCCATCGAATCGATTTCATATGCTTTGATATGAATATTGCTCTCTATCAGCATCGGTCTTTTCATATTACTCTACTATTTCAAATCTGGCAAACTTCAATAACAATTGTTTTACTCCCGAGTTTTCGAACTCTACAGTTGCTTTGCGGCTATCTGGATCACCTGTCACGGCAGTTACTTTGCCAATACCAAATCGTTCATGTTTTATTGTTGCACCAACCTCGACTTCCCCTGCATTTTTACCGGCTGAAGCTTTCGGTATGGCATTTTTGGCATTTACCAGATTAGGACGACGAATGATAGGTTGTTGTTCTGGTATAAACGTATTATTGATTTTGTCTGTGTTACGTATTTCCTGCTGGGGCTTTTGCCTTGAGTAATCATATAAGTCTTTTGTATAAGTTTCGGGGCGATTCAATACTCCAAAGTTTCCTCCACCTAATACTCCTGCATTTACATTAAGAAAAGTAGTATCAATGTCTTTCAGAAAACGACTCGGATTGCAGGCATTTATTTGTCCATTACGAAAACGGCTTTTAGCATATGTAATCATACAGTACTCCTTAGCACGAGTAATGGCAACGTAAAACAAACGACGTTCCTCTTCTAATCCACGAAATTCTTCTTTTGCCATGGCTGAGGGGAAAAGATCTTCTTCCAGTCCTACGATGAATACATTTCTGAATTCCAGCCCTTTGGAAGCATGTATTGTCATCATGGTCACTTTCTCCTGATCGGCTTCTTTGTCTGTATCCTGATCGCTCAATAAGGAAACTTCCGATAAAAAATCCATTAGACTGATGTTTCCCAATCCTTCTTCTTGACGGCTTTCGCAAAATTCATGGATACCTCCCAGCAATTCCTGTAAATTTTCCTGTCTGCTCATACCTTCTGGTGTCTGATCCTGATAGGCTTCGCTGGCAATACCGCTTTGCTTTACTATTTTGGTAGCGAGTTCGTAAGCTGAAAGTTCTTTCAACTGCGATATAAATCCTTCTATCAGTTCTCTGAAATCACCTAATTTCTTGCCTGTACCAGCATTTACATTCAGGTTATAACCTGACGGATCACCAATAACTTCCCATAAACTAACATTGTGTAACCTCGCACACTCGGCTATCTTATTCAAGGTGGTGTTACCTATTCCACGTGTCGGGAAATTGATAATACGGCGAAAAGCCTCTTCATCGTACGGATTGACTACCATACGGAAATATGCGATAACATCCTTTATTTCCTTTCGCTGATAGAATGACAATCCTCCGTAAATGCGGTATGGAATATTCTTTTTTCGCAATGCCTCTTCAAATATACGTGATTGGGCATTTGTACGATACAGGATAACAAAGTCGCTGTATGAAGATTTTGTATCACGACGGATATCCCATATTTTATTCGAAACAATAACACCCTCTTCGAAGTCCGAAAAGGCACTGGATATCTCTATTCGTTCGCCTTCATCATTCTCCGAATATATTGTCTTCTTTATCTGGTCTTTGTTTTGTTTAATCAGGCTGTTGGCAGCATTGACTATATTTTGGGTGGAACGATAGTTTTGCTCCAATTTGAAAATTCGGGATTCGGGATATACCTCTTTAAACTTTAGTATATTATCTATATTAGCTCCACGGAATGAGTAGATGCTTTGCGCATCATCACCCACTACGCAAACGCGGTGATGCATATCGGCAAGCTGTTTCACTACCAGATATTGAGCGAAGTTTGTATCTTGATACTCATCTACCAATATGAATTGATATCGTTCCTGATAATCTTTCAATACATCCGGATGGTCGCGAAACAAGCAATTGGTATAGAACAGCAGGTCGTCAAAATCCATTGTGTTCGAAGCTTTCAGCCTGTTGTTATATTCGCGGTAAATATCTTTTAATACCGGCATTTTGGAACGCTGGTCATATTCTATCAATTCCTTGTTTTGCGCATACATTTGCGGTGATATTAACGCGTTCTTCGCATTCGATATAGTCGCTTGTACCCGTGTCGGCTTATAAACCTTATCGTCTAACTGAAATTGCTTGATAATGGTTTTTATCAGATTACGTGAATCTGCCGAATCAAATATTGTAAAATTGGCATTAAATCCTATCTTTTCGGCTTCCGTTCTCAAGATTCGTGAAAAAACGGAGTGGAATGTTCCCATCCACAGATAACGGGCATATTGCCATCCTATAATCTGGGCAATACGTTCCTTCATTTCCCTTGCTGCTTTATTCGTAAAGGTAAGCGCTAGTATGCTTTGAGGATGATAGCCTTGTTGCATGAGGTAAGCTATCTTATATGTGAGTACACGAGTCTTTCCCGAACCAGCACCGGCTATGATTAGTGAAGGTCCATTATTGTATTCTACAGCTTCGCGTTGTTGCTGATTCAGTTGATTGAGTAAATTATCCATAGAAAAATTGAAATCGGATAACAAAGATAACGTTTAAGGATGAATAATGAATGAAGACTCGCCACTTATCAAAATCTATATGTGAACAATTGAAAAAGTGACAAAAGTTACACAATTTTCAATATTTTCTTTGTTGTTTCTAAAATGTGACAACCCTAACCAATTTCTTATTTGTTACCTTAAATTACACTACTCATTCTATGTCTCGTTTTATCTATAGATAAATCCATAATATAATCTGGAATTTTTATCTTTGACCGACTAACTATAACTTTATATTATATAAAATTCTATCTATGAAGAAAATCGTTAAGATATTATTGACTCTCCTTATTGGTATTATTGTAGTATTGACAGCTGTTTATGCTTATTATGGAGGTTTTAAATTGATCACTTTCGAAGTAAAAGAAGCAGGCGGAGAAGTATTAGTTTATGAGATCGTATCAGGTGATTACAGTCAGAGTCCTATCTATATGGATAGTGTTTATTCTGTATTATTGAATAAATTTAATATTGAAACAACTAAAGGAGCAGGGGTGTATTATGATAATCCGCAACAGATAGAAAAAAGTAAGTTGCGTTCCGAAATAGGTTGCCTGTTAGATGCTCCTATTGATAGTACACAAATGGCGGAAATATCCCGAAAGTTTAAAGTGAAAACTTTACCAAAAACAAATTATATCATAGGTGAGTTTCCTCACAAAGGTATGATGTCGGTACTTGTTGGTATCATGAAAGTTTATCCTGCACTGACAAAATATATCGAAAAGAACGGTTATAAAGATGCTGGCCCAGTAATAGAAATATACGATGTGCCACAAAAGAAAATAATATACAGGAAAGAAGCTGTTAAGTAACAAAAAAGGGTTGTATTAATACAACCCTTTTTTTATTATAATAATGACATATTACAATTTATATTCTTGCCAGCTCTTAATCGGAATATCTGTTTCTTTCAGCTCGCAGAAAGCTTGAATGAAAGCACTTGCCAGACGCGCATTTGTAATTAACGGTATATTGTGATCTATAGCAGCACGGCGAATTTTATATCCGTTGGTCAACTCACGGCGAGTATGGTTTTTCGGAATATTTACTATAAGTTCGAATCGATGGTTAGCCATCATATCCATCACATTATTTTCCTTCTCCTCATCAGGCCAGCTTACAGCTGTGGCTTTTACACCGTTGTCAGCAAGAAACTGAGTTGTTCCGGCAGTTGCATATATATCATAATTACTATCCTGCAACATTTTGCAGGCTTCCAATAAGTCAACTTTCGACTTGCTATCACCCGACGATACCATAACGCTTTTCTTCGGAATAGTATAACCTACTGATATCATTGAAACAAGCAATGCTTCACTAAAGTCATCACCGATACATCCTACCTCTCCTGTCGAAGCCATATCCACGCTTAATACAGGGTCTGCATTATGCAGGCGTGAAAATGAGAATTGAGAAGCTTTTACACCAATCCAGTCGATGTCAAAATTAGAATTGTCAGGCTTTTCATAAGATGCGTCCAACATAATACGGGTAGCCGTTTCGATGAAGTTCCGCTTCAGTACCTTTGATACAAAAGGAAAACTACGCGATGCACGTAAGTTACATTCAATAACCTTTACTTCATTATTTTTAGCAAGGAACTGTATGTTGAACGGTCCGCTGATATTCAGTTCTTTGGCTATCTTGCGGCTGATTCTTTTTATACGACGTGCAGTTTCGAAATATATCTTTTGTGCTGGGAAGACCAATGTGGCATCACCTGAATGCACTCCTGCAAACTCTACGTGCTCAGAGATAGCATATTCTACGACTTCCCCGTTACGGGCAACAGCATCAAATTCGATTTCCTTTGCACTTTGCAAGAATTGCGAGACTACTACAGGATATTCTTTAGATACATTAGCCGCTAACGTTAAGAATGTCTCCAAATCCTCTGGTCCGTAACATACATTCATAGCAGCACCCGAAAGTACATATGAAGGACGCACCAATACGGGATAACCCACTTTGCCTACAAAGTCGAAAATGTCTTCCATACTCGAAAGTTCTTTCCATGCAGGCTGGTCGATACCGAGTTGATCGAGCATGCTCGAGAATTTATGGCGATTTTCAGCTCTGTCGATTGATAGCGGAGATGTACCTAAGATAGGAATATCTTGGCGATGTAGCCTGATAGCAAGATTATTCGGTATTTGTCCACCCATCGATACAATTACACCTTTAGGCATTTCCAAATCCAGTACATCCAATACGCGCTCGAATGATAATTCATCAAAATACAAGCGGTCGCACATATCATAATCTGTAGATACTGTCTCAGGATTATAGTTGATCATGATAGACTTGTAACCCAATTTACGTGCGGTCTGTACAGCATTTACCGAACACCAGTCAAACTCAACAGAACTACCGATACGATATGCTCCAGAACCAAGTACAACAACCGATTTATCGTTCTTGAAGTAGGGGACATCATTGTCTGACTTGTCATAAGTCATATATAAGTAGTTGGTCAGCTCCGGATTCTCAGAAGCAATCGTATTTATTCGTTTTACCGAAGGCAATACATTAGCTTTCTTACGTGCAGCACGTACCTTTAACGACTCTTTTTCTACGTTTCCTTCAGGATTTTCCACAAAGCGCGCTATCTGGAAATCTGAAAAGCCGAGATGCTTCGCTTTTTGTAATACTTCGGCCGGAATTTCTTCCACCTTGTTATATTTTTCCAATACAAGCGAATAATCATAGATATTTTTTAGTTTACCAAGAAACCAAGGATCTATTTTGGTGAGGTTGTGTATCTGATCTATTGTATAACCTTTCTCAAAGGCTTTTGCAATGGCAAATATCCTTAGGTCGGTAGGGTTAGATAATTCATTGTCAACATCATCGAATTCCAGCTCGCGGTTACCTACAAATCCGTGCATGCCTTGTCCTATCATACGAAGCCCTTTCTGAATAATCTCTTCGAATGTTTTGCCAATAGACATAACTTCACCGACCGATTTCATACTTGAGCCTATCAGACGCGAAACTCCAGCAAATTTAGTTAAGTCCCAACGTGGTATTTTACATATCAGGTAATCAAGCGACGGTGCTACGTATGCAGAGTTTAGTGTCCCCATTTCACCTATTTGGTCGAGAGAGTATCCCAATGCCAATTTTGCTGCTACAAATGCTAAAGGATAACCCGTCGCTTTGGAGGCAAGTGCTGAAGAACGGCTTAGGCGAGCGTTCACTTCTATCACGCGATAGTCGTCAGTCTCTGAATTGAAAGCGTATTGTATATTGCATTCTCCGACAATGCCTATATGGCGTATTGCCTTTTTGGAGATTTCTTGCAATAATGTGAGCTCCGTTTCATCGAGCGAACAAGTTGGAGCAACTACAATACTTTCCCCTGTATGTATGCCAAGTGGGTCGAAGTTCTCCATGCTGGCCACAGTGAAGCAATGGTCATTCTTATCTCTGATTACTTCAAATTCTATTTCTTTCCATCCTTTCAGAGATTCTTCTACCAAAATTTGTTTTGAATAAGCGAAAGAGCTTTCACACAAAGTTTTGAATTCTTTCAGGTCTTTACAGATACCGCTACCTAATCCCCCTAACGCATAAGCAGAACGCACCATTACCGGAAATCCGATACGGTTGGCTGCAGCAATAGCGTCTTCCATTGTTTCTACAGCTTGGCTGACAGGGGTCTTTACATCTATTTCATTAAGTTTCTTAACAAATAAATCGCGGTCTTCTGTTGCCATAATAGCTTCAACCGAAGTTCCCAAGACTTTTACACCGTACTTTTCTAGCGTACCATTCAGATATAATTCTGTACCGCAGTTCAGTGCTGTTTGTCCACCAAAGGCCAGTAGAATACTGTCGATCTGTTCCTTCTTTATTA
This sequence comes from Dysgonomonas sp., assembly GCA_047972895.1. Classification (GTDB taxonomy): domain Bacteria; phylum Bacteroidota; class Bacteroidia; order Bacteroidales; family Dysgonomonadaceae; genus Dysgonomonas. Next base: position 91,089 of record JBKEBA010000011.1, read on the forward strand.
TTTCTTCAACAAAGTAAGGTGTTACAGGCAAGAAGTATACTTTATCCGCAATACCCTCTGATGTTTGGATAGTAGCGATATTGGGATTGATTAATACTGTATAGATGCCTTCTTCTTTTAATGCTTTCAAAGCTTGTGAGCCGGAATAGTCAAATTCTCCCGCTTGTCCGATTTTTAATGCACCCGAACCCAGTACAATAGCTTTTTTTATTTTCTGGTTAGCTGACATAGAATTATGGTTTATTTATAGATTGCTTTAAGATGGTAAAGATAGGTCATTTTTATGATTATATAAAAATATGCTGAGGATATGCCTTCTGAGATATTTACAAACATGGTTGTTAATTTAGAATCAAGATAAATAGATGTGAGATTTTAACAATTAGTGTCTGGTTTTATTATTTTGTTATATATTTAACATTTAATCTATCTAAGAAGACAAACTTTTAATATAAATATTTATGAAGAAATTACTACTGTTTTTATGTGTTGTAGCTGTTTCAACTTTAGTTTATTCACAAGATGCCGATTATGATTTAGGTAGTTATAAAACGGGAGATTATAAGCGTAAGTCTTTAGATCTTAATTTCGGTTCCAATGGAGATTTTGGTAACACGACTGATTATGGAAAAGTGCAAACATTTCAAGGGAAATTATCTCTCGAATATAATCAAAGAAAGAATAGCCGAAAACTTTATGAGGTTATAAAGCTGGGGATAAACGGGAATCTGGATTATGGAAATAAAGATAAAAATATAGGAGTTTATAACAGTGTTTTCTATAATAATCAAGATAAGGTTAATAATAATGATTATGGAGTATATTTTAGTAGACTAGGTCTCCATTATATCAATGAAAAAAATACATTTATTGAATTCTCACCAAATGTTGATTTCTCTAGGCAGAATCTAAGCTCAAGTGAGTTGTATTCATATCCTTATGATAACAGATATAAACGTAAACGCAACGATTTAACAACATCCGTCTCTTTCAAATTAGGAATAGGTAAAGGTAGGCTTGAGAACGTAGAGGATGCCCGGCAAGCAATATATATACTTGAAGAATTGAAGGAGAAGGGTATTCTGTTACGAAGCCTTACTACAGAAGAGATAAACAGGATAGCTACTGTAATGACCAGGATTAAGAATAAGAGACAATTAGATTCCCGTATTCGTTTGATAGAAGAAATCGAAACAATAGATTCTCTTTTAGTCGCGAATGGCTATATAGATAAATCGAATGGTGGTGCGAGATATTTTACTACTTTGTACGACAAATGGATGTACGGGGATACCCCGCAACGATTAGCCGGATCTAGATTTACAGTAGGGTTAGCTCCTCATTATTATTTTAATAGATATAAATATCATCAGGAAAATTTTTATGATGGTTACATTGACGATTATATTTATGATGGAAAAAGCATAAATACGCTTAGAGAAGGTCGTGTGTATATTGATTTTAATTATGAGAAACCTGTGAATTTAAAATTTCAGAATTCTATACAAACATCTGTTATAAGTTCTTGGGGGAGATATCGATTAAATGATTCAAATCATCTGCAATCTGAATTTTTGGCTTCTTATAAATGGGGCTATTATCCCAATACACGTACATATGCAGGTGTTGCTTTCATGCAAATATTAAGATGGAATAGATATAGAAGTGAAAATAATTATTTGCAATCAGTGACTGGTTTATCCGCGAATGCATATTATTATTTGTCCCCTCAACTCCGAATTTTTGGAGATTGTAATATCTCATATATTTTTGATAGATATATGGAAATGAATAAAAATAATAACGATAAGCATCCTCGAACAAGATTTAGCTTAGGTTTAACTTATAGTTTCTTCTAAATACGAGGGATAGAAAAAGAAGGCTTTGTAGATAATACAAAGCCTTCTTTTTCTTTTTATTATAAATCGAGCTCTAGTAGTATATTGCCGTTTGCATTTAATACTTTTATAGTCATTTTGTCTCCCTTTTTTTGCAGAACCGAAACTGTTGCGCTTTTTTCATCGTTTCCTCCGCCAATTATGACTGGATAAATGTTTTTGTTCTTACCTATAGAAATGTATTCAAAGCGGTGAGTATGAGCGTTCAGGGATATATTAAATTTTGCTTTGGACAGTATTGGCTCCCATAGGTCTTTACATGGGCGATATTTATCAAGATGCTCTCCATAGATGGGGATGTGATGAATTAATACCCGTTTTTTTGCTTTTTTGAATTCGTTGGAGGTTATTTCTTTCTTAAGGAATTCTGCCTGATCTAGTCTATATTGTGTAAAATCGTTCATATCGTAATATACCCAATGGTCGTCAGGCTTATCCTCTCCACAGTCAAGTAATACAAACCGTGTGTCGCCAATATTGAACGCTCCGTAGGTATGTGCCCCTCCCTTCTTCTCCAGCAAGTTCCATAAAAACATGGAGTATGCACCACGTGTTTCATGATTCCCTCTTATAAAAATGGTTGGGATGTTACTACCATCTACACCTCCAATATAATGGGAAATACTTCGAACCGCAATTGCCTCACTTTGTACGTCGGCAATGCAATCGCCGTTGAAAAATACTACATCGTATGCGGTATCTTTTACCTGAGCATATAACTTATCGAATAGGCTGTAGTTGTCGTGAATGTCGTTGAATATTAGAGCTGTGAAATCCTTATTATTATTGTCCCATGTTGTAAAGCTGTAAATGGGTGTACGTACCGTATCACCAAACTCTTTACTATATGGCTGATACAAGGTTATTTCTTGAGATATAGCACGATAATAGTACTTTGTTCCTGGAATTAGGTTCTCAATACGAATACGGTTTACTGTATTATTAGCCATAGCCTCTCCTTCTATGAATGTGCGTACACGTCTCATATTCGTTGTGTCTGTTCCATATTCCACCCAGCTCCGACATGGAACATTTGTATGCCACATTATAGTCATACCGTCAGTCGATGGATTCTGTAGGTAGGGCTTTGTGCGCATTACCTTGTTCATGTCTGTCTTTAGCCTTACATCAGCAAAAAGTGGCCTATGGTCAGAGGCTACAGGTTCATCTAATATTCTCGATTGATGTATGGAATAAGTTTTCCCATTAGCTTTATAACCGGCTATATAGTCTATAGTGATAGAGGGTTTATCTGCCGGATGAGTGGGGTTTTTGATATTACTGATTATTTTCCAATTTGCGGATAATGATTTTATTACGTCAGATTCCGGTTTTGCATTTAGGTCTCCCGCCAGAATTATCGGCTTTTGATATTGCGAGGCTTGTTCTGTTATTGTATTTATAGATGTCAGTCTATCTTCTTCATTCAAAGATAGATGTGTTGCAAAAACAATAAAACTCTCAAATTCGGCCATTAGTAAAGTGCGAGGTTCCTCTCTTCCGGGTAAAGCGATGTTTTTCCAAGATAATGGGCGTTCTCTAGAAAGAATTCCGATACCATATTTACCTCCCTGATAGTGAATGGATGGCGCAAATATGCGATACATAGCAGTCAGGTCAGCAAGTTCTTTAAGGACGTCGATCTTGTTACTTCGTTCCGTAATGCTATCTATTTCCTGCAGTACAGCAATGTCTGGCGATATGGATTCAATAATAGAAGCAATACGTTGGTAATCAGTTTTATTATCCAACCCTTTCGCATTTCTGATATTATAGGACATAATTCGGTATGTATTGTTCTCTTGAGGAAAATGATTTTGTTGACCTAAAAGCCAGAATGGCATTATTAATAGCAAGATAGGCAAAAGTGAATTTTTCATGGCGTATATTAGTATAAGATTTTTCTCTTTGTAAAGGTAGGGTGTATATGTTAGTTTTCAAGTCCTAAAACTGAAAAATATGAATGTATTATTGCTTGAATTCTATAAGCGGCAGTATGCTTTCTTTTTGATTGTTTTCATCTCTTAAATAGTGTTCTTTTTGACACTTATTCGTCTATTTAGCAGGAAATTTGATTATAATCACTATTTTTAACAAAAAATATGCAGCATTAGCCATATCTTTTGCATCTTTCTTATATAAATATTATGGACAAATAAATTAATGTTGTATATTTGTTATATTAACAAAAGCGAATATTCAAAAATAAATTAAACTTTTATATTCTTATTCAGTCTAAGATATAAAGTGCACAAATTAAATTGAAGACTTAATTACACAAAAAAAGAAGATTATAAATTAAAAATAATAGGAGAGCAGATTATGAAAAGGAAAAACTTATTATTAATGTTTCTGGTTTCTGTGTTGCCATTCTTAGCGTTTGCGCAAGATGATTGGGACGACATCTATGCTACTTCTAAATCTAAGAAAAAAGAGACTAAGAAGGAGGTAAAGGTGCAGAATAAGGTGCCAGAAAAGAAGCCAGCTGCAACGACACAAAGTCAGGTTCTTGTAGTTCGTGACAATGGTGATGTAACTTTAGAAACTGAGGGAAATGTAAATGTAGATGTGGATACATATAATCGTAGAGGAGGAAATGTTACTGTATATGATAAAAATCAAAATCCGGAAGATTCCATTATTTACGATGACCAATATCAGGATTATGAATATACAGACCGTATAGTAAAATTTCATGAACCGTCTAATAGTATAAAAATTTCTAGCGATGACGAGATAAACGTCTATGTTATTGACGACCTTTATAATGGATATTATGGCTATCGTGGCTGGGATTTCTCAATCAATTATGGTTGGGGCTGGGGCTGGAATAGTTATTATCCTTGGTATTATCCTAGTTATTCATGGGGTTGGGGTTATTACAATCCTTGGTATTATAATAGCTGGGGCTGGGGAGGCTGGTACGGCGGTGGTTGGTATGCTGGCGGTTGGTACGGCGGTGGTTGGTATGCTGGCGGTTGGTACGGCGGCGGTGGCTGGTATGGAGGACATCACCATCACCACTATTACTCAAGCCCTGTATATTATAGCGGAGCAGGACGATCCAGAGGTACTTATTATGGATCGGGAGGATACTATTCTAGTGGGCGCCACACAACTAATGGAAGATATACAGCAGGAACGTCGGGCGGAACACGTCCATCATATGGAAACTCAAGTCGTCCGGGAACACGTCCATCTTATGGTAGTTCAACCAATAATGGTACTGGTTCTACTCGTCCTTCATATGGTAATGCAAATTCTCGTCCGGGAACACGTCCTAGTTATAATACAGGATCGAATAGTTCGTCAAGTACACGTCCTAGCTATGGTGCTACTACGCGTCCAACAACACGCCCTAGTTATAGTAGCGGTTCGTCAAGCAATAGTAGTTCAAGCTCAAGACCAAGCTACAGTAGCCCGTCTAGCAGTTCTTCAAGCTCAAGACCAAGTTACAGTAGTCCATCTAGTTCGAGCTCAAGTTCATCACGTCCAAGCTACAGTAGCCCGTCTAGCAGTTCTTCAAGCTCAAGACCAAGTTACAGTGGTTCATCAAGTAGTAGTTCTTCTAGTTCGAGCTCAAGTTCATCACGTCCTAGCTATAGCAGTTCATCGAGCAGTAGTTCAGGTTCTTATAGTTCAGGAAGTAGCTCTTCTAGTTCTAGCAGAGGATCATCTGGAGGTGGTAGTAGCAGTAGCAGTAGCCGAAGTGGTGGCGGAGGCCGAGGCAGATAATAACAATGTATAGTAAATAAGAGTATATAAAGCTGTTTCAAGAAATGCTATTGAAGCAGCTTTTTTAAAATATAATAAATTGAAAAATATGATACGAAAAATTTTACTGTTTTCTGCATTTATATTTTCTATACATGCAGTGTATGCTCAAGGAGAAATGGATGCAATCAAGCTTTCTCAGAATGATTTAACAGGAACAGCCAGATCTGTATCGATGGGTGGTGCATTTGGTGCACTTGGAGGTGATATCGGTGGTATAGCTATCAATCCGGCCGGTATTGGAGTCTATAAAAGTTCAGAAATAGTAGGGACATTAAACTTCCAGAACGTAAAAACTCAGACAGAGATGAATGGAGGAAAGTTTAATGAGAGTAAGTTTAAGGTAAATTTTGATAATATTGGATTTGTAACAGCATTGCCTACTAATAACGATGTAGCTCCTTATATAAACTTCGGAATTTCTTATAACAGATTAAAAAATTTCGATAGAAAATATAGTACAGGAGGAAGTGGCTTGAAGTGGTCTATGGCAGACTATATGGCTCACAGAGCTGATGGTATTAAAAATCCAGATGAAGAGTTATGGTTTCAAAGTGATAAAGATATATATCCTTTGGAAAATCACGATTGGATGGCTGTATTCGGATACAATAGCTATCTTATAGGAGAAGTAAATGGTTCTCCGGGTCAGTATACTAGCCTTGACCAGATTCCAGCAAATAGTACAAAATATAATCTATACAATAGAGAAAAGGGTTCGATAAGCACATATGATTTTAATATGGGTACAACATTTTCCGATATTGTCAGTATAGGATTGACTTTTTCTGTAACAGACGTTAAATACCATTTATATTCTGATTATAATGAGTCTTATGGTAATTTATCCAATGCAGGTTTTGGAATGGAGAACTATCTGAAAACAGAAGGTTCCGGTTTTCAGGTAAGTCCGGGAATTATTGTTAAGCCTATAGATGAATTACGTATTGGTCTAGCTTATCATTCACCTACATGGTACAATTTATCTGATTATGTCAGTGCTTATTTTGATTATGATTTATCGGGCTTGATACCGGGTGTACAAGATAATAAAGGATGGATCGATACCAAAACATTCCGTTACGATTACAGAATGCGTACGCCTGACAAGTGGACGTTCAGTCTTGCAGGAGTGATTGGTCAGACTGCTATTATCAGTGCAGATTATGAATATACAAACTATTCAGATAACATGAGGGTGTTTGATGAACATGGAGATGCTCTGTCTTATAATCCTAATCCTACTATAAGTAAACATTATAGAGGTGCTTCTACGTTGCGTGTTGGTGCAGAAGTTCGCTTCACTCCTCAATTTTCGGGACGAGTAGGTTATGCATGGATGCAAAGCCCATTCAAAACTGAATTTAAAGATGGCAAAGATGAGGCAATGACTGTTGGCTCAATTACTCAATATACGCTGGACGGAGATAAAAATTACTTTACTTATGGTTTGGGATATAGATTTACCCGCAACTTCTATACCGATATAGCTTTTGTAATGAAAAATCAGAAAGATGATCTACAAGCTTTCTATACATTGAATAAAGAAGAAGGTTCTCAGATGAAAACAAATAGTTTCCAAGGATTATTAACTCTTGGATATAGATTCTGATTAGGACTTACTAATGATATAAACGAGGGGATTTTCATTCGAAAATCCCCTCGTTTTATTTTGCAAAAAAATATGGACAACTATAAATTTTCCAGCATTCTTTTTATAACGGTCTGAGCTGATATTTCGCGGTTTGCCGCTTCTTGAATAACAATAGATTGCAGGCTTTCTATAACGTCGTCACTTACAATCATATTACGACGTACGGGTAGACAGTGCATAAAGTACGCATCGTTAGTCAAAGCCATTTTCTGACTTGTAACTGTCCACGACATATCTTTACTTAATATTTTCCCATAGTTAGGGTCTGCATATGCTGCCCAGTTTTTTGCATATACAAAGTCTGCTCCTTCCAATGCTTTATCCTGATCATATTCTACTTTGGCACCACGAACAAACTTGGAATCCAGCTCATAGCCTTTCGGATGAGTGATAACAAAATCAACATCGGCTTCATTCATAAAGTCTGCGAATGAATTTGGTACAGCTTGTGGCAATGCCTTTGGATGTGGTGCCCATGTTAAAACAACTTTTGGACGAGCTGTTTTCTTATATTCTTCTATCGTTATCAAATCGGCGAAGCCTTGCAGAGGATGCCCTGTTGCAGCTTCCATACTAAACACCGGCCTTCCAGAATATTGAATGAACTGGTTTAGTATTTTTTCTTGATAATCATCTTCCTTATTCTCAAATTGCGCAAAAGCACGTACACCGATTATATCACAATAGCTTCCCATTACAGGAATGGCTTCCAGAATATGTTCCGACTTATCGCCATCCATAATGACTCCTCTTTCAGTTTCTAGTTTCCATGCACCTTGATTAATGTCCAATACCATTGTATTCATACCCAGATTCATGCCTGCCTTTTGTGTGCTTAAGCGTGTACGGAGACTGGAATTGAAGAATACCATCAATAAGGTTTTATTTTCACCCAGATGTTTGTACGCAAATCTGTTCTTCTTTATTTCTAGAGCTTCTTTTATGGCGGTTTTTAAGTCGCCTAGGTCTTTTACGTTGGTATATGTTCTCATTATAGAAAAATTCTTATTCGTTTATTAATAATGATTATAAAGATAGACAATAGTATCGAAATGGCTGCAATAGCTGGTAATTTATAGATATTATGGGTTTCGGATAAAGGAATAATCGCACTCAGTACGAGGATATGGATATAGTAGATTCCCGAAGCAAGCTTACCAATATAGTATCTTGTTGTTACGAGTTCAGCGCTTTTTAATATACAAATGAATAATAGAGGGCAAATTATATATAAGGAAAGAAAAATATTATGATAAACTTCTGATTTGAACCCAAGATATGATTCTATAAGTAATGCTGTCAAGGTAAATAAAACTATTACATATGCATGTCGCTTGTTTATTTTATCTGCGATATTTTTATTTTTAAGATAGTATCCTGATACTATAAATGGATATCCCATGAATATTCCATTATAGAAAGATCTATAAGGATATCCTGAATTTTCCATTACATATCCTGTGAGATAAAGAATAATACCAATAGCTAATAAATAATGAGTGCTTTTAATAAATTTCTTGAAGATGAGCAATAATAAGATTCCTACGATGAGTGCAGGCAAAAACCACAAATGATAATAACCCATTAGTGCGAATGTGATTAGTGATCGTGGTTCTATTGTCGAATAATAAGTGGGTAAATAAATGACTGACCATACTAGATATACAATCAATATGTGCAGCAAATACTTTTTGAGAGCTTTAGTATTATTAATTTTCAGGTAAAGAAAATATCCGCTGATAATAAAAAAACAAGGAACGGCTATACGTGCTATACCATTAGATATAAGCCATCCGATTAAGGAATCTTCACTGAATAATGGCTGAGCATGAGGAGTAATCACCAGCAGACTGAGTGCAATTCTAAAGTAATCGATTCTTAGATTGCGTTCCATTATTCATCCGTATTGGTCTTTTTATCTCTTTTGCGGTCGTATGCTTTTTTATTTTTGTGTATATTTGTTATGCGTTTCCATCCGGCAGATTGTGAAAGTTCATTTTCTCTGTCTGCTTTCTTTATGGCTTTTATATAGTCTTCTATACTGATTTTACTTATGATTTTTTTCTTTTTTCTATTCATGATCTGATTTGGCCATCGCCCTCTATTATCCATTTATATGTGCATAGCTCTTCTAAAGCCATTGGGCCGCGTGCATGCATTTTCTGCGTACTGATTCCTATTTCTGCACCGAGTCCGAACTGAGCTCCATCCGTAAAGGCTGTCGATGTATTGGCATAGATACAGGCGGCATCAATTAGCTTTTCGAACATAATAATTGTTTCACGATCTTCACTAATAATTGCTTCACTATGCTTAGAACTGTATGTAGATATATGCTTAATAGCTTCTTCTATATTTCCGACTGTTTTAATTGCCATTTTATAATCCAGAAATTCAGTCCCGAAACTATCTTCGTCAGCTTTTTTCAGAAGGTCGTAAGGGTATTCAGAAAACAAAGCCTCATGCGATTGCTTGTCAGCATATATGATAACATTCTTTTCAGCAAGGCCTTCGCAAAGATAGTGGAGGTCTTCCAGGCGATCTTTATCTATCACAAGACAGTCTAAAGAATTACATACGCTTACTTTTCGGGTTTTTGCATTGGTAATGATGTCTCGTCCCTTTTTTATATCGCCCTCTTTATGAAAATAGGTGTGGCAAACACCGGCACCTGTTTCTATAATAGGTATACGAGAATTTTCACGTACATAATTTATTAATTCCTGACCACCGCGAGGTATGATCAAGTCTACATAATCACGGGCATTGAGCAGCTCTTCTGTGGCACCCCTGTCATTTGATAACAGAATGCAGGCATTCGGATTCACATCGTTTTCGTCCAGAACTGTTCTGATAATCTCAATAATGGCTTCGTTAGAAAAACGGGCATCTGAACCACCTTTCAATATACAGGCATTTCCCGATTTGAAACAAAGAGAAAACACATCGAAACTAACATTTGGACGTGCTTCGTAAATAATGCCGATCACTCCAAAAGGAACTGTTTTCTTTGACAGATTTAGTCCGTTTGGTAGTGTTTTTTGCAACAGTGTTTTCCCAATAGGTGAAGGTAGGGATGCTACGTTGCGGATGTCTTTTACAATATCCATGATACGTTGCTCATTCAATAGCAACCTATCGTATTTAGGGTTATTTGTATCCATCCGTTGCAAATCCTTTTGATTTTCGGCAAGGATATAATACATTTTCGACTCGGTTTCTTTTGCAATAGCTTGCAGTATTGCATTTATTTGCTTTTCTTCCAATAGATTAAGACTTCTGGAAGCCTCAACTACTGATTCGAACGTATTCTGGTGATAGTCGTCCATCTTTATTTTTCAATATATAGATAATCGTAGTGAATAATTGCTTTCTTATTATTTTTTCCAATTATTTCATTTGCTTTTTCGCTGTTATAGGCTGTTTTCCCAATTCCGATTTGCTTACCTTTCGGGTCTATTATACGTACAATATCGTCAGATTCGAAGTTACCAACAATTTTTGTTACGCCAACGGGTAGAAGACTTATAGCTTTGTCACTAAGTAAGACTTCTTTGGCTAGTTCATTTACGTGAATCTCTCCTTTGGTAAATCCATCCGAATGGGCAATCCATTTTTTTACGCTATTTGTACTTTTGGATGAAGGTACAAAACGGGTAGATACAGTTTCTTTTCTGCTTATCAGATCTGTCAATATATCCTCACGATGTCCGTTCGCAATGATTACTTCTATTCCTTCTTCTGCAGCCTTACGGGCCACATTGTACTTTGTGATCATTCCCCCTCGCCCTGTTGCAGACTTCGATGTCTGGATTGAGTTTTCTATATTGTCTTTTTTTATGTCTATTTCTCTGAATATTCTTGATTCCGGCTTATTCGGGTTGTCATTGAATATACCATCTATATTACTAAGTATTATCAACTTTTTAGATCCCATCATTGCAGCAACAAGACCTGAGAGCTCATCATTATCGGTGAACATCAGCTCGTTTACAGAAATAGCATCGTTTTCGTTTACTATAGGAATGACTTTATTGTCAAGCATTACAGCCATACAATTTCTTTGATTGAGATAATGACGACGCGTTGCAAAATCTTCTTTTGTAACGAGAATTTGTCCACAAATTATTCCGTGTTGGTGAAATAAATCGGAGTAACGATTGATAAGCTTAACCTGTCCCACAGATGAATATAGCTGTCGGGCCGAAATGGTATCCAGCTTTATCTTAGCCTTTACTTCAGTTTTACCTGAAGCTACAGCACCTGACGAAACAAGGATAACTTCGATATTATTTTTATGCAATTCGGCTATCTGATCTACAAGAGCCGACATCCGAGTGACGTTAAGGGTTCCGTCTTTGCGGGTCAATATTTGACTTCCTATTTTTACAACAATGCGTTCTTTCATTAAAAAATAGCTAGAAACACAAAGTTATAATTTTCTTTTTAATAAAATGTTATTGAAAAAATGAAATGGATAGATATATGCTAATTCGATTAATTGGGTAATTTTTTAAACTTATAACAATCCTTCCGGTAAATTCAGGTATAAGATTTTCTTTTTAGCATCTATTCTTTCGATGAAATCTTCTGTAGCAGGAACGATGAATTCATTATCTCCATTTTTTATAAGGAAAAGTGTATTTAATGTTTTCTCATCTATTTCTTCTATTGTGCCGATTTTTCCTGCTGTTTTATCTGATACGGAAAACCCGATAAAAAAGTTCCATGAATATTCTATTTCATCATCGGTTTCTTCTTCATAGTATTTACGTGGAAAATAGACTTCGAGACCGGATAGGCGTTGAGCCTTCTCTTCTGTATCTATATCTTCAAATGTGATTAGGGCGGTTTCACTTCCCTTAAAACGATATTCCTCAATAAAGAAAGGTACGAGAATGCCATCAATTCGGCAAATCAGGTATGAACAATTGACACGAGCGAAAACATCATTTTCAAAAGCAAAACTTATCTCGCCTTTTATTCCGTGAGGCTTGATAAGTTTACCTATTTTAAATACATCGCTTTCTTTTATCATACTCTTGCGAGTTTAGATTGTAAACGGTTTTACAGTTATTTTTTCTTCTGTTGCCCGCCTTTTTTACCATTATTGCTATTGCTGGTATTGCGCTGCCCAAGATCCTTCATTTCTGGAAGCTTGATATTGGAATCCCTTAAGTCGATTTTCCTTTCCGATAAATCGTAAAGGTCGAAGAAAATCTTTTGGTCTTCTACTTCCTTGTTCCATTGTATATATGATTTTTTCATATGGGTAGCAACCAACAGGGTGAATTGCTCTTTTTCTGTAGCATCTTCAAGCTCTGTTGCCATTTTTATCATCTTTTCCAGCGTCTTTCCATAATGACGATAGGCCATATCCGGACGACTGTATTCTATCTTTCCAGGCTTGGTATTTAAATCTTCTTTCTTTATTATTTCGTATGGGTAGTCGATGTCTAATTTAAAGTCGGCCATAATAGCTAAATGATCCCATAGAATGTGTTTGAAGTCGTTTACGTCACGCAAATGAGGAAACATATTTCCCATAATGTTTATAATTGCATTGGCACAACGTTTGCGTTCGTTTCTGTCTGTTATTGTCAGACAAAAATCGACCATATTTTGAATATTTCTTCCGTACTCGGGTAGAGCGAGTTTTTTTAGTTGTGTATTATATTCCATTTATAAATGTAATAATGATAAGTAAAAATATCTACAAAGATAATAAATTATTATTCTGTCCGTAATTGAATCTGTTGGGCTCCTTTTTATTTTAATTATTTTCAGCTACATTCTCATTTGTAGGAACAGAAAGCGTTTCTTTATAGAGGGATTGGTTATTCAATATTTCTACAGCTTTTGCCAATTCTTTATCATTCTTCAATGTATAAATATATTCTCCTGTTGTATAATGATAGCGCTTTATTATTTCGGTATTGATAAGCTGTATTATATTGTCTTTGAATGTTTCTAAGTCCCTGTCAATATTAGGCACAAGCATTGCTTCCAGTGCTTTAAATTCGGTGTCGGCATATTTCATATATCCTTCAAATTCCATAACTTCTTTGAGGGAAGACATTGATTTCTCACTCATACGATCGTATTGGAAATCTTTTGATTTGACAAATGTCTTGAAATTATCATAATCTTCATTGCTAATACTGAAATTATCAGCAGTAGATATCGTTTTATGCTTTGTTGCCCAGTCTGTAACCCAATCGAAAATAATATATTGGTTAGATAAATAATATGTCATTGTCGGAGTTTTATCTTCCTCAAATGTAATATCCGGTGTTACACCTCCACCATCTCTCACCAATCGACCTACCTCTGTTTTAAACACAGTAGTCAAGCTGTCTGGAATGCGACCAACGCTACCGTCGGCATTGCGATGGGTATAATCGATGGCCTGAATACATCTTCCACTCGGTATATAGTATTTAGCTGTAGTTACTTTAATTCCTCCGCCATATGGCACCTCACGAGTAGATTGAACCAATCCCTTCCCGAATGTACGTTCACCCAGCAGAACAGCTCTATCCATATCCTGTAGCGAACCAGCAACGATCTCTGATGCCGATGCAGAACCTCTATCTACTAATACGACTATAGGTATATCTGTATCAATTGGTTCAAGAGTCGTGCGATAAGTTCTGTCTATCTGCTGTAACTTTCCTTTTGTAGATAACACTACTTTTCCTTTCGGTACAAACATATTCACTATCTGTACGGCTTCTTCAAGTATTCCCCCTCCATTCTGACGTAAGTCGAAAACCAGAGATGTGATACCTTGTTTCTTTAAATCCAAAAATGCTTTCTTTACTTCTTCAGCACATTTATCTGTAAAGCTATTGAGATTTATATATCCTGTTGTTGGGTTTACCAATCCATAGTAAGGAATAGAGTTTATTGTGATCTTTTCGCGAATAATGTTCACTGTAAGAGGCTTTTTCTCTCCGGGGCGTTCTACTTTTACTTGTAAACTTGTACCGGGTTGTCCTTTCAGATTATTGCTTACAAAGTTACTTAACGTACGCCCGTAAGCTTCACCTTCCACTTTTTCGCAGGTAGTCATATCTTTTCCGTCTATTTCGAGGATGTAGTCACCTGCTTTCAAGCCTGCTTTATCAGCGGGTTTTCCTTCAAAAGGTTCGGTTATTGCCACTTTTCCCTCTTTGAATCCGATACCTGAACCTATGCCTGCGTACTCACCTGTTATCTGTGTACTGAAATCTTTCAGATCTTCTTGATTGAAATACGTAGTGTAAGGGTCTAACGTACCGAGCATATTGTCTATTCCGCTACGCACAGTTTTGTTGATATCCACACTGTCGACATAGAACATATCCATTTCACGTAAAACAGAATTGAATATTTCGATGTTCTTACCAATGTCGAAGTAGCGTTGTTGTAATTTATCTTTGTCCGGAACGTTTTGTGCTTGTATAAGAAATACCCCGCTTATTACTGAGATAATAAAAAGAGCCAATCGTTTATTTTCCATTGATTTTGAATTGTAAAATGTATCATACTATAAAACCAACACAAAGGAATACTTTTTTTTATAAATAGCGAAATCTGAAAGGAATATATATACCTTATTTTTAACAAAAAACGTGAAAAGATAATGAATGATAATCTTTCAATACATATATCGGAATATGTTTGTATCTAATTTGAATTCTCAGTTGTAAGATTATATCATTTTGGTTATTTAGGATTATATTTGCATCTGATATTCTTATTAAAACAACAGTTATTATGAAAGGAATTATCCTTGCCGGAGGAAGCGCAACACGGCTTTACCCATTGTCGAAAGCTATATCGAAACAGATAATGCCTGTTTATGATAAACCGATGATTTATTATCCGTTATCAACACTTATGCTAGCCGGAATCAGAGAAGTATTAATTATATCTACTCCGAGAGATTTGCCCATGTTCAGAGATTTATTGGGTTCGGGTGAAGAAATAGGGATGAAGTTTGAGTATATCATACAGGAGGTTCCTAATGGCCTAGCTCAGGCATTTGTATTGGGCGAAAAATTTCTAAATGGAGAGCCGGGCTGTCTTATACTTGGAGATAATATGTTTTATGGGCAGAATTTTTCGAGAATGCTGAAAGAAGCAGCCTCTTTAGAAAAGGGTGCTTGTATATTCGGTTATTATGTGAAAGATCCTCGTGCATACGGAGTTGTTGAATTTGATGATAATGGTAGGGTACTTTCATTAGAAGAAAAACCTGAAAGGCCTAAATCGAATTATGCGGTTCCGGGGCTTTATTTCTATGATAAGACTGTTGCAGAAAAGGCAAAGGCTTTGAAGCCCTCACCTAGAGGAGAGTATGAAATAACTGACTTGAATAAATGCTATCTGGAAGAAGGAACATTACACGTTCAACTTTTCGGAAGGGGATTTGCATGGCTCGACACTGGTAATTGTGACAGCCTTCTTGAAGCTGGCAACTATGTTGAAACTATACAAAACCGTCAGGGTTTTTATATTTCCTGCATTGAAGAAATAGCATGGCGTAATAAATGGATAGATGATAATCAATTACGCATTTTAGGGCAGAAATTAGATAAAACGGAATATGGACGTTATATTCTTAGTTTGCTCGATTAATTAAATTAGAATTACATAGAAAAGTAAAAGTTGCGAACGATGAATTTTTTAGAACAAGATATAAAAGGTGTCTGGGTGATTGAACCGAAAGTATTTTCTGACGAAAGAGGATATTTTATGGAATCATATAAGAAAGAATTTTTTGAAAGGCATATAGGTAAAGTTGATTTTATTCAGGATAACGAATCTAAATCAGTTCGCGGGGTCCTACGAGGAATGCATTATCAGACAGGAGGGTATGCTCAGGCTAAATTGGTAAGAGTTCTGAGTGGATGCGTTCTCGATGTCGTTGTGGATTTACGAAAGTCTTCACCAACTTTTGGGAAATCTTTATCTGTTGAATTATCTGACACTAATAAGAAGCAACTATTTGTGCCACGGGGTTTTGCCCACGGATATTTGGTGCTGAGTTCGGAGGCAATATTTTCATACAAGGTAGATAATACTTATACTCCTGCATACGAAGCCTCTCTTTTGTGGAAGGATCCCGATATAGCAATAGATTGGGGAATAAAAGAGGAAGAACTCATATTGTCAGCAAAAGATAAATTAGGAAAATTACTTTCAGAAGTGATTCCATTTGATTGATAGATGGCTAAAAAAATAATAAGACAGAGGCGCGTCATTAAAAAAAAGACAGTGAAGCGTAAAAATAGCACTAAGCATAAAATTAAGAGATATGTCTTGCCATTTTCGCTAGCTATATGTTTTAGTATTCTTGCTTTTTTGCTGATTCGCGATTATCTACAGGAACCCGAATCATTCGAATCTGATAAATATTACGTCAAGGGGATAGACGTTTCTCATCATAATCCTATTCTCAATTGGAATGCCTTATTAGATCAGAATATCACTTTTGCATATATAAAGTCAACAGAGGGGACATCTCATGAGGATAGAAATTATATTTACAATTACGACCTTGCCAGAAAAACGAATATCAAAGTAGGTACATATCATTTTTATACTTTTGCTCTTTCTGGGAAGGAACAAGCACAGCATTTTCTTAAAACAGCAAAGTTTAATACAGGGGATTTATTGCCGGCCATTGATGTCGAACACTCGCCTTCCAATACATATAATAAGGATAAGAATTATATGAAACTCGTAATCGAAGAACTGAAAGTAATGGAGAACGAATTATATGAGCATTTTGGAATTCATCCGATTATTTATACGAATAAGGATTGTTACAAGTTATATATAAAGGGTAACTTTCCCAAAAATCTGATTTGGATGTGCGATTTGCATAATGAGCCCTCCAATGATATAAAAAATTGGAGAATCTGGCAGTTTTCGCATAAAGGGGAACTTCCCGGAGTCGATGGGAATATAGATTTGAATTACTATCGTTATTCGTTTGAGGAATTTAAAGAATTATTGTTACCTTGAATTTTGAAAAATTTAGTGACTGATGAAATATATATCTTTCTTTTTACTGTTTTCAATTTTTCTTTTCACTTCATGTTTCGAAGAAGATGTTAAGTTGCCTAATACTAAAAAAGGTAATTTTGAGGCACTCTGGAAGATAATGGACGAACACTATTGTTTTTTCGACTATAAAGATGTTGACTGGAATGAGGTATATAATCGTTATGCTGTACGCATTAGTGAGAACATGTCGAATGATGCGTTATTTACCGTTTTAGGAGAAATGCTTGCAGAGGTTAAAGATGGGCATGTAAATCTCTCAGCCACACACAATGTTGCCCGATACTGGAAATGGTTTGAAGATTATCCGGACAATTTTGATACCAAGATTCAGCGAAATTATATAGGGACAGACTATGGTATTGCTGGAGGATTGAAGTATAAGATACTTGACGATAATATCGGCTATATATATTACGGAAGCTTTTCGAATGGAATAGGAGAAGGCAATCTGAATCAGGTCTTAGACAGGATGGCTATTTGTCACGGTATTATACTCGATGTCAGGGATAATGGAGGTGGTACACTTACCTATAGCGAAAGACTTGCTTCTCATTTCTTCAACGAGAAGACCTTGGTCAGTTACATGATGCATAAGACAGGGAAAGGACATAATGACTTTTCGGAGCCATACGAAAAATACGTCGAGCCTTCGACTGGTGTGAGGTATCAGAGAAAAGTCGTAGTATTGACCAATAGGAGTTGCTATAGTGCAGCTAACGATTTTGTAAACTCGATGCGATATGCTCATGATGCTGTCATTGTAGGCGACAGAACGGGTGGTGGCGGAGGTTTACCTTTCACCTCGGAATTGCCTAATGGATGGGGTGTGCGTTTCTCAGCATCCCCAACTCTCAATGCAGAGAAGGAGCAGATAGAATTTGGAATAGATCCGGATATAAAGGTAGATATGACAGACGAAGATATAGCGAAAGGACTAGATACTATTATAGAAAAAGCTAGAGAAATAATAAATCAGAGCCGGAATCAATAATATTCTAAAACACGTTAAACTCCTATATTTTATCCTCATTTTGTGTTACGGAGATATGCTATTTAACATGTCTCTTCGACATAATAAATTAATTTAAAACAGACTTGATGGATATGCCTTTTTTGTAACTTTGTAACAGATCATAAACTGAGATTAGTTTATTAAACTTGTTAAAATATATATTTATGCCAAAAGTTACGAAAGAAGCGGCTCTAAAATATCACTCATCCGGCCGTCCCGGAAAAATAGAGGTTGTCCCAACAAAACCTCACAGTACACAGACCGATTTATCATTAGCTTACTCGCCTGGCGTGGCCGAACCCTGTTTGGAGATAGAGAAGTCACCTCAAGCAGCTTACGATTATACGGCAAAGGGAAACCTTGTTGCTGTTATATCGAATGGTACTGCTGTGTTGGGATTAGGCAATATTGGTGCTTTAGCAGGCAAACCTGTGATGGAAGGGAAAGGTCTGCTTTTTAAGATTTTTAGTGGAATAGATGTGTTTGATATTGAGGTCGATGAAACAGATCCTGAGAAATTTATTCAGACAGTAAAAGCTATTTCATCTACATTCGGTGGAATCAATCTGGAAGATATTAAGGCTCCCGAATGTTTCGAAATCGAAAGGAGACTGAAAGAAGAACTAGATATTCCCGTTATGCACGACGATCAACACGGCACGGCAATTATCTCGGCAGCTGCGTTGATTAATGCACTGGATATAGCGCAAAAGGATATAAGCAAGGTCAAACTTGTTGTAAATGGAGCTGGAGCCTCAGCCATTGCTTGTACTAATTTGTACATGAAATTTGGTATAAGAAAGGAAAACATCATAATGTGCGATAGTAAAGGTGTTCTTACCACAAGACGGAAAGACCTCAACGAAACAAAACAGTATTTTGCCATTGATAGTGATATTACAACTTTGAATGAGGCTGTCGAAGGTGCTGATGTTTTTCTGGGACTATCTAAGGCCGATGTTCTGACAAAGGATATGGTATGTAAGATGAATAATGATCCTATTGTCTTTGCTTTGGCAAACCCCAATCCGGAGATCACTTATGAAGACGCAATGGCAGCGCGTAACGATATTATTTTCGCAACAGGGCGTTCCGATTATCCTAATCAGGTAAACAATGTCTTGGGATTTCCTTATATATTCAGAGGTGCGTTGGATGTAAGAGCTACAAGTATAAATGAAGAGATGAAGTTGGCTGCATCGAGAGCAATTGCCGATTTAGCAAAAGACATTGTGCCGGATGTAATAAATACAGCATATGAAATTAAAAAATTGACATTTGGCAGAGATTATATAATTCCAAAGCCATTAGATCCCAGACTACTGACTACAGTGTCGATTGCAGTAGCTAAAGCAGCAATAGAAAGCGGTGTGGCCCGTAAAAATATAACGGATTGGGATGCATATGAGAACAGGCTGGAAGAAATGATGGGGTATGGTAATAAATTTACTCATCGGCTTACAGCTCTTGCTAAAAGTGAACCTCACAGAAAACGTGTGGTTTATTGTGAAGGGAATCATATCAATATGATAAAGGCAGCAATAATTTCGCAGAGAGAAGGCATTTGCCATCCTATATTGCTAGGAAGTGAAGATCGTATAAGAAATATAGCTCGCGAGAATGCAATAGATTTGAACGGAGTCCAGATAATAGACCATAGGAATATATCGGAAGATGTAAGGCGTAGCCGTTATGCCAAAATATTAAGCGACAAGAGGTCGAGAGAGGGTATTCGTTATCAGGAGGCATTTGAAAAGATGAGTGATCGTAATTATTTCGGAATGATGATGGTCGAAACCGGAGATGCCGATGCCGTTATCACGGGTATATACAGTCATTACAGAGAGTTTGCAAAAACAGCGATAGAAGTGATTGGTTTGCAACCTCAATATAAGCATTTTGCGGCTATGCATATAGTACAGACAAAAAAAGGTGCATACTTTTTGGCTGATACGCTTATTAATCGTTGGCCTGAAGAGGATGTATTAATAGAGATTGTAAAACTTGCACATGATACGGTTAAGTATTTTGCTACAGAACCTGTTATGGCGATGTTATCTTTCTCGAACTATGGTGCAGACGATGATGGTAGTCCTAAAAGTATCTCGAATGCTATTAAATACTTCCACCAACATCATCCTGATTATGTTATTGACGGAGAGATGCAACTTAACTTTGCCATGAATAAAGAGCTAAGAGATAGAACATTTCCGTTTAATTCGTTGAAAGGTAAAGATGTAAATACATTAATATTTCCAAATCTAAGTTCTGCCAATATTTCTAGCAAATTGCTTATGGAACATGGTATTGCAGGTGAAAGTATCGGACCTATCCAGATGGGATTGCGTAAACCTGTACACTTTACAGATATTGAAAGCTCTGTGAGGGATATTATCAATCTGACAGCAGTGGCAGTGGTGGATGCTATGGCTAATCAGAGTGGAACAATCGAAGAATAATATAGTTGTCAATAAAAGAGGCTGAAGAATTAGTTTCACCAGCCTCTTTTTTATATCAGACCTCTAGATTTAAATTCGAGGTATTTGTTGATCGAATTTATCGTCAGATTTTCGGGTTTTGATAGTATGGTATGTATACCATATCTGTTAAGTTCTTTTACGATTAGGAATTTGTCGTTAGATAGTTTTTCGGCCATACCTTTTCTGAAAGTCTCTTCCATATTTTCAGGAGTAGAATCTAAAACTTCATTGAATTCCGAATTCAAAAAGAAAGCCACAAGTATCAAGTGGTCTTTTGCCAAATGACTCAGATATTTTAATTGACGACGCATTCCGTTCACTGTTTCGAAATTAGTGTAGAGTATGATCAGGCTTCGTTGTGTCAACTTTCTTCGTATAGTTACATATAATCGTTCGTAATCAGATTCCTTGAAGTCCGTCTTTTGAGCGTAAAGCGTTTCTAGAATTTTATTTCTTTGTCGCCGTTGCTTTTCTGCTGGTAATATTTCATCAATATCTTTCGAGAATGTTATCAGTCCTGCTTTGTCTCCTTTATTTAATGCCGTACTACAAACCATCAAGGTTGAATTGATAGCATAATCGAGAAGGGTCATTTCGTGAAATGGCATTTTCATCGTACGCCCTTTGTCTATAATGCAATAAACAGGTTGAGACTTTTCTTCCTGATACGTATTAACCATCAGCTGATTCATCCGTGCCGTAGCCTTATAGTTTATCGTACGCGGGTCATCTCCTGTAATATAATGCTTAATGTGATCAAACTCGGTAGCGTGTCCTATTCTCCGTATGCGTTTTACCCCATAATCGGTCAGACGATGTGATGCAGCTAGTAATTCATATTTGTGCATCTCAATAAATGATGGATATACCGCTACATTCTTATGATTGTCGAATATATATCGTCGGTTTACAAGTCTCAGTATTCCAGAAACGTATATGTTTACTGCACCAAATTGATATATACCTCTCTCGGTAGGGCGAAGATCATAATAAAACACTTCGGAACGGTCAACTCCTAATGTCATTTTGAAAGTTAAGTCTCTTTTTTGAAATTGAAACGGAACTTCTTCTACTATTTTTATTCGTGCCGGAAATGTATATTTATTCGTCACAGTAATGGAAATCGTGTTCTGGTCGCCATTCGATAATCTATCCGGACAATTACGGGAAGCAACTATCCCTTTTTTTAAACGATATATGGTAACAATATCTAACAGGAAGAACACTACAATGATGCCAAATGCAATTTGCATCAGATAGTAATATTCGTCAAATATAAAGCACGCAAAGAATCCCAGCACACAGATAGCTAGTGTGATGAAAAAACGGTTGGTAAGATATAGATTTCCGAAAAACCGTATTATCGGGGAACTTCCGCTTTGTCTATTAACTGGCATATAATTGTGTCGGTAGATGTACCGTCCATTTCTTTTTCAGGTGTTAATATAATTCTATGACGAAGTACAGGAACTGCTGTTTCTTTAATGTCGTCAGGCGTAATAAAGTCACGTCCTCTAATTGCGGCCAAAGCTTTTGACGCATTCAGGATGGCCAATGATGCACGAGGAGATGCTCCTAATGTAATCCAAGGGCTTTGACGGGTAGCTGTTACTATTTGCGCGATATATTCGAGCAAATGGAGCTCTACTAATACCTTTTCGACCGCTTTCCGTAATGTATTCAGTTTGTTTGCGTCCAGTATCGGCTTTATGTTTGTATCTATTGTCAGCTCACCTTTGTTTTGCCTGTCTAGAATAGAGATTTCTTCGGTTATGCTGGGATAATCTACTACAATCTTGAATAAGAAGCGATCTAGCTGCGCTTCAGGCAGTCGATATGTACCTTCTTGTTCTATTGGATTTTGAGTAGCCATTACTAGGAAAGGATATTTCATCTTGTAGGTGGTACCATCGTTGGTTACCTGACGTTCTTCCATAACTTCGAATAAGGCAGCTTGTGTTTTGGCTGGAGAACGGTTTATTTCGTCAATCAGTACGATATTGGAAAATATAGGACCTTTCTTAAATTCAAATTTGGCAGAGCCCGGCATAAAGACACTTGTACCCAATACGTCTGATGGCATAAGGTCGGGGGTAAATTGAATACGGCTGAAGCCAACATCAATCGTTTTTGCCAGTAATTTTGCCGATAAAGTTTTTGCTACTCCGGGAACCCCTTCAACCAGAACGTGTCCATTCGCTAAAATAGCGACTACCATTTGTTCTATTAGCTGATGTTGCCCAACTATAACTTTTCCTATTTCATTCTTTATGTCTTGAACGCTTTGGCTCAACTCAGAGAAATCTATTCTCGATTGGAATTCTAAATCTGACATATATATTCTATTTATTCGTTTTTTACGTTTTTATAAAATTCCTCTAACAGACTGTTGTATTTAAGAAACATCTCGTTAGATACATATGGTAATATAACCAAGTCTTTATGCAGCGAAAATAATTCGTTCAGCTTATCTTTATCCATACCAGACTTGGCACTAAGCCTGCTTGTAAACTCTCCGTCAATATTCTCGGTTGTCATGTAATAATGTTTCCGGATAAAGTCGAGAAAGTAAGCATGTCGTTTTGCGGCAATCGTTGTAAAATCTTTTTTTCGGTAATAAAGATTGCTTATTGTTCCTAAAAATTCGAGCGATGAATTGACCGGAGGTTTTATTACAGGTATTATCCGTTGGGTACGTTTCGCCCTAAAAATTATGAATAGGAGTAGGCCTGCTAGGATTATGTATAAACCAGTGCGTAAAGATGGATTAGCAAGTATAACTCTAAATTCGCTGGTATTTTCGGAAACACCTTGCTTCTGATATTCGTCCCAAAGAATCTTATTATCTTTTGGCAAGTATGATAGACTTCTGAACCCAAAATCATATTTTCTTGTTTGCAACATGTATAGATTCGTAAATGCTGCCGGAATCGTATGTAAGAAAATATGTCCCTTACCATATTTTACATCGATGAAGACTGTATCTTTTTTATTATTTGTAGCTAAAACACGTACAGGATATAGACAACTATCTGTATTTAGCGTCACCAGCCCATACAAATTTCCTATATTATATTCTCTTTGGGGGTAATCGGTAAGCGTATATATGGTATCCTTTGCATAATAGTTAATATCACTTTTTATTTTAAGTGTATCCATCAACTTGGGATCAAATACTTCCGTAGAAATAAAGACATTATTGCCTAGTCCCGCAAAGTCCAATAAGTATTCTAAATCTAATTTATCTAAAGAAAACCTTGTATTTATAAAAATGTAAGAAGTGGTGTCTGCTATGTTCTCCAAATCGAGAAACCATGCAGATGGATCGTAGTTCGTACAAAGACTGTCTACTTCATTGTATTTTTCTTTATAATCAATCGAATCTGTATTTACTAATTCAACCGAATCAGAATCCTCTATATAGTCGTCAGAGTCTTGATAATCATACTGATTGCCTTCGTAATTGATGTTTTCTGTATTATCTTCATAATACAAATACTTGCTGTTCGATTTTTTTAGGTTATTATATATAGGTACGCGGGTCGATCTGATATTCTTGATATCAAAGAGCTCTCCTAATGACTGGTAAGTAATATATGTGCCATATGGAGCTGTCTTTGTATTGATGAATGTCGGTTTCCAATCTACAGGTTTCGGAGCTTTCGATTTGGCGAATGATAATCCGATGACCAAGATAACAATCGCTACTATCAGTATTGTCGTTTTCTTATCTTTCATTGATTATCATATTATTAAAGTCATTCATCCTTGTATATATATCGGAGAATTTAGGTTCATCGAGCGGAAATTCGCCATACCATATATAGTCGAAAATCAATGTAGCTTCTAAGAATTTAGAACGTAGATTGATATTAGATATCTCGTGTTGGTAGCTATAATTGGTTTTATTCGTTTTCCATTCTATAAGTTCTTTATCAGAAAGTAACTTCAGATTTTTGAGATATAGAAAACGCACTACCAGACGATAATCCTTATTCTTCATGGCATTCTCTATTAAGGTATCGAAATCCATCTCATGTACATTCTCTGTATATATGTCGATTTCGGGCGTGTCCATATCTTTCTTGCCCAGAACTTTTCTATAATCTACTCCTAAAAACTTGAGGACAATCAAACATAATATAAATACGATAACTACTATCAAAACTATTCCGGCTACGCCAGACTCAGATACAGTTCTGAATATACTGTTTAATAGGTCACTGATCCAATATTTAACCTTATCCCATAGAGAAATACCTCTTTGGGGTTCTTCGTACTTGAAACGGCTATCTTTTTGGTATTCTTTAATTTTCTCTTTTGTGGGAACTCTGAAATCAATGGCAGATGTCGTTGATTCAGATTTTTCATTTACAGGAATGGAATCTGTTTGCGCTGAAACTGAAATGTATAGACACATCAGAAGCATTAAAAAAATACTTCTGATAAAATTCATATATATATTGCTCTTTGTCACCTATCAGTCTTTAATACTGGTCTTTCTGATTATCAGGGAATGAACCGATATTATCTATTTCGGACTCCATATCGATACCTTCCAATTTATTACGGTGACTATAATACATTACTCCCATTGCTATATATATAATAGGATAGAGTAGGAAGCTTCCTGCATAACTGATAAGGGCTGATATATATGTATAAACTTCGCCTGTAAGAAAACCTATTCCGAATACTGTACCAATAGCACCTAAGTATGTAGGTATAGCAAATATAGCCCCAATAATTCCGACTATTATTAAAAATACTAAACCGTAGCCGAATGTAATCCACCAATTGTTAGTTATCAGTTCATAGCTTCGGTAGAAGCTGTCAATAATACTCCTGTCTTCGTTCACATATACATAGCAATAAAAACCTAGGTATACATATACTATTATACCTGGAATAATACACAATATAGTGCCGATAGTGACTAAAACACCGAATATTATAGAACCGCCTAACATAGGAAGAAATGCTTTTGATACTTTCGACCAGACATCGGAGCTTTTAATTACACCATCTGGTGATTTTGCATACAATGCCATATATGATGCGATGTACAGAAAAGTAGCTAAAGAAGTCAATCCTATTAAAATATAAGCGATGAAAAACCCTAACGTAAACATGCTCATGTATGTGTTGAACGCACCGCCATAAACAGATGCACTAGGTGAGAAGCTAGTGCTGCTAGGCATAAAGTAGGCTACGATGAGATAGACTGGTATTAATATCAATATACCTTTTAGAATTGAAACATAATTTTGTTTCAGAAAATTTAATGTCATGTCGAAATTGCTACTGAAATCTCTGCTCCCGAATAGCTTAATCTTTTGTGAGTTCTCCATTTTTATTTTTATTTACACGATAAGGATAATATATAAAATACCATATAATGAATAGTGCCGAAAGGCCTATTATTGTAAGATTGAAGTAGAGAGGCATTTCTGTTAACCGAGTCAGGTAACTTTCGATAAACGCCGCGACTATGAAAACAGGGACAAGGCCAACAACTACTTTTAAGGCATCTTTTACAGCCTTTTGCAATGAGGTTACTCTTTTGTAACTGCCAGGGAATAAGAGACTGTTCCCTAATATCAGACCCGCTCCTCCGGCGATGATAATAGCTGATATTTCTAACGTTCCGTGCAGCCATATAGTGACGGCTGATGTACCCAATAAGCCTCTTGTGTAGAAGAAATATTGGAATACACCAAGCATAATTCCATTTGAGAATAATATGTAAACAGTGCCGGCAGAAAATATAATACCAAAGATGAAAGCTAGAAAGGCAACGCGAATATTGTTCGTCGCTATACCGAAGAACATGGCCTCCTTGTGTGAGTCTTTATAAACTGCCATCGGATCGTCATTTTCTATATTCTCGAGCGTCATATTTACATATGATGGGCCGAGTATAAGATTAGCGAAGCTTGATTCTTGCTGGAGCGAGAAAATACCTAACAAAACACCTGCAAACATAAAGAGAAATGAGTAAAGCATTGTCTTCCTGTACTCGTACATGATTAGAGGTAACTCCTCTTTCCAGAAGCGAAAAAAACGTCCCTTGTTTCTTTTACGATACTTGTATATGTTAATGAAATAACGACCTGTAAGCTGATTTAGATATCTTACCGTTTGCGATTTGGGGTAAAAGGTACGCGCATACGATAAGTCGTCTGTAAGTTCTATGAAGTTGTCTGCCAAAGTTTCAGCCGGAATATTATTGTTACGTGTCTGGCTGTCTATCTGTTGCCACTTTTCTCTATTTTGTTTAACAAATGCGGCTTCTCTCATCAAACAGTATTGTGTTTTTAATTATTCTCACAAATATAGTCCTTTGAGTAAAAAGAAAGAAAAAATATACTAATAATCATACAAAAAAAATTAAATTTGTCAACCTTATCTTTTTTAATGTAATGATAATAGAAGTTCAAACCACACAAAATGTAACTATAGACTACGATACTGCCGGTATAGGCAAGCGTTTACTTGCTTATATTCTCGATTGGATATTTATTATCCTATGGGTAGCCGGATGGATGTGGGTATTTTCAATCATTACAGGCATGGGGCTTCGATATCTCTATGATGGGGATATGTTCTCTATTATATTGATCATATTATTTGCTTTTCCGGTTATTCTCTATGATTTTATCTTCGAGTCATTGAATAATGGACAGAGTTTAGGCAAGATGATATTAAAAATACGTGTAATCAATGTTGATGGAACAACGCCATCAACGGGTTCATATCTTATTCGCTGGCTTTTTAGATTAGTCGATTTTTTACTTACAAATAACTTTTTGGCTGTTATCATGGTGGCCGTGACAAAGAAATCGCAGCGTTTGGGTGACTTACTTGCAGGGACTACAGTTATAGATTTGAATCTGAATGCAGCAAATAAGCAGTTATCAATAACTGACCTTGATTTTCATACCGATTACAAAGTATCTTATGCAGATGTATTGGATCGTCTGTCCGATAAAGATATACAAACAATTATGTCGATAGTGGATGACAAGCGTATGCGAGATAGTGATTATTTCAACAAGCGGTTGGCTGACAGGATAAAAACTATTACCGGATATACTTTCGAGGGCCCAGATAGGGTCTTTTTAAGAAAAGTGGTGAGTGATTATAATTTTCTGGCTGTACAAGAACTATAGAAGGTCATTAGCCTCGATAATTTCTCCTTCTTTAATCCTATCTAAATGACAGAATAAAAGGTTGCCATTTTCATCGCGAAGATGCATTCCATTTCCTTCGCAGTATCGGAAATACTTGCAAGTTGCACACTTGTCTTTTTTCGCCCAAGCTCTGTTTCTGAAAGGTTGATAACGATTAGTCCATACTTCCCAGAAATTATCCTGATATATATTCCCTTGCGTAAAATTAGAACGCAGATTGGGGCAAGCAGAAATAGAGCCGTCAACCAATACCGAGGCAATATTAATACCCGCATGACAAAAATAGAAATGATCTCGCACATCGGTTTCGTACCCGCCCAGAAATCCTTCACATCCATAACTTAAATTTATCAGTCCTTCTTTCCGGGTTTCCTTTATGAAGTCAAATAATTGTTTGAACTGTAAAGGTGATAACTGAAGCTTTTTATGGTTTTCGGCTCGTCCGATAGGAAATACTGTGAAAATGCGCCATGATTTTACACCTGTATCTATTAATAATTGCTTGAGTTCATTTAATTGAGTAAAGTTATCGGCTGTTATACATGAAACGATATCATATATTATATCTTTTGCTTTTGTCAATAGTGATATTGCATTAAATGCAAGCTGAAAACTATTTTTATTTCCCCGCATTCGATTATGTTCTTCTTCCAATCCATCGAGGCTGATAGTTATAGAACGCAATCCTGCATTAAGCAAACTATTTAGTTTTTTCTCAGTAAGAAAGAGCCCGTTGGTGACCATACCCCATGGATATTCTCTTTTGTATAACTCTTGTCCGCAAATTTCTAAATCGTCACGCATAAGAGGTTCTCCACCTGTGATGACAATCATTGTTTCGTGAGGATTGATATGAGGCGTAACAATGTCTATTACCTTGAGAAAATCGGTAAGAGGCATGTCTTTTTGGCGCATATCTTTATGGCAATCACTGCCACAATGTTTACAAGCCAAATTGCATCTTAGAGTACATTCCCACATCAGATAGCTCAGTTTATGGATTTCCGCAGCATTCCTTTTATGTTGCCGAAACAATTCTAACCCAAGCTTTTTGCGAAGAGAGATGTCTGTAACACTCATCTATTCTTCAGTCTTCTGTGGTGTTATTTTAATTATACCCATATCTTTACTTGTTTCTCCTTGATACCAACTATTCCCATTTTCGAATTTAGGATTTTCAAAACTGATATCATCGGTTTTACTTTCGAACAGTCCATTTTCGGTACCGTCTATATCTTCGAATTTAATTACAAATTCTTGAGAGGAAGGAAAATCTACTGTGGCAAGATTAAAATAACCATTATTGTCTGTTTTCAGACTATCGGTATGATATAGAAACCTCTCTCCATTATCTTTCTCGTATGAACGTGCTATTACAACTTTTATGCCCTTGACAGGAGTATTGTCTTCGGAATCCCCATCTACAACAATACCTTTAATAATAAATTTTGCATAAGGACTCCCATACTCGTCTTTTGGGTCAATCTCATCACAAGATGTGAATCCGAGTAAGACAAGGAAAAAAGATAATATTCTTGAATAGATTGTCAGCATTTTTATTTTCATAGCGATAGCTGTTATATTTTCACATAGTTTCTATGTATAATGATGCTTTCTATTCGTCAAAAGCTGCATTCGTTTATTTTTTTGTTGCAGTTTTTGCCTTAGGTTTTGATGTCGCTTTCGTTTTAGTTTCCGTAGTTTTTATTTTCTCTTCTACGATAATTTTACTTTTTGCCTCAGCTTTAGGTTTAAGTTTTAGGTCTTCCGAGCTTTTCTCTTTTTCCAAAATTTCCAATTTAGCATTCAGTCGTTCAATCTCGTCCGCTTGATTATGTATAGTGGTCAATAAAGAATTGAGCTCTTCTGTTTCTATTGAGCTAGGGAACTCAGCATCTACTCTTTCCTTAAAATCACTCAAAACATTCATATATGTATTAAATGCTTCGTATGGAGATGAGTAGGGGCTGAAAGGCAATTCATTCTTAGTCCCCATATAGTAAAAATGGTCACTCGATTGCAAGTATATCCAGTCTTGAATAATACGTCTGGTTTGACTTAGCCTAACTCGCTCTGATATCTCATATAATTTATGGAAAGCCTCTTGTTGTAAAGTATTACCCAACCAAGGAGAAATATCTCTTTCTTCTCCAACCCATGAGATGGGATGCATGGACGAAATAGTATCGACAGGTTTTAATAGACTCAATGTTTCGGATGGTGTTGAAAAACCTATATTTTTTTCTGCTGCAAAACGTGGTAGGGCTCTCATGAAATCGAATATACCTGAGCTTTTCTTTTGAAAATTACCTAATACCTCATAATTCATAAACAGGTTTATTACTTGCTCTTCTTTAGGGGTAGCCGCCACCCAATTGATGAATTTATCAGCAGTGAGAGGGTATTCACTCCAATTGTAGCTAGAGAACTTATTTGCGATATCATCACTGAATTTTGGATTACGCATCAGCAATTTTAATTTAGGTTCGGCAGCTGATTGATATACATAATTGGGACTTTTCCAACCTAGTGTCCTTTTTGCACCAGGTGTAAGCATTCCTGTGAAGCCCATCTCGTGTACAAGTGTCGCTATATCGTCAGAGAAAATAAGTTCGGTGTTTCTAAATACTTTCGGTCTTTGTCCGAAAAGGCTTTCTATCTTATCATCATGTTGTTTTACTTGCTTTTTGAAGTCTTCGGGATCGATAAGTGATGCAAGCGAGTGCCCTTGAGTCTCAGATAAAAATTCGACACAACCTGTATCGGCCAATTCTTTGAAGCCATCTATTACTTCCGGGGCATATATCTCCATTTGGTCTAACGCTACACCTGAAATAGAGAATGCAACCTTAAATTTACCTTGATGTTCTTTTATCATTTCCAGCATTAGCCTATTGGCTGGGACAAAAGAAATTTCTGCTACTCGCTGGATAAAATCCTCATTGGCAAAGTCATCATAATAGTAATGATCGCCGCCTATGTTAAAGAAACGATATCTTTTAAGACGGTGAGGTTGATGTATCTGGAAGTAAAAACAAATATTCTTCATGATTATAGTAATTTGTATTGTTTTAATAAATTGTCATATATATCCCTTACTTTCTGCCCTGCATACTCCCATTTGATGTTGTCGACTTCTTCTTTGCCTTCTCTGCTCAGAAACTCAGCCATAGCATCATAGGTACAAATAGAGTATATAGCATCAGCCATGGCTTCGACATCCCAATAGTCTATTTTAGTAGCCTTGCTCAATATCTCAGCGCAGCCCGATTGTTTGGATATAATTGTAGGAATACCACATTGCATGGCTTCTAATGGTGATATTCCGAAAGGTTCGGAGACGGACGGCATTACATATACGTCGCTTCTCTTAAACATCTCGTAAACTTGCTTGCCTTTTAGAAACCCGGTGAAATGGAAACGGTCTGAAATTCCCTTTTCTGCTGCCAGATATATCATTTTTTCCATCATATCTCCACTGCCAGCCATCACAAAACGTACGTGGTGAGCTTTTTCGAGAACCTTAGCGGCAGCTTCTACAAAGTATTCAGGCCCTTTTTGCATAGTTATCCTCCCCAGAAAAGTTACGACTTTGTCTTTGGTGCTTTTCTCAGGATTGATGGCAAGTATTTCAGGGCTGAGCGGCTCCACCGCATTATGGACCGTGGTTACTTTCGCTGGATCTTGATGGTATTTTTCTATTACGGTTTTACGTGTTAATTCGCTAACGCAAATGATATGATCTGCATGATCCATCCCATTCTTTTCCATTTCGTAAACCTGTGGGTTTACATTACCCCTGCTTCGGTCAAAGTCTGTGGCGTGTACATGAATAACTAATGGCTTTCCTAATACATTTTTGGCATGTATGCCTGCCGGATAGGTTAGCCAATCGTGAGAGTGTATAATATCAAAATCATGTGTACGGGCTATAACTCCCGCTACGATGGAATAGTTGTTAATCTCTTCCAATAGATTGTCCGGATATCGTCCAGAGAACTCTATACATCCTAAATCATTAGTTTGTAAATACGAAAAGTCTGCATATATGTGATCTCTCAGATTGTAATATTCTTGTGGATCCATATATTTAGATAGCTTTTCGCTCACGTAGTCCCACTGCACATCTTTCCATACAATAGGGGTATTGCCTGCACCTATAATTTTCAAAAAGCTCTGATCTTCATCTCCCCACGGTTTTGGGATTACAAAGGTAATATCCATATCAGACTGCATAGCCATGCCTCTGGTGAGGCCATAACTGGCAGTGCCGAGTCCTCCTAATATATGAGGAGGAAATTCCCATCCAAACATTAATGCTTTCATATTTTTTGAGTTTTAAGCATTAATAATAAAACGAAATCGATAGTAAAAAATTCTCCTTCTCTCATATAATAGATTATATCCTTTACTGGGTTAGTACTCATCGGCTATCATTTTTTGCAGATTTAGCGCTCTTAGTACGCCTGCCACACTCGCAGCACAAGACACTTGCCCATGCCCGAAATATGGTATACTACCGTCGTACACAGCAGACAAAGAGCCAATGCAATCATTCGACATTTCTTCTTCAATTCCTATTAGTAGTCTGTCTAAAAAAGAGTATCCGCTTCGCTGGAATATTTTAAGATATGCTTCCAGATACGCACCTAATAGCCATGGCAACGCAGAACCATTATACGCACTATAATATCTTTCAGATTCAGTTCCTTCGTGCCGAGGTCTGAACCCAATACTTTTGGGACTCAGAGAACGTATTCCTTTAGGTGTTAAAAGCTCTTTGGTTACAATGTCGATTACTGATTTACTTTGGCGTTTATCCAATATGGAATAATCTAACGATATAGCTAACAGCATATTCGGTCTAACACTCCAATCTACATAATTGCCTACAACATAATCATATAAATAGCCTCCTTCGTTGAGGAACACTTCTAAAAAAGATGTTTTTGTCATTTCGGACATTAAATTCATCTTCTTTTCCAACTTGACATCTTCCATTTTATGAGCAATATCCTGATTAAACCTCAGGGCATTGTACCAGAAAGCATTAATTTCGACAAGGCATCCGGTGCGTTGAATCTTCACTTCGTTTGGAGCATACTGGTTATGCATCCAACTAGGTTGTCCATTATTGCCATCGACGCTAAGTAATCCATTTATTAATGGAGTCAGATTAGGATGCTTTCCTTCATGTATGAATGCTACTATTTTATTGACTAGTGTCGCATATTTTTTATAAAATCGATCACTATCTATATCTGAATATTTCTTTAATGCCCAAACTAACCATAAAACGACATCAGCATCATCTAAATCTTTAAGAAACCCTGTTGTTTTCTTGCCTTCCATAAAGGCCTCTATATAAGGAACAGCTGTATCGACAACTTGTTCAAAAGCATCGGGTTTTCCTGTTCCGAGTGTTAGCCCGGGAAGAGCCATAAACTGTTCACGTGCAGTTACTTTACCCCACGGATAACCATTCAGTAGATATAATTCCTCTTTTGTGGGGCGGAAATAGAACTGATGCGCTGAATTTTTAAGACAGTTGTAAAAAGATGAACGTGGAGTGCGTTCTTTTATTCCTTCTTCAAACAATTGGAGGAGGGCTTCTGTGTTAGCAGGAACGTTGCTTGCAGAGAAGATGATTGATTCTCCTTTTGATATGGGGAGTTCAAAATAACCGGGTACATACAGATCTTCTTTGTAAGGCAATCCATCCTCTTTATCTCTTTGGTATTCTATTCCTTTGTGCCAGTTGGGTTCGAAAATGAATTTTACATTCTTGCTGAATTGCATGAACAGATCGGGGTATCCGCTATACATACACATACTTATCCCATTTTCCACTTCTTTATATCCATGATTAGCGACGGAGTTCTCATTCGTAAGTTCATTTATTTCACGGAAGGCAAGAAATGGCTTGAAGCGCATCGTTGTCGGCGAATGTGCATCTATAAGGGTGTAGCGTATATATATACTATTGTCTTTCAAAGAAAACATTTTCTCTTTTGACAGAATCACTCCTCCGACTCTGTATATTGTACGTGGAAGCGAATCGCAATTAAATTCTCTTATATATTTATGCCCCATTGGGCTATAATTGTTACCATCGTATTTATGGATTCCGAGATTGAAGTCGGCACCGTGTTGTATAACCGTTTCATCGAATGAAGAAAGAAGTACATGATTGGTGTTACCTAATCTTGGGACAGGTGTAACCAATAGTCCATGTTGTTTTCGTGTATTACATTCGACTAATGATGTACAATGATAAGCGCCACGACGATTTGTTCTTAATATTTCCCTGTTTAGGGAATATTCAAGATTTACCATGCGGCTTTTATCAAACTTAAGATAGGTGTTAGTCTTATTATATTCCATATATTTATAGATACTTATACTGTTTTTTTCATAGCTTAAATAAACCAAATAGATAACTTGTTGGCTATATTTAATTTTTAAAGATAATGAAATTGTTAATTAAAACAAGGCGTATAACGTGATATTTCAGAATCTTGGTCTGAAATGAGACAGAAATCAATAGCTGTATTTTATTATTTAGAATGATTTCATATAGTGTAAATGTTAATTAATCAGATAAAAGTGATTAATATACAATGTGTTAAAAATAAGATGCCTATCTGCTGGTGGTAACTTATTCCTAAAACGAATTATGATTGAATAGTATTTTTATATATTTGTAGTCCGAAAATCAGATAAGATATTCAAGATTATTTATCTATAGATAAGATTCGTTTTTTGAGGAAGAAAGGTAACAAGTAAAAAACAGACAAAACGTGTAGAAGTTTGTTACTTTTTAGTTAAAATCATATAGGAGTGTGCATAATTTGAAAATATAAGCGTCTAATAGTTGAAACCGAATAAAAGATAAACATATGACATTATTGGATATTACTTGGAATGTGGACCCGGAAGCATTTACTATTTTTGGGCGCGAAGTACGATGGTATGGTATTCTTTGGGCAACAGGTGTTCTTTGCACTGCAATGGTTGTTCAAAAAATGTATAAATATGAAAAACTGCCGGAAAAGTGGTTTGACTCCTTATTCCTATACGTCCTTACGGGATTGATAATAGGCGCGCGTCTTGGACATTGTCTTTTTTATGAACCGTTGGAGTATTTGTCTAATCCTATCAGTCTGATAAAGGTTTGGGAAGGAGGGCTCGCGAGTCATGGCGGTGCAGTAGGTATGGTTATCGGGGTATGCTTGTATTCTTTGAAGATTACGAATAAGAAAATAAACTGGAAGTACGTTTTCATCGGAATTATCGCTGGTTTCCTAATAGGCGGAGCAGCTGGATATCTTACTTCTGCGTCGAGTTTAGATGCAAATCTGGGATTGGCATTTTTAGGTTTATCGGTAGGGCTGTGTGTTGCTTTATTATTTACGGCTTATTCAACGGCTATTCAGACCCTCGATAAGCTGGTTGTCGGTGTAGCTATTGGTGCTACTTTTATCCGTTTAGGCAATTTGATGAATCATGAAATATATGGAGATGCTACAAGTATGCCTTGGGCTTTTCGTTTTATAAAGAATCTGAATGAATGGAAAAAAGGAGCCGAACCGGTCTATTCTTTGGCAAGCCATCCTACACAGATTTATGAAGCTCTTACTTACTTTATCGTATTTCTAGCAGGGCTGTTCTTGTTCTATAAAACAAAGGCTAAAGAAAAACCCGGTTTAATATTAGGGATTTCCCTTATTGCAATATTTCTGACACGATTTATCTATGAGTTTATCAAGAATACGCAAGTAGATTACGAATCGGCTATGATATTGAATATGGGGCAGCTCCTCAGCCTTCCGTTTGTTATATGGGGGATATGTTTGGTGTGGAACGCATTGCGTAAAAAGAATATAGAAACAATTCAAGTAAACAAGAAATAAAAGTAATACTGACAGTATGTTAAAACCAATTCAACTAAAAGATGACCTTTATTATATCGGAGTAAACGACCGAACAAAACACCTATTCGAAAATTTGTGGCCTTTGCCTAAAGGGGTATCATACAACTCATATCTTATTATCGACGAGAAAACGGCTTTGTTTGATACAGTAGATGTTTGTTATTCAGATATTTATCTTCAAAAGCTGGATATTGCATTGGCTGGTAAGTCGCTTGATTATGTGATAATTAACCATATGGAGCCAGATCATTCAGGTTCATTAGGGCTATTAAGAAGTAAATTTCCGAATGTTCAGATCGTGGGTAATAAGCGTACTGCGGATATGGTGCAAGGCTTTTACGGTATCGAAAATGGTGTTACGGTAATAGATGATGGAGATCAGTTGTATCTCGGTAAGCATAACTTATCATTTTATCTGACTCCTATGGTGCATTGGCCTGAAACAATGATGACATATGATCCTATCCATAAGATAGTATTTTCGGGAGATGCTTTTGGTACATTCGGTACGCTTGATGGTGGTATAACAGATTCTCAATTGCACCCGGAACGCTATTATGATGAGATGATACGTTACTACTCGAATGTGGTAGGGAAGTTTGGCTCTCCTGTACAGAAGGCTCTTGAAAAATTGGCAGCTTTAGAGATAGATATGATTTGCTCTACACATGGTCCTGTATGGACAATGCCAGATCAGATAAGCAAAGTAATATCTATATATGACAAGCTTAGCAAATATGAAGGAGATGAGGGTGTTGTTATAGCTTATGGTACTATGTATGGAAATACAGAACAGATGGCAGAAACAATCGCTTACGAATTGGCTCAACAAGGTATCAGAGAGATAATACTACACAATGTATCTAAACGTTCCCATTCTTATATTATACGTGATATATTTAAATATAAAGGTCTGATTATAGGTTCGCCAACATACAATAACAAGCTATTTCCTGAAGTGGAATATCTGCTATCGAAGATAGAAGGGCGTGATATGAAGCACCGTTATTTCGGTTATTTCGGTTCGTTCACTTGGTCGGGAGCTGCTGTCAAACGTTTGGCGCAGTTTGCTATTGATACTAAATTTGAAGTTGTCGGTTCGCCAGTAGAAATGAAACAGGCTATGCGTCTAGATACTTACGATGCTTGTATATCGCTAGGTAATGCAATGGCTGAACGATTGAAACAAGACAGATAGAAAATATTAAATGATACGAAAAGGGTTACAGGCTGTTTAGTTTGTAACCTTTTTTATGGTTGGGATGGATAGTCTTCTTCAAATTTCCTCTTTATATCCTCATATTTCTTTTCTCCTACAAATCGCTCTCTAGGAATGAATCCTTGAGAGAACAAGCTTCTGGAGTCGTCATAATCTTTATATGTAAGTCCGGCTATATCTGATACCGAGTATATAAAGTCGGCGGAGGAGTAGGGGCGTGTTTTATCAAAGACCAAATCTGGACGATGGTCCTTATATGATTGCGACATCCATAACATGAACGGTATTTCGCTCATCGGTGGGGAGACTTTTTCGTAGGCATGACCGGCAAAGTCGCGGTATTCATACATCTCTTCGCCATGGTCAGAGAAGTATATCATTGCGGTATTCTGGTTCTGTACAGTTCTTAATAGGTTTATAATGCTATTGACAATGTAGTCGTTATACAGTACAGAATTGTCATATTTATCTATAGTCTGTATTGCTTTATTGTCTCTATATGGTGTTGAGGTTATTGATTTGTCTTTTGCATTGTTGAATACTATATACTCTTTCGGGTATCTGAATTCGTAGGCCATATGGTTGCCGATGAGATGCACTATAATAAGCTTGTTTTGCTTATTGTCCTTCTTCAATATCTTATCCAATACTGGCAGACAAATGTCATCATGCTGTTTGTAGGTAGCCAGATTGTATTTCTTATCAGCCAATGTGAGCAGGATATCGTAGCTGGATTTACAGTCTTCGCTGAATTCTTGATTACTTATAAGGTATGTATTATAGTCTGCTCTGTTGAAGAGTTCATATAAGGATGGCTTTTCTGTGAAGTATTCTGTATGGCCTGATTCAGACATAGATAGTACTGATCGCATAACAGGGATCGTATGTACTTGAGGGGCTACTACATCCTGATATATAATCAGACTATCACCGTATTGTGATAGTAACGGATTTGTATTCCGACTATAATTATATAAGGACATATGATGTTTGTTAAGAGATTCCCCTATAACTATTACTATGGTTTTTGGTATAGAGTCCTGATGTAGGACAGTTACTGTGTAGTCCTCATTCTGGCGTTCCTTTATTGTCTTTATCTCATAGCTTACTCTAAGCTTGTAACTGACGAATGTCTTATAGAAGTTGATGAAGTAAACAGAACGTGAGACTCTATTGATGCCGACGATCACAAGTATAGCAATTATACTTAAAGTGAAGACTGTCTTGTGATTCTTTATTTTAAGTGGTTTGAATGACTTCATTGTGCATATCATCACAATGGGTATAGCGGCATAGATAAGTACACCTACCACAACCCATAAGCTCAAGTAGTGTGCTATAAACTCTTTACTTTCTTCTGGGTTTGTTTCGAATAAGCTGGTTACACTGTTTTGCTCCAATAGTACATGGGCAAAGAGTAAATATGCCAAATAGATAGATCCTGGGATAATGGAGGCGGTAAGCAGTACCGAATATATGATTTTCTCAGATTTGGATGAGATAAACAATGATAATATGGATATGGATATAAACATTATCCCACAAACGACGAATACGGCAACCTTATCTATAAAGGTGAGGTTTTGTGCTATAGGACATAATATAGGTACTAAAAGCAGGATATAAAACAAGAATATGAGCTGTAACTTTTTCTGTTTTAGTATATTTAGAATCTCATTCATTATTGCAGAACGGTCGTTTTATGGTTAGGGTTCGAGTATAAATAGCCAAATTGTGTGTGCAAATATAGTATTTTATTTTTCAAGTTATCGGATGAATTTTCCCGTTAGGGAAAAGAAAACCCCTGTTTTCAAACAGGTATTAACGCAAAAGGATTTATCCTTTTACCTTTCAACCTGCGGAACTTGTTCCGTAGTATTTGAGTCTTACTTTTGGTATTGTATAATAGGTCATATGATAATCGTTCCATATGAATAAACGGATATCCAAGAAAAGTAGAAAGGGAGGTCGGCAATACAACAACTTCTTAGCTACACCCATATATCTCGGAGATAAGAATATTCCGATGACAATCGAGTTGTTGCAATACAATACCTCGAAGGTGGAAGTGAAGGATCTTCCATTACAGTCATCTATAAAAGATTCAATAGACAAGACTAAGGTTAATTGGTTTAGAGTCACAGGTATATCTGATGCTACGCAGGTAAATCGTATTTGTCTGGAATTGGGTCTGCATGGATTCGATGTAAAAGATCTACTTGCTGATCGTCAGGTGGTTAAAGCTGTGACATACGATGAAGTTACCTTTATACTCATGTCTTCTTTCTATTTGGAGAAGGATACAGTGAGTATGGATGATATTCAGATTGCTTTTATAATGGGAAAGGACTATATTGTCAGTTTCCAAGAAGAGCTCATTCCTGTTTTCGATGAGGTAAAGAAAGAGATAGCACAAGATAATACTTTGATAAGGAAGAAAGGTACGAATTACTTGTTGTATGTTTTGCTTAGCGCAGTGAATGTAACTAACTTGAATACTCTGATGAGTATAGAAGACAAGTTGTCTGATGTAGAGGACTTATTAATACAACGGAAAGGTTCTATAGATATCTTAAAGTTCTTACATGAATGTAGAGTTAACTATATGCATATCAAACGATCTGTGATAGCTTTACGAGAAGAGTACAATAACCTGTTACGGAATAGTAATAATCTTATAGAAGAAGAAAATATTGTCTATTTCAACGAATTCGATGACCGTATGCGCACAACTCTTGCAGAGCTTTCTTCGTTCCATGAATCATTGACATCCTTATTAGATCTTTACTATAATAACAATAACATGAGGATGAATGAGATCATAAAGAGATTGACGATAGTTTCGACAATATTTATACCATTGACATTTATGGTGGGAGTATGGGGAATGAACTTTAAACTTATGCCCGAATTGGACTGGAAATACGGATATCTTGCATCATGGCTGATTCTTGCATTGATTGCCCTATTTACATACTTATGGATGAGAAAACAGAAGTGGTTTTAAACAATAGAGATAGATATGAGAAAGGTTGTATACGTACTATTATTGATGCTCCTCTCTGGGGGGCTTAACTCCTATGCTACGGGTTCATTATTTGATGTACATCAAACGGTGAAACCCAATGACGATATCAAGACATTGTTCGATAATGAGCAGTATCAAGATATCGTAAACCGCTATGCGGCTACCCCGAGGAACTTATCGGCTGACGAACTGACTTATGTGGCTCGGTCTTACTATCAATTAGGAGATTTACCTAATGCTAGAAAATATGTGGATATGGCTGTGCAAAAGGATGTAAGGTTTGCCAAAGCATATTACATAAGAGGTACATTCAATAATACAACGGGAAACTATATTGGAGCATTGGGCGATTTGCAGCAAGCTATACAATTGGCTCCGAAGCAAGCTGAATATTATACCGAACTAGGAGATGTGTATCTGTCACAAGATAACTATTCCGAAGCTTTGATGAACTATCGGAAAGCTATCAAGCTACCGCAGCCATCAGAGAAAGCATATTATATGATTGGAGCAGTGTATGCAGGACGGAATGATATAGAGAAGGCTTTGGATACTTTCTATGTAGCTAAGACTAAGATTGTAAAGGATAAGGAATTGTATGTAACCCTATTGTATAATATAGGTAAGATAGAATATGACAAGAAGAACTATAAAAAGGCCGTTGAAGCTTATCGGGAATTAATAGAATTCTTTCCCGACGATTACTATTCGATAGAGAAGGTAATACAATGTTACAATGCTCAGAAAGATTACGA
This sequence comes from Dysgonomonas sp., assembly GCA_047972895.1. Taxonomy (GTDB): domain Bacteria; phylum Bacteroidota; class Bacteroidia; order Bacteroidales; family Dysgonomonadaceae; genus Dysgonomonas. Next base: position 132,095 of record JBKEBA010000011.1, read on the forward strand.
TCAGGCCGACAATACAAAGGATAAACTATATGTTGCCTATAGGGATGGCTTATTGTCTTCGAGCAGTATGTCAGATATGTTCTGTACAGATAACTTCCTTGTTGGCGAAAAAGAGGTGTCTGCTTATGAACGGTTCGAAGAGCCTTCATGTCGCAGCACGTTTGTTAAGAACATTTTTTATATAGCAGACAGAGCTGGAAATATAGAGTCAACGATATTCTTAGAGTATAATATGCCAGAGCAAGAAGGTGCAAAAGGTCAATACCAATTGGTGATGGAAAAGGATACAAAACGCCATACCTATAATGTCGTTTTTGATGAAGGAATCAGATACGCAACATTACAACCTTATGTCATAGATGTAATTAATGGTAAGCTTAAGCCCTCTTCGTTATAGATATAGATAGTCAGGTAACAGATATGCAAAGGGTATCCTCATAAAAAAGAGGATACCCTTTGGTCTATATCACAGAATCCTTATCTGCCAAAGGTTATTCCGAAACGGACGCCTCCCGTTACATGCAGCCCCCTGTAGCCATATCCAAACTGATTATCATCAAAAGCTCTCTTACTTGCATCATAGAAGCTATGAGAATATCCTAAGCCCAGATAGGCGTCAAAGAATCCCAGATTGTTGAGTGTGGATTGTATACCCAAACATAGACTAGCTGTCAATTTGTTGAATATCTGTTTTTGATCAGACCTATAATACTCGTAGTACGTCAGACCATCTTCTACAAACTTGTGATAATCTGCCCCTGAGTAGGTAACCCTATAATGCGTATATGATAGTCCTGCACTATAATATACAGATGTAGAATAAAAAATCGACTTGTAGGCTGCCCCTGCCCCTAAACCGTTTAGCTTACTTATTGGATCGTAGTTGGAATTTGGTGTCTCCCACCAATCCCAATTGGAGTTTTGATAGGGCAGATGATAACCCGAAATACTCAACTGAAGCCAATTTTTGGGACTATTCAATTGCTTTTCAAAATCGAATCGTAGCCCTCCATTCAATAAGTAGAAAGGTTGTACAGCTATTGTATATTTAGGATAGTTATCCATGTTATTCTTATACTGAGCGTGTATGCTGGTGGCAACTATTACAAAGAAGAATAGGACTGCCCGTTTCATATATCTGTTCATAGCTATCTCCTGTTTATCTCTGTTTTACTTAGAAAGACAAGTTTATTATCGGAATAATCGAACTGGTATAAGCCATCGGCTCCGATAACGAGTAATAGCCCGTTTAAAGGTATTACGTCATAAGTATCTATATTCTTAGCTTCGGCGATATGTGTGAAGTCGTCTATCCACTTCGGTCTTTCAGGGTCACTCACATCATATAACTTAATCCCATCGTCGCAAATGAATAGCATATTCTTATCGATACCCAATCCCCGAGGTGCTGTAAACCCTGTTTCAGTTCTTACTAATTTAGGCTTATAAGGGTCTGATATATTGTATATTTCCAATAAATTAGAAGTATTACCACACCAAGTGTTTTCTGAATTGAGTGTTACATATGCAAAGTTCCCTTGTGCCACCACTGGGTCACAACTACGAATATATCTGGTCACCGACATTTGTTGAGGAAACTCATTGCGGGTGATATTGTATATATACATTCCGTCCTGAGAACCGATAAAAAGAAGAGTGTCCATCGAGAATATGGTTTCTATCCCGAAGTTCATTTGTTGATCTTTCTTATCCAGATATTTAGGTTGTCCCGGAGTCGATAGGTCGAATGTTTTCAACGTTCTGGAATCTACTGTGTACAAGTAATCTCCATTCAATGTAAATCTGGCCATAGAACCCCCTGTGCCACTTTCACCGCCACCACCGTCATAAGTTCCACTATCGTTATCGGAACACGCAACCATCAGTGTGATACATAAGATTATAGGCGTAAGTATGTTTCGGATAGTCTGATATTGTTTCATAGTATTAGTTCTTTAAAGAGTTCTTTTTCCAACCTACAAGTATAAAGCCGTCAGGGCGATTCCAGATGTTGTAATAGCGGTTGTCTGGCGCTGTCGGTTCTGGGAAAACATTCTTAACGCGTCCAGTAACCTGTTTTGTATTCATATCAAAAGCTACAAGGTCAACAGCATTATCCAGATAGATGATGCTTCCTTTTACCGCCATGTCAATACATCCCGGTGCCACAATGAATGCTGTATTCACAGGGTTTTGAGGATTGGTATTGTCAATGATATGTACTCCCTTATATTTCTCGTTGATATAGATGTAGGGTGCTTTGTAATGTATCTTACCGGGTTGTGTCAGATCACGTCCGGTAGTTTGGTAAGATACTGACTTTTCCAGTTCCGACCGTTCCATAAATACGGGGATGTAATCATATACTTCGCCGGTATATGATGTGTTGATAATAAGCGTTGCTGCCAGAAATATACTAGCCATAAGCACTTTGGGGTTTGTTTTCATCGCATCAGTTTTAACGTTTATATTATCGTTCTATATATGATAGATGCAAACAAAGCTCAAAAAGTTGTTTCTTCTCTGAAAAATAGTTAATCTGCCAGAGTGGGTTTATCCGGCGTTTCTATCACGTTTCTTTACCCTTACCACATCTCCGGCGTCGGGAGTGAGCTTGGTGAAACCATACAACGATAATATACCCATGATGGCGACAAAGATAAAGGAAAGCCGGAAATCGGCGACCGAATAGTGTTCCGTACTTCCGTTTATTACATTCGAGAAACGGAGAAATACGGCTCCCATTGCTATACCCATACCTGTCGACATTTGTTGGACGGTACTGTACAACGTGTTAGCCGCTGTCATCTGCTGTTGAGATACATCGGCGAAAGCCAATGTAGTAATAGCGCTGAATTGCATGGAGCGGAACATTCCCGAAAGGAACATCACAGCTACTATTATCCACACAGGAGTTGTCGGAAGCAGCAATGCTGTGAACAAGGAGAATACAGCTACCATAAAGCCATTGGCTATAAGCACTGTCTTGAAATTATAGTGACGCATTATCCATATCGTAGCAGGCTTCATCGCAAGATTGCCTGCCATAGTGGCTAGAAACAGCATCCCCGATTGGAACGGATTCAAACCGAACCCTTCCTGAAACATAAGAGGGACGAGATAAGGTGCTACACCAATCACCATGCGAGATAGTGAGCCAGTAAATATGGTCACGCTATAAGTAGGTATTCTCACAATGGAGTAATCTATTAGCGGATTGGATATATGCCGTGAATAGCGGACATTGAATCCTAGTAGCCCTAAACTAACAATTATCAGTATTATAGAAACATAGTATGGGATTTCCCTGTGACTCAGTAGCTCTACCCCATACATAAATCCCGCCAGAGCTAGCCCGCTTAGAACAAACCCTACAAAATCGAAACGGCTCTTTACCTGACTTTCGTCCTTTTCTTCGGGAATATGATGCCATGCCAATACTACGCATATCAGGCTGATAGGCACATTCAGATAGAATATCCAATGCCATGTCCAATAGGTAGTAAGATATCCCCCCACCAAAGGCCCCAGAATAGGGGCTACTAGTGCTGGCCATGTGATGTATGCCATTGCAGTTACGAGGTTTTCCTTCGGTGTACTTTTAAGTACAGCCAATCGGCCTACCGGAGTCATCATGGCGCCGGCCATACCTTGCATGATACGGAACATAACAAACTGATTTAGAGTTTGTGATGTGCCACATAACGCCGATGCAAAGGTGAATAATATGATAGACAGGCAAAATACTCTACGAGTGCCGAAGCGGTCAGCTATCCAGCCACTCACGGGAATAAAGATAGCTAAAGCTATGAGGTAAGAAGTGACACCGGCACTCAGATGAATTACATCTGTAGAGAAAGAGCGAGCCATAGCTGGTATGGCCGTATTCACCGCTGTTGTATCCAATCCCTGCATAAAGAAGGCAATGGCAACAATCAACGGTATGGTAGTGGAACGGTCTAACTTCATCCGAAAAGTGCAAATTGTAAATTCGGATGCAAAGGTAGTATTTTACCAATAAATCATCGGTTGTACACTATTGTAAAATGTTAAATAATTCTGTATTATATCTTTATATCATAGTTTAAAAAAAGGTAACAAACGTAACAGATTTCACACTTTTCAGCTATTGTCATTCATTGTCACCTGTTCACTGTTAGTTGTTTCTTTCTCCTCTTCTTCCATATACGCAGGATTATAGCTCCAATACTTCCATTCGGCATCAGGTACTCCCGCTTTCATCATCCTGGTCAAATATTCATAATTGCGTCTTGCTTTGTTCGAATTGAACTCAATGACTAATTCAGGAAGTTCTTCTTTCTTATTCAGCTTCTGTTCTTCTTCGATAGCCTTTTGCTTTTCTTCATGCTTTTCCAATACCTGTCTGATAGCCGTATTATCAGCAGGACAGTATTTACGCTTCACTACTTTGTTTTTTATTACCAGACGTTCGGGATTGTTCTTATCCGGTACATAGGTGATTCTCTCTTCCACTACGGTATATCCTTCCAGTTTCTTTTTAAGGGAACTACGTGCAATAAACAGCAGGTTCTCTTCCCGCTTTTCTTCGGCCTGTTCTATTGCTTTCTTAAACTCAGGTATCCCTGCTTTCCATTCATAGAATGTCTTTCTGCTGATACGCATCATATTGCATATCTCTGATATAGTATAGCTATCTTCTTCCACAAGGGCGGCTATTTCCCTGACAAGCCGCAGACTGTACTTTGCCATAATAATTCGGATTTTAATTTATACTTTTTATATAGATAAATCCAAATGAAAAAGATTGAGTTAACGTCAATTCGTAGTTATATGAAAAAGCTTTATCTTTGATATTCAAAACAAATTCAACAGAATGAACTGGCAACAACTCCTTTCGGCTAGACGCTTTGGTATGGAAGAATACCATGACGAAAAACATCATGACCGTACTGATTTTCAACGCGATTATGATAGATTGATATTTTCTTCACCATTTCGCCGCTTACAGAATAAAACTCAGGTCTTTCCTTTGCCCGGAAGTATATTCGTTCATAATAGGCTGACACATAGCATAGAAGTGTCGTGTGTAGGTCGTTCGCTGGGAGTGATTGTTGGCAGAGAGTTGAGGAAAAAATATCCTGATACACCTGCCGATTTTGAAGAAATAAGTTCTATTCTGGCGGCAGCCTGTCTAGCTCACGATCTGGGTAATCCTCCGTTCGGCCATTCGGGAGAGCGAGCCATAACGAGTTATTTTTCCGAAGGAAAGGGTAAACTTCTAGAATCGAAAATAAGAGAAGACGGAGGTCGCTGGGAAGATTTTATAAATTTCGAAGGAAATGCCAATTCCATTCGTCTATTGATTCACCAATTTAATGGCCGCCGCCCTGGAGGGTTTGTGATGACTTACTCTATGTTGGCGTCTATTGCCAAATATCCTTATTCATCCTTAGCTGATAACGGGAAAGGAAAGTTTGGCTTTTTTCAATCCGAAGAAGCCGATTTCAAAAAGATAGCCGATACACTGGGAATGCTCTGCGTGCAAGAATCACCTTTGCGATATAGCCGCTACCCATTGGTTTATCTGGTAGAAGCAGCAGATGATATCTGCTACAAGATAATGGATATAGAAGATGCACATAAACTAGGCTTGCTTAGCACCGAACACACCATAGAATTGTTTTTGAATTTCTTTCCTGAGGATAGGCAGCAGAAGATGAGGAAAGTAATGAATGTGGTTACCGATATAAATGAACAAATAGCTTACCTGCGTTCGAGCGTTATCGGGTTGTTGGTAGATGAATGTGCACATGTTTTTCTCGAAAATGAAGAGATTATTTTAAACGGTACATATACAGGTTCACTTATCAAAAACATAACATCGCTGCCGAATGAAGCGAATAAAATAGCAACAGAAATCAGTTACAAGAAGATTTATAAAACAAAGGATGTGGTAGATATCGAACTGGCAGGCCATCGCATTATCGGATTTTTGCTCGATACTTTTATCACAGCTATCGAAAAGCCTACAGATAAATACTCGGAACTCATTTTGAGCCGCATACCCGAGCAATATGAAAAGGATGCGCCTACTTTGTATGAACGTATTTTGGCAGTATTGGATTTTGTATCAGGTATGACAGATGTGTATGCTTTAGATTTGTATCGAAAGATTACGGGAATGAGCTTGCCTACTGTTTAATCAAAGGCTTTCTATTACTTTTTCCATTTTTTCTATAGCGTTTTCCCATCTGAAACGCTGCACATATTCATGTCCGCTTTTCGCCATATTGATTCTGTACTCATTATTGTTTACAAGATAGACAATTTTGTTTGCCATCTGACGAATGTCTCTTACCGCTACCAATAAAGCCGTTTGTCCTTCGAATGCATATTCCTGATGTCCTCCAATGTCTGTACAGATTAATGCACAACCGCAAAACATCGATTCTACTGATACCAATCCGAATCCTTCCGTGAAGCTGTTAGAAATGAAAATAGCATTTCTGTTATATACCTCGCACAGATTGGCAGGATCTCTGTAATATGTAATCCAATCCGGCAATTCTCCTGGACTAGGTGATATACCAAAAACCTCCGCTTGCAATTCCGGAATTTGTGCTTTGGCTAATTTTAAGGCCTCCAGCCCATACTTCGACCCTTTTATTTCCTGTTCGGAATAATGCATGGCGACAGTAATAGGAGAACGTTTTTCTATCTCGTTTTTTATAAAATAGACGGAGTTATCTATACCATTTTCGATAAGTTCTATTCTGTTTTTCGTATGCTGCGACACGATGGATTTCAGGTATGAGGCTACTACTATATTTGTAGTGTCTTTCATGCCGTAAGACTCATAGAGCAGCTTCTCATGTCCTTCCCAATTTTCGAATCCTTGTATAAGGTTTATTTTTTTTCCTTTCTTATAGCTTAATTTCCCCATTTCTAATACAGTAGACCACCATGTTGCAATTACGATGTCAGCATCCAGAATATATTTTTCTTTCACTTCTGGCACGTATGACATTTTGATGGACGGATGGAAAGAAAACCATTTGTTTGTACCGAATCCTTCAACCTTTGACAAGATGTACCGTACCAAATAAGGAAGGCGGTAATTCATGTAAGGAGTACTGATAGGGAATGTCAGATGAACTTTATATCCCTTTTTTGCCAGACGGTTAGCATATTCATACATCACTCTAAACCCTCCCGCAGGGCGTCGAGGCTTGAATGGAAGTATGAAATTTATTCTGGTCGGATTCATCTGTTTTTTTACTACTGAATAGCCAAAGATAATCAAAATCTATCTGATTATTATTAATATAATAGATCTTACTCTTCTATGTGCAGTTAGGTATGCAGAGATGTATATGTATCTTTTGTTCTTTTGTTTTTTTTTATATAATTTTATTTTATTCTCTTAATTTCAAAAAAAGAACTATCTTCGTTCTGCACTTAATAAACTCTTAAAGGCCTAATGTTATACATTATCGGTTAAGTTTTGCTATGTCGGATAAAAACTCACAACAATTTGATGCGCAGTTATTAGCAAGATTGAAAGAAAATAACCATAAATCTTATTCTATTCTGTTTCAGACGTATTATAAAGACTTGGTCTTGTTTGCGGGGAGCATAATTCAGGATAGGGCTACGTGTGAAGATATTGTTCAGAATATATTTTTAAAACTATGGAATGAAAGGGATACTCTAACTATAGAAACATCGCTAAAATCTTATCTAATCAGAGCAACACGGAATAGTTGTATAGATCATATCAGACATCGGAAAATAGTTGATACTTATATCAACGAATTCTTTAGTGTTAATAATAATTATACAACAGAGGAATACATTCTTCATTCCGATTTATATAACCATTTACAAGAAGCAATATCGAGACTTCCGGAAAAGCCCAGGGAAGCTTTCATCTTAAGTCGCTTTAAAGATATGAAATATAAAGATATTGCTAAGAAGCTGAATGTGGCAGAACGTACGATAGAAGATCGTATTAGTAAAGCTTTATCACAATTGCGTATAGAACTAAAAGATTTTCTTTTGTTTTTATACTTATTATTTTTATGCTTATAATATGTGGTATTTCCCTTTTGTAACGTCATTATAATAACTAAGGTAAAATAGAGATGAATGATAGCGCTAATATAGAGCTGATTATTTTTAAGGTCTTTACAGGCGAAGCTACTCAGGAAGAAGCAGAGGCGATAAAATTGTGGATTAGAGAATCTGAAGAAAACGAAAAACAATTTTATAGGTTAAAGAACATATGGGATGTGGCCAACCCTTCATTCCAGCCCGAGGATATAAATCTAGGACAGGCATATGCAAACGTATTTTCTCAGATTACGGCAGAATCCGATACGATAGTAAAACGAAAATCTTTTATTTATTATTGGCAGAGGATTGCAGCCATTATTGTACTTCCATTATTGGCTCTTTCCGTATACTTTTTTATTTCGTCGACTGACGAAAAACAATACGTGACTGAATATCAGGAAGTATTTTCTCCATACGGAACACGTTCTTTCTTAAACCTTCCGGATAGTTCTAAAGTATGGCTTAATGCCGGGAGTTCTATAAAATATCCTGTGCGCTTTGCTGATGGAGAAAGAAGAGTTACATTAATAGGAGAAGCATATTTTAAGGTGAAATCGGACGAGAAGAACCCTTTTATTGTTCACACCGAAGAAATAGATATAAGGGCCACTGGCACCGAATTTAATGTAGATGCTTATAAAGAAGACGAAAGAACTGCCGTGACCTTAGTTGCGGGTAAAGTAAATGTGAAATCCCGTTATGATAAGACTATGCAACTGAGGCCAAACGAAAGAATTAACTATGAACATTCCTCTGAAAAATTTAATTTATCTAAAACTGATACATATAAATGGTGTTCGTGGAAAGATGGTATCTTGGCCTTCCGAAACGATAGATTAGAGTATGTCTTCAAGCGGTTAGGCCAAATGTATAATATCGACTTTGTGATAAAAGACCGCTCTGTGGCCTCTTATGTATATCATGCGACATTCGAAGGTGAATCTTTAGATGAGATTTTATATCTGCTCGAATTGAGTGCACCACTTCGCTACAAAAAGCTTGCAGAGAGAAAGGATCAAGACAATTATTATCATAAACAAATAATAGAAATTTATAAGCGAAAGTAATTCAGCTGATTATATATACAAGTCTTAAAAAAAACAGTTTTTTGTGAAAAAAACTGTTTTTTTTATTGTGGGGTTTTCTGTGAGGAACGTCTTTCAATTATAAGGCCATAATAATACCGAGTCAAAATTTATCAAGTCGTAGTATAATTTAGAGACAATACAATATCTCAATTTTTATTTAAAAAGATCGATCAAGGTTCACAGCTTAAGTTGTATTCCAGAGATTATTGTATGTATAGTATTGTATAATAACGTGTATAACCATTAAAAACGGAGCTTGAATTATTCTAATATATTAACCCCTAAAACCAGACTGTATGAATATAACCTAAATCAACACCTATGTGGAAATTATCAGAGAAGGTATTAAAAAAAGAAGGGAAGGTCTCGTACACCCTCCCTTCGGGAATTTAATTACCAAAAAGCTTTAATAGTCTATTTTTTAATAACTAAACACACAAAAATATGAAACCGATTTCAATTGGGAAAGTAAAGCGGCGTATTATTAGTCCTAAAACTAGTCTTATAATGAAGTTTACATTATTCTTTTTTATTTGCTGTGTATCGAGTGCGTTTTGTATATCATCGTACTCACAGACTACAAGTCTGTCACTCAGAATGAATGATGTTTCTGTGGAGGAAATTCTAAATAAGATTGAAGATCAGTCCGAATTTAGATTTTTATACAATAAGAAACTTGTGAACGTAGAGCGTACAGCTTCTATATCTTCTAACCAGGAGAATATCACAACTATCCTGGATAAATTATTTACAGGAGACAATGTCGTATATCTTATCTATGATCGCCAGATCGTTTTGTCGCATAAAGGCGAAACTATAGACGTTCAATCGATTGTACAACAGGCTGATCCTCCTGTAAGAGGAACTATAAAAGACATGAATGGAGATCCTTTGATCGGCGTGAGTGTCATGATACAGGGAACCTCGACAGGAGTAGTAACCGCAGGAGACGGAACTTTTAGTATCAATGCATCTAAAGGTGCTACTCTCCGCATATCATATATAGGCTTCATTTCGCAAGAAATTAAAGTAGAAGGAACTGGAGCTCTTAATATTATTATGCAAGAGGATACAAAAGAGTTGGGTACAGTAGTTGTTGTCGGATTCGGTACACAGAAGAAAGAATCCATCACCGGTGCTATTTCTGCAATTAGCGGAGATGAATTGATGACAACAAATGCCTCTACCACTTCCACTGCTCTTGCTGGTAAGATAGCAGGTCTTAACTCTCGTCAGACAGACGGACGCCCGGGTAATGGAACATCTATCCGTATCAGAGGTATGGGTACTCCATTATATGTAATAGACGGAGTGCAAAAAGATGAAGGTCAATTCAATAATATTGACCCTAACGATATAGAATCGATTTCTATATTGAAAGATGCTTCCGCTGCTATTTATGGAGTACGTGCGGCGAATGGGGTAGTGGTAGTAAAAACAAAAACAGGAAAAAGAGGAACCAGAAACGCAATCAACCTTACCGCATCATATGGTTGGCAAGATTTCATGAAATTTCCTACACCAGCCAATACAAAGACATATATGACAGCTAAGTATCAATCAGATGTCATAAAAGGAACACAGAATAGCAACTCCAAAGAAGAGTATGAAAAATGGATGGCTGGAACAGAGAAAGGCTATGAAGGATGGGATTGGTACGACTATGTAATCAATGCATCGCCAATGTCATACATAGGAGGTAATATGAGCGGGGGCTCTGAAAATATCAATTATTATCTGGCATTGAGCCATCTGACACAAGAAGCTATTATCCGCAACTATGGTGGATTTTATCGTACCAATATGCAAATGAATATTGATGCAAATATCACCAAAAAACTGAAAATAGGTGGTAGCATGAACGGACGTATAGAAAGGAAAAAGAATCCGGGTGTTCCGGGAGGAGACGACTATTGGACAGCATTATTTGCTATATATCGTAACTTACCCACTATCAGACCATATGCAAACGATAACCCGAATTATCCGGCCAAAACATCCACAAACAACTCCACCAACTTTGCCATATTAAACTATGACTTATCAGGTAAATATGAAGATGTATGGAGAGTGATGCAATTAAATCTTTCAGCCGAATATCAGATAATAGATGGTCTTAAACTGAACTTATTAGGAGGTTACTATCTTGCCGACCGTGTGCAGAACAACCATGAGTATACATATAAATTGTACAGATATGATGCTACAAACGATGAATATGTTGTAATCGACCGTATGGACAATCCGTATATGGAACGTACATATGCCAAAGTAGAAGAAACATCGGGACAATTTACGTTCGATTTTAATAGAAAATTTGGAGATCACAACGTGGCAGCAATAGCCGGAGGTGAATTTATAAAGAGAAAAACTCCTAGTTTATGGTTACACGATAGACCGGCTTCCAACCCGATAGACCAGATGTATCTGAATTCAATGGTTGAATTGACCGATAATCTTGAAAATCCTCAGGCAAGAGCAGGTTTTATAGGACGTTTAAACTATGACTATGCCAATAAGTATCTTATCGAGCTGATTGGTCGTTACGATGGCTCATGGAAATTTCCAACCGATGACAGATGGGGCTTCTTCCCTTCAGTATCAGGAGGATGGCGTATGTCGGAAGAACCGTTCTGGGAAGGAATGAAAGATATATTTTCTGATTTCAAACTTAGAGCTTCGTATGGTATAGTAGGATATGACGAGACTTCAGGATACAGTGCTTTCGACTACCTTGGCGGATATACATACAATCAAGGTGGGGCTGTAATTGATGACAAATGGACTATCGGTACAAAACCAAGAGGACTACCCGTTAAAACATTGTCATGGTTAAAAGCCAAGATGTTTAATATCGGATTTGATTATGGTTTCTTCGAAAATAAACTGAGAGGAGAATTAAATTTCTATACACGTAAGCTTGATGGAATTCCGGCTAAAAGATATGATATTCTTATTCCGAAAGAAACAGGATTCGACTTGCCGAATGAGAACCTTAATTCGGAAATGATAAAAGGTATGGATGGTAGTATTACTTGGCGCGATAAAGTGAATGAACTGAATTATGCAATCGGAGGTAATTTTACATTATCACGTCAATACGACTGGAATCAATACAAACCACGTTTTGGTAACTCATGGGATTACTATCGCAACTCAAAAAATGAACGTTACAGTAACGTAAACTGGGGGAAACAAGCCATAGGACAATTCCAAAGCTGGGAAGAAATTGCAAACTATCCTGTAAACGTTGACGGAAAAGGTAATACTACGCTCCGTCCTGGAGACCTTATCTACAAAGATGTAAACGATGACGGTATCATCAATGATATGGATAACAGACCTATCGGTTATCGCGAAGGTGAAGTTCCTTACCTAAACTACAACTTTACATTCAATTTCGACTATAAAGGATTTGACTTGGGTCTGACATTCGGTGGCTCTACATTCGCTTCATTTTTTATGGATTGGGAAATGAGAAATCCGTTACATGATGGAGGTAACAACCCTCAGTATTATTTGTCAGACCAATGGCGTTTATCAGACATCCATGATGCCAATAGTGCTCTGATTGCCGGCAGATATCCGACTATCATCGAAGGTAATGCCAGCCATAGTAATTATTGGAGAAGTGATTTCTGGTTGAAGAATGTAAGTTACCTCAAATTGAGAAATCTCGAATTTGGATATACAGTTCCGCAAGCATTCTCAAAACGCCTGAATATAGAAAAAGTAAGATTCTATACATCTATGCAGAATTTATTCTCGATAGATAACTTAGGTGATATCGAAATGGATCCTGAAATCAGTTCTGGATCAGGACTTCAATATCCGACTACTAGAGTAATAAGTTTTGGTTTTAATCTAACATTTTAATCGATATGAAAAAAACGAAATTATATATTGCAAGTATATTGCTGTTTGGAGCAATGCTATTTAGCAGTTGTGGAGATTTTCTAGACGAAGAACCGAATAACATATATACTGATGAACAAGTGTTCTCCGATATGAATATGATCAACTCTGTATTGGCCAACTATTATGGTCGCGTTAACTGGGGGCCGAGCCTCGACGATAACGGAGGATTTGCCTACACAGACGAAGCTGCTTATTCGAGCGGAGGTATCAGGGACTATAGAACATACAACGATGATCACTGGCGTGTATACGACTATGAACTGATAAGAGACCTAAATGTCTTTTTGAGAGGCTTATCTTCAGATGCAGCAAATCATAATACAGAATTAACTGCTACTGTAAAGAAAAGGTTAGAAGGCGAAGCGCGCTTTATCAGAGCATGGACATATTTCAATATGGTGAAGACTGTTGGTGGAGTACCTATTATTGGAGATGAAGTATATGGATATGAGTCTAATACTAATGTCTTAGATTTGCAAGTAGCACGTTCGACAGAGGCTCAGACATACGATTATATTATCTCGGAATGTACTGCAATCGCTGATGATTTATTGAAAGATTCGGAGTTTAATACCCCTGAGCAAAACAAACATGCTTCAAGAGCCAACAAATGGGTTGCACTGTCACTGAAGGCAAGAGCCGCTATTTACGCAGCTTCGATAGCTAAATATACTACTGCACCTGAGCTACGTTTACCGGGCGGTGAAGTTGGCATTCCTGCAACAGACGCAAATAAATATTACCAGACAGCCTATGATGCAGCCAAAGAAATCCAAACTGGAGCAAAATACTCTTTATATAAAAAGAATGCATACGACTTAGGTCGTAACTTTTATGAGGGAATATTAACCAAAGAAGGAAATCCGGAAGTTATATGGGCGTTAGATTACAAATCGCCTGGTAAGGTGAACGGATTTACAAGAGAAAACATTGCTTATTCCGTTAAAGGTGACGTTGATGCGAATGTGATTACTCCGATATTGAATATTGTTGAATCATTTGAATATGCAAACGACCGTGATGGAAAATTGAAATTGAATGACGGATCGGGCAACTATATTTTCTACGATAATATGGAAGATGTTTTTGTAGGAAAAGATGCACGTTTATTCGGTACAATTGTTACCCCGGGATCAACATTCAGAAGTGTACGTATAACCTATCAGGCCGGACAAAAATATCTTGGAAGTGACAATAAATGGCAAACTCGTACAGGGAGCCCGGGCGTTATAGATGATGAGTATGGTTTGATAACAGATCAGAACGGCCCTATCAGCGGTGACCAGGAATATGTGAGCAAAACAGGATTCAACATCCGTAAGTTCGTAGATGAAAATAAAGAAGCCTCTACAAGGGGACGTAACAGTGATGTATGGTTCATTAGATTTCGTTATGCAGAGACATTGCTAATACTAGCAGAATCATCTCTTGAACTTGGCAAGTCTCAAACAGAAGTTCGCGGTTATATCAACGAAGTCAGAGACAGAGGTGGAATTCAGGAATTGAGTACTGTTACATTAGACGATATCATTCACGAAAACCGTGTAGAGTTTGTTTACGAAAACCACCGCTATTGGGATATGAAACGTTGGAGAAAAGCTCACATCGTTTGGAATAATGATGATAACAGCGATAACTCGAGATTCTATTCTCTTTATCCTTATCAGATCAATCAGCCGGGACATCCTCAAAATGGTAAATGGGTATTTGAAAAAGTGAAAACTTATACTACAAGATATCCGCGTTATTTCCAGATGAGGAATTACTATAACTTCATTGATCAGGACTGGTTGAACCGTAATCCTAAACTGGTGAAAAATCCATTCCAATAATAAAAGGCAGGATATTGATTATTAATGAAAAATGTATTAAACATGAAAAAATATATTTTAGGCATATCAGCTTTACTGACGCTGCTAATAACCAGTTGTAGTAAAGATAATTATGATGAACCGGGAAGTTTGCTGACAGGGAAAATCGTAAGTGAAACTTCCAATCAGGTACTAGGAGTAAAAAACCAATCGGAAGGTGGAGTGAAAATCCAATTATGGCAAGACGGATATCAATTGCATACCTCGATAGAAGTATCTGTCAATCAGGATGGATCATTTTCTGCTTCACTTTTTGACGGAACATATAAGGTCGTAACGACAGATAATAACGGTCCATGGATAAATGATAGAGATACGGTTGTGGTTCAAGTCAAAGGAAATACTGCGGTCGAATACTCTGTACGTCCATACTTTGAACTGAAAAACGAAGACTTCAAACTTGAAGGAAACACATTGACAGCTACATTTACTGTAGATCAGGTAAATGCCATTCAAGACAGGGGATTGGGTGAATTGACATTGTATGTGGGTAGCACAGCCTTTGTAGACGACAGCTTCAATAAAATGAAAGTAAGCGCTGCATCTCCGGTTGTGGGAAGTAATACCATAACAATGGATGTCAGTTCGTTGTCGGGCAACCCTGTGCTGTATGCACGTGTTGGGGTTAAAATAAATGGAGTAGAACAGAGGTTATATACAGCTGGTACTGTACGGGTAAAATAGGGTATTAGGTACAAGAAGAGCAAATCTATTTTATCTATGTGCAGAAATTGAGAAAGGTTGTCCGGGAGGACAACCTTTCTGCTTATTTATTCATTCATTCATATGGTTTTGTCTTAAATACAGGTAATCTTATCGATTCGTCCCTGATGTCTTCCTCCTTCAAAATCAGTATTGAAGAATGCGACGATCATATCATAAGCTTCTTTCTGACTTACGATTCGTCCTGGTAGGGTCAGCACATTAGCATTGTTATGAAGTCTTGCCAATTTTGCTATTTCTGCATTCCAACATAAAGCGCTCCTCACAGACTTATGCCTGTTGAGTGTCATGTTGATCCCATTTCCTGTGCCGCATATTGCAATGCCGAAGTCGCATTCACCATTATCGATGGCAGATCCTAACTTATGTCCGAAATCGGGATAATCTACACTGTCAGACGAGTAAGTTCCAAAGTCGGTATATTTAATTCCATGCTCGTCGAATAAGCCGATTATATATTTTTTTAATTCAAATCCGGCATGATCGCTCGCCAAACCTATCGGTTTTTCTCCTTGAGGAAATAATGGTGCCATATCTTTTATTTTAAAAAGTCTTTAACCTGATTATATACATTCTCAGCCGTAAAGCCCAGTTTCTCATCTAGTACTTTATATGGAGCAGAGAAACCGAAAGATTCCATTCCCCATACACGTCCTTTTGCACCGACTAAGCCTAGCAAGGTTACAGGTAATCCAGCTGTAAGACCGAATACTCTCTTATCTTTAGGTATTATGTTTTCTTGATATGCCTGTGTTTGAGTGCGGAACAATCCTTCCGAAGGAACTGACACAATACGGGTTTTGATTCCACTTTCTTTCAATAGCTTAGCTCCATCAACTAATGTCGATACCTCAGAACCCGAAGCCAATAAGATAACATCATAGTTCTCATCTTCTTGAACTATATATGCTCCCTTTTCTGCTTGCATTGCTTCTGTATATCTGCTTGCTTTGGCCGGAAGGTCGTTGATGTTCTGGCGCGAGAAAATAAGCCCAGTAGGGGTTGACGTATTTTCCATAGCCATCTTCCAAGCCACTGTTGCTTCCGATACGTCAGCCGGACGAAGAACAAGCATTGAATTATGTCCGTTATGATTTTGTAATTTCTCTAATAGACGAATCTGAGCTTCCTGTTCTACTGGCTCGTGAGTTGGGCCGTCTTCTCCTACGCGGAAAGCATCATGTGTCCAAATGAATTTTACAGGTATTTCCATCAATGCAGCCAAACGGATTGCCGGCTTCATGTAATCCGAAAATACAAAGAATGTAGCACAAGCAGAAACAACTCCTCCGTGAAGCATCATTCCGATACTTAGGCATGCCATAGTAAGCTCCGATACTCCCGCTTGAAGAAATGCTCCCGAAAAGTCTCCTTTTTTGAAGCTGTAAGTATGCTTTAAGAAACCATCTGTCTTATCCGAATTCGATAAATCGGCAGACGATACGATCATGTTTTCTACCTGTTTTGCCAATACACCCAACACCGTTGCCGAAGCCGCACGTGTTGCCTGATTTGGTTTTTGTTCGATAGAAGCCCAGTCGATCACAGGAATAAAGCCATCAAACCATTTCTGCATTTTCTCTGCCAATTCAGGATTTGCTTTTATCCATGCCTCTTTAGCTGCATATTTTTTTCCTACAATTTCTTTTAGTTCAGCATTACGTTTTGCATAAAGCTCTGCTACCTCAGGAAAAATAAAGAATGGATTTTCAGGATTACCACCCAAATTTGTAATTGTTTTAGCAAATGAGGCTCCTGCTGCACTTAGCGGTTGCCCATGAGTTTCTGTTTCGTTTTCGAAGCTCGATCCATCCTCTTTTTGTGCACCTTTACCCATGATTGTTTTTCCTATAATCAGGGTTGGTTTATCTTTTTCAAGCTTGGCTTCAGTCAGAGCGGCACGTATTTCTGTAGCATCATTACCATTTATGGTAATCACTCTCCATCCCCATGCTTTATATTTAGCAGCTACATCCTCTTCTGTTACATCCGATGTCTTAGTCGATAGCTGGATGCCGTTAGAATCGTAGAACATAATCAGATTGTCTAAGCCCAGATGTCCGGCTGTACGTCCGGCACCTTGCGATATTTCTTCCTGTATTCCTCCGTCAGAAATGAAGGCATATATGGTCTGACCCATTTGGTCGCCGAAACGATTTTTCAGAAATTTGGCGGCAATAGCTGCTCCTACGGCAAATGTATGCCCTTGCCCTAGAGGACCGGATGTATTTTCAATTCCGCGAACGATATCTCTTTCAGGGTGCCCCGGAGTTACACTGCCCCATTGGCGGAATTGCTGCAAATCCTCCATCGAATATTTTCCAGCCAATGATAAAGTTGAATATAACATCGGCGACATATGCCCCGGATCTAAGAAGAAACGGTCACGGCCTTCCCATAGTGGATTTTCCGGATCATATACTAGAAATTCTGAGAATAATACATTTATGAAGTCAGCACCTCCCATGGCACCTCCCGGATGTCCCGATTTTGCTTTCTCGACCATCGAAGCCGATAAAATACGGATATTATCCGCGGATCTGTTTAAAAGTTTAATATCGTTCATAATTATATAAGGGTGAAAAATTTACTTTTATACAAAAGTATGAAATAAGCTGCAATATTAAAACTAAAAAATTACGATGTTACAATAAATTCCATATGTATATCTTTTTTCTATCTCATATAGAAGTTTTAGATGTAGGAACTACTTTTTTTGAATAGTTTTTATCTTTATTTGGTTAATTTTTTTTAATTACTTTTCTCATATGTTGCTACTTTTGGTAGTATAAAGACAGACTAAAATTTCTACTGTCAAAATATTTTATAACCATTATTTAGTATACCATGTAAATTATGAACCTCCTTAAATTATTTTTGTTACTTAGTTTTTCTTCTCTATTTCTATTATTATCCTGTGGAAATGATGATAACAAGACACCTGAAGAAGGAACAGATACTACTGTTCCGCCTGAAATTACCTCGTTCGGATTCGGAGGCGATGCTTCATCTTATAGATTTAGTATTAATACAGAAAATAAGATAATAGAAAACAACGACAGTCTGCTTTATGATATAGATGCGGATAAACTTGTTGCAATATTTAAAACTAAAGGGAAAGATGTGACAGTAGAAGTAGGTGGTAAAGTGCAAGTAAGTGGTTCTACCATAAATGATTTTACTACACCTGTTGTTTATGATGTTTTTTCGGAAGGAGAAAAGGTAAAGTCATATACAGTAAAAGTAAATAGGAAGCAAGTAACAAATGATTTTAAATCTTTTGGATTCAACGAAAAGCATATGTGGGAGTATTCTTTCGAAATAAATTCTGCCTTGAAAGAAATCGTTTGTGGAAAAGATTTATTACTCGGTACGGATGTTTCTAACTTGAAGGCTTATTTTACGACAGTAGAGAAAGATGCAACTGTATTAGTGAATGGTATCGTACAACAAAGCAACATTACAGTAAACAATTTTAACGAGCCCATTATATATACTGTCCGCTCAAAAAATGGATCAGAGAAACAATATACAGTGAAAATGAACTTTGAAAAATATCGCAGATATCAAAACCCTGTAGTAAAGGAAGATATTCCCGATCCGACAGTAATGAAGGTTGGCGATTATTTCTACCTATATGGAACAGGACATATCACGACTATTTATAAATCTAAGAATCTTGTAGATTGGCAATATGTAGGAAATGCTTTCACTGCCGAAGATCGTCCTAACTTTGTAGCTGACGCCGGTATGTGGGCTCCTGATATAAATTATATCAATGGACAATATGTATTGTATTACGCAATGTCTACCTGGGGTGGACAGTGGACTTGCGGTATAGGTGTAGCTGTTTCGGATAAACCCGAAGGTCCTTTCAAGACTGTTAGCGATGGCGGAAAAATGTTTATAAGTAGCGAAATAGGAGTGCAAAACTCTATCGATGCTTGTATTGTTGAAGATAATGGAAAGAAATATATGTTTTGGGGTAGTTTCAATGGTATTTATGCAACCGAACTAACTAATGATGGATTGCGTGTAAAGAGTCTGGATGGAGAAGTTCGAATTGCCGGTAATTGGTTTGAGGCAGCTTATGTACATAAAAGAGGTAATTATTTTTACCTTTTTGCATCAATTGGTTCCTGTTGCGACGGAGACAATAGTACATATACAACAGTAGTTGGACGTTCTCAAAATATTCTAGGGCCTTATGTCAACAAAAGCGGAAAAGAAATGATGTATGATAATTTTGAAATAGTGATAAAAGGAGATGACAGATTTGTAGGCCCTGGACACAACTCTCGTATTGTTCAAGATGATGCTGGAAATGATTGGATGCTATACCATACCTATATCAAAGGAGAGACATCTAAAGGGCGTGTGCTGGCTCTCGATCGTGTAGATTGGAGTGAAGATGGATGGCCTTCAGTTTCAAATGGTCACCCTTCAAGGTCATCTTTCGTCCCCGAATTTAATGATTAATTATAGTTACCCATAATAAAAAAGCCTTGCTGTAAAAGAATTCAGCAAGGCTTTTTTATTTAGTAGATTAAGGGTTGGTTATTGTTTTATAGGATAGCCAGCCCTCCCATCGAAGTCTCTTTATATAAACTAGGAAGATCATGTCCTGTTTGCTTCATAGTCCTTACTACTTTGTCAAAGTTAATAAGATGTTTCCCATCCGATAACATCGCATATGAACAGGAATCCAGAGCTCGTGCAGCAGCAAAAGCGTTTCGCTCTATACAAGGTACTTGCACGAGTCCGCATATCGGATCGCAGGTTAACCCTAAATGATGTTCCAATCCCATCTCTGCGGCATACTCTATTTGTTGAGGTGAGCCTCCGAATAATTGGCATGCAGCTCCGGCAGCCATTGAGCAGGCGACACCTATCTCTCCCTGGCATCCAACTTCCGCCCCTGATACCGAGGCATTATGTTTCACCAGATTACCAATTAAACCAGCAGTGGCGAGAGCCCTGATTATTTTAATATCACTAAAGTCGTGATTCATTTTCAAATGATACAATACAGAAGGTAGAACTCCACATGAGCCACATGTCGGAGCCGTAACAATTTTTCCTCCACTGGCATTTTCTTCCGATACAGCTAAAGCGTATGCATATATTAATGCACGACTTTTCATTGAGCCTTGATATCCTTTCGATTTAATATAGTACATTGACGATTTTCGTTGCAACCCAAGTCCGCCGGGTAATAACCCTTCACCATCTAGCCCTCTTTTGATTGCAGCTTCCATAGTCTTCCATACTGTAGACAGGAAATCATAAATGTCTTTACCTTCGGTATCTTCCACATATTCCCAGAAGGTTTTTCCTGTTTGTTGACACCAATCTAGGATGTCTTTCATTGTAGTTTTGTCATACAGCGATTGTCTGGCTGTTTTATCTGTGCCGTCTGATAAATCTCCGCCACCGATACTATATATCGTCCATTCCTTTACCGATTCTCCTTTTGCAATTGCCTCAAATTTCATCCCATTGGTATGAAAAGGTAATACTGTTTCGGGTTTCCATACAATTTCGGTAGGGTAGGGTTTTAGAGTATTGATAATGGCAACATCAGTTAAGTGTCCTTTCCCTGTGGCGGCAAGACTACCGAACAAGGTGACGCGGAACATATCCGCATAATCGTTTTCTTCTTTAAATGTTTGAGCCGCTTTCTGCGGTGCCATTGTGTGACTGCTCGAAGGGCCATGTCCAATTTTGTACAGGTTACAAATAGATTCCATATAATATATTTTTGCTTTAATGCAGTAATATTTCTTATTGATAAGAACTCACATTTTACAAATCAGGCAGATCATAATGTTTAAATATTGTTAAGTTACAAATTAGATATAAAGGCTTTAAGTCAGCGTCAAAAGTGTAAATGAATTTTATTAATCATTGATTTTTTTGCTATTGTTTTGATGTAACTTTGATATTTTGTCTATTTGTACGTTGTAAATATTTGATTATCTGCAATAAATAAAATGGTGTTTTTTTAGTTGTTTTTGATAATACTTCTATTGCGAAGTTACAAAATAAAAGCGTATAAAAAAGAAACAATATTCAAATGCTAAATTCTATGTTATACAACACCTTTTTTTTGCAACGAACCTCAAAAGAGATAATTATTTTTACATTTGTTTTTGAGAAAACAATCTTCAACCTAACCTTCTAGACCATGAGTTTGATACATCGTCTATATGTATCGGAGGAAAATCAAGGGGTAATTGAATCATTTTTATTTAATTACCCCTTGAAATTCTTTTTGAAGAAAGGGAACGAATGAGAGAATAAGACCTGAATAGGAATTTAGAAAATATAAACAATATTATAACAATCTAATGTAAAATTATCATGAGTACTGAAAAGAAAAATTATTTATTACCCATTATAATGATGATCGCGCTCTTTGCGATGATATCATTTGTTACGGGATTATCTACACCGATGGGTGTTATTTTGAAGAACCAGTTCGGGGCATCTAATGCATTGTCTCAGTTGGGTATCTTTGCCAATTTTATAGCTTATGCCTTTATGGGAATACCTTCAGGTATAATGATTAAGAAATATGGTTATAAAACAACAGCTCTTGCTGCTGTAGCAGTAGGTTTTGTCGGTGTTCTTATCCAATTCCTATCAGGTAGTGCCGGTAGTTTTGTAGTTTATTTGGTTGGTGCTTTTGTTGCCGGATTCTCTATGTGTATGTTGAATGCTGTAGTAAATCCAATGTTAAATACCCTTGCAGGTGGTGGAAATAAAGGAAACCAACTTATTCAGCTTGGAGGTTCTGTAAACTCACTGAGCGCAACTATTGTTCCTGTTTTAGTTGGTTACCTGATTGGCGATGTGACAAGAGCTTCTATTAGCGATGCTAGCCCGGCTATGTTTATAGCAATGGGTATCTTTGCTGTAGTATTTGTTGTTCTTTTCTTGACTCAGATACCTGAGCCTCACATGGAAAAGACTACTGAAAAGAAAGAAAAAGATAAATACAGTCCATTATCATTCCGTCACTTTATACTTGGAGCCGTTGCTATCTTCGTATATGTAGGTGTAGAAGTTGGTATTCAAAGTATTGCTAATATCTTTATGACTACTGATTTAGATAAAGGTGGTTTAGCTATAGATACTACTATTGCAGGTTCGGTTGTTGGTACATATTGGTTCCTTATGATGATTGGACGTTTAGTGGGAGCTTCTATCGGAGCTAAAGTTTCTAGTAAAGCTATGCTATCTACTGTAGCCACAGTAGGACTAATCATGGTAATAGTAGCGATCTTCTTACCTACCACTACTACTGTGGGTATGCCTGTATTCCAATCGGATATCTCATTTGGTTTAGCTCAGGTTCCACTTAGTATCATGTTATTAATTCTATGTGGTTTGTGTACATCTGTAATGTGGGGTGGTATCTTCAACCTTGCAGTAGAAGGCTTAGGTAAATACACAGCAATGGCATCTGGAATTTTCATGGTAATGGTTTGCGGTGGAGGAGTTCTTCCATTTATTCAAGGTTTGGTTGCGGATCAGGTTGGTTTCTTGAATAGCTATTGGGTAATTGCTATTGGAATGGCCTATATGTTATTCTATGCTTTAGTTGGTAGCAAAAATGTAAACAAAGATATTCCTGTAAAATAATATAGGATAATAATATATAAAGCCGCAATGGGTAAATCCTGTTGCGGCTTTTTTATTATTAATAATTATCTTTGCGTACTCAAATTAATACTTCATGCAAAAAGATATAGATCTACGTATTACGCCAGAACAGGCGTCAGATATAGAAAAAGTCAGATATATTTTCTCAAACCAATCGGGTATTCCTCTGAAGGAGATTAATTCTGTCCGTATCCTTCGCCGCTCGATAGATGCTCGTCAACGTAATGTATTTGTGAATCTAAGGGTTAGAGGGTTTGTAAACGAAATCCAAAGCGAACCTGATTTTCAAAGCACTTATTATCCTAATGTAAAAGACTGTCCCGAAGCTATAATTGTAGGTGCCGGGCCAGCCGGATTGTTTGCTGCATTGCGGCTTATAGAGTTGGGGATGCGCCCAATAGTAGTCGAACGAGGCAAGAATGTACGTGATAGAAAACGCGATACTGCCATGATGAACCGCGAACATCTTGTAAATCCTGAATCAAATTATTGTTTTGGCGAAGGTGGTGCAGGAGCCTATTCTGATGGTAAGCTATATACACGTAGCAAGAAGCGGGGCAATGTAGAAAAGATATTGAATGTATTTTGTCAGCATGGCGCTAGTCCGTCTATTCTTGTAGATGCGCATCCACATATTGGTACAGACAGACTACCCGGAATCATAGAGAAAATGAGAGTACAGATTATTCTTTCTGGCGGAGAAGTTCATTTCGAAACCCGAATGGATAAGCTTATTATCGAGAATGACAGAATAAAAGGTATTGAAACAAATAAAGGACTGACATTTTACGGGCCTGTTATTCTTGCTACAGGTCATTCTGCCCGAGATGTCTATTATATGCTCCACGAACAGAAGATAAAAATCGAGGCAAAAGGTCTGGCCGTTGGGTTCCGTATCGAACATCCCTCGCATTTGATTGATCAGATACAATACCATTGCGAGGAGGGGAGGGGGCAATACTTGCCTGCTGCCGAATATAGTTTTGTAGTACAAGCTGGAGGACGAGGTGTGTATTCGTTTTGTATGTGCCCCGGAGGAACAATTGTGCCATCTGCAAGTGGCCCTAAACAGGTTGTTGTTAACGGTATGTCTCCATCGAATAGGGGCTCACGATGGTCAAATTCTGGTGTTGTGGTTGAAGTTCATCCGGAAGACTTTCCCGAATATGCTAAATATGATGAATTATCTTTATTAAAGTTTGTGGAAGATTTAGAAGAGCTAGCTTGGATACATGGGGGCAAAACACAAGTTGCTCCGGCTCAACGTATGTATGACTTTGTCAATGGACGTAAAAGCGGATCTTTGCCTGAAACATCTTATACCCCGGGTGTTGTATCATCGCCTTTGCATGAGTGGATGCCTCAATTTGTGGTAAAACGTTTACAAGAAGCATTTAGAAAGGTGGGAAATAGCTATAAAGGATATCTGACAAATGATGCTATATTATTAGCTGTAGAAAGCCGGACTTCATCGCCGGTACGTGTGCTTCGCGATAAAGATACCATGCAGCATATTCAAATAGAGGGACTTTATCCTTGCGGAGAAGGTGCCGGATATGCCGGAGGAATTGTTTCCGCAGCTATGGACGGAGAGAGATGCGCAGAGGCTTTAGCTGAAAGCTTAAAGAAGACTATTACCAACGATTGATAATAGTCTCCATTATTTATGTTTATCCGTGCATCAATGGACCAAAAATCCAGCTGGCTATTGTCAAGTAGATCATCAATCCTGTAACATCAACTATAGTTGCCACAAAAGGAGCTGACGATGTTGCGGGGTCTGCGCCAAACTTGCGGAGAATAAATGGCAGCATCGAGCCAATGAGTGATCCCCATAGAACTATGCCGACAAGGGACAGTGAAACAGTAGACCCTACCATTATCCAATGTTCTCCATATAGGCTAGGGAAAATAGTATGCCAAATAAATATCCTGAAAAAGCCTATAACACCAAGTATGATGCCTAATGATAAGCCTGATACTATCTCGCGACGGAACACCACGCACCAGTCTTTAAGCTTTACTTCGCCTGTAGCCATGGCTTGTATGACGAGAGTTGAAGCCTGAGAGCCACTGTTACCTCCACTCGAAATCATTAATGGAAGGAAAAGAGCGAGGACTATAACTTGTGCTAATTGGTCTTCGTAATATTGCATGACTGATGCTGTCAATAGCTCTCCAAGAAAAAGGATTATCAACCATCCTGCACGCTTCCAGATTAGTTTATGTATCGGGAGATCAAGATATGGTTCATCCAATACAGATGTACCCCCCATTCGTTGCATGTCTTCCGAATATTCTTCATCAGCAGCCCAGAGGATATCGTCAATGGTAACAATACCTAACAATATACCTTTAGCATCAATAACCGGTAATGCTACACGATTATTCATTTTAAATATCTTAATCCCTTCTTCTACTGGATCTTGCGCCCTCAAGTAAATAAGACGTCCGTCCATAAGGTCGGCAATGAGGGTTTTAGGATCACTTATCAGTAACTCCTTTATTCGTAAGTCATCTATTAATACACCTGTATTATCCAGTATATATATAACATCAATAGTCTCCGAGTTCTTTCCATTTTTACGAATATACCTCAGTGCCTCTTCTACTGTATAATCTTTAGATATCGCCAAGAAATCGGGCGTCATCATACGCCCTATACTGTCTTCGGGGTACGAAAGCAAGGTGAATACTTCTCTTCGGTCTTCAGGCGATAAGAGTGATATGAGTAAATGCTTTAATTCCTGATCTTTTAATTCACCTAAGAAATGCGTTCGGTCATCGGGCGGTAATCCATTAATTATTTCGGATATTTTAGGTGCAGGAAGTTTTGTAATAATACGTTCCTGCGTTGGCCAATCCAATATTCGAAACACATTGGTTGCTCTGTTGATACTTAGCGTATCTATCAGCAAAGGAGCCTGATCTGGTAGTTCGTCGATTAGATCTTCTACATCAGAAATGTTAAGGTCGTCAAGAAAGATACGTAACTTGCTGATGTCGCCTATTTCAATCAGTAAGCGAGTTTGTTCGGTGAGTTGTTGTATATTCTTCTTCATCCATAAGATCATTTAATAAGGTGAGACAATACAAAAACACGCTTGTGTACAAAAGTGTTTTTGGGATGAACTAGTATTTTACGTCAATATGGGTATATGATATTGTCCTCAATGCCAAGATGTCCATTTGTAAAATGCGGATGCAAAGATAACTTTTTCTCTTATAATTCAGTTAGCTTTCATATATTTTTAGAATTATGAACATGTATTACGGGATGAAGACTGTAGTCGATAGTTAACAAATCTTGTCTATATATCCATAATTCATCTTTTTGTATTACTTTCGTATTCGTAAAGACCTATATATTATACAGAATGCAAAAGTTCAGCTTATCTATTATCTTACTTCTGTTAGTACCTACACTCTATTTTTCGTCATGTGCCGAAGATGAAAACAAAGATGATAATGAAAGTCCTAAAATAGTGTATGCCCATATAAATGTAAATGACACATTGTATGTCACAGATACTGTATATTCTAAACAGGAAGTAACCCTAAAATTGAATGATAGCCTGAGTCTAAATCATGAAATAGATACATTAACTATTGGCAAATGGGTGTATGTAAATGCTGAATTTCGTGATGATAAAAGTCTCTCTACATTTAAAGTAGAAACAACGTTGAGATACAAATCTAAGGCAGGAACAGGAGACGACAAAACACTGGATACATTATTTGTAAAGCTGGGGCGAAACATCTTTGGCAAAGATACTATACAAGTAGCACAGAACAGGCTTATGCAAATACCTGATACCATAACGAGGAAATATAATAATATCCCGGTCAAAATGGGCTTGGTGCCGAATGATTATCAGTTTAAGGTAGTTTGCTTAGACGCATCCGGTAAGCGCGACTCTATTCAATTTCCGGTAAGATTGCTTTTCCGAAAAACGATATACAACGACAGATTCAAATGATCTTATAAGATAAAATATTGAAAGCATGATTCATAAAAGGATCATGCTTTTTTATTCTCCTTATCTCTGGTATACCTTAGGGATAATACTTACTTTTACTGCGACAAATTTTAATTTATTAACAAAATGAATCAGAAACAATTCAAAGAAAAACGAGCCTATCGTTTTAGACGATTTGCACGAAAGGCTTACAGTGCATTCAACAGTATGCACAAGGTTGTAAACATTGGAGTAGTGACAGGATGTGCTATTGCATTCTTGCCGGTATCTTCAATTACAGCTCAGAAGATAGCGAATACTGAGGAACAACAAAAAGTGATGGAGAAGGAACTCGATGAAGTCATGGTCACGGCTTCGCGCGTAGAGATTCCTATCAATCAGACCGCGAAGCTGGTTACAGTGATAACCAAAGAACAGATTGAGCAGGCGCCTGTCCAGAGTATTCAGGATTTGCTGGTCTACGCCGCCAGTATTGATGTTATCCAAAGAGGCGGACATGGTGTACAAGCCGATATCTCGATCAGAGGCGGCACATTCGACCAGAATGCAGTACTCCTTAATGGGATTAACCTTTCTAACGCACAAACAGGACACTACAGTTTCGACTTTCCAATCAACCTTTCCGACATCGAACGTATCGAAATCATTCATGGACCTTCGGCTCTTATATATGGAGCGAGTGCGTTCTCGGGAGGAATCAACATTATTACGAAGAAGAGTGCAGAATATAAGGCCTATGCCAGTGTAGAGTCTGGTATGCATAAACTGCGAGGTATGGAAGTTCGTGGTGTCGCAAAAGCGGGCATTGCAACGAATAGCCTATCTGTAGGCTACAATTCTTCTGACGGCTATATTGCCAACAGCGATTATGATATATATAATGTCCTGTGGCAAACACGCTTTAGAATAAAAGATGAGTCAAAGCTCGATTTGCAGCTTGGCTACAATGATAAAAAATATGGAGCCAATACCTTCTACTCGGCAGCATTCCCAAATCAGTACGAACGAACAAGTACATATATGGGATCGCTGAAGGGAGAGTTCGGCTCAAAGCTGAAAGTGATACCAATCATTTATTGGAATAGACACCACGACCAATTCGACTTGATAAAAGATGATGATTATGGTCGCAACTTTCACCGGAACGATACTTATGGGGCTAACCTTATCTTCTCCTATCAGTCTAAATTAGGAACAACAAGTCTTGGTGGAGAGCTTAGGCGGGAAGACATAATGAGTTCAAATCTTGGCTTGCCAATGATAGAACCCCATCGAAAGTACACGAAATATGATGACCGAACGAATACAAGTGTGTCTTTTGAGCACACTCTTAATATAGATAAAGTCGCACTGTCGGCGGGTGCTTTGATGAATCATAATACCTTGCTCGATGGAGAATATAAGTTTTATCCGTCAGTGAGTATCACATATCATCCACTAGACAACGTTAGTGTATCTTCATCATGGAGTAAATCGACGCGCATGCCGACCTTTACAGACTTATATTACAAAGCTCCAACTCATGTAGGGCGAAACGATTTGAAGCCGGAGAAATCAGAATCATTAGAGCTTGGACTTAAGTATAAAGCGAACTTGTTTAGTGCATACCTTACAGGCTTTATGCAATGGGGTAGGGATATTATCGACTGGGTGAAGGAAAAACCCGAAGATAAAGCTTATACTGCATGGAATATGAGCCAGATAGATACTAAAGGTATAGAGATGGGGGTAAATTTTCGACTTAAAGAAATTTTCCCAGCTTTAGGAGAGCAATCATCTTTGGCATTGGACTATACCCGAATGCTTCAAGATGGAAATACGGGTGATATGATTTCTATGTATTCCCTTAATTATCTTAGAGACAAGTTTACGGCGAAGTTTAATCATCAGATATATAAAGGTTTGTCAGCCGGATGGTATTTCCGCTTCCAAAAACGTATGGGGGTATATGAAAAATATCATGGCGCAGATGAAGAAGCAACAATAGAGCATTATCCCGCCTTTTCCACCCTCGATCTGAAACTCAACTATAAATATCAGAATGTAGTATTCAATCTAAGCCTTAATAATCTGTATGATACATATTATTTCGACAGAGGGAATATCCCGCAATCCGGTTTTTGGCTCATGGGTGGTATCAGTTATACATTCCGATAAGCGAAGAATCTAAAAAGTAACAAAGGTAACAAATGTAACAAGTTTTGAATATTTTCTATTTGTTACCTTTTGTCCTTGTTCAATATATTTATATATCCCTTATTCATACTAATATAGATAAATATCAAATAAAATAATGAACATACTATTATTTATAATACTGCCTCTTTTTTATCAACCTTCAGATGATTTTAAACTTCGCAGTGGAGATTTAATTTTTCAGGAGGCATGTAAGGGCGATTCAGATAATACCATTAAGGAAGTTACTTCGAGTATTGGCGACTATCAGTTCACGCATGTAGGAATAGTTTATATTGACGAAAAAGATAGCATTTATGTGTTAGAGGCTACCCGCCCTAAGGTTACACTTACTCCGCTTCGGGATTATTTGTATCCGCAGGAAACGGATGGATGCTATCCAAAATCGGTGGTCGGGCGTTTGATGGCTGAGTATGAATATTGTATACCTCAGGCATTAAAAGAGGGAATGACGTTAATAGGCAAAGATTATGATGACGGATTTATCCTTGATAATGACAAATATTATTGCTCTGAATTGATTTATAATATCTTCTTGAAGGCTAATGATGGAATACCTATATTTCCATTAAATACAATGACTTTTAAGTCTACCCAAACTGGAGAAATTACAAAAGGATGGATTGAGTATTTCGAGAAATATAATTTACCTGTACCTGAAGGTGAACTCGGTATCAACCCCGGAGCTATGTCGAGGTCGGATGTATTGGATATTGTCTTTTATTATCCTTGATTTCTGTATGGTAATATGCTAATTTGGTAGTTAAAATTAGATAGATGATTTTGATAAAACATACAATAATTAACTTAATTGTTGTATGTTTTATGTGCTTTTATTATATTCGTGTTATATAAATGAGGTAGAGAATATAAATACAATTGGAATGCCTTTTTTTTACCTATTTTAACTGATTAAAACTTCTTTCTATGAAAAAACAAATTTGTACACTTCTCGTATTAATAATGTCTATTGGTTTTATTTCTTGCTCTGGTAGTCGATCTTTGAGTAAAGAAGAATCTCGTGTTCAAGGCTCATGGATTCTGATTGAAGAAGGTGGATATCCTGTAGATAGAAAACAGCTAAAACACTACACACAAAAAAACTTCGTTTGGCATACAATGAACGATAGTGGGATAATTACTTTAGCCGGAGCCGGAGAATATAGACTGAACGGTAATCAACTGTATGAAGAAATTGATATGACTATGTATAATAATAGCGATTTTAAAGGGAGAACTGCTAAAATAGAAATTGCAATTAATAAAGATACAATGATACAAAACACAATTATACAGATGCAGAACAGAGAAAATATTTTTACCGAAAAATGGGTTAGAGTAAAATAATAGACAAAATATAAAAAGGCTTTAGCGAATTTCTCCAACTAAAGCCTTTTCCAACCTATATATTAAACTTAATCCACTATTTTCTTATAATATCTTGGTGTGTAGTCAGGGAATAATTCAGAATGAAATACATATGCCATATCTTTTAGTATATAGTCAGGATGTATAGGCAAATCTTCATAATAACTTGAATACGAGGTGTTGCACCCATAAATGTTTTTCTCTTTAAATGCCTTAAAATTTGAATAAGGTTTATATTCCTTTTTCAGACCTTCGTATGTCATATCTTTTGGCCAATTATACTTAATAATCCAGATGTCAGCTTCTCCGGCCTTATCTAATACACTTTCGAATGACAACGGCATGTAGGTAGAAGACGAGTTGTCTGCCCACGGGTATGCTGCACCTGCATCAGCCAGCATATTTGCCATAAAGCTTTTACCACCCGGCATATTCCACTGACCTTGAAAACGTATGTCAGTAACTACAGAAGGTCTTTTTGTGGCTTTGGTTACAATCCCCTTTACCTCATTATAATTCTTTTCTGTAATGGCAAATAATGAATCGGCAAGTTTCTCTGTTCCTGTAAAAAGTGAATAGAACCGTATCCATTCGGCACGCCCTAGAGGGTGAGATTCAGTATAGTCTATTGTCTCTAATACAGGGATACCTGTTTTATCAATATTCCCATATGTCCAACCTTGAATAGGTGTTGCCAATATGGCATCGGGACTGAGCATGATGATTTTTTCTAAATCGGGTTTACTAGCCATACCCAGATTAGCTATGGTACCATTTTTTACCCCCTGTTGAATATGTTCTAGTTTTATATATTCGGGTTCACAAACACCTTTTATAATATTATCTAACCTAAGCTCATTCAACGTAGAACAATGGATCGTAGAATAGGTAGCAACCCTTTGCAAAGGTATTTTCACCACTGTTCCTTTAGGCAGATTTGCTGGTACTTCCTTTTCCCTATCTACAAGGATATAGGTTTGTAACATGCGGGTAGTGTCCCAAGGATCACGAACCGATACAGTAGTATAGCCCTCATACTTTTTTACGGTAAATCCTTTAGCATAATGCACCGAGTATTCTGTCTGCGGACGATTATCCTGACTTGCAGGCTGACGTTTTCCACAGCCCGCAAGAAGAATAAGTATTGATAATAATATTATATTAACAAGTTTCATTTACTGTTTATTTTGTCACAAAGTATGCACCCATTGGGTTAATACCTTTTGTGTCGAATTTCTTTACAAGTTTACCTTCCGATGTAAATATATACATATCTCCATTGTTTGTATAATCGGATGTTCCGATGTAAACATAGTTATATATTGGATCAGTGGTGATGCTGTAAGGTTTTTTGATGTCAGTGCCATCTGTGATGAAATTATTGGTAATAATCTTTTCTGTTTTGGCATCATACACATGATAACTGATTGTTTGATTCCAATTTGCATCATATTGTGAATATATAATGTATAGTTTGTCATTGGACATACTCATCCAAGTAGCATTACCGACCTTTGTTACTACATATTTATCACCTTCTTTACGGATACGTTGCAATGTATTCGGTACATCGCCATAGTTACCGTTTGATATAACATAGATATCGCCTTCACTGTCTACAGCCATTTTATCAGGATTGATAACAACATCTACTTTTTCAGATTCGGTAAACGATGCAGCATCAACAACTGATACTGTCTTGTCATATCCTAATGGTGTATTATAATCCAGACCACCTGAGTTAGCTACAAATATTTTACCATTAGCTGTACGTACATATTCAGGGTTACGTCCTACTTTTACCTGACCTTCAATATTCAGACTTGTAGTATCGATCTTTGCCAGATACCCATCAAAGAATGTAGCATAAACCTTTCCATCGAGAGCTGCAAGACTACGTGGTTTTTGTTTTACTGCGTCTTTGGTCGATTCTATAGTTTTCAATATTTTTCCTGATTTATCGGTAACATATATCACAGCAGACTCATATACGGCAATATACATCTTGGAACCATAGATAACGATATCTTGTCCTGTATCGCCAAGAGCTTTATTATTAGCACCTTCGAATATTCTTTCTGTAAGGGTCTCTGTTTTGAAATCGTAATATGCTAGATTTGCATTATTACTATTGCTTTTTCCGCTATTCAGGATATAGATTCCTCCTGCAATGTCTTCTATTTCTATTTTTGCAAAATTTTCTTCTTCACTATTATTATCATTCACGCCAACAATAATTAGGTATTTGAAATAATCCCGAGCTTCTATGGCGAAAGATTCCGTTTCAGCAGAAACTTCTCCTAGCTTAGTATCTTTTTTAATACCATCCGACGAAGCGTATAAAGCCACTTTCGATAGATTCATGTAGCCAACAGGTTTTGTCCATGTAACTTCTCCTTCTATTTTGCCTAAGAGATATTGTATGTCAGAAAATGCCAGATTAGTGACCACTGTTGCACCCACAATATCTTCTATTTCTATTTTCGTAAACTTTAAGCCTTCTATCCCGTTTTTATTCTTAGATGTGACAATGAAATACTTTACATAATTCATGCTTTTAACTTCAAAAGTCTCTTTATCAGGTGAGACTTCACCGAGCTTATCACCTTTTGTGCTACCATCTTCAGAAGCATATATCACTACAGTAGACAACTCTGACATATCAGTCGGTTTTTTCCATGTGAGGTTACCTTCTATTTCTCCTGATTTAGGATTTGTATCTTCAAAACTAAGATTAGTTACAAGTGATTCTGTTGTATTTTCAAATATATCCTCATCATCGTTGCTACATGATGAAAATCCAAGGGCTAATGATGCACCTACTAAAGTCGTGAATATTAAATGTTTGATTTTCATAACTATATTTATAATGTTAAAAACTTAAATTTGCAGAAAGAGTAAAAGAGCGTCCCGGCATGGGGTAATACTGTATGATTTGATAATTTTTATTTCCGAGATTATTCAAATTGAATTGTAAGCGCAATGAGTTATCACTAAACTTAAGAGTTTTATTCAATGAAATACTATGGTCTGTATATGCTTTAATCTCATTTTCAGGTATATTCTGATCCAAAGCATAACGTTTTCCTGAAACGATAAGACTATAAGCAATATTTACCCATGGGTTTTCGAAGCTTATAGCACCCGAACCATAATGACGAGGGGTATATGGAATTTGATGTTTATAGTTTTTGGCTTCTTCATCGGTAACGTCTATTACTTTCTGGTAGCTGTAATTTCCCGATACATCTATTCCCATATTACTTTTGACAGCAATGTGTGAACGCATATTAAAGTCAATCCCTGTCATATCCACTTTCCCGAAGTTTCGCATTTTGAATATATTTCCTGTAGGAAAAGCTACGATCTTATCATCCACTTTATTTTTATAGCCGTCAGCAGATATACTTATATAATCGAGAGTATTGGAGATGCTTCCTGCCCAAGTCAAGCCTATATTGTATTGTATTGCATACTCCGGTTTTAAATTCTTATTACCCATACGTATGTAATACATGTCTTCGAATGTTGGTACACGGAATGTCTTTTTATATGAAGTGCGTATTCTGAGATTAGTCTGGTTCAGAGGCTGAAAAGAAGCACTTATTGCAGGTGTTATTTTTTTCTTATTGCTCGGCACCTCACCCGACTCCATGCTTTCGTCTACATATGTAGCTAGCAAAGTCCCTGTAATAGCCAATCGCTCGGTGTTGAGCATTGCAGACAAGGCTGTCAGTGAAGAATTTCTACGTGGTTTATTTACATCGCTGAAGTTGCTGGTTAATCTATTCTGGAAGACATCCTCGACCAAACTTATAGATAAATTTTTTGTTGCTTTATACAAAGTTCCCAATGATGTATAATATTCGAATTGCGTGATGCTGGTACTATCTTGCGGTACTATGTAGTTTGAGTACTGATAATAATACCGACTGAATCTGGCTTGCGCTTTTATATCGAATTTTTCATTAATCTTGTACTTGTAATAAAGCTGCGAAAAAAGATCTTTGTTATGTAAGCGTTCGAAACTATCCTCATTATAAAATATGATTGAGCCCGGAAGACCTCTCTCCGAATCGTAATAGTTTGTTTTGAACCTGATTTCTCCGCCCCTTCCTAAATTGCCATATAGATTAATCTCGGTACGCCATGCATTCACATCCGAATTTTTTCTCTTTCGTTCCTCTTTTTTATCGGCGTTCTCATATTCGAATTTATATCTGCCATCGGCACGTTCCCAACTTCCATTTACCGATAGAGAAAATTTTTTGTTGAGCTTTTGTGCATAATATAAATAAGGATTGAATAGGCCGAATGAGCCTGTTTTAGTTTCTATATTTAATTTATATCCTTTGTCGGTGAAATTCGGATTGAGTGTATTTATTTGCAATAAACCTGCTGATGCATACGATCGGGCAGGCTGAAATATGTCGTCTGATTGCCCGATAGAAAGAGATATCATAGATATATTATCTAATGAAAATCGGCTAATATCAATTTGTCCCGATTGTATGTTGCTCATCGTTACCCCATCGTAACTGACAGCTGTATGCTGCGCGCCCATTCCTCGGATAGAAACGGTTTTCATACCTCCAATGCCACCATAATCTTTTACCGTAACACCTGAAAAGCGGCGAACAGCATCTGATACGGATAATATACCTATACGTTTGATTTCGGTATTGTCAATAACCTGTAGTGGAGATGTAGACCGGGAAGTAGATGGTTTAATGTATGCAGAAACTTCTATTTCCGATAGCTTTTTAGCACTGAGACTATCATTTATCTGCGCATACAATGACAGATCACCAGCCAGCAATAAAAGAAAGAAAATGATAAAAGATAATCTGAAAGACATCGCAAAAGCAAATTAATGATCAATAATATGCTTCCGATAAGAACAAAGAAAAGAAAAGGGATTCTTCACAAATGTTTCTTAAGCCTTATTCCTCGAAAGCTATCTGAAATATCTGCTTTGCAGGTCTTCTGACTTACTCCGGTTGGTACGGCCTTCCCATTTTTATAACAGTGGCGTAGTTGTACAAACTTTTTTGGAGCTTACAGCAGCGGGTCTGTTCAGGATTTTCACCTGATTCCCATTTAATCCGTTTGGGAGGAAAACTCCTAAACGAAACAAAGCGATGCAAAGTTATGAATAAAAAACTATTAATGAGGCATAGTATTTTGATATTTATTAGAAAAGGTTGTTTCGATTTTTTTCTAACTGTTTTTTCCTGAAATACATAATGACAAAATCTATCATTATGCAATCTGATTGTATTTAAGATTGTTATTATTCTACCATTGCGTCCGGTTCTATTCCTATGATTCTGATGTATGCAGTAATAATTCACGATTCTCCACTAATGTTACATTACTATTATTTGTATATTTGCGCCTTATTGAAAAGTAAATATATAATACAATAGCAATATGCCATCTATTTCGCAACGTGGTGTTGAGATGCCAAATTCACCCATCAGAAAATTGGCTCCTTTGTCGGATTCTGCCAAAGCACGAGGACTCAAAGTATATCATTTAAATATAGGGCAACCCGATTTGCCTACACCTAAAGAGGCGTTGGATGCCATTCGTAATATTGACCGTACGATATTGGAATATAGTCCTAGTGACGGCTACCGCTCATACCGTGAAAAACTAGTAGGCTATTATGCCAAATATAATATAAATGTTTCGGCAGACGATATCATCATCACCACAGGAGGATCGGAAGCGGTGTTGTTTGCATTTCTTGCCTGCCTCAATCCTGGCGATGAGATAATCGTGCCTGAGCCAGCTTATGCCAATTATATGGCTTTTGCTGTTTCGGCCGGAGCCGTTATACGTACCGTTACTTCTACTATAGAAGAAGGATTTGCATTGCCACCCGTCGAAAAATTCGAAGAGCTGATAAATGAACGTACCAAAGGGATTATGATATGTAATCCGAATAATCCCACAGGGTATTTGTATTCACGTGCCGAGATGAATCAGATTAAACATCTTGTACAAAAGCACGATTTGTATTTGTTTTCCGATGAAGTTTATAGGGAATTTATTTATACAGGTTCACCTTATATTTCAGCTTGTCATCTTGTGGGGATAGAAGATAATGTAGTGCTGATAGATTCTGTATCAAAACGATATAGTGAATGTGGAATTCGTATAGGCGCATTGATTACTAAAAATAAGGAACTAAGAAAGACCCTGATGAAATTCTGTCAGGCGCGCCTTAGTCCGCCATTAATAGGCCAGATTGCCGCAGAAGCATCGTTAGATGCCTGCCCTGACTATCTGCGTGATACATACGATGAGTATGTTGAAAGACGAAAATTTCTAATAGACCGTCTCAACCGTATTCCGGGAGTATATTCACCTATTCCTATGGGTGCATTTTATACAGTAGCACGTCTGCCTGTTGACGATGCTGATAAATTCTGTGCATGGTGTCTCTCTGATTTCGAGTATGAAGGACAAACTGTGTTTATGGCTCCGGCGTCAGGGTTTTATACAACACCGGGAATCGGAAAGAATGAGGTTCGTATAGCCTATGTCTTGAATAAGGAAGACCTTGGAAATGCACTAACAGTATTGGAAATGGCATTGGAGACATATAATTCGCTAAGTAAAAAATAAACTCAGATTTTTATAATTGAAGTAACAATTTTATAGATTTCTTGTAACACTTGGTTTTTTGTTGCGTATATATAGGTATAGCACAAATATGAAATCAAAAATACTATGAGAAATCTATTCTTTTTTATTTTTCAAGTTATCGGATGAATTTTCCCGTTAGGGAAAAGAAAACCCCTGTTTTCAAACAGGTATTAACGCAAAAGGATTTATCCTTTTACCTTTCAACCTGCGGAACTTGTTCCGTAGTATTTGAGTCTGTTTTTAGTATCATCTAGCATATTAGGACAGAACTTATATGAAAATTACCCGAAGAAATTTTATTTAGATACGGATTCGGTTCGTATTAGAATATCACGATTCCCTGATCGTTCGGATAGTGATTTTGAATGGTGGCAAAAATTGAAGCCCGGAGATACAGTCAGTCCGGGAACAGATGGCGCTGACCAAATAAAAACATATATCTATATCAATAATGATACAGTTGTTATTCCGCACAAATGCTTTCCCTACAATCAGAAGATAAATATTAAGATAGAAACTCCACAAGGCGAAGCTATTTTGGCTTTCAGGTATAATGGCTTGTCTGCTTCATTTTCTCAAGCATATATGGATGAAGCCAGAGGGAAGGCGAGCATAGAACATCCTGAGGTGTATGAGTTGGCTAACATAATATGGTATCTTTCGTCTGCAGCATCTAAAACAGGCGTGAGAGGAAGCTCTAAATACCATCATCGGGTTGATGATTATTTTGCTTCTTTTAGAGATCATCAAATTTTTAAAGATTCTATTTTTAATAAGGAACGAGAGAATTATTATGATGATTATTTCGACTTTAGAGAAAATAGTTTTGCCTTTCAGTTTGATAATAATAGCAAAATTATATCTAACAATAGATATTTTTATGTGATTGGAGATAATTGGGCGAATGAGAGTTCCTTCTTTAGGCTATTACCTCTGGTTCAGGATTTTTCTGATAAATCAGGTTTTCGTCAGTTCTATAAAGAAAATTCTTTTTTATACAATGAACAATCTTCAAAGTTAGATGAGTTACTTCCCTTGTCTAATATGTGGGAATGGTTAGAAAATGAATTTCCCGACAATTTTAAAATAGACTCGTATAAGATAATATATTCCCCTCTTATAACAGGTTCTCATAGTACTCAAAAATATGTACAGGTTTGTCCACCCACCAAAGGTGAAAAAGATAATCCTCTCTTTTGGGAGATCGTGATGTTTATCTGTGATTCGGAATTTCTAGATCAGAATAGTAGCTATACTAAAGATCAAAAAAAAGGATTGATGTCGGGTATAGTATTCACCGAAATAGATCATAATTATGTAAATCCCGAAAGCGATAAGTATAGCAGGAAGATAATGGATATATTTAACAAGACAGAGATATGGAATTCGAAAGATCAGATTTTTTATAAAGCTCCCAAGTCAGTGTTTAATGAATATATGACACATTCGTTGTTCTGTCTTTGGGTTTTAGATAATTTTGACAAAGAAAGTGCAGATGTCATTATAAAAGAACGTGTAGCCATGAATCAACAGAGGAGAGGGTTTATTAAATTTGAAAAATTTAATAATGCTTTAATAGAGCTTAGGCAGAAATATGAAAATAAGAAGATAGCAGAGCTGTATCCTCTTATTATTGACTGGTGTAGTACGCTGGAAGATTAGTAAAATTGGATTTGAGCCTCATTGTAATGGGGCTTTTTCATTTCTAAATGAATACACTATTGTTATTTTTTTTAAATACTTTATTTTTGTAGATTATGTTGAAATATAAAAATACAAAATAGATGAAGAAACTTGTTTTTGCAACAAACAATGCTCATAAGTTGGAGGAAGTAAGGGCTGTAGTGAAAAATAAATTCGAAATACTCAGCCTACAAGATATAAATTGTATAGAAGATATTGCCGAAACA
The DNA here is from genome assembly GCA_047972895.1 of Dysgonomonas sp. GTDB lineage: Bacteria > Bacteroidota > Bacteroidia > Bacteroidales > Dysgonomonadaceae > Dysgonomonas. The sequence continues at coordinate 171,571 of JBKEBA010000011.1, forward strand.
GGTACTACTCTCGAAGAAAATGCTTTGATAAAGGTTCGTTATGTAAAAGAAAAATACGGATACGACTGTTTCGGAGATGATACAGGTTTGGAAGTAGATGCACTTGATGGTGCACCTGGCGTTTATTCGGCTCGTTATGCCGGAGGCGATCATGATGCAAAAGCTAATATGAGAAAGCTGTTGAAGGCTCTAGACGGAATTTCTGATCGTAAGGCTCGTTTTCGCTCTGTTATTGCACTGATAATGGATGGAAAAGAGTATTTATTCGATGGTAAAATTGAAGGTTCAATTATCGCAGAAGAAAAAGGCAGTGCCGGGTTTGGTTATGACCCTGTTTTTATGCCCAATGGTTATACTCAAACATTTGCCGAATTAGGTAACGATATAAAAAATAATATAAGTCACCGAGCGTTAGCAGTTAAGGCTCTATGTGAGTTTTTAGAGAAGATATAGGTGTTTTTTGAATACCTTTTATAAATTTAAACAAAAAGGAAGGCGAACAATTCCGTCTTCCTTTTTTACGTGTAATGCCTCAAGGTCTATTACTAAAAATAGATTTAAGTAAGAGATTCAATGAAAAAGAAACTTATCTAAATTTTAATGATTTAAAATAGTTATTCAGCTAATTATTTCATACTTTTGCACCGCGAAAGCGATGGGTCTGATAAAAATCAACTTAATACTTATATAATCATACATTTTAAAAAACAATGGCTTTAAAATTTATGACTGCTGAAGAGGCAGCCGCACTTATCAACAACAATGACAATGTGGGATTTAGCGGTTTTACGCACGCAGGATGTCCCAAAGTAGTACCCGGATTTATAGCTAAACGTGCCGAAGAAGAACATGCGAAAGGAAATCCTTTCAAGATTAATGTTTTTACAGGTGCTTCTACTGGCGATAAGCTTGACGGGGTTTTAACAAGGGCAAAAGCAATCAACTTTCGTGCGCCTTATCAGACAAATAAAAGTATGCGTGAGGCCATCAACAATGGCGAAATAAAATTCTGTGATTTGCATCTTTCTACTATGGCTCAGGATATCCGTTACGGTTATTATGGTCATGTAGACTATGCTATAGTTGAGGCTTGTGATGTGACAGAGGATGGTGAGATAGTACCTACTTGCGGTGTTGGAATATCTCCGACGGTAAGCCGCCTTGCAAAAAAGGTGATAGTAGAACTCAATACATGGAATCCGAAGGAGATGCGAGGTATGCACGATATACCCGAACCTCAGGATCCGCCTGTTCGTAAAGATATGCCTGTTTACGCTGTCCGCGACAGGGTAGGTAAAAATCATATTAAAATCGACCCTGAAAAAATCATTGTAGTAAAAACTCATGAACCTAACGAAGGTAGTGGTTTTGCTCCGGTAGATGAGGTTACAGCTCAAATCGGTAAGAATGTAGCTGATTTCTTTATCAAGGAAATGGCAGAAGGTCGTATGCCTAAAACATTCCTGCCTGTTCAGTCGGGAGTAGGTAATATTGCTAATGCTGTATTAGCTGCTATGGGCGACAGCAAAGAAATTCCAGATTTCGATGTTTATACTGAAGTTATTCAGGATGCGGTTATCGGACTTATGGAATCTGGGCGCGTTAAATTTGCAAGCGGTTGTTCATTGACAGTAAGTAATCCTTGTATTGAATATATATATAAGAATCTTGATTTCTTTAAAGATAAAGTCGTTTTGCGTCCGTCCGAGTATTCAAATAACCCGGAGATAGTTCGTCGTTTAGGTGTTATTGCCATCAATACAGCAATCGAGGCTGATATTTATGGAAACATCAACTCTACGCATGTGATGGGTACAAAAATGATGAATGGTATCGGAGGCTCCGGAGACTTTACACGCGGAGCATATATATCGATATTTGTAACACCTTCGGTAGCCAAAGATGGTAAGATTAGTTCTTTTGTTCCGCTTGTAGCACACGAAGATCACAGTGAGCACTCTGTGAAAATAATCGTTTCGGAATATGGTGTAGCAGACTTACGTGGCAAATGTCCGGAAGATCGTGCTCAGGAAATTATAAATAAATGTGCGCATCCGGACTATCGTCCTATGTTGCAAGAATATATTAAGAATGCGCCGCAAGGACATACACGTTTCGATATGTATAATGCTTTTGCTTTCCACGAAGCTTTTGCGGAAACAGGAGATATGAGAAACGTTAAGTGGAGAAGACCTAAAAACGCTTAACACATATATATTAAACATTATAACTGAAGAAAACCTTTCGATTTTCAATCGAAAGGTTTTTCTTTGTATAATAAACATATTTTATATTTGAAAGATGACTGTTCTTTACGAAGATAACCATATTATAATAGTCAATAAAACTGTCTCGGAAATCGTGCAGGGAGATAAAACCGGAGATAAACCCCTTTCGGAAATTGTAAAAGAATATCTGAAAGAAAAGTACAACAAACCCGGAAATGTTTTTTGTGGAGTTACACATCGGCTCGATCGCCCTGTAAGCGGAATTGTTGTATTTGCAAAAACGAGCAAGGCACTTTCACGATTGAATGAAATGTTTAAAAATAAAGAGATTGACAAGACATATTGGGCGATAGTAAAGAATATACCGAAGCAATCGGAAGGAACATTGAAACATTACTTGGTGAGAAATGAGAAGCAAAATAAATCGTATGCTTACGATATAGAAAAGCCGAACTCTAAACTCGCCATCTTGCATTACAAGTTGATAGCGAAGTCTGATAAATATAATCTGCTCGAAATTGATTTAGAAACGGGAAGACATCATCAAATTCGAGTTCAATTATCAAATATGGGTTGTCCGATAAAGGGGGACTTGAAATATGGGGCGGATCGCTCCAATCCCGATGGGGGAATAAGCCTACATGCACGTAAGATATCTTTTATTCATCCGGTATCGAAGGAGCAGATCGAAGTTGTCGCTCCTCTGCCTGTCGATAATCTTTGGAAGGCATTGGGCGAAACCGTTCGGTAGAATATTATTATCTTTGTTCAATTTTAAATTACATCTATGGCAATTATAGACCTAATATCGTCCGCTCTCGGAATTAAAACTACACAAGTAAATAAAACAGTAGAACTACTTGAATCAGGAGCCACAATACCATTTATAAGCCGTTATCGTAAAGAAGTTACGGGCGGTCTGGATGAAGTGCAAATAACTGCGATAAAGGAACAGAACGAAAAACTGAATGAATTAGTTAAGCGTAAAGAAACAATTCTGAAGTCGATAGAAGAACAAGAAAAGTTGACTCCCGAATTGAAAAAGCGTATTGAAGAATGCTGGATTTCGTCCGAGTTGGAAGATATCTATTTGCCTTATAAACCAAAACGACAAACTCGTGCCGAGATAGCCCGCAAGAAAGGTCTAGAAGGTTTAGCTAAAATAATAATGGCTCAGCAATCCATAGATGTGGAGACTAAAGCTCAGGTATTCGTGAAAGGTGAAGTAAAAGACGTAAAAGAAGCGATTGCCGGAGCGCGGGATATTATTGCCGAGTGGGTAAATGAAGACGAGTATGCACGTAATACGATTCGTAATCTGTTTCAACGTGAGGCTATCATAACTTCGAAAGTAGTAAAAGGAAAAGAAGAAGAGGGTGACAAATATCGCGATTATTTCGACTATTCCGAGAAGTTAAGCAAAGCGACTTCTCACCGTATATTAGCAATACGCCGAGGAGAGTCGGAAGGTTTTCTGCGGGTAAATATCTCTCCGGATGAAGATATGGCATTAGAGAGACTCGATAAACGTTTTCTGAAAGGAGATAATGACAATCAGGCTACCGTACATGTGGCAGATGCTGTCGAAGATGCATATAAGCGTTTGTTAAAACCTTCGATAGAAACGGAGTTTTCAACATTATCGAAAGAAAAAGCGGATGAGGAAGCTATCCGTGTTTTTGCTGAAAATCTGAGACAATTATTATTGGCTGCTCCATTAGGGCAAAAAAGAGTATTAGGTATAGACCCGGGCTATCGTACAGGCTGTAAGTTGGTGTGTCTTGATGCAGAAGGTAACTTATTGCATAATGAGACAATTTATCTGCATCCACCGCAAAATGAAATATCCAAAGCAGGAAGTAAGGTGGTGAAAATAGTCACTACATATAATATAGATGCCATAGCAATAGGTAATGGTACGGCTAGCCGCGAAACGGAAAGATTTATAACGAACCTACGTTACGAAAAGGAAGTAAAAGTTTTTGTTGTAAGCGAAAACGGAGCTTCTGTTTATTCTGCATCTAAAACGGCAAGAGATGAATTTCCTGATTATGACGTAACTGTAAGAGGTGCTGTTTCTATCGGCCGTCGTTTGATGGATCCCTTAGCCGAACTTGTTAAGATTGATCCTAAATCGATAGGCGTAGGACAATATCAACACGATGTAGACCAAAATAAATTGAAAAGTTCACTGGATTTGACTGTAGAAAGTTGTGTTAACCTTGTAGGGGTAAATGTCAATACAGCAAGTAAGCATTTGCTTACATATGTATCGGGTTTAGGGCCAACTTTGGCACAGAATATTGTAGATTATCGCTCTAAAAATGGAGCTTTTAAGTCTCGCAAAGAATTAATGAAAGTTGCGCGCATGGGAGATAAAGCTTTTGAGCAGTCGGCTGGATTCTTGCGGATCTCCGGAGCAGATAACCCTTTAGATAATTCGGCAGTACATCCCGAAAGCTACCATGTAGTGGAGACGATGGCGAAAGATCTGAAATGTACGGTAAAAGAACTGATAGAAAATAAGGAACTTAAAAAATCCCTTGAACTGAAAAAATATATCACAGATTCAGTAGGATTGCCTACACTCAACGATATAATGGAAGAATTGGATAAGCCCGGACGTGATCCACGTAAAGGAATTAAAATGTTCGAATTCGATGCTAATATAAGGACTATCGACGATTTACGTGAAGGCATGATTCTGCCCGGTATTGTGACTAACATCACCAATTTTGGTTGTTTTGTCGATGTCGGTATCAAGGAAAATGGGTTGGTTCATATTTCAGAACTTGCAGATCGTTTTGTGTCTGATCCTACCGAGGTGGTCTCACTTCATCAGCATGTAGAGGTTAAGGTACTGACAGTCGATTTAGCACGTAAACGAGTGCAACTTTCGATGAAGAAATAAAAAAAGAGCCGCACAAAATGCGGCTCTTTTTTTATTTCTTCATTCACATTATTTCAGTTGAAATAGAATTGGTAAGTTGAAGTAAACCGGAACCGGCACGCCATGTTGTTTACCCGGAATCCATTTAGGCATACTTTTTATCACTCTCATAGCTTCTTTATCACAGCCCGGACTAACACCTTTTACTACCTGTATATTTGAGATTTCACCGGTTTTGCTCACTACGAACCTAATTGTTACACGCCCGTGATTTCCCATTTCCTGTTCTATTGCAGGGTATCTTAAGTTATCTTTAATGAATTTATACATTTCGGCTTCACCGCCAGGGAATTGAGGCATGAATTCTGCCGTAACTAAAATTTGTGGAACTTCCTCTGCGCCTTTTCCTGTACCTTCCCCTGTGACTAAGCTTTCGAACTCTTTACGTACAGCGTCAGGGTCTGTAGATCCGTCTTCAACATTAAATGAACCGATAACCCCCTTACTGTTAACCAGCTCGTCCATTCCTTTTGGAGCATCGTCTTCGTCTGTTACCTGATCGTCTTCTACGATATTCATAACTACAAATTTGTCCATTTTGATGTATTTAGGAGGTTCCGGTACCTCAGGAGGTAATGCTTCGGCAATCAGATCTTCCTGTTTGTGTTCTATTTGCGTTATAGTATAATCCCCATCTATTTCGGTTTTGATAGAAGCATTTCTTGCATTTACATTGGCTATTATCTGAGGTAGGAAAGATAAGAATATCACTCCCAGTACGATTACACCAAAAGCTATCAAGTACCTTTTCCATGAAGATTGACGCAATTCGAACGCGCCGTATGCTTTGTTTTTACCTTCAAAAACAATGTCACACCATTCTGTGGAATTTAAGTTAGCTAAATTTTTCATGACTGTAAGTTTTAAATTGTTAGTTAATCTTCCCCTTTTGTACCTTATAGATATGGAAACTTCAAAAATTCCATAAACAAAGATTAATTATTTGAAAAATATTACTGAAAGTCCTCTTCGAATAAGGTCTTGGCCATTATTTTTATTTTTTTTGTTATTATTTTTCTATCTATGAGGCCTTAAAATATTACATTTGTGCCTTACATCAACTAACCCGAATAATTTATGTCCGATTCGATAATTATAATACCTACTTATAACGAAAAAGAGAATATTGAGGCTATAATAAGGACGATATTTACTCTTCCTAAGGAATTTGATATTCTGATTATCGATGATAATTCCCCTGATGGTACCGCAGATATAGTAAAGAATTTGCAATCGGAATTTAAGGGACAGTTGCATATGATTGAAAGGGCAGGAAAATTGGGTTTGGGTACTGCATATATAGCAGGATTCCATTGGACACTGGAACGCAATTATGAATTTATATTCGAGATGGATGCAGACTTTTCACATAATCCGAATGATTTGCTGAGGCTATATGCCGCTTGTGTGAATGAGGGTGCTGATTTAGCTGTAGGTTCTCGGTATTATAGCGGGGTGAATGTTGTTAATTGGCCTATGGGGCGTGTGTTGATGTCTTACTTTGCGTCTAAATATGTGCGTATAATTACAGGGATGAAGGTCAAAGATGCTACAGCCGGATTTGTTTGTTATAAACGTGAGGTGTTGGAAACCATTGATTTAGATAACATCCGTTTCAAAGGGTATGCTTTTCAGGTAGAAATGAAATACACTGCTTACTGCTTGGGTTTCAATATAAAAGAAGTTTCTATAGTTTTTGTAAACAGAATGCTCGGTACTTCGAAAATGAATTCGGGTATTTTTGCAGAAGGTGTTTTCGGTGTATTGACAATGCGGTTCAGACAATTATTTGGTGGCATTAAGAAAAAGAAATAAATCTTGTGTATCTTTGCTGCGTATTTAGTTTCAATAATCCCAAATGAAAATTATTTGCGTAGGTCAAAATTACCAATCTCATAATAAGGAAATGAATAGGGCATTATCAAGTAAAGATGATGACCCTGTAATTTTTATGAAGCCGGACACTGCTTTGCTATCTGGTGATAAACATCGTTTTTATATTCCTGATTTTTCCTCTGATATACATTACGAAACTGAGCTTGTGATAAGGATAGATAAAATGGGGAAAAATATTGCTGAACGATTTGCCCATCGATATTACAATGAAATAACACTTGGTATAGATTTCACAGCAAGGGATATACAAGCCGAACTTAAAAGGAAAGGACTGCCATGGGAAATATCGAAAGCTTTTGATAATTCAGCTGCGGTAGGGGCTTTCGTAAGTAAAGATAAATACGGAAAGTTTCTCGATAATCTAGATTTTGAATTGAAGATAGACGGGGCAATAATGCAATCGACTAATACATCTGAGATGATACATCCTGTAGACAAAATCATAGCGTATGCAAGCCGTTTTTTTACGTTGAAAACAGGAGATCTGATATTTACAGGAACCCCAGCCGGAGTAGGTCGTGTGAATATAGGAAATCATCTGGAAGCAATATTGGAAAATGATAAACTATTAGATTTGTTTATTTGTTAGAATATAAATGTTAAATTTTTGTTCGCAAACAATAAATACCGTAAAAAAAAGTTACTTATATACAAACTTATAACTACTTTAACCACATTGATTTTTTCACTAAAAACGAAAAGGAATAAATGAAGAATATTGTAAAGAAAGTCTTGTTAGTAAACGTTTTTGCTCTGACTTCATTCTGCATGTTTGCTCAGGATATGAATCCTATTATTACAGCAATGCCATCGCTCAGTATCGCTCCTGATGCAAGAGCAGGAGGTATGGGAGATGCCGGTGTAGCTACCGCTCCCGATGTTTATTCACAACACTGGAATCCTGCAAAGTATGCTTTCTCTCCAAGCAAAGGAGGGTTTGGACTGTCATACACCCCGTGGCTTCGCAAGATTATAAATGACATAGCTCTGGTGTATGGTGTAGGTTATTATAAATTGGGAAATGAAAACAATCAGGCATTGAGCGGATCTGTTCGCTATTTCTCGATAGGAGATGTAAATGTAGTGGATGCTACAGGTATGTTCCAGAATACCTTGAGTCCACATGAATTATCTATCGATTTAGCTTATTCACGTAAGTTGACAGAAACATTTTCAGGTTCGGTAGCCGTGCGTTATATCCGCGCAGATTATTCTGGTGCAGATGACGATACCTCTCCGGGTAATGCTTTTGCAGCGGATGTATCAGGCTATAATGAGTCTTATATAAATATAGGACAATCAGAGAGTTTGCTTAGTTTTGGTTTTAATGTATCAAATATAGGTACTAAAATCTCGACTAATGGAGGAAACAGAAAAGATTTCTTACCGACAAACTTACGTTTAGGTGCATCGTTAATGTATCCGATGAATGATGTGAGTACACTTTCTTTCAGTCTTGACATGAATAAGTTGTTAGTACCTACCAGACCATTGAAGAAGGAGGGCGAAACCGATTCGGAATATCAGGCAAGATTAGAAAACGATTATTGGAATATTAGCTCTATTTCGGGTATATTTAAATCGTTTGGCGATGCTCCTGGAGGATTTTCCGAAGAATTGAAAGAAATAATGTGGTCACTAGGAGTTGAATACGATTATGATAATCAATTTAGGCTTCGTACAGGTTATTTTTATGAAAATAAGTTGAAAGGTAATCGTCAGTATTTAGCATTTGGTGCAGGCTTTAAATTACATGCATTTCAACTTGATGTAGCATATATGCTTGCTACAGCACAACAGAATCCTCTAGACCAAACACTTCGATTTGCACTTGCATTCGATATGGATGGGATGAAAAACTTATTTAGATAATATTTTAAGAGATAATGAAAATTCGTGTAGGTTTTGGCTATGATGTTCATCGGTTAGCCGATAATAGGGATCTTTGGCTTGGCGGAGTGAAAATTCAGCACACGCAGGGGTTGCTAGGTCATTCCGATGCAGATGTATTGATTCATGCTGTTTGTGATGCATTGTTAGGCGCTGCAAACCTCCGCGATATAGGATTTCATTTTCCCGACACAGCAGGCGAATATAAGGATATCGACAGTAAGATATTATTGAAAAGAACATTGGACGTAATATCTGAAAAGGGTTATAGTATAGGCAATATAGATGCAACAATCTGTGCTGAACGTCCTAAGATAAATCCTCATATTCCGCAGATGCAACAAGTGATGGCGGAAATTCTTCAAATCTCAGTCGATGATATATCTATAAAAGCAACAACGTCCGAAAAAATGGGGTTTGTGGGCCGTGAGGAAGGTTTTGCCGCATATGCCGTTGCTTTGATAGAAAAAAAGTGATAGTTAAACACAAAAGTGAAAGAAATGAGTGTGAAGCCTGAGATAGAATTAACAGCTGACGGGTCTCACACTCTTTTCGTTCCTGCACTCAACGAGCATTACCATTCTGTAAATGGAGCGATGCAAGAGTCTACGCATATTTTTATAAATGCCGGATTACATCGTTGTGAAAAAACTGAGATATCTATTTTTGAGGTTGGTTTTGGCACAGGTTTGAATGCCTTCTTAACACTGTTAGATAATAGGGTGTCGGCAAAAACAATTCATTATACCACTATTGAGGTATATCCATTATCCGAATCTATAATTAGAAAATTAAATTATGCAGATAAATGCACTGAAGTTGAGCGCGATCTGTTTTATCAATTACATACTTCAGATTGGGATAAGGAAATCCTGATAACAAATCAATTTTACTTGACAAAGTTGCAAACTGATTTCACATCTTTCGATTTATCTTCATTAAACAAGCCTTTCGATGTTATATACTTCGATGCTTTTGCTCCCGAGAAGCAGGCAGATATGTGGTCGCAGGATATCTTTGATAATCTTTATAGTATAACGGCTGCTAATGGAATTCTAGTTACTTATTGCGCAAAAGGCATTGTTCGTCGAATGATGCAACAGGCAGGCTACAAGGTAGAGCGCTTGCCCGGCCCTCCGGGAAAGAGAGAAATGTTAAGAGCTATAAAGTACTGATTCTGTATAAATATTTAAAACGGTACATCCATCTCGGCTCCATTATCGCCTTGTTGTTTCATCCATTTTTTTAGCTCAATGAGCATGTTGTCAATCCTTTTTTGATGCTTTTTATTCCCAGCCAAATTATTCAGTTCCCACGGGTCTTTCTTTAAATCGTAAAATTCTATTGCAGGGCGCTCTACAAATCTGTTTACTAGCCATTTTGCTTTGCTATCCGTTTCCGCACTTTCTAGCCATGAAGCCCATACCTGTTTTCTATTCTTGATATCCATCATATGTTTTTCATGATACTTATTTTCAGGAGCAAGATTTATAATCAGTTTATATCGTTCATCTCGAATACTTCGTATGGGATAGGCTGGCCCTTCAGGGATATTATTATGTATTCCGTATGCGTATTTGCGATGTCCCTTATGCTTGCCAAATAGAGCAGAGAGGAAGCTTTTTCCGTCTATACCTTCTATTGCAGGACCATTAGCAAATTCGACTAGCGTAGGTAAAATATCCTCATATTGGGTAATAGCCTGGGAGGTCGATTTTGCTTTTATTTGTTTAGGGTAACGTGCTATCAAGGCACTGCTTTGTCCATAATTCCAGCAAGTCCATTTTCCACCGGGAAATTGAGGACCTTGCTCTCCTAAGAATATTATCAAAGTATTATCCAATTTCCCTGCTTCTTTCAATGTGGATACAACAGCACCAACTTCCACATCGAGAGCCTCTATTTCGGCAAGAAAATTTCTGTACAATTCTCGTGTTTCTGTATTGTCCACACTGTTTGGTGGGAGAATTATCTTTTCAGGGTTTATTTTTTCAGGATTTCCCCATGTCCAAGGAACGTGTGGATGTGTACTGCAAACAAATAAGCAGAATGGTTGCTCATTCTTTAAGATATAATCTTTTATACCATTTGTATTGAAATTGGCTGCTGGGGAAACACAATTTTCTTCAAAGCCTGGAACTTCTTCAAATTGATAAACCTCTCTGGGTTCTGTATGGCGTTTACCTGTTCTACCGACTCTATATCCAGTTTCAGGAAGATAATGAGTAATACTCTTGATGTCGGAAAATGATTGTTTATGATTTTGATATGAGCCGTGACGTGCAGGATATAATCCTGTATACATCGATGCTCTTATCGGCACACTCATTGCACACGAAGCATAATTATTCGTAAACCTGACACCTTCTTCGGCTAAACGATCTATGTTTGGTGTTTTAACGTTTTTGCCACCATAGCAACTTAGTTCATTAGAAGCCAAATCATCAGCTATAATTACAACGATATTAGGTTTTTCTTGTGCGAACAATAAATTAACGATAGGGTTAGTAATAAATATTAACCCAAGAGTTTTTATCTTTTTCATAGTCTCCAATCTTTCTGGTATTTAAGAAATCTAAAGATAATAAATAAATATCTTGAAGTCTGCTTCCGGATAATTATCTTTGTACTCTTTTAATTGATAGATAAAATTCTCTATGAAAATAGGCAATATAAATTTCCCCGATAACCCTGTATTTCTGGCACCTATGGAAGATGTGACAGATATGGGATTCAGGCTGATGTGTAAACGTTTTGGTGCAGACATGGTATATACCGAGTTTGTTTCTAGTGATGCACTAATTCGCCATGTGAACAAAACTCAGGCTAAACTGACTATCAGCGAAGAAGAACGTCCCGTTGCTATCCAGATATACGGGCGTGAAGTGGATGCAATGGTTGAGGCTGCAAAGATTTGCGAAGAAGCAAATCCTGATATACTGGATATAAATTTTGGCTGTCCTGTGAAAAAAGTAGCAGGAAAAGGCGCTGGATCGGGCATGATGCGTACACCGGAACTGATGGTGGAGATTACGCAAGCTGTCGTAAAAGCTGTAAATATCCCTGTGACTGTAAAGACGCGTTTGGGATGGGATAATGATTCTAGAATAATAGTCGAATTGGCTGAACAATTACAAGATACAGGGATCAAGGCATTGACTATCCACGGGCGTACACGGGCTCAGATGTATACTGGTGAAGCAGACTGGTCGTTGATAGGTGCAGTAAAGAACAATCCGCGTATGCACATTCCAATTATCGGAAACGGGGATGTAACTTCTCCCGAAATATGCAAAAAGCGTTTTGATGAGACAGGTGTCGATGCTGTAATGATAGGGCGAGGTAGTATAGGTAACCCTTCGATATTCGGAGAGGTGAAACATTTTTTGAAAACAGGAGAACTATTGCCCAAAAAAGAATTTACATGGTATATAGATATTCTTAAAGATTTGATAAAAAAGAATATCGTGCATTCGGGTGAACGCGGAGGAATTATACATAGTCGTCGTCATTTAGCGGCAAGTCCTGTATTTAAAGGAATAGCAGACTTTAAGAAGACGCGTGTAGCCATGTTAAGGACAGAATCTGTGGAAGAGCTTTTTTCTATAATAGATGATATCCCTAATCAGTTTGAAATATAAATTTCGTATTTTTGTATTTCTTAAAAATATATATCCGGACAATGGAACAAAAACTATCTATCTATAACACCCTGACACGTAAAAAAGAAGTATTCGAACCGCTTCATGCTCCTCATGTAGGGATGTATGTTTGTGGACCTACTGTATATGGAGACGGTCATCTCGGACATGCTCGTCCGGCGATAACGTTCGATATATTATTTCGTTATCTGACTCATTTAGGTTATAAGGTACGTTATGTACGCAATATAACCGATGTAGGTCATTTGGAGAACGATGCGGATGAGGGAGAAGATAAAATAGCGAAAAAAGCTCGTTTGGAACAGCTGGAGCCAATGGAGGTTGTTCAGTATTATATGAATCGTTATCATAAGGCCATGGATGCTTTGAACGTACTCTCGCCATCCATCGAACCTCATGCTTCGGGACATATTATAGAGCAAATAGAAGCAATCAAGGAAATATTGAAAGCCGGATATGCGTATGAGAGTAATGGCTCTGTTTATTTTGATGTTGAAAAATACAATAAGGATCACGATTATGGCATTCTTTCGCACCGTAATATAGAGGAAATGCTGAATACAACGCGTGAGCTTGACGGACAAGACGAGAAGCGAAGCAGAGTTGATTTTGCCCTTTGGAAAAAAGCTGCACCTGAACACATCATGCGTTGGCCTTCGCCATGGAGTGATGGTTTCCCGGGATGGCATATCGAATGTTCGACTATGAGTATAAAATATTTGGGTAAAGAATTTGATATACATGGAGGAGGTCTTGATCTTATGTTTCCGCACCATGAATGTGAGATCGCTCAGAATACGGCAATGGAAAAGCATCAGGTAGTAAAATACTGGATGCATAACAATATGATTACTGTAGGCGGACAGAAAATGGGTAAATCTTTAGGGAATTTCATTACGTTGGATGAATTCTTTACAGGTTCGCATAAAATGCTGGCTCAGGCATATAGTGCAATGACAATCCGCTTCTTCATTTTACAAGCGCATTATCGTAGTACGGTCGATTTCAGTAACGAAGCATTACAAGCTGCTGAAAAATCGCTGAGCCGTTTAATGGATTCATACAATAGGATTGAAAAAATTCCTGTATCTGATACATCTTGTGAACTAGATATAAAGGGTTTACGTCAGAAATGTCATGATGCTCTAAACGATGACCTAAATTCGGCTATTGTAATAGCTCATCTCTGCGAAGCGGGTACTGCCATCAATTCTGCTTGTGCAGGAAATATAGCACTGACACAAGAAGATAAAGATGAATTACGCGATATATTCGATACATTCTTGTTTGGTATTTTAGGAATACGTAATGATGCAGCAACAGGTAGTAATACAAATACCGAAGCTTTCGGAAAAGCTGTGGATATTCTACTTGAACTACGTCAGCAGGCTAAGGCTAACAAAGATTGGGCTACGTCTGACAAAATAAGGAACGAACTAGCAGCAGCCGGATTTGAGATAAAAGACGGAAAAGATGGTGCTGAGTGGAAGCTGAAATAAAAATACAATATATAATGGAAAACGACAGAACTTAGAAGTAGTCTGTCGTTTTTTTATTTTTGAAAATTTATCTATGATATATGGAGTTGTATCTTTATGTCGGATGGATACATAAAAAGGTATTAGAGTGAAAACTGTTACTTGTGTCACTTTTTCAAATCTAAGAGATTTACGAGATAGCTATACTGTGCGAATAAAAGTAACTAAATAAAAACAGCCGAAAATATGTTACCTTTGTTACTTTCTTTATAAAGAGACATTGATCGATGACAGCAAAAGAGGTACAAAAAGAACTGGAAACATACTCTACCACGGAAAAGAAGGAGTTCCTTCCTTACTTTTTTAAAACAGGGAAAGGGCAATATGGCGAGGGTGATAGATTTCTGGGTGTAGTTGTTCCCGATACGCGGAAAGTAGCTAGGAAGTATAAGGATATTCCTTATAATGAGATAAAAGAACTTCTTGCAAATGAATATCACTAATGCCGTCTTTGTGCTTTATTGATGCTTGTCGAACGATTTAAGAAGGCAAAAAACAAACCTGAAGAGAGTGTGGAAATTGTAAGCTTTTATCTTTCTCAGACAGAGCGTATCAATAATTGGGATCTGGTTGACTTAAGCGCTAAAGATATAGTCGGGGAGTATTTGTCAGATAAAGAAGATCGTTCTGTATTATATGAATTGGCTGATAGTTCTTTACTGTGGGATCAGCGTATTGCTATAATAGCCACTTTCGCTTTTATCCGTAAAGGAGATTTGGTCGATATATTCCGTCTGTCTGAAAAGTTACTTTATCATAAGCATGACTTGATGCATAAAGCTATTGGTTGGATGTTGAGAGAAGCCGGAAAGAAAGATAAAGGATTGCTAATCGAATTTCTGGATCGCCATTATAAAGAAATGCCGCGTACTATGCTGCGTTATTCCATAGAGAAATTTACATTAGAGGAGCGTGCTCATTACATGAAGAAATGATAAACTATCTTACACATACTCTTGCAAACGGTCTTCGTATTGTTCATAAACCAATCGAGGGAAATGTTTCTTATTGCGGATTTGTAATTAATGCCGGTACCCGCGATGAATTGGCCGAGGAGTACGGTATGGCGCATTTTGTGGAACATATGCTATTCAAAGGGACTACGAAACGCCGTTCACATCATATTATAAACCGTATGGAAACAGTTGGAGGAGAGTTGAATGCTTATACCAATAAAGAGGAGACGGTCATCTATTCTGTATTTCTGGAACAGCATTTTCAACGGGCTATCGAGTTGATTTCCGATTTGACATTTCATTCAGAATTTCCTCAGACCGAAATAGAAAAAGAAATAGAAGTTATCATTGATGAAATACATTCGTATGAGGATAACCCTTCTGAACTGATATTCGATGAGTTTGAAAACCTGGTATTTGAAGGTTCACAAATAGGGCATAACATTTTGGGTGAAGTAGATATATTACAAGGTTTTGATACGGCAAAGTCCAGACAGTTTGTTGATCGGTATTATGTGCCTTCAAATATTGTTTTCTTTTCGCTAGGTCATACTGATTTTAAGAAAGTGGTGTATCTTGCAGAGAAATATTTATCAGATATAGCTGTAAGTGCATATTTAAACAATAGAATAGTACCTAATGAAGCACGACCCGTACATCGGAAGATAGATAAAGAAACCTCACAGGTTCATGCTTTAATTGGCTGCCGCTCATACTCTATTCACGATCCGAAAAGGAAAGTATTGCATCTGCTCAATAACATCTTGGGAGGTCCCGGTATGAACAATCGTTTAAACGTTTCACTAAGGGAAAAAAGAGGGTACGTTTATAATGTCGATTCTATGGCTACAGCATATACGGATACAGGTATTTTGTCTATTTATTTTGGCTGTGATAAGCGTAATGCTGACAAATGTGTAGAGTTAGTATATAAAGAATTAAAAAAATTAAGAGATGAAAAGCTGACTGCTAGTCAATTGGCAGCAGCAAAGAAACAGTTAATAGGGCAAATCGGTATAATGAATGATAATCATGAGAATTTGTCTTTGTCGATAGGAAAAAGCTTTTTGCATTACAATCATTTCAATTCTATGGAAGAAGTGGTCAATAGGATAGAGTCCGTTACTTCTGAGCAAATACAGGAAGTTGCAAATGAAATTTTCGATGAAAAAAAACTGTTTCGTTTATTATATAATTAATTCTTATAACTTTGTGATAATTATATAAGCTTTATGAAAACAGTTTTTAAGTCACTCATCTTAGTTTACTTACTAATTAGTACCGTTTTTCAAATTCAGGCTCAATCGGATAGAAAACGATTTACTTCCGATTTTCATGTCGGATTAAATTTTGCAAATATGGATATCTCCCGCGGAGGGAATAATGATTTCAACGAGCCCAAATTAGGTGCAACTTTAGGCATGAATTTTAATTATAAGATTTTCCATAATATACAAATACAATCCGGTTTCTTTGTCACAAAGAAGGGGCTGAAGCAGAGTATACATAAGGAGGTTATAGAACCATTGAATGATATTACTGTTACTGATACACTGAACCATACGGTTGCTAACTATATGCAAGTTCCATTGTGTCTTGGCTATGAAGTTTATTTTACAGATAAATTTGGTTTCAATCTGAATGCTGGAGGATATATCGCATATGGATATAAAGGTACTTATGAAAATAAGTACTATATGGAGACTATATTTGCAGATAATACAGTGATCAGTAATCCTTTGGAGATAGTAAACGGTCAGACATTTGATTTGAATAAATGGAAACGATGGGATTATGGATTTATCGGTAGCGTTGGTTTCATATACGATATTTTCATGTTGAATTTTAACTATGAGCACGGACTACACGACCTTTCTTCTACAAACACAGTTTCTATGAAGAACAGAACTCTGTCGGTCTCTCTTGGATTTAGATTCTAAATGAATAGAAACAAGAGGGTATATCTTAACTAAACTTTTAGGGCAAATCTTTGTTTTATAACTAGATAAAATAATCTTAATTATAAATATCAGAAGTTATGGAAAACTTAATAAAGAAACTACAAGAGGAAGCCGGATTGACACAGGATCAAGCTGTAAAAGCTATATCTGTTATTAAAGACTATATGGACAAGGAAGGTCTTGAAATAGATTGGAGTAAATTCTTTAAGGGAAAAGCCGATGATTTTACAGAAAGAGCTAAGGAGTTGTTTGCAAATATCTCAGATCAGACTCACAACTATTCTGAAAAAATAGCAGATAAGCTCGATGATTTTGCTGAAAAGGCCAGAAAAAGTGCTCATGATTTAAGCCAGAAGGCAGCCGATTTCTTCGATGATAAGAAAGATAAATAGTATATAGTCAATATAATAGCAAAGGAGAGGATTTTGTTCTCTCCTTTTTTATTGATTATTTGGCTTTAGGGCTTCTAAGATTACATTGTCGTATCCATAAACATCATCCGCATAGTATAGCATATCATCGTTAGGATACATAAAGATTGTATAGTAATCGATAAACAAGGATATTTTATTATCAGCTTTTAAATTGATAATATCTGGTAATTTTCTAAGACGGTCTTCTTTCAGGAGTTGCTTACCTTCTTTTGTCACAGGAGATTTATTTACACTATATAATAGCTGGTCTTTGTATAGTTCTGTACTAGGAGATGTACAAAAGAATGCCAGATCGAATGGCCTTTGAACTCTTACACAACCATGGCTTACAGCTCTATTTTTCCTATTGAAGGTAGCTTTACTAGGTGTGTCATGCAGATATACAGAGAATGCGTTATTGAACATAAACTTTATCAATCCCAAGGAGTTACTGTTTCCTGCATCTTGTTTTATTAAATAGTTGAACTGGCTTGGATTTACCTCTTTCCAATTGATAGATGCTACATCAACCTCTTTTCCACCTTTATATAATCTCATATTGTGGCGCCTGATATATGTCGTATCTCTTTTCTGGAGAATAGCAACTTCTTTTTGGGCTATACTTTTAGGCACATTCCATATGGGATTGAGATTTAGGTAGCCTATATCGCTTTGTAATAGAGGTGTCTTATTATTTACCGAGCCTACACAGACTCTCATTAGTAATGGTAAACTATCTGTCTGAGTCGCTACTAGCATAGCAGAAGCCACATTCACTTCTAAGTGTTTGTTATGTTTTGATTTTACCCTTTTCCAACGATAACGTTCCATATTGGCTTTTACTCTGTCCAGATAATAACTAACAGGTCTGTTTAAAGCCTCTATAGTAAGTTTACCAACTTCATTTTCTTCAGGATATGACATTCTCTTTCTAAATGTATTGACAGCCGCCAGTAAATGATCATCTAATTGTCGATACAAACTATCATCGGTTAATGAATCTGGTACATATTCTCCGGTTTGTACGAGTCTTTGAGCTATCTCCGCGATATGTTTGTTCTTATCGCCTAGTTTATATGTTGCATTACCCGAAGCGATTGGTTTTAAGTCAGCCTCTTTCATTTTCTCTAAAGACTTATATTCTTTTTGCAGCCTTATATATATGCTGTCTTTTGGCTGCGAGTCTAATAAAGACTGTATAGGATTCTGTTTAATACTATTATATAAATCGACAAAGAAGATAGAATCAGCAATACCCACAGTGATGTCATAGTCTTTTCCATATAAGTCAGCAGGCCTTAAAAAACCGAACTGCATACCAGATGCATACTTTATAATAGCACTTGTAGAAATTCGTTCTAGTATAGACATTTTGATATACAAAGTATCGAGGCTATTTGAATACACCCCTGAATCTATAGATTCAGCAATCGTTTTTATTCGAGACAATGAAAATAATTCTGAAGACAAGCCATGTTCATCAACATTATCCAGAATGTCTATGAGCATATTCAAATTCTTTGTATCTAATGTGTCATGTACCCAGATTGGTGTGTATTTTATAGTAGTATAAAAAGGATCTAGTATTGAATCACTTTGCAGATCTGCTTGTAAAAGCTCTCTTAGTTTTTGTGGGTTAAAATCTGGATAATTTTTGGCAAATTTAGATATTACAACTTCCTTTTTGCTCGATTCTTTGATTGCAGTTGGCTTCTTTTTACAACTGGTCGTAAAAAGAAGAATCAAGCCATAAAATAAAAGCAAGAAGACGTATTTCATAAGAATGTGTTATATCCAATCAATAATCATTGGATTAGGTTTATAATCAGCGCAAAAGTAGTAAAACTTTAAAGGTTTACCAATATTTTGATGCTTGCCGAATAGAGATATCTTCATAATTGTTGAAAACTTTTGTACTTTTGTCCTTAATAAATAGTATAACAAACAATGCATAAATCAGGTTTTGTAAATATCGTAGGAAATCCTAATGTTGGTAAATCGACGTTAATGAACCTATTAGTAGGAGAAAGAGTCTCTATCATCACATCAAAAGCGCAGACTACACGGCATCGAATATTGGGAATAGTCAATACAGAAGACTATCAGATTGTCTATTCTGATACCCCCGGCGTACTTCGTCCCAATTATAAGTTGCAGGAGTCTATGCTCAATTTCTCTGAATCGGCCTTGAGTGATGCAGACGTACTGATATACATGACTGATGTCATAGAAAAGACATCGAAGAATGAAGAGTTCTTGCAGAAAGTCCAAAAAGTAGATGCTCCGGTACTCCTTCTGATAAATAAGATAGACCAGACAAACCAGCAAGAATTGGAAGGGTTAGTTGCTCAATGGAAGGAACTATTGCCCAAAGCTGAGATATATCCGTTATCTGCATTGAACAAGTTTAATGTTGACACCATAAAGAAACGGATATTAGAACTGATACCCGAATCACCTCCATACTTTGAAAAAGATGCCTTGACAGATCGCCCTGCTCGTTTCTTTGTTACCGAGATTATTCGGGAAAAGATCCTTCTGTATTATCAGAAAGAGGTGCCTTATGCAGTAGAGGTTGTGGTCGAGCAATTCAAGGACGAGAAAGACATAATAAATATTAAAGCTCTAATCATAGTGGAGCGCGATACCCAGAAAGGTATAATAATAGGGCATAAAGGTGCTGCCTTGAAAAAAGTAGGTACTATGGCTCGCAAAGATATAGAACGGTTCTTCGACAAAAAGATATTCCTCGAAATCTTCGTTAAAGTAGAAAAAGATTGGCGAAGCAGGGATAATCTACTTCGCCAATTCGGATATCGTTTGGAATAATATCTTAAACTTCTTCTATTACAAACCCAACCGACTTCAAATCCTCCCAATATCTGGGATATGATTTGGTAACAACCTTAGGTTCTGCTATATCAATACATCCTAGTTTTATAGCAGAAGGAGCAAAGGCCATCGCCATACGATGGTCTTCATAGGTTTTTATGACAGGAGTATTTTCTGGTTCGCAACGTTCGCCATTCCATTCTAAGATACTGTTTTCGCTGTCATATATTAGGTAACCTAGTTTTCTCATTTCGGTTTTCAATGCCTCTATTCTATCAGTTTCTTTTATCTTAAGAGTCTGTAATCCAGTAAACATAAATGGGATCCCCATCAGGCAGCAGGTAACTACAAATGTCTGTGCCAAATCCGGTTCATTCACAAAGTTGTGGAACATTTTCTTTATTCTTCTCTCTGTCTTTTTCAGGATGACGCCATTGTCTGTAAACTCAGAAGCTACACCTAGATCAAGAAACAACTCTGCTACCTTCGAATCTCCTTGCATACTGTTTTTAAATAGTCCTTTCAGTTCCAGTTGAGCATTGTCCATAAGGGCCGCCATCTCATACCAGTACGAGGCTGCAGACCAATCTGATTCTACAACATAGCGCGTTGGTTTGTATTCTTCAGGATGTATTTTGATCACTCTGTCATCCCAATGTGTTTTCACACCGAACTGGGCCATCATACCTAATGTCAGCTTTATATATGGTATGGATATGATGTCTCCTTCCAAATGTATTTTAAGTCCCTTACTCATAGTCGGAGCTATCATCAGTAGGGCAGAAATGAACTGAGAACTTACATCGCCCGAAAGGTATATTTCACCACCATCAAGAGACGTGCCTTTTATCTTCAGCGGAGGATAACCTATTTTGCCTAAGTACTCGATACGTGCTCCTAACGAACTAAGAGCATCTACAAGTATGTGAATAGGACGTTCTTTCATACGCTCAGTACCTGTGATTATCCATTCACCTGATGTGATGGATAGATAAGCTGTCAAAAAGCGCATAGAAGTTCCTGCAGCCTTTACATCTATTAGGTTCGATCCAGATGTAAAAGCCTCAATCATTACATTCGTATCGTCACAATCGGATAGATTTTCTATATCAAAAGAATTTTTGCTCAATCCGTTCAGGATAAGGGCTCTATTGCTTATGCTTTTCGATGCCGGAAGTTGTATGGACGAATCTATAGCGTCCGAAGTCTTAATTTTATATTGCATGGTAGCTTAAATCTTCTTACGAATTTAGTCAAAAACCCATAAAAATCAAATGTTTAAACATAGATTAATAATTATCTACGAATAAAAGGAATTCGATGTTTATAGGTCTCAACTATATTTATTATCATTATCTTCAACTAAATCGGTATACGGAATATCGACTTTTCAAAAAAGTGACAAAAGTTACACTTTATCCGATTATGTTCACTCGTTACTTTTTAGCTTCTCTATTCCTATTTATGCCTGATATATTTTATTACTAGATAGATAAATATTCCGACAAAAAATAATCCGATAGTTAATCTTATTTGCCATCATCCTGTATTACGCATTCCAGCTGCAATACCTGAGATGGTAATCATCAGAGCCAACTCCAGTTCAGACGAATGTTCGGTTTCCTTTCTGGTCCGGTGTAATAATTCCACTTGCAATAAGTTTAGCGGATTAGTATATATATTACGCATAGCGATGTTTTCGGCCACTTCAGGTAGACTCTCCATCAGATATTCGTCTTGAGATATTCTCATTATCGTATTGATGTCACTTTCGAGTTGGCTTCTTAATTTTTTACCTAATCCTAATAGATTTTCATCTACTAGGCGTTCATCGTAATATTGCGATATACGCGTGTCGGATTTTGCAAATACCATTTCCAACATACTAATACGAGTACCAAAAAATGGCCAATTGTTGTACATTGATTTTAGAGTATCCATCTTCCCTGTATCAATAGCCTGTTGCAAAGCCTGTCCTGCACCCAACCACGCTGGTAACATCAGCCT
The DNA here is from genome assembly GCA_047972895.1 of Dysgonomonas sp. GTDB lineage: Bacteria > Bacteroidota > Bacteroidia > Bacteroidales > Dysgonomonadaceae > Dysgonomonas. Next base: position 193,904 of record JBKEBA010000011.1, read on the forward strand.
GTTCTGAGTCCATCCAAATATCCAAGGGATAGCGCGTAGGCTTTCTACTCCTCCATTCGGGCGGCGTTTAGCTGGGCGCGAGCCTAATGGCAGGCGTGCTAATTCGGCTTCAGGAGTTGCCTGATAGAAATAAGGAATGAAATCGGGTTCACGACGTACAATACCTTGATAAATATCACAAGATATGTTAGACAATTCATCCATCAAGTCGCGCCATTCTTGCTTTGGAGCAGGAGGCGGTAGTAAGTTTGCTTCCAGAATGGCATCGGTATATAAAGACAGGGTCTTAATTGCTAAATCAGGTAACCCAAGTTTGAAACGTATCATCTCACCTTGTTCAGTCACTCGCAATCCGTCTTTTAATGAGCCGGGAGGCTGTGAAAAGAGAGCAACCTTAGCAGGGCCTCCTCCACGTCCTACAGTGCCACCACGTCCATGAAATAGCGTAAGTGCTATACCTGCATCCTGACAAGTCTTGATAAGTGCTTCCTGTGCCCTGTATTGAGCCCACCCTGCGGCAAGAGAACCAGCGTCTTTAGCTGAATCGGAATAACCTATCATTATCATTTGCTTGTCTGCTATGACATCTCTGTACCAAGATATATTGAATAATTGTTGCATAATGCTATTTGCATTATTGAGGTCATTCAAAGTTTCGAACAATGGGGTGACAGGTAACGTATAGGGACAATCAGCCTCTTTCAGCAGTAAATATACAGCAAGAATGTCTGAAGGCGTACGCGTCATCGATATCACATAGGTCGGTATGGAACCTACAGGTGTTTCTGCAATAACCTTGCATGTCTCAAGAACCTCTTTTGTTTGTGCACTTGGTTCCCAGTCGCGGGGAAGGAGAGGCCTCTTCGAGTTTAGTTCCTGAATAAGGAAAGCCTGTTTCTCTTCTTCAGTCCATGCTTCATAATCTCCCAATCCCAGATATTTGGTTATTTCAGATAAAGCTTCGGTATGAATCGTGCTTTCTTGGCGTATGTCCAATTGTGTGAGAGTAAGGCCGAAACAACGTATCCTACGTAATGTATCAAGTAACTTATCGTCTGCAATGATTTCCATTTTGCATGCTACAAGAGATTTGTAGCATTCGTGAAGTGGTTCCCATAACTGTTCGTTATGAATAAGTATATTATCTGTAAGTTCAGGATTTTTACCCTCTATTTTAGCATCCAGATATGCGACTGTTTCTCTAAGCTGAGTACGTAATCGCTTCATCAATTCGCGATATGGCTCCTGTATCTCGTAATCGTTGATATATGCCCTGAACTCAGATGTACAAGTTGCCATAGAAAGTTCTTTTACCAGAATTTCAATATCTGAAAGGAACAATTTAGCCGCTCGTTTTCTACTATCTAGCAATACATCATAGGTTACTTTTGCCGTTACATTCGGATTTCCGTCTCTGTCACCGCCCATCCATGACGAAAAGTGTATAGGGCGAGCATCTATAGGCAATCTGTAAGGAAGCGTATTTTTTATCTGTTCGTCTAACTCTCTCAGATAGGCCGGAACAGCAACCCAAAGGCTGTTACCCACTACTTCGTAGCCCCATTTCGCTTCTTCATTAGGGGTAGGACGTTTTTGGCGTATTTCGTCTGTATACCAATATTGTGCAATGAGCTGTTTTAATCTACGCAATATCTGTACTTTCTGATAATTTGCTAAATCGTCATGATCTAATAGGGCCAAGCAATGATCTACCTGATTCAAGTTGTTTATCAGCGACCGTCTGTTTATTTCTGTAGGGTGAGCTGTTAATACCAGATCGATAGATATATTTTCAATCGCCTTGATTATATCATTGTCATTGAGGTTGGCCTCCTTTAAACTTTTATATATTTCCGGAAAATTTACCGGATTTTCTGCTCCCTGAGCATGTGGCGAAACACTGTTATATTGCTCGGCGGTATTTGTCAGATTCAGAAACTGGTTGAAAGAACGAGCTACTGGCAGGAATTCCTCGTCTTTGAGATTCTGTAATGTCTTTACCAATGATTTATGGGCTTCGATATCTCCGGAGTGAGAAGCCTTGGAAAGCCTACGAATGGTCTCGATGAGATCAACCATCTCTTTGCTTTTTGCTTCGCCGATAGTTTTACCTAGCAAATCTCCAAGCAGTTTGATGTTGTTATGCATCAAGGATTGTCTAAAATTATTCATAGTCTGTTGTTTTTGTTATTGTAATTTTCTAGCATCTTAAAATTATAGAAGATACTAAAATTTCGTATCTGCTCAATTAAAAAATAATCTACAGAAAAATATCTATTAGAGGGTATCCCTCATCGGAGGGATATTCTCTCAATCGTTTATCATTGTGAACAACTCTTCGGCTGCTTCTCGCGGACCTTCTTTCGCACGTCCGTCTATTGCTAGAGATGTGTATATTTCACCAATCTTGACACCATTCTTTTGCATATCGGTAAAATATTCCCTGATTAGTCTTCCTGCAAGTTCTTGTTCCTGTACAGGACCAAAAGGATTCGCAAAATACGAAGTAACAAGACCCTTTTCGGTCGTTGTTCCTTTCGCTTTGCGTGCTCCGGCTTCGAATATTTTTATCGCATCATCCAGATTATCAAAGAAGTTTATCTTCTGATCCGATTCAGTGTAATTATTCGCATAGAGGAAGTAATCTACTTTATATCCTTTCATGATAACGTCGTATGTTGCCGCAGGGATCGTAATGCGGGCATTTACTTTATCAGGATTGGTATAAATACCTCTCTCCAGTTGTTGGAAAGCATATGTAGGGTCTAGATCGTCGATGCGCACAAAGGCTCCAATCTCTGTCCCATATCCTTTAATCACGCCGTTATCTTCTCTTTTGAGATAACCCATGTCATCGAAAATAATACGCATATGGCGAATATATTTCTCGTTCAGTGTGCGGAATGCTTCGAGACTTTCTGATTTTCCGGCACCACTATCGCCCATTATTATGATATTCGACTCTTTTCCGTTTTTCAATAGGATGTTAACCATTGCCCCATGAATAGGCAAGCGGTCATATTCCATTTGCTTCACATTGTGCAATGTCAGCAACATTTTTTTCATATAACCGAAATAGTCGATATCATCGCAATGATTGGCATATCCTATCAGTATATTGTTTTTCTTGTCTTTGTAATAGAACGTACGTTTTTCGTCATGTCCGTCAGGGTATCCGAAAATATAGATAATATCAGGTTTTTTGCCTATATATTCACTTTCTTTTGCTAATTCGAATAGATTTGATAGAGCAAATCCATGAACCATAAAATCCTTATGGAAATAAACGAATGTCAACATATTCCCAACCTTAGCAGGGAACAGGAACCAATCATCTTCATTAAGGGTGATGTTTTCCACAGGGTTCGTGCTATGCTCTTGGAAAATACCATCACGGGTATTCCTTTTTGTATAGGAAATGAACGGTGGCTTGAACATGACTGCCGTAATGAATGGGATAGGAGACAAGCCTTTGTATTCCACAGGACAGTTCCAGTTTACATCGCTTAATGTCAATGCTGCATTCGCTCCCGCGTTAAGTTGACGGTATACACGGTGTTGATTTCCTATTACAGTCTCTTCTATGCGGCGGTAGATGGATAGAACCAGTTCGTTGAACAATTCGTTTGCTTGCATAAAGCGTACGCTTTGCAAACCGTTTCCGATAGTGCTGTTATGTACTACTGTATATCTTTCAAGATTGCGCCAGAAGCTATAAAGAAGTTCTATAAGTTCTAAGAATAGATCTTTGTCATTAAAGAATATGGCGTATTTATTATGTACATTTTGTACTTCGTCGGGATTACAAACCGTAAGTAGCTTAAAAGCTTCTATTAATGTTTTTTCAAATTCCTCGTCAGTTTTAAATTCTTTAATATAATATTCGTAGATGATAACTTCGTCTTTTTTCAGCCTTTGAATGAAGACTTCAATGACTCTACGGAAACCGTAGCTATTCAGTATTTTTTGTCGTGTGTCACAAAATTTAAGAGTGAAGTTAATGATTGCTTTACCTTCGCCTAAAGTAAATTCTTGTAGCATAATATCGATCTGTTTTAATATTTATTTTAATATTCTTATTGATTATGGTTGCACACGTTAATTGTTAACCCCTGTTTTGTTTAGCGGACATTACAGAAGCCAGTAAAATCAATCTTGTTTGCCTAAATCCTCTTCAGCCATAGTGTTTCAACCCCAAATTTAAGGAATCTTGCCTATACTATTGAACGATTTAGGGACTAATTTTATATTATTTTGTAAATAAAAAATAAGTTTTTACTATTTTGTTGTATTGTAGATGCTTATCATTCATTTGTTTTTGTTCTTATATGCATGTTTTGGGTTTACATCTAAGAAAAAGAGTCGCATAAACTTTATTTAAATGCCTGAAATATGGCTTTCAATGATTGAGATGAAAGAGTTTAATCGGCTGTTTGACAGCTCTTAAAATCCTAAGGAGCTAATGTCGAATGAGAATCGTATTCCGAATTTTTTACCTTCCATATTTTGAAACGAAGCAAAACTGCCTATTCCCATATTTCTCGTGATAGAAACAGAATACCCCAACTCTACATAAGAGTCGATATCAGGAGTGAATAGTGTTTTTATATGTATGTTTTCAGTGAAGGGTTTTCCTTGCAGAAATGGGATAAATTTCAATAGCACGTACTTTCCTGAATAATTGAAAAATATATTCATCCAATAGCGGTCGGTTTGTACCTCATAATTATCTAATAAGAGAAAAGAATCGAACAATGAATTCAAATTGATAAGCAGGTCAGATGCTCCGAAATGTTGTTGGTCGATGAAGGGTACATTCCTGTTGTTAAGAAATGCTCCAGCTTCTATTTTATAGTCTATCTTGTTGAAATAATTGAGTTGTATGTTATGAATAACTCCTCCCTTTAGTTTGCGGTATTTCGAATTATTTGTCTGCCACGAAGAGAAACCTTCTTCATATTCCAGATGAAAGACAGGAGATATCTGTTTTTTATGCACATCGAAGGCCCGTTCTATCAAATAATTTGAAAAAGGGGAATATGAGATTCCTGCAGAGAAAAATGTCCGGTCAAACTGTTCATCCGGAAAAAGATTAGGTTTGATATGATGCCTGTTTAGGATATTAAAATTTGTATTGTTAGATAAACCCGATCGTTTTTCTATACCGAGAGAGGCTGAAACTCTTAATTTTTTATGTAAATATATATCGTTTTCTATGGTAAAAAAGTCTCTCTGATAAAATGAGTTGTAATTTTCTCCTAATACCAGTGATGAAAAGTAATTTTGATATCTAGTTACAGTCAGACTATTAAAATCTTCGGATCTTGATCCTGCAGAAATTGTTAATATTCCTCTGTTTTTTGGTGCGTAATTATAAATGATATCACTACCTCCTAAGGGTCTGTGGCGCGCAGTTGCATAGTATATGTAAGGGTTGATATTTAGACTTCTATCATTGCTTAATTTGTTTTTTATTTCAAATCTATCGCCCAGCCAGAATCCGTCTACATAGTTGTAATCGCGAAAAATCATTTTCATACCATTGTATCGTACCGACCATTTAGTGGAGTCGTTTCCGGCAATGTATCCACCTAGTATTGCTCTTCCGAACCAGTAGTTGGAGGGGTGAAATCTCTTTTTATACATAGAAATCGAATCCGTAAAAAAACTATTCAGCGAATCCATTTTTATAGGTGGAATAGTTCTTATCTTAGTCCAGAAGGTTGAATCTATCTTCAATTCTTGTGTAGCTTTACTCGTTCCTTTTGATAAAAATGGAATAATATTATCTTCGTTGATATCTTTATGACTGATGATAGTGTCATACTTCACAGACGAATAATATGTTGCATCGGCAGATAAGCCTATTTCGTTGAATTCCAACTCAGTCAGATAAGATACAGGCAAGTGTATGTTATCTCCGAAGTATCGGAACATAATTGTTGATGTCTGGTTTATACTTTGTGTCCTGGTTAGTATTTGGGCATAACCTACATACCATAATCCATCTGCAATGTATAGATCTCCTCTGATGAGTTCGGGATCGTTTAGTCTTGGTTCTACCTTTATTTTATGGAATATCTGATTGTCGTCCATATAATATCCCATGTATTTGTATCTGTAATAGGAAGGAGCCGTGTGGCTGATAGGTGAAATAAATTCGTTAAATTTACTCAAATACAAAGAGCCATCTATATCAGATATAGCACCCTTGAAGTTGATAGTCTGAGGAATATTACCTGCGGTTGCGACTTCTTTAATTCGATAATTATCGGGGCTGGTAAATTCTATTTTGTTGTACATCTCTTGTACAAAAGTCTCATTTTGTAGTGTGTTGAGGTGGTATTTATTTATTTTGTAGCTGATTTTGTCTATAAAATCGGGTATTTTTTTGATATTCATACTACCGTTCACATATGAATATGCATTGTAATATTGAACAGAGTTGGCGTATATGCGTGCTTGAGCTATCGCATTTTTAATTATATCAGAAGCCAGAGCATCATTATCCTTGTCTGTATAATTAGGAATGGTATATAGTTTATCATCGCTGAGAATTATTTGTCTATTAACAGGGGTGTCATCAGTTACAAGTATTGCCCATTCTTGTCTTTTATATCCTATCTTTTTTGATACAAAAGTATATGCTCCTTTATCAAGAAACATTTCAAATCGACCTTCTTCGTTACTCAAAAATCCCTGACGGATTTCTTTTATATATATAGTTACTCCTGCTACAGGATTTCCTGAAGAATCGACAATGTATCCATTAATGTTTTGCGCAGAAACATTATAAGTAAAAAGTAATAGCAGAAGCGTACAAATAGTATATAGCTCGGCTGATATTTTCATTGTCAAAATTTACAGACTTATGATTTATTCTAAGTTTTGTCCAGTTCTGTACAATAGGACGAATCTCTTTACTTATAATATTATATATAAGAGATAATTAGTCTTTGTATCATGTCTCCATTTTTTCATCAAAGAAAGATATTTAATCTTCATCATCAAGATTCCAATCATCGAAAAAAGAATAATCTTCTGTGAATTGTTCTAACTCGCGTCGATCTTTCTTTGTTGGTCTGCCCGATCCTCGGGCACGGTCTACAAAACCACTTATTTTTGATAATTCGAGTATCTCTAATTGCGATGGGAGTGTAACATCCTTCATAAACTCAGGGACGAGTTTTGCTCCCATTCTATTTTCGGTAAGATTCAATACTTCAAATGAATATGTGATAGGAGCGCGGCGAACTTCAATCACATCACCAATTTTTACCATCCGCGCTGGTTTGATTGTTACTCCTTTTATGCTGATACGCCCCTTTTTACAGGCCTCAATAGCGATTGAGCGTGTTTTGAATAATCTCACTGCCCATAACCATTTATCTATGCGTACTTCGTTTTTGGGTTCTTTCATAAATACTTATTCGTTCTGTTTACTAACCTCAGCTTGTATCTGATATATTTGTCCTTGTTTTGTTTCAAACCGAATTGTATAATAACCGTTTTTATCTGGAGTTGATTTTATACCCAGACTCTTGATAATAACGGGAACATTTGTTCTAATATTGCATATACTGCCATGAGTGGAAAGAACTGATGCCGAAAAAAGTTTACCTGTTTTCCATTGCATGTCTACCTCAAATCCACCTCTGGCTCTCAGACCGGTTATTGTACCATCTTTCCATACAGACGGTAGTGCCGGCAATAAATGTAATTCTCCTAGTTGGCTTTGAAGTAGCATTTCAGCTATTCCAGCCGTAGCTCCGAAGTTTCCGTCTATTTGAAATGGGGGATGCGCGTCGAAAAGATTTTCATAAACGCCTCCGCCTTCACTGCCATAAGATACGTCGCCAGAACCTTTACCTGTCAAAGTCATTGCATTCTTTAATAATAGATGGGCATGGTCTCCATCCAATAATCTTGCCCAAAAGGAAATTTTCCACGCACGGCTCCAACCTGTACCACCGTCACCTCTGGCAGTCAGAGACACTCTTGCCGCTTCGCTAATCCTTTTATCCAGCATTGGCGATATTTGCTTACCCGGATATAGACCCATTAGATGAGATACATGTCGGTGTTCGTCTTTAGGGTCATCCTCTGCGTGTTTCCATTCTCTGAGTTGTCCCCAGCTGCCGATAACTAATCCGTTATCAAGTTTATTTAGTCGGTCTTTGAGTTTATCTACAAAAGCTTGGTCTGTTCCCAATATTTTTCCTGCTTCAACAGTATTTGTAAATAAATCCCAGATCAGCTGTTGAGCATATGCTATACCACTTTCCCATAGGCCATGTTCTGGCGACCATTCGTTTGGTGCGACAAGCTTGCCATCCTCGTCTATTATCATCCGGTCTATCCAGAACTGACAGGCTGCTTTCATAACCGGATAGGCTGTTTTTTCGAGGTATTGCCTTTGCGGGTCGAAGAGATATTTATCCCATATGTGCATACAATACCATGCATTAGCCGGACGATTCCAATTCCAGTCAGAATAGGCAAAAATATTATTTTGCGTTTTCATGACCCAACCGGAACATTCCAACTCTTTAGCCATTTTAGACCATGAATCATGTACTATTGCTTCGTTGTATATATAATTGATGTATGGAAGATGACACTCCGCCAAATTAGTGGTTTCCACGGGCCAGTAATTCATTTGTACATTGATATTGGAATGAATATCACTTTCCCAAGGCGGACTGTTGCTGTCGTTCCACAAGCCTTGCAAGTTTGAAGGCTGGTCTAATCCCGGTCTGGAGCAGGCTATTTTCAGGTAACGTCCATATTGGAAATACAATACATCTGCGGTAGGGTTATACTCTCCATCTGTATATTTTTTGAATAGTTCATTGGTGGGTATTGTCGATTTTGTATTACCAACATTAAAATGTACTCGGTCGAATAAGGATTTATAGTCTTTTATATGGTCATCCTTTATCTTCTGATAACCTTTACTTATACCATCTCTATTTGCCATCACAATCTTATTCAGCCAGTCTTCCTTGGTTAAATAATCAGGAGTTTTAGCATCGTAGTTTGTTCCCAATGTCAGATATACTGTGACATTATTGGCATTGCTAACCTTAATAGATGCTTCGTCATTGGCGATAGTACCCCCATCGTTTTTTACTGACAATTGTGCTTGATATGATAATAGTTCGAAACTACCGGATAGAGTTAGGGTATTGTTTTCTGTTATTTTAGTTTGTTCTTTATGAGCGCCATCTAGTCGAATTTTCAGATTTATTTTTCCTTTTTTATTCGCTGAAAAACGCATTGCTATCACATTATCAGGATAACTAGCCAGATATTCACGGGTATATTCTATTCCATTACATTTATAGCTGACGCGAGCCAATGCATTTTCAATATCCAGTTCGCGTCTGTAATCTACGTAGGAAGAATTATTCTCAAAATCTATATATATGTCGCCGAAGTTCTGGTAGGCACCTCTAATAGTTTTACTTCCAGTCCACAATGTCTTATCATTGAATTGTACTCTTTCCTGCTCTATCCCTCCGAATATCATGGCCCCTATATGTCCATTTCCGATGGGCAAGGCTGATGTCATCCAATTGGTTGCAGGTTGTGTATACCACAGAGCTAGTTCCTCTTTGGGTGGCTTTACATTTTGAGCTTTAGTCGGTATAAAAACGAAAAATAATAATACCGCAAGAGATAAAGATAATTGTTTCATGGGCTTAGTATTACTAAAAATGAAGGACAAATATACCTAATTTATCTCATTTATTATTGTATTGATTCATTGTGTTTTGTAATCCGGCGAGACAAAAGCTCTTTATTATTTCTCCACATGTATCCAGCTTTTCTGAAAGTACTGATTCCTCTTCATTTGAGAAGCCGTCCAGCACATAATTAACCTGGCTTCCTTTGGGAAAATTACTTCCAATACCAAAGCGTAGGCGCGCATATTCCTGTGAGCATAATATACTTTGAATGTTTTTTAGCCCATTATGTCCAGCATCACTGCCTTTCCCTTTCAAACGTAATGTGCCGAATGGTAGAGCTAGATCGTCCACCACTACTAACAGGTTTTCTACCGGAATCTTCTCTTGGTTGAGCCAGTAACGTACAGCATTTCCACTGAGATTCATATATGTGGAGGGTTTGAGCAATATAAGAGTCCTGCCTTTTACCTTAAGTTCGGTTACAAAACCATATCGCCTATCGGTAAAAACAACATTGGACGCTTTAGCTAAAGCGTCCAATACTCTGAATCCTACATTGTGGCGGGTATATTCGTATTCTCTACCAATATTACCTAAGCCGGCAATCAAGTATTTCATTTACTTAGTTTAATGTTTATGCGCTATTAGCCGTTCTTAGCAGCAAGACCTCTTGCCGCACGAGTCAATTGAACGCGACATACTACAGCATTTTTTGCATTTAGTAGTTCAAGGCCTTCGAAGTGTAACTCTCCAACCTGTATAGATTTTCCAAGAGCTAAACCAGATACATCAATATGTACTTTCTCAGGAACTTTATCATATGATGCTTTTACTTTTAGTTTACGCAAGTCAAGTGATAATTTACCCCCTGCTTTTACGCCTTCTGCAAGTCCGTCAAGAACAACAGGAACATCTATCACGATAGGTTTCTTTTCGAAAACGTGAAGGAAGTCAAGGTGAAGAATTGCGTCAGTTACAGGGTGAACCTGAACGTCTTTCAAAATAGCTTTAAAATTATCCTTACCAACAGTTAAATCTACAAGGAATATTTCTGGTGTATAAATCAATTTTCTAACGTCGCTGTTAGTTACTGTAAAGTGGATAGCGTCAGTTTGCTCACCACCATAAATTACAGCAGGGATTTTGTCTTCTTTACGGAAAGATTTAGATGCTTTCTTTCCTACATTTTCTCTGGCTTCGCCTTTTAGTTCAAATGTTTTCATTTTTCTTTTTTTAATTGTGTTACTCAAATTAAGGATGTGCTTCCCCATTCCCATCACACGTACGGGCTACAAAAGCGGTGCAAAGATAATCGTATTCTTCTTATTATCCTAATTTACAAGAGCTAAAATTATAAGAGAATGGAAAAGAAAGGGGAGCCTGACGACATGGAAATATATCGAGGCTCCCTGAGTTTTCTGGGCAACTCAAATACTACGGAACAAGTTCCGCAGGTTGAAAGGTAAAAGGATAAATCCTTTTGCGTTAATACCTGTTTGAAAACAGGGGTTTTCTTTTCCCTAACGGGAAAATTCATCCGATAACTTGAAAAATAAAAATTTATTGAGTAATCTTTACTCCTTTAGGGGCTTTTATCTCCGTTTTTATTTTTCCATTGGCATCCTTTGTATGTTTTACCTGTAATACTCCAAATGGAGTAGGGTAGGTGCCTTCAGCAAACTGAAGATTGCCTAGATTAGGCTCTATTTTTATTACTTTACATCCAGGCTCAATGATTTTTATGCCTAATACGTGTTCGCTTAGCCATGCTGTCGGTCCTGAGGCCCACCCGTGACATAAACTGTGACGTAGTCCTTTGTAACAGTAATTTCCGTAGTCTGCATGTATGTCTTTCTTGCCTGGTTGAGGCAATTCGTCTATGCGTGATGCGTTTTCTAACCAATTGATATCGAAGTCTTCCCAGAAGGTAGTTGCACCTACACTTAACATTCCACCCCAATATTCGCGGATGCTTTCAATTGCACCTTCGTAATTCCCTGCTTTTGCCAAAGCTTGTAGCATATAGTAACCATAGAATGTAGAGAAATTGTGTACCCCCTCATCTGATACTATGGTATTGCCTTCACTTGGAGTTATGAGCCCCGATAGAGACAAAAGTGCTCCGGCTTGTTTTGATTTATTGGCATCGGGTATATATTTGTTTAGCTTGCCTACAGCTGCATCACATTCCGAAGCAACGCCTTTTTCATCTAATATGAGGCATAGATCTTTTCCGGCAGAGAGAGCCCACACCATCAGAGCTTGTAATCCAGATTGGATTGCGGCCGGATTTTCACTCGATGGCCAATCAAGAAAACGCATTCCGTCTAATTTCTCTTTTCCATTACTATCTATCATTGATATTAATCGGCGCAGAAGTGGAATGAGGTATTCTTTCTGTTCTTTGAGATATTTTAAGTCACCTTGATTCATATACCAATCTTTATGTGTGATAATCCACCATAAAGAATAAGAGCTAATTCCATTCATCCATTGAGGTAGAGGAGTTATATCTCTTGCCAAGTCGAGAGAGCGTGGAACGGCTATGTTATATCCGAATACGGCATTCACCGTAGATACTTCGGGATGTATATCTCCGATCCAGACTAGACGGTCACGCTTAATCCCGTCCCACAGATAATCTTGTAAATTGAGATGAACGGTATAAGCTCCTGTTAGCCATATTTTATTCAGCAATTCATCATTACAGTTAAATGATCCCAGATAAGGAATATCCTGATATACGAATTTAGCTCGTACTTCTTTCAACTGAAGTTCTGCATTATTGTCTAGTAGATCGATACGAACAAAACGGAAACCAGAATTACCAAATTCGAGTTTTCCTAACCACGGTATCTCTAAAACGGCGTCTCTTATTGCATGATCGTTCGTTGCACCTTTTTCTCCAACATCGCTCATCGTTTCGCTTACAGATTCTCCAAATCTTAAGCGTATTTTTACGGGTTTATGACCAGAAGTACTACCTGTTATAATCTGAATTCCTCCATGTATTTCCTTCCCAAAGTCGAAAATAAGACTAGGATTATTCGCTTCATCGCTTTTCAGTGTACAAACATTACTATTTGTTAAATCTGCTTGTCCTTTTCCTTTCAACATTAGGCAGTCTTCATTTTTAATTGAAGCTCCACCATCGGCTTTTTTCCATACAATTCGGCTAGGAGATAGATAACTTACTGTCAAGTCAGATATCTGTGCCTTGCTATTCTCCGCCTGATTAAATACGGGGGGGAGTTGCTGTGCATAACAAGTATATGATAAAAATAGAACTAGTAATATGGTTAGATAAAATTTCTGCATAGATTAATTAAGGTTATTGTTATTTGAATGTTATCTGTGATTTTTGATTGTCACAAAGATATAAAAATGGCTTTATTTTTCTATTTTACAAATTGATCTGAAAAGTTCACAAATTGACTTTTCATAATAGAGAAGCCTCTTTGAATAATATCAAAGAGGCTTACATTTAAATATTATAAGTTTTCTTATTTCTTCTTTCCTTGATTTGCTACTGCTTCCATCAATTTTTTAATTTCTTCAGGATCGCCTAAGAAATAATCTTTCACAAGATTCAAATCATCATCGAACTCAAATACATAAGGTACGGCAGTAGGTAAGTTTAGGCTTACTATATCTTCGTCAGAAATACCTTTCAAATATTTGATAATACCACGAAGGCTGTTGCCGTGAGCTGCAACGATAATCTCATCATGGCATATCAAAGATGGATAGATAACCTCTTGCCAATAAGGAAGAATACGTTCAACAGTATCTTTCAAGGCTTCAGTTTCAGGAATATATGCTTTCGGTATGTCTGCATAACGTACATCTTGAGAAGCTGAACGTGAATCTGTTGGATCTAGTGGAGCAGGAGGTACATCGTAGCTGCGTCTCCATACAAGAACTTGATCATCTCCATATTTTTCTGCTGTTTCGGCTTTGTTTAAGCCTTGGAGCATACCATAATGCTTTTCGTTCAGACGCCATGATTTTTCAACCGGAATCCAGTCCAGATCCATTTGATCAAGTATGTTGTTCAATGTCTTAACGGCTCTCTTCAGGTAAGAAGTATAAGCCAACGTAAATTTAAAACCTTCTTCTTTTAATAGTTTACCTGCTTTTGTAGCCTCTTCAACTCCTTTTTCTGATAAGTCAACATTTGTCCATCCCGTAAAACGGTTTTCTTTATTCCATGTACTTTCTCCGTGACGAATCAATACTACTTTCTTCATATTCTATCTGTTGTTTTTTATTATGTTCTTATATAAACACACAAACTTAAAGAAAGTTTATTAAAATACGAATACCTATTTGTAGGTATTTTGTCGCCCCAGATGCATAAAAATGACTACCTTTGCATCCCGAAACAGTCACTAAATAAAACTAAAATAATTAATTAATTGTATGAATAAGAAAGCTTTATTGATGATTCTCGATGGCTGGGGGATAGGAAACAGTGGTCATGCAGATGTTATCGCTAAAACTCCGACTCCTTATTGGGATTCATTGTTGAAACAATATCCACATTCTCAGTTGCAAGCTTCGGGAGAAAACGTTGGTCTGCCTGACGGACAAATGGGGAATTCGGAAGTAGGTCACTTGAATATTGGTGCAGGGCGCGTAGTATACCAAGACCTTGTTAAGATAAATATAGCATGCCTCGACAATAGTATCATGAATAATCCGGGTATAGTAAGTGCATTTTCTTATGCTCGTGATAATGGTAAGAACATTCACTTCATCGGTCTAGTTTCGGACGGAGGTGTACACAGTTCTATCGATCACTTATACAAATTGTGCGATATTGCCAAAGAATATGGGTTAGACAACCAAACTTTCATTCACTGCTTCATGGATGGTCGCGATACAGACCCTAAGAGCGGAAAAGGATTTATCGAAGCACTACAAGCTCATACGGCAAACTCGGCAGGAAAAATAGCGTCTATCATTGGACGTTACTATGCTATGGATCGCGACAAACGCTGGGAACGCGTTAAAGAATCATACGACCTATTAGTAGAAGGTAAAGGAGCTCCTGCTACTGATTTGCCAGCTGCAATTCAAGCATCTTACGATGCGGATGTGACTGACGAATTTATCAAACCTATTGTTGCTGTCGATGCTGCAGGAAAACCTGTTGCTGTAATTAGTGAGAATGATGTAGTTATTTTCTTCAACTATCGCAACGACCGGGCTAAAGAACTGACAGTAGTACTTACCCAAAAAGATATGCCAGACGAAGGTATGCATACGTTGCCATTGCAATACTATTGTATGACTCCTTACGATTCATCTTATAAGGGGCTTCATATATTGTTCGACAAAGATAATGTACAAAATACTCTTGGCGAGCACGTTTCGTCTTTGGGATTGAAACAATTGCGTATCGCAGAAACAGAAAAGTTTGCGCATGTAACATTTTTCTTCTCGGGCGGTCGTGAATCAGAATTCGAAGGTGAAGAACGTATCTTGATCCCTTCACCTAAAGTAGCTACATACGATTTACAACCAGAGATGAGTGCATACCAAGTTGCAGATTCGTTAGTTGAGGCATTGAATACACAGAAATTCGATTTCGTTGCTCTTAACTTTGCAAACGGAGACATGGTTGGTCATACAGGCGTTTATTCTGCTATCGAAAAAGCGGTGGTAACTATTGACGAATGTATGGGTAAAGTGATTGATGCAGCTAAAGCAAATGGATATGAAGCTATCATCATTGCCGATCATGGTAATGCTGACAATGCAGTAAATGCCGATGGTAGCCCTAATACAGCTCACTCGCTGAATCCTGTTCCTTTTGTATATGTTACCGAAAACAAAAATGCAAAGGTGAAAGACGGTATTCTTGCTGATGTAGCTCCGTCTATCTGTCACATATTAGGTATTTCTGTTTCTAAAGATATGACAGGGAAAGATTTGATTCAAGATTAATTGAATCATTTATATATATATTAAAAGCTGCTCTCATAACGGGAGCAGCTTTTTGTTTTAAAAAAAGTGTATATTTGCTACCTTACAAACACCCATTCTTTATCGTCTGATAAATGAGGTGCAAAAGCATACCCTTCCGTATCAAATGCTTTCAGATCTTCAATATTGGTAAGGTGATTCTGAATGATAAAGCGGCTCATCAAACCACGAGCCTTCTTTGCATAAACAACAATTTGTTTAAATCCTTTATCTGTTTGTTGCTTAAAAATAGGAGTGATGACTTTAGCTCCTTTTGGTAACAGTTTTTTATCTATAGCCTTTGCATATTCCTTCGAAGCCAGATTGATAAGTACATTATCATCAGCTTTCATCTGTTTTGCTAAATACTTGCTAATTGTTTCTCTCCAAAATGCATAAAGATCTTTACCTCTATTATTAACCACAGGTATCTGCATCTCTAATCGATAAGGTTTTATTAAGTCTAGTGGGCGAAGTACTCCATATAGTCCCGATATATGAACCAGATGTTTTTGCGCAAACTCCCAATCTTTGTCCGAAAATGTTTTAGCATTCAAACCCTGATAAGCAATGCCGTTGTATGCTAATGCAGCTTGTCGTTGAGGTGTTTTACTTAAAGGGAAAGCATGAATATATTGATATACATTATGTGCGAGTTGTGGATTTATGCTCATCAGCGAAGCTATTTCACTGGTAGATATACCTTCTAGAGATTTATATAGATCTTTTGCTTCCTTCGCATAGAGTGGGGTAGTGCTCTCTGTTATGTGGAGAGGAGATTCAAAATCCTGTAACTTGGCAGGAGATAATGTGATAATCATACCTTTTATTTTATAGTTGTCTTTTATGAACAAATGATGTGTGATATGGTTCAATCTTATTTTGAAGTCGACTTTATGTATTAGATCAACGTCTTGCGTACTCTTTTATACTTATAGTATCCTTTATAGTAGGAGAGGAATCACCCCACCAATGACATAAATAATAATATCCATAATCGAGGTTTCTATCATTTCTTGTCTCTGTCATTAGAATATATCCTCTGTTGATTTCTGCAAGTTTGGTTTCATTATCTGGCATGAGTTCAATTTGTATCCATCCCAGATCATCAATAAAGACTTCAGCCCAACTATGTTGAGGTATGTTTACTGATCCGCTAATATATCCTAATATATGTTTTGCCGGAATAGAACAAGCACGGCATAATGCAACAAATAGGTCGGTATATTCAGTACAGTCGCCTTTTTTATCAATTAAGGCTTGTTTAGCTCCAACATCGTTTGGGTTATATTCGCCAGGCTTCATAGTTTTCCTTACAAACTTATAGATACTTTCTACTGTTTTAAGGCTCTCTTTTTTTCTAAGTTCAAGCGCTTTTTCTTGTATAGTTTCGTCATCTGTTTCCATGTATTGTTCGCTAATCAAGTATTTTTCTGGGGAAGTAAGATGTGTTATAGGCGTTTTATTCTTTTTTAGAGTTCTAAGGTCATGCTGATATACCTCTAACAAAGTCTTTATTTCTAATTTGTTCTGTTTATTAGACCCTTCCATTACAAATTCAGCATATTTGTTGCCATCCTTTTCGTAGATGGTATCGGGGGTAATGCTGAATCTCATTTCTATAACTTTCTGTATATTCTCTATATCGTTTGCAACAAGGTATAAAAGTTTAATTCTTTTGGCTTCTTTCCATTTTATATCTAATTGCGATTGTAAGGAAAGTATTCGATTCTCTTGTGCAATCAGATGAGTGAATGAAAAGAAGACTGAAAATATAAAAAAGAACTTTATACACCGTAGCATGATATTTAAGATTTTATTGATAAGTGTAAAGATAAAAAAATAAGCAACCTCTTTAGTCGAGATTGCTTATTAAATTATAGTTGAGTGATTTATTTACTCTGCATTCAATGTAAAGCGTTTGAAGCTTGTAACAGTTAAATCTTTATCGTGTGCTGCCAGATATTGGGCAACCGTTTGTTTTGGATTTTTGATGAATTCTTGTTGAAGAAGTGTAAATTCTTTGTAAAATTTCTGCAATGCACCTTCAGCAATTTTATCAAGAAGGTTTTCTGGCTTACCAGCCTCTTGAGCTTTCTCGCGAGCAATAGTAAGTTCTCTTTGTTTGATTTCTTCCGAAACTTCTTCAGCAACAAGAGCTACAGGGTTCATTGCTGCAATTTGCATAGCTACATCTTTCGCTACTTGAGCATCTACACCAGCTTTGTTGAATCCAACGATGGCTGCAAGCTTATTACCAGGGTGAACATATGCTACTACTGTAGGAGCAGTAATTTGTTCATATACATTTAATTCCATTTTTTCGCCAGTAACACCCATTCTGTCTGTTACCAATTCCGCAACTGTGCGATCGCCAACTTTGATTGCATTCAAAGCCTCAAGGCTTGCAGGTTTGTTAGCTAACGCAGCATCAAGGATTGATGTTGTCATGCCAACAAAATCGCCATTCATAGCCACAAAGTCAGTCTCACAGTTCACTGCTACTAACGCAGCGAAATCACCATTGGTTGCTGCAATTACACAACCTTCGGTAGCTTCACGGTCTTCACGTTTAGCGGCAAAAGCCTGTCCTTTTTTACGAATTATTTCGATAGCCTTATCAAAATCACCATTTGCTTCATTCAAAGCGTTTTTACAATCCATCATACCTGCACCTGTCATTTTGCGTAGGTGTTGGATATCTGCCATAGAAACTGCCATGTTTTTCTCCTTTTATTTTTGGTTTATAATTATATACTGATTTAGAAAAGAAAAGACCAAGAAATAGTCTCTAAGAAGATAACTTCCAGAGGCTAATTCTTAGTCTGTTATTTTTAGATTACTCTTCTTCTTTAGCAAATTTGCTGGCAACAGCAGCATTTATTGCATCCTGATCTTCTTTTGTTACAACTTTCTTAGCTCCTGCTTTAGCTTTGCGTTCTCTTCTTGGAGCGCCATCTTCGTCTTGAGCTTCTGCTGCATTAGAGTCAGCTTTTTCGATCTTTCTTTCTTCAAGACCTTCTTTGATACCCTCACAAAGGCTTCCAAGTATAAGTTCGATAGATTTTGCAGCATCGTCATTTGCTGGTATAACGAAGTCGATATCATCAGGGTTTGAATTTGTATCTACCATTGCAAATACAGGTATTCCCAAACGGTTAGCTTCTCTAACTGCAATATGTTCTTTCATTACGTCGACCACAAAAAGTGCTGATGGCAGACGAGTTAGGTCTTGGATAGAACCTAATGTTTTTTCAAGTTTAGCACGTTGACGTGTTACTTGAAGTCTTTCTCTCTTTGATAAAGTTTCGAAAGTACCGTCTTTCATCATTTTGTCGATAGTTGACATTTTCTTCACTGCCTTACGGATTGTAGGGAAGTTAGTCAACATACCACCTGGCCAACGTTCTACTACATATGGCATATTTACTGATGTCGCTAGATCTGTAACAACTTGTTTCGCTTGTTTCTTTGTAGCAACGAATAATATTTTTTTACCTGATTTGGCGATTTGCTTCAAAGCAGCAGCAGCCTCTTCAGTCTTAGCAATTGTTTTATATAGGTCAATGATGTGGATACCATTGCGCTCCATGAAAATATAAGGAGCCATAGCCGGATTCCACTTTCTTTTTAAGTGACCGAAGTGTACACCAGCATCTAATAATTGGTCGAATTCTAATTTTGCCATTTTAAATTTTTTGTTTCGTTTACTTTCTTTTTCTGTTAGTGAATTGTCGGGTAGCCCATTCGTTGAAGTCCCGGCAATTTAGATACTAAACGTAATTTTAGAGATGAGGCCGACTCATCATATATTAACCAATCTGTAACTTTTAAGCTGCAAAAGCTGACAAAGCGTAATTGGGTAAAATAATATCCAAATTAACGTTTTGAGAATTGAAATCTTTTTCTTGCTTTTGGTTGTCCCGGTTTTTTACGTTCTACAACACGTGGGTCGCGAGTCATAAATCCTTCAGCTCTAAGAGCAGCCTTATCTTCTGGATTAATCTTTACCAAAGCACGAGCGATACCAAGGCGAGCAGCTTCAGCCTGTCCTTTATATCCACCTCCGTTAAGGTTAATTTTTATGTCATATTTTTCAGCAACAGCTAGTTTGTTTAGCGGTTGTTTTACAACATATTGAAGAATAGTTGAAGGGAAGTAATTGTCTAGCTCACGTTTGTTGATAACAATTTTTCCGGTTCCTTCGCTTACGAATACGCGAGCTATAGCAGCTTTACGTCTTCCTATTGCATTTACTACTTCCATTAATTATTATTTAAGAGCGTTAATATCTATTGATTTTGGTTGTTGAGCCTCATGTTTGTGCTCAGTTCCTGCATATACATAAAGGTTTTTAAGAAGGGCTGCACCAAGACGATTCTTTGGCAACATACCTTTTACTACTTTATGCACTAGGCGGTCAGCTCCTTTTTCCAATAATACGGCAGGAGTAGCTTCTCTTTGTCCTCCAGGATAACCTGTATATCTCAGATAAACACGATCGTTCCATTTGTTTCCTGTAAGAACAACTTTTTCAGCATTGATGATGATAACGTTGTCACCACAGTCAACGTGCGGAGTGTAGCTAGGTTTGTACTTCCCTCTCAGAAGTTTAGCTACTTTTGATGCCATACGTCCAAGAGTCTGGCCTGTTGCGTCAATCACAACCCATTCTTTTTGTGCGGTTGCTTTGTTCGCTGAAATGGTCTTATAACTTAAAGTATCCACTTACTTAAAAATTAATTTGGTTAATGACTTTTTTTGATTTTGCACAACTTCTATCCGCTTATTGAGCTAAGATATAATAAGCGATAATCGTTTGCTAATCAATTTTTTACGTTTTATTTCGTAATAATCGGCTCGCAAAATTACAAATTATCAGTGGATTAACAAAAAATAATAGTGAGTTTTTTCAGTTATCTGCATTTATCTTTTGCTCTGAACCCTTTTTCTATAGTATTTCCTCGAGTTTCAAGGCATTCTATAGGTAAGAACTTAGAATAATGGCTATGGATACTTGCGGGTAAAGTCATGTCGTATGGCAGGTCAGACCCAACCCAAATAAATAGATTATTGTTAATGGCATAAGCTTTATAGCTTTCCGTTGCATTTATTCCTTTTACACGTTGTTGGTCTTTTACAGAAAAAGGTTTGAGCAGGGAGTATTTGATAGGGATTATTTTCTCTTCTTTAATTTTAGTGCTGAAATTATAATATTGGCTGCCTGCATAGAGGAGTATGCTTGTGATAAAAACGCAATATATTACTTTAGTGAGAATGGTTAGATATTTTTTCTTATCATTCAATAGCTGTATTCCCCCAACGAAGATAGCAGCACAAAGTATCCCTGAAATAAATCGTATATCAGGTCCGCCCGTAGTCCATACTATGATTGATATTATGAAGATGCTAAATAATAAATATATATGTATACCTGTTTGTTTCCTTTTTTTAATTATTAAATAAGTAATAGTTAATAGAGATACAAACGTTAGCATGTATATTATGTCTGTTAGGATATTTATGGCTAGAGGGTCTCTGATACTCATATCGGGGTATCTAAGCGCAGTGCGGAGGAAATAGTATCCAATGGCAAAGATGTAGTCTTTTTCTTTTATAGCTACTTCTAGAGGGACTTTCCAGTCGAAGTTGAATAAATCTATCTGATATAATGGGTATATAAGATATCCAGAAATAATGACATTTCTTATCAGCCACGGAAGAATTATCAGAAAGCTAATGGCGAAAATGAAAGCTATTACTTTGTACTTTTTTTCTTTAATCAGATAAAATATTAGATACAAACTAATAAACCCAAGAGGGAAAAAGGATAATTTACAGGTTAATAAAAATACAGACAAAACTATCCCGATCAAATAATTTTGTTTTAATAAATTTGGATATAAAATAATTCGAGCAATTATGTAAAACGCAATAAAATTGGGTAATATATCTGTTGAGGTATTTCCTAAAAAGTAGATGGATACCCAGAATAGTAATATATATGCACAGAATATTATTAATAGTTTGATGTCGTATCTCGACTTGAATAATTCGTGTAATATCCAAAGGCCTATTATGATTACTATCAGCGATTGAAGTGTATAAATTGCTTCTCCGAATAAAAAACGGAAAGAGAATATCGCACTTAATAAAAAATAATTAGAATTGAAGCCGAATCTGTCGTCAATGTTAGCCACTCCCGGCACAACGGCAAACTCTTCATTCCATCTTATATTCTGATAGTGATAAAACGCTGAATCATAAACTTCCTGCTGCCATGTGAAGAAAAATAAAGAAGCTAGAATAAATATGATAATTGAAACTTTTTCGGCTAAAGAAAGAGCTTTTATATTAGACTTTATAATCTGTATGTAAACTTGCCTTCCTTTTCGGTAATTTACGCTCCAATAACCTATACCGATAAATGAAATTGTCACTAAAAAAATATGATTAGAGGGTAACCATAGCGACCAGATAGATAGAGGTATCATCAGGAAACAGAGTCCTAATAATATCTTGTCTGTAAAGTTATATTCTTCTTTTCGTTTACATATCCTATTATAGAATGTAATTAGCATATCCCCAAATGTGAAGAGGATAAATGCAATTATTACCCAAGATAATAGGATTGTTAACATTGAACTGCATTATTATTATACTGCTACTTCGCCTTTTATATGTGGATGAGGGTCATAACCTTCCAACTGAAAGTCTTCGTATTTGAAGTCAAATATACTTTTCACATCAGGATTTATTACCATGCGAGGAAGAGGACGAAAATCACGGGTGAGTTGTAATTTTACTTGCTCCAGATGATTTGTATAGATATGGGCATCACCCAATGTATGGACAAATTCTCCGGCTTCGAGACTTGTAACCTGTGCCATCATTTGCAGTAGTAGTGCATAGGATGCAATATTGAAAGGAACCCCCAGAAATATATCCGCACTGCGTTGGTATAGTTGCAAGCTTAATTTTCCGTCAGCCACATAAAACTGAAAGAATGCATGGCAAGGTGGGAGATTCATGTTTGGTAAATCTGCAACATTCCACGCACTTACAATAATACGACGTGAATCTGGATTGTTTTTTATCGTATCAATTGCATTCGTTATCTGGTCTATATGTCCTCCATTATAATCGGGCCAAGAGCGCCATTGATAGCCATAGATATGTCCCAGATCTCCGTTTTCGTCAGCCCATTCGTTCCAAATACGCACACCATTGTCTTGTAGAAATTTAGCATTAGTATCTCCTGCTAAAAACCAAAGAAGTTCGTATATAATTGATTTGAGGTGTAATTTTTTTGTAGTCAAAACAGGAAAACCCTCCGCTAAGTTATAGCGGCTTTGATGGCCGAATACACTGATAGTTCCTGTTCCTGTTCGGTCGCTTTTGTGTGTACCTTCTTCGAGTACACGTTTTAGCAGATCGTGATATTGCTTCATAATTTATTTCTCGCAGTAAATATTGTTTAGATACACAAAGTTAGATAAAAAAAAAAACGAAAGCTACACTTTTAGAATAAGTATAGCTTTTCGTATCTATTTATAACTTATTTACTCTGCGCTCTCTTCTTCGTTAACTGGAGCTATCAGTTTGTAACCTTTACCATGTATATTGATAATTTCTATACTTGGATCTGGTTTTAATAGCTTACGTAATTTAGTGATATATACGTCCATGCTACGAGCATTGAAATAGTTATCATCAACCCAAATTTGCTTAAGAGCGTGATTTCTCTCCAAAATATCATTTGCATGAGCACATAGTAAAGCAAGAAGTTCAGCCTCTTTGGTGGTCAATTTAGTATTTTCGCCGTTGATAGTCAGTATTTGTTTCTGAGTATCAAATGACATATTACCGAATTGGTAAACTTGTTGTTCTTTACTTCTCTTACCTTTAACGCGACGGAAAATAGCCTCGATACGAAGAACCAGCTCTTCCATGCTGAACGGTTTAGTTATATAATCATCAGCTCCAGCTTTGAAGCCTTCCAGAATATCGTCTTTCATATTTTTGGCTGTCAAGAATATGATTGGGATATCTGTGTTTATAGCCCTGATTTCTTTTACTAGTGTAATACCGTCTTTTTTAGGCATCATCACATCAAGGATACATAGGTCGTATTTTTCTTTTACGAAACCTTTGTAACCAACTTCCCCGTCGATGTACAGGTCAGTGTCGTAACCTTTTGCTTGAAGATATTCTCGAAGCAACATTCCGAGATTTTCATCATCTTCACATAAAAATAATTTCAATTTTTCTTCCATAACTTATTAACTTACTTATTTACAATTTATCTGTGCTACTAATTAATTTTCATTGTCGGTACACAAATTATAAATTTAGTACCTTTTCCTAGTTCACTCTCTGCTTTTATTGTTCCTTTATGATCTTCGATGATTTTTCTTACATATGCTAATCCAAGGCCAAAGCCTTTTACATCGTGCCGGTTTCCTGTTGATACACGATAAAAGCGATCGAAAATCTTTTTTACATATTCTTTTTTTATACCTACACCGTTGTCTTCAATGGATATATATAGTTTGTTGTTACTATTCCATGTACGAATCATGAGCTCGAGAGGAACATCTTCTCTTCTGTATTTTACTGCATTGTCTAATAAATTAAATAATACATTTGTGAAGTGCATCTTATCTGCATTGATAGTAGATTCGGTCGCTTCCAAATCTATATCTAGATTTCCTCCAAATTTTTCTACTTTTATCTGAAAAGTATTGGCAACAGACACTACAATATCATTAACATCAAGTTCTTTTGTTTTTAATGTCGCTTTTTGTTTTTCAAATAATGACATCTGTAATACTTTTTCGACCTGAAAACTTAGCCGCTCTGTTTCATCATTGATTACTCCGGATATGTGCTTAAAGACTTCGGGCGATTTTGTAATCGATCCGTCTTTAAGCATCTGAGCTGCCAATGAAATGGTTGATACTGGTGTTTTAAGTTCATGTGTCATGTTATTCATAAAGTCATTCTTCATTTCAGACAAGCGTTTTTGTCTGAATGTAATATAAAGCATGATGATAAATGTAACCAACAGAATGAATGTGAACAATATCGAAGGATATATAAAAGATACCTCACTGAATAGATATTCTTGTTTTGTAGGAAAATACATTTTCAGATGTATTGTTTTATCATCGGGATCATTCGGAAATAATACCTGACTAAAATCTGCTTTCTTATATTTTCCTCCGAGTCCACCTTGAGGATATATTGGTCTGTTGTTTTTATCAACAACCTCATATTCGAATGGTAACTCTATACCATTATATTTTAATTCATTTCTTATATTTGTGCCTAATGCCTTTAGATTTACTCTTTCTTCTATAGGCACATTACTAGCTGTGTTTATAATTGTTTTCGCAACTTCATTTACTATGTCATATTCGTAAAGATATCGTTTCTTTTGCTCGTCCTGCATATCGTACATTGTCTTCGATATAGCATTGATTCCTCTTTTTCCAGGCGATTGAAAGATTTGATTTCTTGGTTTAGTCTGACTGGAATGAATTGCATCATATTCCATTTTAAATCCAGTTTCATCTGCTGTAATTTTCAACCTCTCTTGTTGTAACGCATTTTGTGCTTGGTTTTTGTTATATGCCGCCTCTTTTTTCTGACTTTCCATAAAAGCATCGTTCAGGAATTTCTCAGCCTGATCGCTTCTCAGATCGCTTGAAACTTTTGCCAAGCTACGGTTTACAACCTCTTTAAACTGTTCAGTCCTTTGCGTTATCGATTCTTTGAGGTATCTTATTTGTAAATACAGTAGAAAAAAGAAGGCGAATGCCATTATTCCTGCTAATATCCAAATTGTCGATTTTCTCATTTTTTTACTACCTACTCCTAGTCTATTTTAAAATTATGAGTCTAAGATATATAATATCTCTGTCCTAATTTTAATATTTAACAATTAATGCAAAGATATTGTTTAACATTTGAAAAAAATAAACTTATATCATTTTTTTTTATTATAAGCATTATATTTAGTTTTTCTCTCATTATTATTGTATTAACGTAAATTTTAAACTTACTCCAAAGTTACTATTTGTTGTAGGATATGCCGACGACGATATCAGAGGCTTATTTAAAATCCTATCATAAAAAGCTCTCAAAGTCAGAGATCTACTCATCGTATAGTCAGCAGATAATTTTAATGTCACAATAGTTGTCCCGCTTGTAGCTTGAGTAAACTGTTCTTCAATCCTACGTAAAAGAGCTTCTGTTGTCTTATGAGATAAATCGGCTTTTATATTTAAATCATTATTAAATTGATCCGATTGTCTGGTACTTATTCCTAACAGGCGATTGAATTCGTTGATACGGTATCCCATACCAATAACAAATTCTCTGTAAAGAGATTCTATTATTTGATACGATGACATGTTCAGTGTCAGTGTCCGACCCGAATTGTAACGTAAATTCATAGACATATTGTTATTTAAAGTTCCATCTACCCCAATTAATGGGTTGAAGACTTCGGCTATCCCGACTGACGATATATTATAGGGAGAGGATGGTACGAAGTTTCCATTCAGTACATCTCGTATGTAACCAAGATCGTCGCCTTGACCGGCATCTACCCAGCTCGAATAAGAACTATAATTAGTTACTTGATATATACAACTATAAGTGTGATTCAAGCGTATGTTTTTGAAGCGTTGCTTTATAAATGGAATATTCGATAGTCCGTCATATGCTATTGTCCAGTTTGGCAATATAGATAATAAAGAAGGGAACGCTGTTAAAGAAATCGTATTGGCATCTTTACCTGTATATGCTGCAATAAAAGCAGGAACAAGTACGTCTGCCGAATTTATATTTATCTTATCCGATGCAAGTCCTCCTGATGGATATTGAATATTAGCATATCTGGCATCTAATCTGTTTTTGATAACAGTCCTGTTTTCCAGAAATTTATCGAATGCAGCCGAATTATAATCATTCTTAGCATTACTCTTTCGTAAAGCAGTAGATAATGCTATAGTTGTCATAGAGAAGTTTCCTCCATATGTTTTAGGCGAACCATCAAACATGTATTGGACTTCGGTACGTTTATTATTTTCTTGATTTGCATTGAGTTCTATTTTGAGGTCTTTGAATGGTTCTATTTGTGCCCTGAAATCGAATTTTTCCATGTTACTATATATGGCAGGATTGATATTCATATCATTTATTACAAGCCATTCGCGATCCAATGATTTCTGGATAAAATCTTCACCTCCTTCTAAGCCCAGTGCAAAACCCAGACCGGGTACAAGCCCATAGTCGGAGTCTTTCTGTCCAAACATATCTCCTGTGCCCGGTTTGAATCCTGATATATTCGTTTCGTTTCGTCTCGAATAATTAAAACCTACAGAGCGTACCGACATCAGTCCTCTGGCGGAATATTCAGCAATATCTTTTAAAACCTTTGATGATCCCGTCTCTTTATATCTGCCTTCTATACTTAATTGTATGTTGGCTGAATCTTTATTCGTTATTATTATGGTGTTTTCGTCCTTTTTCTTAAATTTTATAGCATATGTTTTGCCATCCTTTTTGGCCAATACTTGAATATTCTTAGTCTTTAATCCGTGTTGTACAGTAGTAGTTGTATCCCTTAATATTGTTATCTCTTGGGTAAATCTACGCCTTTCAGGTTCGCGGTTTGCTGTTTGTCGCTGATTCTGGTTCTGTGCCCTGTTTCTACCATCAAACCTGTTATTTACCTTTCTCAGAAACTCCCACTTATTGTATAGATTGGTGAGGTTAAATCGGTTTGTAAGTTCCAATGTCAGAGTATTGTTTATTGTATTTCCTATGTCAACACTATCTATTTTTGCACCTCTGTCCCATGTATATCCACTGGTATATCCGGCATTAGATGTAACCCAATCTAAGGCAGGTATATTTTTGAATGGTAACTGATATGTTAGTTTTACTGTTTGACGATAAGAGAGAGGATCTCCAAGGTTTTTCAAACTGCGAATTACTGCTTCTTTCCAAATGTCATAATCATCTCTGTTCAATTTTTTGTTCACTTGCAAATAAGGCTCTTCTATTTCGGCTTCAGTCCCTGATTGGAAAGAAAATTTCAGATTTTGTGTAAAATCCCAATTTAGATTAAAATCTCTGTTCCATAAGAATGATTGACTCCAAGATAAGAATTGAGTGTTGTTATTAAGTCCACCTACAGTATAGTTTTCGATATCACGTAATGATGTTTCTGTATAGAAACGACTGATATTGGAGTTGAATGAAATATTGCTAGGGAGATAGTTAAACCCGAGTGATTTTGCGAATTTAGCCGCTCCAGATTTACTCTTTGTTTTCTTGAATGGTTCCCATGTTTTCATCAAAGGAGAGTACGAATAATTGAATGTTGCTCGGTAATTTTTGCTAAGATCATAAACAATCGTAGGTGCCTTCGTTTCACTTTGACTAAATGCATACCCGAAGCTAAAATTGGCAGGGTCGTAAGGCATAGGTGTTTTACTCTGTATATTTACTTTTATATTATTCAGGCTAACACTTCTCGTTGTAGTCTTTTCCTGGGCAAGACTTTTTATCGAGTCTTTTTCCACTTTTGTTTCTACCAGACTCAGCGATTCTTTTAATGTAACGTCTTGATCGAATGGATCATATTTTGGTGTAGTCGTCTGATTAGAATATGAATAATATAACGGTAAACTTACTTTTGCCTTTTCAGGGAAAAATTTACCTAATTCTACACTGGCAGCGACACTGTAAGTATAGTAATCGTCGGAGCGTCTTTCCATAAGGCTTTGGTCTAATGCGCCGAAACCCACTGTTTCTTTTCTTCCCGATAGATTTAAAGTTCCTAAATCGGAAAAGGCTATATTCAGGTTACCTTGTGCTGCCCATCCGCCTTCTTCGTCAAAGTCTGTTAGCCTTAATTCATTAATCCATATCTCGCCTGATTTAGTTACTCTGGTATTGTTACGAACACCTACCATTATCACATTTATTTCTGATAATGATGGGTTACCAATCACGCTTACTTTATTATTAGGCTTTTCAGGGTCATATTCATGATAGAGAGTGGTGTATGATACAGACGATCCCGATTTTCTTTTCTCCCTATTACGATTTAGCTTTATGTTTTTAAGTAATTCTAATGGAAAATCGAACATGTTTTCGATAGGCCATACGGCAAGTCTATCATTCGGATTGTTTGTGCTATAAGAACCCTCCGGTGTTATTGTTACAGGTATTTCATATTCATAATAATTATTCTTATAATCTGAGCCCAAGCGCATAAATACAGTCAGATCTCCTCTTGTCAGAGATTGTCCGTTTATTAGTTCTTCTGCATGGGTAAATAACTGTAATCTTTTATATCTTCTCAGGTCATAAAATGTATTCTTATACACGGCTCGGGCATCACCTGCATCTAAATCTGATATACGTAAAGAGAGAGCCTGTTCGTTCTCTTTTACTATTTGCGCTTGTTGTGGATCTGGGTCTCTACTGATACCCGGAGGAACAACATAATTAACAGGTTCCCGTTCCGAATTTTCTTCTATGTTGACAGTTGAAATATCTATTGCACCTGTTCCTGATGGGGTATTGTCTTTGTTTAATGAAGGTTCATATACACGCCAGTCGCCACGAACCAATTGGAGCGTGCCGAAACGTAAGAATGTAGATTGTTTAAAATTGGTAAGGAACATACGCATGAAGCGGATGCTTTTAAAGTCTTGGATATTCCCGATTTTCTCTCCTTGACAAACTGGGACTTTGAACTGGTACCATGTAACTTCATTGTCTTCTTCTTTCCCATTACGGAGAGGGACTTTTACCTTTCGGCTGTCAACGATATAATTTTCTCCAACATTCATTCTGTTAGGAGTGAGTTCTATCTTATATTGAAAATAAGCTTCGTTTTCATTCAAAGTATAATCCTGATTGATGTCTTCTACGTCAGGAACACTACGTGATGCGGTGGAATATCTTTCAGATGTTTGATCAGTTGCAGGTGAATTACCCTCTGTATTATTATAATATTTATACCGATCTAAAATACTTATCTGGTCGCGGTCATAATCGCTACCTCTGTAGAAGTGGTAAGTGTCTCCGGCCGGATCTCTTAGCGGAGAGAACTGGTTGTTTTCCATCTCACTGATTGTTGAGGCAGATAGTTTTGCCCTGAAATCTGTAATATAATTTTTATATGTATGGAATTCAAACTCTTCCGCAGTGCTTAATCCATTGAGTCCTACATCTTGTTTTTCCCGTCCGGCATTTTCATTATTGTTGTCAAAAGCGTATACGGTAGATTGGCGTTTAGGTACTTTACCCCATGCGGTATATTCTATTGCATTTGGGTCATTATTGATCGGAAGGCCGTTCTCATAGAACATTTTACCGTCTTTGAGTACATCCTCAGATATTTCGCCAAGATTTATATATAAATCTCCACCTTGATTCGGAGATGGGGATGTACTGTTATAAACAAATGGATCCATTAGCCAAAATTCGATGTATTCCACATTCGATGCTTCGAAGTCACGAACATCCATTTTGCGGGTAATTCCACCCCATCTTTTTTCTGGATTTAAAAGTTTTCCATCAGAATTTATATTAATTGCATCTAAATTGTAAGGGCCTCTTTCATCTGGATAAAAAGAAAGATTTAAAGCCGGAAGTGTCGCCGATTCATTAGATGCAATATCCTTAGCAGGGTATATTTCCCAAAGATTTATTTCTCTGACAAAATGATTTGATAGTTGATCTCTATCATTCTTAATGTGTTCCGGAGTCAAAGAAGAGCTTTTACGTGTAAATAATGGATCTATCATAAACCACGATAGCATAGCCCTGTTTTTTCCATATTTTGTGCTGTCGCCACTAGGTAGCTCTGCTGCTTCGGGAAATAATCCTCCCATTTTGTTATAAGGTATGGAAGATAGTGTCCAAGAATATGGACTTTTTATGTCTATCCGTGATTCGGATGTTTCAAAATCATCGAGGTATGAATATCCTCCCGCATCTTTGCTCTGATAATGCCCCGGAATCATGTGGGCAAATTCTGCGTTGAAACTTATTTGTGAGGGTTGGGTCGCATCTATCAACGGTAATTTATCCACAAGGTTGGTGAGCCACATAGACTCTGTCTTGTAGGATGTATTCAAGCCCCATAATGTATTCTTTATCGCTTCGTTTCCGAACTCGGTTTTCGTTGTCAACGGCTTTTCATACAGGTGCATGATTGTTCCGCCGATATTAAAATTTTTAGTAATATCGTAGCTCAGATTTAGTCCCAGCAGCGTTTTTCGTTGCATCGTATTCTGTCTGCTCTCATTAGAGATTTGGATCGGAATATCCGAGTCTAACAGATTTTGATTAATAATGGTTACTATACCTGCATTATAATCGACAAGATAATCTTGACCTTCTATTAATGGAGCTCCTCCGGCCGTTAATTTGACAGAGCCCTGAGGTAGGTTTTCCTGATTCAAGTCTATCATTGAATTGCTCGAACCAGATCCTCTATAAGAACCCGATATTCTGAATTTGTTTTTTTCAGCATTCTGTCTTGCTACAGTTAATGTAGAATCATATAATTGTTGATAGACATATTTGTCAGCAATTGCATTATTCCCGATTTTCTGTCTTAAATAGGAACCGAAAGGTTCTACTACAGGAAAGATAATTTGTCCGTTTTGGGAATTTACAGTATAACCTTCTACATAGTCAAATATTCCGTCTCCTGAAGCACCATCTTTATTTTTTACCTCATTGTTGCGCGAATCCAATCTGTCAAGGTTCATTACTCTTAGCAACAATTCATTCTTGATATTTCCTTCAGGTATATAATTTATGTAAGTACCCAATGTGTCGGACTGAAAAGATATATTCAGACGGAACCGGTCTTGTTGTATTGAATTATCGCTAATCTTATATATATTCTTCATCATCAAATCCCATGTATAGGAACGTGGAGATAAAGAGACAGGTTTAAGTAATTTCACTAATAGTGCACCTGACTTCGGGTTAGAAGGGTTATATGTGTCAATAATGTCTGTAGAGAATTCTCCGACCTGATATGTTTCCCCATTCATTTTATATTCATAAGCCACGGCTAAGACTTCACTCGATTGTAGTGCAGAAGAGAGGGAGATATATCCCAACTGAGGGTTAAAGGTATATTCTGACGAATTAAGTAAGCGTGCATTACCCACTTTCTCATAATCTAACCCGTTTTCGATAAAATTATCGAAGAGAGCATTGACCTGATTTATATCTCTCAGAGCAGGATATCTGGTAGGGTCAGTAGTTATTTTAGAATATAGATTGTTTGCGTTATTATATGGCATTTTTATAGAACCCATAGGAGCCCACAGATTCGATTTGTTTTTTATGGAATCATGTTCAGCTATATCTGCAAAGGCTATTATATTTCGTGTTTGATCGGGGATTCCCCTTTCGTTAGTGATCCATACTTCTATACGAGTTATACTTATCGGCGATTGTATGTATGGCATTTTGCTCAGAGCTTTATCATAATTATCTCTGAAATAATATCCAAGAAAGAAGTGCCTGTTTTCGTCGTACCGATCTGCTTTAAATTCATATTCTCTGGTCTGGACTCCTCCCTTTGTATTAGATGTGCGGGATTCGGCCTCTTGCTGAGAAATTACGGTGTTGACGCGTAACCTTCCAAATTGCAATTCTGTGTTTATCCCAAATAAAGAAGTCCCGCCATTAATTAACGAGTTAGTCGTAGACATACTCACATTTCCGGCCTCTATACGCTTGATTATTTCATCTTCCTTACCTTCATATCCAAGTTTCAGCTTTTTAGAATCGAATTCGAATAGGGCTTTGGTGTCGTAATTCATCCCAAAATTGATTTTGTCTCCAACCGACGCAGAGACATTCATTTGTATATCTTCCTTAAATTCGAATGCTGTTTTACTTCGGTTACGTTCCGAAAGAGTCGGGTTTTCAGAGCTGGAATGTTTTATACCCATCGTGGCTTCGATGTATCCCTGCGTTCTTACTTTCACGCCTCCCGGACCAAACAGCCTTTCGGCGGGGCCTATATTCAGTTGGATATCTTTTAATGAAAACTCTCCTTTATCGTCTTTATTTGCAAGTGTTTCTTTATCTCTTTCTTTGAAGTATTGAGCCATTCGTTGCTTGAAAGAATAAGCCATATACTCCTCCGAAGTCAGAGAAAAGGGTGTCGATACATCGTTATCCCCGACCTTTGTGCGAAATATGTATGACTTAGTTATAGGGTCATATTCTACACTTGTATTTATGTTTGATGGTGTTTTAAGGTCTGCAGGCGGATTGTGTATTAAGTCTTTATATGTTGTTATCTGTGTTTTTTTTACAGGGTATATGGGTATAGTGTCCTCTGGTTGGATTTCACTCGTAGAAATAACGGTTTGACCTGCTTTGCCGGGCATACCGAAAAACAGGCTGATGGAACAAGTAAAGAGAGTAATTACAAATAAATATTTAATATTCTTTTTCAACCCTGTATAAATAGTTAAAGCATTTTTAGAGCCATTTTGATTATTTGTTCGACAGAACCATCAGGTTTATCCTTTAATATTTTAGATACTACTTTTTGTGATGCTTGTTGCGGAAATCCTAGCATAACAAGGGCTGCAACAGCTTCTTCTGCCGATGGATTAGTTATTGCAAATATGTCGGCCTGTTCCAATCCTGTTATCTTAATCTTATCTTTCAAATCTACAATCACCCGTTGAGCAGTTTTCAAACCGATACCTTTAACTGTTTTCAGCATATCCACATTGCCGGATGCAATCACATTTGCCAACTCCTGAGTGTTCATTGAGGATAGCATCATACGAGCCGTACCTGCTCCAATACCAGACACACTGATTAGCAGAAGAAAGATTTCACGTTCCTGCTTGTCGAAAAATCCAAAAAGCAGATGGGCATCTTCTCTGATAGCTTCGTAGATGTATAGCTGTGCATTTTTTTTACTATTGAGGCTTGTATAGGTGTTAAGAGATATGTTGATAAAATACCCGATTCCATAAGTTTCGATAGTAACAGAGGCAGGAGTCAATTCAACGATTTCCCCTTTTATATAATCAATCATGATGCATTTTATTTACTAGTTAATTTATAACGAAAAAATAATAAAAAAAGTATATGAGGTTTACGAACTTTTTAAAAGTCAAAGAAATAGTTCAACTGCTTATTTAAAAAGGCAAAGATAAAGTTTTTGGATTAGTTTTTATACCTTTGGTGTCGTCTATATCGATTCTGGTGTATTGAAACTAATAATATGATATGCAAGGATGCATTATGCCTGCTTTCAATATGTATTATTATATTTAATTTTCAGATTGAATTGTTAAACAATTAACAGATAAATACTGTTTTGACTTTATTCGTTTTTTAAGTCCGTAAATTCTCAAAAAATCAGATTTTCATGAAAAAAAGACTTTTTTCTATTTTACTTTTAATTACTATTATGACAACAACTCAGGCTCAAAACCCGTTTTTTGCTGCGTATAAAACGCCTTACGACACACCTCCGTTCGATAAAATAAAGAATCAACATTATGAACCCGCTATAGAAAAGGGTATAAAGGATCATAGTAATGAAATAAATAAAATAGTTGTGAATAAAGCTGTGCCTACATTCGACAATACAATACTTCCTTTCGAAGAATCAGGGAAACTATTATCGCGTGTAACATCAGTATTTTTTAACCTGTTGGGTGCCGAGAGTAATGATGAGATGCTGGAGATAGCACAGCGTTTACAGCCAAAGCTGTCAGCGCACTCAAATGAGATATCATTAAATGATGGTTTATTTCAAAAAATAAAAACCGTTTATGAAAAAAGATTTGAAACAAATCTCAATCCGGAACAAATTCGTTTAGTTGAAAAAATATATCAAGGATTTGAGAATAGCGGAGCTACTCTTGCGGGAAAAGATAGGGATACATACAAAGAACTATCTAGTCGATTGAGTCAGTTAACTCTTACATTTGGACAGAATGCCTTGAAAGAAAATAACAAATTTGAAATGCTTCTTACTGATGAAGCCGACCTTGCAGGCTTACCTCAAATGGTGAAAGATGCTGCTGCGGCAAAAGCAAAATCAAAGAATAAGGAAGGATGGATATTTGATTTGTCGGCTCCTAGTTATATTGCTTTCATGAAATATTCGTCACGCCGCGACATACGTGAAAAACTCTATATGGCATATACCACACAATGTGTGTCGGGTGGGGAATATGATAATCAAGAAAATGTAAAGGGAATAGCTAAAACCCGTATGGAAATTGCAAATCTATTAGGTTATCCTGACTATGCCACTTACGTCTTGCGTAATAAGATGGCTAAGAATAAAGAAGGTGTTTACGGACTTTTAGACAATCTGTTCGAAGCTTATGCTACGGCTGCTCGCCAAGATGTGAAAATGGTAGAAGGCTTTGCTGTTGGCATGGAGCAAAAGGATATAGACCTTATGCCATGGGATTGGTCATACTATTCAGAGAAGTTGAAAGATGCTAAATATAGCGTAAGCGATGAACTGGTACGTCCATATTTCGAATTGGAGAATGTGAAGAAGGGCGTATTTGGTCTTGCTACCGATTTATATGGTATTACATTTAAGAAGAATACAAAAATACCGGTGTATCACTCTGAGGTGGAAGCATTTGATGTATTAGATGAAAACGGAAATCTTATTGCTGTTTTATATACAGATTTTCACCCACGCGAAGGAAAAAGACAGGGTGCATGGATGACCGAATTTAAAGGGCAATATATTGAGAAGGGAAAAGATTCACGTCCTCATGTGCTGATCGTGATGAATTTTACACGTCCAACCGATAACGAACCTGCTTTGTTGACATTTGATGAGGTAGAGACATTCTTACATGAATTTGGACATGCGCTTCATGGAATATTGACTAAATGTACATATGAATCGTTATCGGGAACAAATGTATTACATGACTTTGTTGAATTACCATCACAAATAATGGAAAACTGGCTGACAGAAAAAGAGTATCTTGACAAATTTGCTGTGCATTACAAAACAGGAGAGAAAATACCTGCCGAACTGGTTCAGAAGCTTGTAAATGCAGCTAATTATAACGCTAGTTATTTGTGTTACCGTCAATTATCTTTCGGATATCTGGATATGGCATGGCATACATTGACACAGCCATACACAGGCGATGTTATCGCGTTTGAACATAAAGCTATGAATAAAACAGCATTACTGCCTGTAATAGACAAGGTCGCAATGTCTCCGTCTTTCGGGCATATTTTCTCCGGAGGCTATGCAGCCGGATATTATGGTTATAAGTGGGCTGAGGTATTGGATGCAGATGCTTTTGCCTTGTTCAAAGAGACCGGAATATTTAATAAAGAAACATCGGAATCTTTCCGTAAAAATGTGTTGGAAAAAGGTAATACGGAAGAGCCTATGGCCCTTTACGTTAAGTTTAGAGGACAAGAACCGACTGTAGACGCTCTGCTGAAAAGAAACGGAATAAAAAAATAAGAATAAAATCTATAGATGAAAAGGCTATCTGACAAACGTCAGATAGCCTTTTCTGTATTTAAAACAACCTCTTAGCCTATATTATAATCTGAATTGAATGAGGAAGTAGGGAAACACAACGAATAATTATTACTTTTGCAACTTCAAAAAAGAAAATCATGCGTAAACGTAATATTTGTTGTGTCGGACACATTACTTTAGATAAAGTTATCACTCCTAAAAATACTGTATATATGCCAGGGGGAACAGCTTTCTATTTCTCACATGCCATCAGACATCTTAATAATATAGACTATAGTCTGGTGACATCATTAGCGGAATCGGAAATGGCTGTAGTAGAAGATCTGCGTTCGAAAAATGTCGATGTAACAGTTATACCGAGCAGGCATTCGCTTTATTTCGAAAATATCTATGGAGAGAATCAAGATAACCGTACTCAAAGAGTATTGGCAAAAGCGGATCCTTTTTCTTTAGATGGTTTTGCAAATATCGATGCGGAATACTTCCTGTTAGGCGCTTTACTTGCTGATGATTTTCCTTTAGAATTGGTGGAATACCTTGCCGGAAAAGGTCTTATTGCTATAGACTCGCAAGGATATTTACGCGAAGTGCGGGAACAAAATGTATATCCCATAGATTGGAAGAATAAACTGGAAACGCTTAAGTATGTACATATTCTAAAAGTGAATGAGCTTGAAATGGAAGTTCTCACAGGTATGAGTGATATAAAGGAAGCTTCGCAACAATTGTATGATTGGGGAGTGAAAGAGGTTCTGGTTACTTTAGGTAGTCTTGGTTCTGTTATTTATGACGGTAAGACATTTTATAAAATACCGGCCTACAAACCGAATGGCGTTGTAGATGCAACTGGATGTGGTGATACATACGTTACAGGATACCTCTACAAAAGAGCTAAAGGTGCAAGTATAGAAGATGCGGGGAAGTTTGCCGCTTCTATGGCTACAATCAAAATCCAGGCTTCCGGTCCATTCAGAGGAACAGAAGAGGATGTTGAAAAAGTTATAAATTCAGCGGAGCGACTATTACCTGTTATTTAGAAATAATTATTTCCTCAATGTCTTACTTAGTGCGGCAATGGCTACGATACACAGACCGAATAGTCCAATAATAAGATAAGCCCATTCTAATCCATATTTATCAGACACAGCACCTACGAGTAGTGGAGCAATAAGCGGGCCTACAAAACTGATGCTGGACATTATTGTCAATGCTATACCGACAGGTGTAGTTGCCTTATCTCCTACTATACTATATATTGTAGGAACTACGCAAGATATTCCTAATCCGATCAGCATAAATCCGACAGCGTTTATTATTACCTTAATGATAAGTGTGTCGGAATAACCAATAAAAAGAGATGAGGTTACAAAACCGATAAATATTAATGCTCCAGCTATCTGGAGAACGGTTTTCTTAGACCATATACGATATGCAAAGTTAGCAAGCATACGTCCTGTAAACATCATCACCATAAAGACAAGAAAGCCTACTTGTAATGACTCGGGTGCTTTTATGACCGATTGGAAATATACATCACTCCATTCGAACATTGTATTTTCAACAATCAGAGCAAGCAACCATACTAAGCCTAACTGGATAAGTAATGTTTCAGGTAAATGGAATTTTCCTGATTTATGTTCTTCTTCAGGTTTCACCTCTTTTGTTTTAGATACAACTGCAGGTTCTTGTAGATATTTATAGTTGATGAATATAATGCAAACGGCTAGTATAGCCATAAATAGAAAATGGTAAAACGTATCTATTTTCAAATTAATCATGGCATACCCGATAAGTGCACCGATACATGCGGCAAGACTCCAACTTGCATGGAAGGTAGCAATAATGGGTTTTCCGTATATGCGCTCGACTTCTATTGCCTGTGTGTTGAGCGAAATATCTGTCATATTCCAGAATGTACCGAACAGGAATAGGGCGATACCAAGTCCTGTGATGCCGGGTATAATACTGATTAGTAATAGTGATAAAGAAAAACCTGTGATACTTATCAGTACCGTTTTTTTGCTTCCGATGCGAGGCAAAAGAAAACCAACAATAGGAATAGCTGCAAATTTGCCGATAGGGAGAAGGAACATTAAAAGTCCATAATGTAGGAAACTCTCCACATTAAAGTCTTTTTTTATATCGGGTAAACGGCTTGCCCAACTGGCAAAACATAAACCCTGAGCTATAAATAAAGCCATAACGGCATAACGTATTCTTTGCTTTGAATAAACGGCAGATTGCGTATTAGTCATTTTGTATTTGTTTAATTGAAGGTGCAAAGATAGAAATTGATAAACAATAATTATTAAATTTGTAGATATTCACATGAAAAACAAGTAATATATTCGTCGTTTCTCTTAAAAATAGCCTTTATGAAGCTTAATCGATTGTTGTTTTTTCTATTTTTCTTCTTTTGTTGTTATATGCCTTCTGTTTTTGCAAAGACTAAGCCTATCGGTGTATTAGATTTGCGTTATCTGACAGAATATGATTTGAATAATAGTGAAAAGGTAAAGGAGCTATGGGATATTATGCACCTCACTTCCACTTTACAAGGAGTCGTTAACAGAAATGAGGCTCAGTTGTATATACGCTATGTGGATAAGGATGGCATATGGATTGATGATTACTGGTGGAATAAATACAGACAACAGGGGCAATGGCTAGCCGGAAAAGATACAATAGAGATTGATAATATAGAAGATGCTGTAATCAGATATATGGATAAGATTAAAGGTGCCGTTGTTTATGACTCTAATGTGGCATCTACAAGTAATGTGGCTTCCTCTTTGGCTGGTATTGAAAACCTAATAGCTATTCGTTTCGATACTGCGTCTAATAGCCTGTATAGTAAAATAATACTTAACGGTCCAAAAATTCCTGTAAAGAGATGGTTGGTAAACAAAGACGGTTCATCTATCTTTACGGGTAAGGGTAATATTCATGGTACGAATATACCATCCACAGGTTCGAAAAAGAATGATCCTTACATCTGGTTCATAGAGAAATATCTGAAAACAGGTAAATGTAACACAAAATATGCAGCATACTATATTGACCAGTATTGGCGAACAAAACCGAAAGCAACAGTCGCTAATCATCATCAGTTGACTAACCATGATTTTTTTGTTAGCAAAGGAGCCTTCTTCTTCGATTTGTCTCCCTGGGGTGATGAGCCTTCTACAGATGAATTAAGTCAACAAGAAGGAACAGACCTGAACACATTGAAATTTTTTTTGGAGTTGGCCTATAAGCGGAATGCAGGAAAAGAATTTTGTTATATCGGAGGCTTTCCGAGTTGGGCATTTAAATATACTCAGCATGCAGGAGGTAAGCATGAGGATGTAGCAACAGAATGGGAGTTTTCACGGATTATAAGTGCATATAATGCCTTCAAAGATGCTGATGCTATTGGTTTAGGCGCATTAGCTAATTCCTCATTCTGGCAACATTTTCCATTGAATAAGACATATCAGCAATATTGGGTAACATTGCAAGATTTGAAAAAGAAAGGATATATCGGTGCTGATGGAAAGGTAACCTTCAACGGACGTAATTTTATTATATTTTATGTAGGTGATTATGATTCCTCGGCATGGGTCACACAGACTACGCCATCTATATGGGATAATCCGGATAGGGGGAGAGTACCTATGATGTGGGCAATTAGCCCTGTTTTACAAGAAAGAGTACCAATGGTACTACATAATTATCGGATGACTGCTACGGCAAATGATTATTTTGTGGCTGCGGACAACGGGGCCGGATATCTTTTGCCAGGAATGTTGCAGGAACCAAGACCACTATCGGATTTTAAGTGTGGCTTGGATGCATGGGCGAAACACTGTCGGAAATATTACAAAAAATGGGATTTATCCATTACGGGTTTTGTGATTGATGGCGAAGCTCCCGGATTGAATAAAGATGGACTAGATTGTTATGCTTCTTTTAGTCCTAACGGAATAGTTCCACAAAAAGTGTCATTGACATTATTGCACGGATATATGCCAGTCCTTCGTTCAGATTATGATATTGTAGATAATGATCCGATAAAGGCAACGGATGTAATTCTGGATAGGATAGCTGCAAGACCTATAAAATTTCATTGGTTTCGTGCTATCTTAAAATCACCATCATGGTATACAGCTATAAATGAAGAATTGCAGAAGAGGAATGCAAATGTAGAAATATTGGATGCTCCTACTTTTTTTGAATTATATAGATTATATCTTCTACAGAATCCCGATGCTGCACAAGGAAATATAAATATGTAATTTATTGTATTAAGTTAGGGAATTTTGCTAGTACTTATGTAAAATAGAGTATTTAATATATGGGTTCGTGTTGTTTATTGCGTAATCTTGTATTTGTTTTATTGCAAGTGTTTGGTGTGTATAACTTTAAACTGATTTGTTGAGGCGCATTCCTAAATCCTAGTCCTGTCAATTATGTTAAAAAAATGGCGAATCTATTGAAATATGTTAGCATTCTTTATAAAAAATATGTTTTATAATATGTTTTTTTATTTGGAGGGGTTGCCTAAATGTCTTTCCTTTGTACCGATAACCAAACAATCTTTATTTACCTTAAAGCCTAATACCTAATTAACTCACACATAAGAGGAGGTTTCATTCGAAAGCCTCCTCTTATGTCGTTTATGGCTTCACAAATTTTACCGCTGTCCAGTTATCTTTGGTTGTGTTGTAACAGAATGATAGGCCATTTTTATTACATTCTTCGGTGATTGCCGGAATGTCTTCCACATAGAAACCGCTCATATACAGCACACCGCCATCGTTTAAAACGGCTGTGTAAGCATGAATATCATTTAATAGAATGTTACGGTTGATATTAGCCAATATAACATCGTAAGTTACCGTGTCTAATAATTCCGCTCCACCTATTTTTACAGTAATATTGTCAATGTTGTTCAGGCTGAGGTTCTCTATGGCATTATCGTACGCCCATTTGTCGATATCGATGGCTGTGATCGGATCAGCTCCATGCATAGAAGCGAGTATGGCTAATATAGCTGTGCCTGTGCCCATATCGAGGACAGATTTACCACTGAAGTCGTCTTTCAGTATTTCACGTATCATCAGTTCTGTAGTCTGGTGATGTCCTGTGCCGAAAGCCATTTTTGGATCAATAAATATATTATAATCGTAAGTGGTTGGCACTTTGTGAAATGTACTTTGTATGATACATTTGTCATCAATAATAAGTGGTTGGAAATAGTTTTTTTCCCATTCTTCGTTCCAGTTTCGCTCTTCTATCGCTTTGAATGAATAGATAATTTCTGCTTCTATAGGAAAATCATTTAGTACTTCATCTAATCTTTTTACATCGAATAAATCGCTTTGTATATATGCCAGAGTTCCGCTTTCATCTTCCACAAAGCTTTCAAATCCCATCTCGGCAATAGTGGCTGATAATACACTGTTTACAATTTCATCATTCGGAGTACATGTAAATTTGACTTCTATATAATTCATTTTTATGGTCTGTTAGTTTCTGCAAAAGTACGCTTTTAATTGGTAGATTGTTGAATAAATTAATATTCATTTTATAGCTGATATTTTCAATTAATAATAGATATTCTTGTGATAAAGCTATAATGGGAAAATGTGAATATTATTTTTTATCTATATTTGCGTCAAAAGAAGAGATATGACTCTAGATATTATCCTTATCGTATTCGGTGCTATATGTATTATTGTCGGGTTTCTGGGGTGCGTACTTCCTGTTATTCCCGGTGTACCTTTAAGTTATGCTGGCATTGTTTTATTGCACCTGACTTCACAGATCGAATTTTCTCCTCTATTTTTGATTGTTTGGGGCATAGTTGTTATTGTCGTCCAGATTCTTGACTATTACGTTCCTATATGGGGGACTAAGAAGTTTGGTGGTGGCAGCAAAGGCGCATGGGGGAGTGCTATAGGTGTTGTTGCGGGGATATTCCTCATACCACCGTGGGGTATTATTATCTTTCCTTTTGTGGGTGCAGTGGTCGGAGAGCTTATCGATGACAAAGAGTTCAAAGTTGCTTTGAAAGCAGGATTTGGAGCCTTTCTTGGTTTTCTGGCAGGAACATTCGT
This sequence comes from Dysgonomonas sp., assembly GCA_047972895.1. GTDB lineage: Bacteria > Bacteroidota > Bacteroidia > Bacteroidales > Dysgonomonadaceae > Dysgonomonas. The sequence continues at coordinate 236,239 of JBKEBA010000011.1, forward strand.
GAAGCTGATAGTTGCCATTGTTTTGGGCTACTATTTCTTCAAGGAAGTTATTGTCTTTATATACAATTCATTTCAATAGGCTGCTATCAGGAAGATTAATTACATGTCAAATGACCTAAATTATTATTTGTTTTGTGTGTAAATATTTGATTTACAGTATATTTTGTTGATTACTTGCCAAAGTCATCTGATTTCACCGTAACATACGTACTATCACTTGTCCCTAATACCAAAAAATACGAAAGGTTTTCCTTTTGTGCGATAATGCGGGTTTGAGCCGTATCAGTTAGCATGAAAACAGTTGCATATGCATCAGCAGTCATACAGTCATCTGCAACGACGGTTGCGCTAAGTACATTACTCTGAGATGGATATCCTGTTCTTGGATCGATTGTATGTGCATACTTTTTATTATCTTTCACATAGTAGTTGCGATAATTACCCGATGTTGCCATCGATTTATTGCAAAGTCTAAGAATTGTTTGTAAATGCTCGTAATCATAAATGTTCTTATCCACAGGCTCCGTTATACCTATATTCCAACACAGACCTTTGGGACTTAGCCCTTTTGCATGGACTTCTCCACCTATTTCAACCATATAATTGCAGATGCCGTAAGATTCCAACAGATAAGCGATTACATCCGAAGAATACCCTTTAGCTATAGCCGAAGTATTGATTTGTATATTCGGATTGTCTTTAAATATTTTCCCGTCCTGTAATCTTATTTTGTGATATCCTACTAACTGTTTCAGGCTGTCAATCATATGAGGAGTAACATTGTCCATATTTTTAAATCCAAATCCCCACGCGTTTATTAACGGAGATACGGTGATGTCAAATAGTCCGTCCGATATTTTGGAAACTTCTTGTGCCCGATTGAAAACATTGATGAAAAACGTATCCAAAACGACTTCCTCATTATTATTTACCTTCGCAATGACAGATGTCGCTTTAAATGGATTCAGGGAATCGTCGAATCGCGCGAGCTCATTTTCTATCTCTGCCGTTAGAGAGCGAGTGTATTTGTATTTGACAGAATATGTTGTATGAAAAATTTTCCCATGCTCTTCAAAATAGCTTTCCTGCTTATTTTTACACCCTGTGAGGCAAAACAAAGAGATAAATAAAATGTAATAATTGTGCATAATAATTGAAAAAGAATTATATTAGTGCTCTGATTTATGTTGGCCAAAAAAATATTATAATCAAAAGAAGGGCGAATCTAATCAATTTGACCATTCTACCAAGGGTTTCGATTACAAATTTTTAATGATAAATATTAAAAAAGATAAAAATAATATTTAAAATTACTTATAATAGTCATTATATGTATATTATTTATTGAATTATTGATTTTAATTGCCGTTCTTTGTATTTATGCTAAGAACCTGAAACTAATATAGAATTAAACATTACCATTACCATCGTAAAACAAAATGACAACTGAAAACTCTACAGGAAAACCTTCTAAAGGGAAGAAGGCTAAATTTTTTAAACGTAAATCATTTTATCTACTATTAGGACTAATCTTGGGTATCATTCTAATGATATCAGTTTATCAAACATCAGTTTATTTCTCGACAGACGAATCTTGTATGATTTGTCACGTTCATCCACATGTCGAAGATAGTTGGAAATTATCCAAACATATGGATAATGGAAGTGGTACGAAAGTACATTGTGTCGATTGTCACCTTCCACCAAAGAACAACACATGGGATCATTATACTGCCAAAGCAAAATTAGGAATAAGAGACGTTTGGGGATATCTTACAAAAGACAGTGCCGATTTTGATTGGGAAAGGATGTCTGAACTTGATTATGCAGTGACATATATTCCGAACGCATCATGTAAAGAATGTCACTATAATCTGTTTCCCGAAGGAGTATCAGACGAAGCTGTTACAGCTCACTTATACTATGAAGAAAATGAAAAGAAACTCAATCTTCAATGTATTAGCTGCCACCTCGATGCAGGACACTACAATCCGAATTATAAGCACTCGCAACTGACGGTAGTGCCGACAACTAAAACAGCTGTCGACACCAGTATGTATTTTAAAACAGCCACAGCTATTACTGGATTCCAGAATTTTACAGAGCAGGTTCCAGGTACAGCAGTGTCTTTCAATATGGTTGCAATTCCTGGTGGAACATTCAAAATGGGTAGCACCGAGAAAGAAGCATTCCACAAAGAAGATGAAGCACCTGTTCGTAATGTGACTCTAAGCCAGTTTTATATGGCTGAATTGGAAGTTACATGGGATATGTATTGGGCTTTTTATGCAGAGACAATGAGTGAAGGCCGTACACCCCCTGAAAAAGTATTTGCAAATAATAGTAATCCGGACGTTGATGCAGTTTCCGGTCCAACGCCTCCTTTTGGTTTTCCTGATCAGGGATGGGGTGGAGGAGACCGTCCTGCAATAACAATGACACACTATGCCGCCGAGACTTTCTGTCAGTGGCTATCTAAGAAAACCGGTAAAAAATATCGTCTCCCAACTGAGGCTGAATGGGAATATGCAGCTCGTGGAGGTTCAGAAACACCATACTTCTTCGAAGGAAGCCCAAAAGATTTTTCAGAACAAGGCTTTTGGCGTAAATTCTTTAGTCCTGATACAGAGCCTATATCATCTTATGTGATTTATGGATTGAATAGCCGCAATAGGACGCAGGAGCCATCAGAAGTTAAAGCAAATCCATTCGGCTTGAAAAATATGCTAGGTAATGTTATGGAATATTGTGCAGACAAATATGATCCGCAGGCATATACTAAAGGCGGTGAAAGTGTAACAAATCCATTAGTTACCGAAGGCGAAGAATACGTTGTGCGCGGAGGAAATTATCTGTCCGATGCATCGGATTTACGTTGTGCATCACGTAATTCTACGCAACATGATGCTTGGTTAAAAACAGACCCTCAGCAACCTAAGAGTATCTGGTGGTATTCAGATATTAAAGGAATCGGATTCCGTATAGTTTGTGTGGCTGAATAAGTCCCGAAATAAATGTAAAATATAATTCATATCTAATAACCCTTAAATAGACGTTCATGGAAAAGAAAAACAACATTAGTAGGAGATCATTTTTGAAGAGTTCAGCACTTGTAGGTGTTGCAGGTACACTAGGCACAACTGGTGGTGCAGCCATCTTGTCGTCATGTACAGGTAGTAGTTCCGAGCCCAAAATTCAGCCGTTAAAAGAGCCGGGAACATACTATATTCCTGATTTAACAATGGATATGGCTAAAGATGGAAAAGAATTGAGGGCTGGAGTAATCGGTTGTGGCGGACGTGGTTCTGGTGCAGCATACAACTTTTTGAATGCTGCTAATGGTGTGACTATTGTGGCTTTGGCAGACACATTTAAAGATAGAGTCGATGGCCTAGCTAACGGATTAAAAGAAAATAAAGGTATAGATATACCAGAAGATAAACGTTTTGTAGGTTTAGATGCTTATAAACAAGTGATAGAAAGTGATGTCGATGTTGTTATTATTGCAACTCCTCCATCCTTCCGTCCTATTCATTTTAAATATGCAACAGAAAAAGGAAAACATTCATTCCTTGAAAAACCGATTTGCGTCGATCCTGTAGGATACCGTACTATTGTAGCTACAGCAAAACAAGCTCAAACCAAAGGACTTGCTGTTGTAACAGGAACACAACGTCATCATCAACGTAATTATGTTGAATCATACAAGAAAATTATGGAAGGTATGATTGGCGAAATAACAGGCGGTACAGTATATTGGAACCAAAATATGCTTTGGTACAATGATCGTCGCAAAGAATGGACAGATGCAGAATGGATGATAAAAGACTGGGTGAACTGGAAGTGGTTGTCAGGTGACCATATTGTAGAACAACACGTTCATAATATTGACGTATTTACATGGTTTAGCGGATTGAAACCAGTTAAGGCTGTAGGGTTTGGCTCCCGTCATCGTCGTCTAACAGGAGACCAATATGATAACTTCAGTATTGACTTTGAAATGGAAAACGGAGTTCATCTGCACAGTATGTGTCGTCAGATCGATGGTTGTGCTAATAATGTTAGTGAATTTATTCAAGGAACGAAAGGTTCTTGGAATAGTGCAACAATGGAAATTAAAGATTTAGCAGGTAATGTAATCTGGAAATATGATTTCGAAGCCGAAAAAGCGCAATATAAACAAACAGATCCATACACATTAGAACATGTAAACTGGATTAACCATATTCGCAGCAAAACAGTTATTGATCAAGCTTCAGAAACTGCAATTTCTAACATGGCTGCTATCATGGGACGTGAATCGGCTTATACAGGAGGCGAATCTACTTGGGAACAAATGACAGCTTCTCCATTAGACTATACTCCGGCTGACTTAGATCTTGCTAAGAAGATGGATATGAGTAAATTTGTCGTTCCTGTACCGGGATCAGGTAAATAAAACCAGAAAACTATGACATTAGATAGAAGAGATTTTTTGAAAACATCTTTGTCAGGCGCGGCTCTTGTCACTCTAGGCGGTACTTCTATCGCAGCTAATGCTGCGTCTAGCTCAATAGATGATTCAAAAAAAAGTAAAGTGGAATTGAAACTTTCATTTCAGGAAGGAATAGCTCCCGGCGAGAGCCTTAACGAGAAACTCGATTACATGGAGAAACTCGGTATCGTAGGCTTCGAACCATGGGGAGGTGGACTTGCCGGACGTGTAGATGAGATAAAGAAAGCACTGAATGGACGTAACATAAAAGTGAGTGCCATTTGTGCTGGATTTAAAGGATTTATCCTATCTACAGATGAGGCTATCAGAAAAGAATGTATGGATACAATGAAAGAAATAATTGCTGCTGCCGGAGAACTCGGTTCGACAGGAGTTATCATTGTACCAGGATTTAATGGTCAGCAACCATCCCTTCCTCATACAATGGAGACTCGTAATTTCTTATGCGAGCAATTCAATGAAATGGGAACATATGCAGCTCAGCATGGTACAACAGTTATATTCGAACCTCTGAATAGAGGTGAGGCTTTTTACCTGCGCCAGGTTGCGGATGCTGCTTCTATTTGTCGTGATATAAATAATCCGGGCGTACGCTGTATGGGCGACTTCTGGCATATGACAGCAGAAGAAACTTCTGATATGGGAGCTTTCATCTCAGCAGGAGAATATTTGCAACACGTTCATATAGCTAGTCGTAAACGTCGTAGCATGCCGGGTGAAGATGGTGATGCCGACAATTATATTGAAGGCTTCAAAGCTCTGAAAATGCTTAAATACGACAAATATGTAAGCTATGAATGCGGATGTCAGGGAGATCGTAAAGTAATTGTTCCCGAATCCGTGAAACTATTACGTGAACAATGGAAGAAAGCGTAAGCCTAATTCCAAAAATACATAAATATAGTTAAGTAAATAAGTGGAGTGATGTAGATACATGCTTCACTTATTTATTTTTGCACAATTATTAACTGCAAATAAGTACATAAATGAAACTTGATTCGGGAGTAGGAAGAGTATTATCCTCATACAAGACAACCATAGTATTGCTTATCATATATGCTGTGTGTTTAGCCGTTGCTACCTTTATAGAAAAATATATGAGTACCGAAGCGGCAAAGATTATTATTTATTATTCTCCCGCTTTTTTCTTATTGCAGTTTCTGCTGGTACTCAATTTTATTCTTATACTAATTCGTCGTGAACTTTACAAACGAAAGAAATGGGGCGGACTTACTGTACATATTGCCTTTATCATTATTCTGGCAGGAGCATTAACTTCTCACATTTTAGGAGAAGAAGGCTCTATTCATCTCCGCGAAAGGGAAAAGCTGAGTTATATGCATGTACAAACGAATAGAGGAGAAAACTATCATGAATTACCATTCAGCATAGAGCTTGTCAAGTTTACATTGAGTCGTTATCCAGGCTCTTCCAGCCCGTCGTCTTTCGAGAGTAAACTTATAATATATGCCGATGGAAAGTCGGAAGAGCATACTATCTCTATGAATAATGTTATCGACATAAAAGGATACCGTCTGTTTCAGGCTTCGTATGACACAGACGAAGAAGGTACAATATTATCAGTGAATAAAGATGTGGCAGGTCGGAATGTAACCTATACAGGTTATGTAATACTCATAATTGGTTTTATACTATGCTTCGTAGGAAAGAATGCACGCTTCCGCCAGTTGGCTACCCAATTAAAAGAGCTAAGAGCAGCCTCAAAAGCATTTACAACCCTAACACTACTTTCCTTATCCTCATTATCATTGAGCGCACAACATATGCCTACCGAGGGTATGTTCGATATTATCCAGAAAAGCAAAGTGCCTGCCGAGCATGCATCCCACTTTGGAGCTTTGCCTATGCAAGCCTCAGATGGACGTATGGAACCTGTCAATACTTTTGCTTCCGAAGTCTTACGTAAGTTGCATCGGGCAGAAAAGGTTGGAGACCTTAATCCCGACCAGTTTATATTGAGTTTGCTGACCATACCTGAGATGTGGAAACATGTCCCTTTCATTAAACTTTCCAATAAAACAATTGCATTTAATTATGATGTGACAGAAGAATTTTGTTCTTATGCCGAATTGTTCGATTCTAACGGACATTATAAATTACAGTACGAATTGGAGCGGGCATTCAATAAAACACCATCGGAACGTACAAAATTTGAAAAAGATTTGATAAAACTTGATGAACAAATCAATATCTTTCATCAGTTAGTAAGCTATCGCATGGTTAATATTTTCCCTAAAGAAGGGGATGTTAACCATAAATGGTATGCTTATGGCGACGATTTGTCCGAATTAACGACTAGTGATTCATTATTTGCAACGCAAGCGATGGAGGGGTATTTGAAAAGTATACGTGAGGCATTGCGAACAAATGATTGGACTCAGGCTGATAATGCCCTATCGCAGATTCACACATATCAGATTGATAAGAATAATACGCTTGATATAGGAGCGGAGAAAATTAAAGTAGAGCTAATGTATAATAAGTTGGATATATTTCGTATCTGTAAAATATTATATCTGGTTTTAGGCGGTCTATTATTAGTTCTTTCTTTCATTTTGTTATTCAAAAATCAAAGCTGGATACGTTGGATATCCCGTTTCTTGCTAGTCGCAGTTATAGTAGCTGTCCTTTACCATCTCTTTGGCATAGGTATGCGCTGGTATATAGCAGGATATGCGCCGTGGAGCAATTCATATGAGACTATGGTATATGTGTCGTTGATAACGGTTATTGCAGGACTGTTTTTTGTACGCCAGAGTCTTATGACATTTGCCTTAGCTACCTTATTCGGAGGGATTATCCTATTTGTTTCAGGTTTGAATTGGATGGATCCGCAAATTAGTCCATTGGTACCTGTCCTTAAATCTCCATGGTTGATGATTCACGTGGCGGTTATTGTTGCGGCTTACGGTTTCTTCGGTATCAGTTTTTTACTAGGATTGACCAACTTGTCTTTGCTTAGCATTAATAAAAAAGATAAATATCCCATACTTACTCATCGCATTAAAGAATTGAGCATAGTCAACGAGATGTCATTATGGGCAGGCTTGGCGTTAATGTCTATTGGAACGTTTCTTGGAGCAGTATGGGCAAATGAGTCATGGGGGCGTTATTGGGGCTGGGATCCGAAAGAAACATGGGCATTAGTCACAATAGTAGTCTATGCAATTGTTACACATACACGTCTGGTAAAAAAGTGGGACAATCCATATCTTTTCAACTTGCTGGCAGTTCTCGCTTTTGCAAGTGTATTAATGACTTATTTTGGTGTGAATTACTTGCTGAGTGGGATGCACTCGTATGGGTGATGAGGCTTTCTTGAATTTTTGTGATTGTTACTATCTATCAGCAAATACTCTCTTTGTCATGTTGAACGGAGTGAAACATCTACTGAAAGGAAGATTCTTCGTTCCTCAGGATGACAAATAAAAATGAATTACAAAAAGTAAAGAAAAACCTGAAGAAAATATTTATATTATAATCTAACCCAACTTAAAAGTTAAGGTAATTTCAATCTTCATTTCACTTATTATTATATATAAAACTGAATTCTAAATGTTAATTATGATTTGTTATTATCATTTTTAAGTATATATCTGAAAAGAATCTTATCTTTATTGTTCCCTATCCAACTGAAATACGATCTAATACCAAATATATAGAGATATATGAAGAAAAATGAAAATTTTAGTAGGCGGAAATTTTTCAGAAATTCTGCCATTGGGGCATTAGGAGTTATTTCTGTGCCTTCAATTCTGACCGGCTGTTCAGGAAATGCCCAAAACGATGACAAACTTAAAGATGTAGAAGTTCCTGAGATTTTAAAAACTGCGCCTGATGGGAAACCACTTAAGGCGGGTCTAGTTGGTTGTGGTGGCCGCGGAACGGGTGCTGCATGCAATTTTCTTGATGCAGGTAGCGGACTTCAAATTACGGCATTGGGTGATGTTTTTCAAGACAAGATGGACGCTTGTCGCAAGACACTTAAAGACAAAGGGCAGGATATTCCGGACGAAAACTGCTTTATTGGTTTCGATGCCTATCAGAAAGTAATAGATTCCGGCGTAGATGTTGTATTACTGTGTACACCTCCTGTGTTTAGACCCATGCATTTCGATTATGCAATAGAGAAAAAGAAACATTGTTTTATAGAAAAACCATGTGCTGTCGATCCAATGGGGGCGAAGCAGATATTGATAACGGGAAAGAAAGCTACTCAAAGAGGTCTTTCCGTAATAAGCGGAACCATCCGCCGTTCGCAAAAAGATTGTATAGAAACATATCGTCGTGTGGCAGGAGGGGCTATTGGAGATATTGTCTCTGCGCATGTTTCGCGTCTTGGTAGCTCATTGTGGCATATCGAGAGTCGACCTGAGTGGACAGATATGGAATATATGTTGCGCAATTGGGTAAACTTCTGCTGGATGTCGGGTGATCTCGTTGCCGAACAGTTTGTACATGAGATAGATATGATGTCATGGTTTATGGGCGATAAACGTCCTATCAGGGCTGAGGCTACTGGAGGCCGCCAGCGCCGTGTGACAGGCGATATGTACGATTTTTTCAGTATTGAATACGTTTACGACAATGGTGTGCGTACTCATTGTACATCTCGTCAGATCGATGGTTGTGATAATAATCATAGTGTGATGATTTACGGAACGAAGGGTTATACCAACTGTTTCGATACTATATTTAATCTGGATGGATCTGTAGCTTGGAAATATCCATATCCGAAGGCAGAGGATGCCGATCAATCCATGGTTGTCCCTGATCCTTTCGTTCAGGAACATATTCGCCTGATAACTGCCATAAGAACAAATAAACCTATTAATGACTCAGAGCAGCATGTTAATTCTACATTAATGGCTATTATGGGGCGTGAATCGGCCTATTCGGGTAAATTTATCACGTGGGATCAGATTATGGCATCTAATCTTAAACTGGGGCCGGAAACCTATGAATTCGGACCTGTTTCTGGGATCAAGGAAGAAATTCCTGTAGTTGGTAATGGTGCTAGAATCTAAGTCTGATAAGCTATGAAGAGGAGGGATTTTTTTAGAAGCGCATTGTTTACAACAGGTGCGTTTACTATATCTTCGATGAAGTTAGAGGCATTAGCAAATAAGATACCGACAGTACCTGATTCAAGATTTAAAAAATCAATTATGTGGGGAACAGTCGGCATGGAAGGTTCGGTACTCGACAAATGTAAAGCAATCAAAGATGCCGGATATGACGGTATCGAACCCAATAGTCATATGGATAGGCAGGAAGTATTGGATGCAATGAAAGCAACTGGGCTGATAGCATCCAGCGTATGCTGTTCCACTCATTGGGGTAAACCGTTATCTCATCCCGATGCAGCTGTGCGTCAGGAAGGGATTGATGGCATGATTGTGGCTATGGAAGATGCTAAAGCTTATGGAACAGACGCAGTGTTACTCGTTCCGGGTAAAGTGGATGAATCGGTTGCATACGATGAATGTTGGAGCCGTTCGACAGATGCTATAAAAAAGCTGGTACCGATAGCAAAAAAACTGAAAGTGAAAATTTGTGTAGAGAACGTGTGGAACAATTTTCTGTTGAGTCCGATAGAGGCACGTGATTATGTGGATCAGTTCAAAAGCCCGTATGTTCGTTTTTATTTCGACTGTGGTAATATTCTGGTATACGGATGGCCTGAACAGTGGATTAAGATATTAGGAGATCGTATCGGACGTATTCACTTGAAAGAATTCAGTAACCAGATAGCCGGAAAGCAAGGCAAATGGGAAGGCTTTAATGTGAAACTGACAGAAGGCGATGTGAATTGGAAGAAAGTAATGGGGCAAATTAATAAGCATTACCAATCGGACTGGCTTACTACCGAACAGGGAAATTCTTCTTCGCCCGAAGACTTGAAAGACCTTAGTGCACGTTTCGACAAAATACTTCAAATCTGATTATTTATAAATTATAAAATGAAAAGGGTTAATATAGAATTAACCCTTTTTTGTGAACCTATTGTAAAGTCTTTAGTTTGTGTATTCGCTTTATATTGGTATTTTCTCCTCGAGAATAAAATTACTGTCTTTGTCATAATAGGTACATGTTTTGGCTAGTATATCTACCGTCCATTTATCAATTCCTGTTCTTGCCGAGTCTTTACAAAAAGTTAAATAGTCAGTTTTACCTTGTTGATGCACCTTCAAGTATTCTCTGAATTTATCTTTATCTATTTTGGCGATAGAGAGAGTCGGATACTCAGCTTCCGATTCTATTGTATAATTATCTTTACCGTTATATTTTGCATGTCCATCGCTAACATAAATAGTATATTCCAATACACCTAATGCTATTAAGTCTTGTGTATATTTTGGAAAATCAGTCCCACTTCGGACTTTCGAGTGCGCATCTTTTATTTGCTTCAATGTAAACATGATCAAATAATATCTTATTTTATAGATTAACAATAACACGATGTAAAAGTTTATGCTAAAGCAATACAATATTAAAATATTTGATCTTTTAAATATTTATCCTTTTGGTTCTGATTATTCACTGCCATTATCAAGTAATTATTTGAAGATTGGTTGCCGATAATAGAGTGTTGGCAAACTTTCATCAATGATCTATCTTTTTATAGCCATACCTGTTATTACATAGCCCTCTCCATGTGTAATATTTGTTTCGACGTGCTGTATTTTCAGATTAATAATACCGTTAGCATCCAGTTTTTGTAATTCGTATGCAAGTCTGTTTACGGCATCATCGATGTTGTAACTCTTTTGCTTTGCTGATTTGGATTTTTCCGGAATAGACTGCGGGCTTCGATTATGTTTCGAGGAATATATTATATCATATTCGTCTCTACTCTTAGGCTGATTAGATTTCTTTACACTTCCATTGCGCACCTCGATATAAATACTGCCAATAGCTTCGTATTCGAAACCGACAGAATTGGATTCTGTTACAAATATTCCTTTACTGGTTAGCGGTGAATAGTCCAACACACTAACTACATCTAGTGATTTAACCGAAACTGTTACGCACGAAACTCCAAATGTTACAAAAAAGATAATGATTAATACTTTTCTCATGATTTATCGATTTAATAATTATTTATGTTGCTAATTTTAACTACCTCTGGAGAAAGGTAAAGTAGTGTTGACAATTATATCTCTTCAAAAAAAATCGAAATATAATGCCTATGATAAATGTTACGGTATGCTTTTTTATTTCCCTTCAATCTTGGGATTTTATCGTGGTTATTATACATCTAATTAATCTGTCGGCATACCCTGTTGCAAGTTTAGGATACGTATCATTCATGTCTGTTGTAAAGAGTTTTATTTAAGATCATTTTGTAAAGTTATCATTTGGGTGATTATTTAAATTAGAAATATCATTTTCCTATCAATGATAAAAAATAACTTAAGTAATCTGTTTAAAAGAAAAAAAACCGTTTGTTATAAACGGTTTCCTATCTTCTGAGTTGCGGAGACCGGATTCGAACCGATGACCTCCAGGTTATGAGCCTGGCGAGCTACCACTGCTCCACCCCGCGATATTGTGAGTGCAAAAGTATGTAATTAATTATAACAATCCAAATAAAAACAGTGTTAATAATTAATTTTTCTTTTGCTTTTCTTGCTAATGGTTGATTGAAAATTAGTTAGAGATAAAATATTTTTCACCACGTATACGTCAATCCAAAGCGTATCATTTGATTGTAATTAAAATATCCCCATGTTTTGTCATTATTTTTGCTTGTTACAGGGACTCCATCATCAAATTTCATGTAAAAATATAGTGTCGTTGAAAAATAATTATTCAAAGCGAAGTCCAATGTATTTTCACATTCAACATATACTTTTTCGTAATTAGTAAAATATTTGATACGCGATGTAAACTTAGTATATCGGTTATGTGAGTATGATATATTAGCATTGTAAGTCGAACCGTAATCAGTTTTAGCTTTGTCTCCTTCTTCTATTCCAAACCATGTGGCAGGAATACTATCATTGTGCGAATACCTGTAGTTGAGTGATAGTACAGATAAGTCGAGAGACAGATTAAATTTGCGATACTTATTACTCTTGGCTACATGTTCGGTTGCATAACGCATACCGACCCCCAGATTGAGTTCGAACGGAGTCAAAAAAGCTCTTTGGCGTGTTCTGACTGCATCTGTTGCTCGCTTTGTAAGAATAGGAGTCTTCATTTCCAGATTTGAGGAATAAGACCATTTTTTAAATGCAGTTATACCAAAAGTACTGTATGTTCTTAGGTAGTCCTCTATAATATTGACTTTACTTTTATTCTTATTTTCTGGTTTCTCCTTATCGTCAACCGAAGTTATTTGTTTTAGTTGTAATCTCCATTCAACCAGATTGTTGAACTGAATTTTATTTTTCTTATAATTAAAATTAAATTTCTGATGACTGAATAAATCAAAGTTATTATCTCCATTCCACTTATCTGAATAAGTATTATATGAAAGTTGCAGTCTATGGTCTCCATTTTTAAGCCAGTAAACCGGTTTTATTTTTATTTTTTCTATATCGGGCTTGGTTACATCTATAGGATTATCGGCAGCCAGCAGTTCCTTAAACGGATTCTTTTTCTCCACCACATCTTCTTTCAAAACAGGAGTATTTTGGAAAGCTAATGCATTTAGCCGTATTTTTTGAGGATTGTCCGTGTAATACAATCGTCTCATGTTTTTTATATGTTCTGTCCGTTTCAGTAGTGGGACAAAAGTACTGTCTGGAGATATTAGGTGGAATGTAGGACTTTGCTTAGTTGTATCCTTCCTTATGAAGTCTACATCATCTGGCAATATTCTCCCATTGAAAACAACAGGCAGGAAAGCAGGATCGAATATAACTGTATCGCGAAATGTGATATTAGGTGCAAAAGGAGTCCATTCGTGAGAAAAAAGCAGTAACCCTTTCTCATCGCGGAGAGGCTGCATATTTTCTAAATGAATCCTGTTCAGATATGCTGTATCAATTATCAATGGGGCAGAAAATCCCATTGTTGAATCTTTTATTGATAGCTCTTTTAATCGACTATCTATATCTGTTATCTTGTTTAAAAGACTATCTCGATTAGCCCTAGTATTGTCCGGTGTTTGGGCGCTTAACGAAACAAATACGAATAGAAACGCAATGAAGCTGAAACAGGACTTATACATTCTCATTTCACTTAACTTTTATTTTATAAAAAACATTCGTTTGCTTTTTATTAATTCACAAAATTAATAATTAAATCTCAAATTTCATTTTAATTTATATTAAATGCCTAGTAGAGTGCTGTAAGTTATTGAAAATGCTTGATGCGTAAAGCAGATAATAAATTCCTTATTTCACTTATATGTCAGCAATTTCAATAATTTGATGTAATTTTGCGTAGCATAAATCATATGACAATAGATGAATACATTTGGAAATATTTTTAGGCTTACTTCTTATGGCGAATCGCACGGAGCAGCTATAGGAGGAGTAATAGACGGATGTCCGGCGGGAATCGATGTCGCTATGGATTTTATCCAGAATGAACTTAATCGTCGTCGTCCCGGACAATCAAAAATAACCACCCCACGAAAAGAAGCCGATGAGGTGGAGTTCCTATCCGGAATATATGAAGGTAAAACTACCGGTACACCTATAGGCTTTATCATACGTAATAGTAATCAGCATTCGTCCGATTATGATAATTTGAAAGATATATATCGGCCATCTCATGCCGACTATACATACAACCAGAAATATGGTGTTCGTGACCATAGAGGAGGAGGGCGTTCTTCTGCAAGGGAAACTATTGCCCGTTGTGTGGCAGGCGCTTTGGCTAAGCTTGCCCTTAAGCAATTAAATATCGAAATAACAGGATATACTTCTCAGGTAGGAAATATTAAATTGGAAAAATCGTATGCTGAATACGATCTGTCTCAGATAGAATCTACTCCTGTGCGCTGCCCTGATTTGGAAAAAGCGAACGAGATGATTTCATTGATAGAAGAAGTCAAGTCGAAAGGTGATACCATTGGCGGAGTGATAACTTGTGTTATAAAAGGTGCGCCTGTAGGTCTGGGTGAACCTGTTTTTGGCAAGCTACACGCATCGCTAGGTAGTGCTATGCTAAGCATAAATGCAGTAAAAGGATTCGAATACGGAGATGGTTTCGATGTGGCTCATAGAGGCTCTGAGGTCAACGATGTATTCTTTAATGATAATGGCAAGATTAGTACCCATACCAACCATTCGGGAGGTATTCAAGGAGGTATTTCGAATGGACAAGATATTTATTTTCGTGTAGCATTCAAACCTGTCGCTACTATTCTCATGCATCAAGATACAGTAAATAAACAGGGAGAAAATACTGATTTAAAAGCTCGCGGACGGCATGATGCTTGTGTATTGCCTCGGGCTGTTCCTATCGTAGAGGCGATGGCAGCAATTACGATATTGGATCATTATCTGCTGAGTAAACTGAATAAAGCTTTTCAATAAATAAAATGCCTGTAAATATTTACAGGCATTTTATTTTATATTAATTGTAAACTTATCCGCAATGGAAATAGGCGTTTACTAATTCTTGCATTTTTTCGGAATTTGTAGTTAGTTCATTTCTTAATGATGAATCATTATATGACTCGAGCTTTTGTATGATTCCGTCAATGAGTCCTGGGCTGAATACATTATATCCTTCATATATTTTGCGCTGTTCCTTTAACATCTGAGCTGATGCCATACAACTATCCGGTAAATGCTCTAGGTTAGTTGTTTTTGTCTTATGTTCTGCGCTATGTATATTTACATTTACATATGTTTCTTCAGCAAGTTTTAAAGCCTCTTCAGACTGTTCAAAACCTAGACGACAAGCTACCGCAAGCCCTGCTAATAATTGATATATATCAGCCGAAGCATCAGGTGAACGCATTTCTACAGTTTGTTTTTGTATACTATCTACAGGTAGAGGTTTCTCTAGTGGATTTACTTGTGAAGACATATCCTTCTTTGTTGTCCAACCTAAAGGTACACGTACCAGAACCGATCTGTTTCTATCACCCCAGCAGACGCTGGTTGGAGCTTCCTGATTAGGGACCAACCGTAGATATGAAGATGGATTAGTATTACCAAAAGCTGTAATGGATGGAGCCAGTACCATCATCCCGCCTATGGCTTTTCTGGCTGTTTCGGACAAAACTCCGTTTTTCAGCATCTGATTTTTACCGTCTTTTGTTATTTGCATATGGATGTGCATCCCCGAACCGGCTTTGCCTACTGTGATTTTTGGAGCAAAGGTAATGTTCAGGCCATATTCATAAGCTAAATTACGAATTATCCATTTCGCCAGAATCAATTGATCGGCAGCATCTTCTACATTTGTGGGCAAAAATTCAATTTCATTTTGTTCATAAATCTTGCCTTCCAACGTGAAGTTTCCTACTTCGGAATGTCCGTATTTAATCAACCCTCCTGTTTGTGAAATGTATTGCATACACATCATTCTGAACTGATTGTATTTCGCAAACGGCCCTGATTCGTGGTAGCCGCGCTGATCAGTCGCCGCAAAGCAATCATCATTGTCGGATATAATATAATATTCTAATTCTCCCATTGCTTCGAAATTCATACCCGTAACCTCCGTAAAAGCTTTAGAGGCCTTGTGTAAGGTATATTCAGGTGAATTTTCGAGACGGTCACCATCTTTATTGAAATAAGAGCAGAGGAAACATATTGTAGGCAATTCCGAAAACGGATCTAAAAATGCCGTACGGAAACGGGGTACAACATATAAATCACTACTTCCTGCTTCGATGAAAGGAAATAGGCTTGAGCCGTCAACCCTTTCTCCATAGGATAAAATAATGTCGAGATATTCGGCATCATTGACCGTAAAGTTTAAGGTTTTGAGTCTTCCATCGGCAGCCGGATACATAAAATTGACCATCTTTATTCCGTTATTCAGAATATAGTTGATAAGGTCCGCTTTAGTAAAATCTGCGGCTGGTTTTCCAATAGATTCGATCAAAAGATTGGTGTGCGTTTTGGATTTAATCTCCATGATAAATTAGTGTTTTAGTTTATGGTTTGCTTTGTTTTACCTTGTAAACATAATGATTTGTTATGACATAAGGTCAATGAATTTAACTTTATCTATGACTTTAATAGATAAAGAAGGATAATTAAATCATATTATTACCTTGTCTTTCTGTGTATTACAGGGTCGCAGTTTTAAACTATTTAAAACTCTTAACTAAATGGATAATAGATAAAATCGGGCTTCGGAAAAGCATACGTGGACCGGAGAAACGCATGATGTTTTGTATCTTTTCTTTCATATCAGGCCTATAGCAGTGGACTGGACAATTTTTGCAATTTGGTTTATCTTCCCCGAATCTACAGCGTTCGAGTCTTTTTTGTGCATATTCATTTAGTGCAGAACAGTCAGGACATAATGATTTCTTATATCCGTGCTTTGCAGCACAGTATATATGAATCATTTTATCTACAGTTTTTTTCTCTGTATTATTCATATCCGGCTTTGAAGAAGCTTTGGTCTATTCGAAGTTGAAGATGAGTGAAATCATACGCGATTTACCCGAGGATATGGCTTGCGTATATTTGAGCATATCCCTGTCGGTGAGGTCGGATCTGTCCTGATTGATCAGATCAACAAGGCCGAAAGAAAACTTAAGTTCGGGACAAAGTTTGAATAAGGGGAAGTAAATGTTACATCCAACTCCAAACTCTAAGCCATAGTCCATCGACTTGAACCGTAAAGCGTCATCCTTTTGGGCTCCTACATCTATTGCAGTATATCCACCAGCCAGAAAGTATGGGCGATAGTTCTTTATACGAGGTGCGCTAAATTTTAAAAGGAGAGGAAGCGTAATATAATTGCTTCTGAGGCGTGCTATATATTCCGTCCCTGATGTTTGCTCTTTGAATACAAATTTTCGTTCTCCGAGGTTCAAAGTAGGTGCAACACGCAGGTTAAAATATTCGTTAATGTACCTATCACCGATAATGCCTACAGAAAATCCTACGGAATAAGATGGAATCTCTGTAAACCAAGCTTCACCATTGTCGCCGACATAGCCGGAGTGAGAAATAATCATATCCGGCGCATTTATGCCTATCGAAAATCCTAAATGGTATAATTTCTGATCGGCAAAAGGTTGGTTTATTGCTTTACGCAGTTGTGCCTGGCCTCCCTGAATGGAAAAGAAAGTTATAAGTATGGCAAAAAGGATATGTAATCTGCTTTTTTTCAATTGTAGGATCATTTTAATTTAAACGTATATATACCTTACTTATTATGAATAAATTGATTATCCCTTAATTAGAAAGATTAAAAATAAGGATAGATGTATAATTTTACTCTGAACTATTGCTGTTTATAACTGTTTGTAATATAGAGTGTTCTTCTGCCACTTAAATGTCATATAGACAAAAATGATATTGTTATATGCAATATCTAATAGTCTGTATTTTGGCTGAACAAAAAAACTATTTATATTTGCGTATCAAAGTTAGTAATAATATTAAAAAACGAAAATCATGGCTTACGTAATTAATGAAGATTGTATTGCTTGCGGTACTTGCATCGACGAGTGTCCGGTAAACGCAATTTCAGAAGGAGACATCTATGTTATTGATCCGGATACATGTACCGATTGTGGTACTTGTGCTGATGCTTGTCCAACTGAAGCAATTCATCCTGCATAATTAACAGGGTATAAAAATATAAAAGGAAGCTGATTCAGCTTCCTTTTTTTATTTATATGTGAGGTTTATTAATACTGGATGACTGATTTATTATTTTTTCAGTGTAAAGAAGAACTCCAATCCTCCGCTAACCCTGTTCTTCACTTGTACTTCCCCTTTGTGGTAGAGAATAGCATTCTTCACGATTGATAATCCCAGCCCAGACCCTCCTGTATCGCGTGTACGGCCCTCATTTACACGATAAAAACGTTCGAAAAGCCTAGGTAGGTGCTTTTCATCTACGCCTACACCTGTGTCGTGGTAGGTGAAATACACAAAATCTTTATCTTCCATATAGTTATTTATTTCTATATCTATATGTTGCCCTGCATAATTGATAGAATTATCTATCAAGTTTCGGAAAATAGAGTAAAGTAATGTATAATTACCTTTGATAGTGAGATCGTCTTTTATAGATACTTTAAACTTTATGTCGTTCTCGGCAAGCCTGTCAGTTAAGTCGATTCTTACATCATCCACCAATTGTGATAGATTAACTTTTTCCAATTCGAACTGTGTAGGGGCTTCTTCAATTTTACTGATGAGACTTACATCTTCTATCAGATTAGATAAACGTACAGATTGCAGATAAGCCCTGCTTATAAACTGTGCTTGTTTGTCAAGAGGAAAGTTCTGCGTGTTTAATGTTTCTAGATATCCGCGCAAGCTGGTCACAGGAGTCCTTAATTCGTGTGCTATGTTATTCGTCATCTCCTGCTTCAACAGGCGGGTCTTCTCCATTTTGGTAATATCCTTGATTGTGATTTCAAAGCTGTTATCTTCGAAAACAATTGTTTGTATGAGAAAGGTCTTACCGTTTTTATTGATTGAAAATGTATGATAGTTTTCGTCTTTTTTCCGTTTACTGATAAATTCTATGACAGGCGCAAATATCTCTTCTTTGATTATAGTCTCAAGATTGAATGCGGGTTCGTCTGTTATAAAATTGAAATATTGAAAAAAATGCGTATTGGCATAAACCTTTTTTATATCGCGATCGAAAATACATATCCCTTCTTGTGAATATTGGAAATGCTGAATCAGTTTTTCGCGTTCTACTTCTATTTCGTGTTTGCTTCTTTCTTTTTGTTTTAGTATAGCTACGAGCTGATTGCCTATTTCGCCGAGTTCATCATCCGGAAAATCGACTTTGTCGGGCAATGATTTACCTTCTTTTATTCTGATTGCCAGATTTTTTAGCTGCGAGATGGATGTGCCGAATCTGCCGGCGGCATAATTGAGCAAAATAAGCACAACAATAAACATAATTACAACAGTATATATAAACATATTATCTGCTTTCAGCATAATCTTGGTTTCTATATTATATGGCAAAGCTACCCGCACATAATAATCCTGATAGTGCTTGGCATAATAGAGATATTCATGCTTTGTAGAGGCCGACATGCGAATGTTAGAACCTTTTCCCAAATATTGGGCATTCCGTATTTCTGGACGGTTCAAATGATTGTCAAGCGTATTAACATCCGCGACATCCTTGTCAAAAGATACCTTACCGTCGTTGTCGATAATAGTGATGCGTATATCCATGGGCATCGATTGAGCCAGTGTGCGTATTTGGACATCATCACTATCTTTGAGGCTATATAGTTCTATATAGGAATGTATCATTTCGGCATAGCTGTCGAGCCTGTCTTCCAATGCCTGAGTGCGTTGTTTCTTTTCTTCATATTGCTCAATGATAATTATGCTTCCTGTGAATAGAGTAAATATGATGAGGAAGTATATGAATATCCGTTGTTTGTAAGTCAGTTTCATAATTATCTGATTTTCGCCTTATTTATTCTGCATATTAAATGTATATCCGTATCCGGTGCGATTGATAATATAGTCGCCGTAGATACCTATCTTTTTTCTAAGGCGTGCTATATGTACATCTACGGTTCTTTCCAACACGATACCATCATCTTTCCACGCTTTGTCTAATATATCGGAACGGGAGAATATTCTACCTGTATTTTCTACTAATAATACGAGTATATTAAACTCTGTCTTGGTTAGTTCCACTATTTTATTGTCAACGTATACAGTTTTTGTATCAAAGTCTATGACAAGATTATTTACTGTAAGAATATTGCCGGAAGATGTTGAAGTGGTTTCCTGATTGGTACGTCTTAAGACGCTTCGGACCCGTGCTACTACCTCTTTGATAGAGAACGGTTTTGAGATATAATCGTCTCCACCTAACGAGAAGCCTGTGAGCATATCGTTTTCTGTATCTTTTGCCGTAAGGAATATAATCGGAGTACTGTTACCGTCTTTTCGCAACTGGTCAGCAAATTTAAATCCAGAAATACCACCCATCATTACGTCAAGTAGTATCAATCGATGCTTAGGTAATAAGAGCTTTAATGCTTGTTCCGCCGATTCGGCAAGGTCTATATCATAGCCCTCATTCTGAAGATTGAACTGTAAAATTTCGCGAATGTCCGGTTCGTCATCTACAATCAGGATGGATATGTCTCTACTATTTGTTTCCATGTCTTATATCTCTTCCTTCGGTTAAATATATAGCGGCCTCGGCAATATTGGTTGCACTGTCTCCTATGCGTTCCAGATTATACGCTATGGCGTTTGTATTTATGATACTTTGTATCTCGACTTTGCTTAACGATCTGTTAGCAAACGCTTCTTGTAAAGATACTGCAATTTTGTGAAATAAATCATCTACTTTGTCATCTTCTTCTATTACCTGATATGCCATATGGCTATCTTCGTTTGAAAAAGAAAAAATAGCGTTCCGCAACATTTCGCCTGCATACTCTATCATCTTGTTGAGCTGCTTTCTAATCGTTTCAAATTCGGGTAATGCCAGATTGGTTTCTTTAAGAAAATGGATGATATTTAGTAATATGTCGCCGATACGTTCTAGGTTGGTGGTAATATCCTGATAGGTAATTATCTTCCTTAAATCGGCAGCGATGGGATTGAACTGGAATATTGTAAAAACCGCTTCTTCACGTATTTTAATTTCCAACCTGTCTAAGATAATTTCGTTCGACTCTGCTTCCTGATATAATGTTTCTATTGTTTTGTCGTGAAAAAGCTTTGTTGCAATTTGCATCTGTATTATGGTTGTTCTCGACAATAGTTCGAAATCATGAAGAAGAAGTTCTAGTTGTTTGTTTTTTATGTTTGTTGTCATTTTTTTAGCTTTTAGCTATTAGCATTTAGCTAACAACTTATTAATATTAAACATATTTTCCTTTGCCAATAGCTAAGGCTATCAGCACAAAGTTTATAATTAACTAAATACCCCTGTCAGGTAATCCTCAGTACGTTTGTCTTTCGGTTTGGTAAACATTTGTTTCGTAGTTCCGAATTCGACAAGTTCTCCCAAATACATAAACATGGAATTGTCGGAAAGGCGAGCCGCCTGCGACATATTGTGTGTTACGATCACAATTGTATATTGTTTCTTCAATTCGAAGATAAGTTCTTCCACTCTGTTAGTCGAAATAGGGTCTAAAGCTGATGTCGGCTCATCCATTAATAGTACTTCCGGTTTCAGAGCTAAGGCCCGTGCTATACAGAGTCGTTGCTGCTGTCCGCCAGATAAGAAAGTTCCCTTTTTTGTCATAGAGTCTTTTACCTCGTCCCATAGGGCAACATTTCTGAGGCTGTTTTCCACTATTTCGTCTTTTTCGTTTTTGCTCAACTTTATGTTATTTAATTTATATCCCGCAATCACGTTATCGTAAATACTCATTGTCGGAAACGGATTTGGGCGCTGAAAGACCATTCCCGCAAGTCGACGTACCTTCATTGGGTTCATATCGAATATATTTTGCCCTTTCAGAAGTATTTCGCCTGTAGTAACGATATCAGGATATAATTCGTGCATGCGGTTTATCGCACGCAGGAGTGTACTTTTTCCGCACCCCGACGGTCCCATTATAGCTGTCACTGTGTTCTCTTTGATGCCGGCATTTACCATATTTACGGCATTCTTGCCGGGAGTATATGAAACCGATACATCTTTGAGTTCCAGTATGTATTGTTCGTTCATGTTTATTGTATTTTCCATTTTTTTGCTATGCTTTTTGCGAATATATTCGTACCTAATACAAAGAGAAGAAGTAGGAGTGATGATGACCATACTAAATCTGCAAGGTTAGGGTCGTTATAGAATTCCCATATTAATAAAGAGATTGCACTCGTGGGGTTGGTTGCATCCCAATTTACGGTCGAAGCACCTAAGGCTGTAACCAATAATGGTGCTGTTTCTCCCATTACACGCGATATTGCCAATAATGAACCTGTGAATAATCCACTGAATGCAGACGGTAATAGAACTCTCAGGATGATACTCGTATATGAGCCTCCCAATGCTAGTCCAGCCTCTTTTAGTGATGTTGGCAACATTTTCAG
The DNA here is from genome assembly GCA_047972895.1 of Dysgonomonas sp. GTDB lineage: Bacteria > Bacteroidota > Bacteroidia > Bacteroidales > Dysgonomonadaceae > Dysgonomonas. The sequence goes on from JBKEBA010000011.1 coordinate 258,907, forward strand.
ACTCTCTTCGGTAGAGCGTATTATCATAGGTAACATCATTATAGCTAATGCTACACTACCGGCTAATGCAGAATAACCTGACATTGGTACAACTACCCAGATATATACAACCACACCTATTACTATTGACGGTATTCCTTGTAATAAATCACTCAGACTGCGAACCAGGCTAGCTAGTCGTTTCTTCGGATTTTCAGCAAGATAAACACCTGTCATTATTCCCACTGGTATAGCTATCAGTATAGCGATGAGCAATATGAGTAATGTACCTGTAATTCCGTTAAGAATACCACCTGGTATGGGATTGTCGCTGATTCGGGCGAGCATAGCTTCCATCGAAGTAGGTGCTACTTCTGTAAATAAACTGATGTTGAATTGTTTGTATCCTTTCTTTACAAGTTCCCACAATATTAGAAAAAGAGGAATCATTGTAACTCCGGACAGTAAGCAGACGATATAAAAGAATACCTTGCTTTTTGTGAGTCTGAATTTAGAACTTGATGTTATACCTCTTTTCATTTACTTACCATTTTCATGATGTACTTGGCTACGAAATTGATACAGGCTGTTATCAAAAACAGCAGCAATCCTATAGCCATTAGTGAACTAAGTTTCAATCCGCTTGCTTCTCCAAACTGGTTTGCAATGATACTAGCCATGGAGTTTCCCGTGTCCGATAGGCTGCCGGGAATATTGTTGGTATTCCCAATCAGCATTGTCACAGCCATCGTCTCGCCTAATGCTCGCCCGAAAGCCAACACATACGAAGCGAAGATACCCGATCCGGCAACAGGCAGGTTGATGGATGTTATGACTTCCAGATTTGTAGCTCCTAAGCTATATGCACCTTCTTTAAGTTCGTTGGGTACCATTGCTATGAATTCGGCACTCAAGGATGATGCATATGGAATAATCATGATTGCTAATACGATGGATGATAATAAAACACCGAAGCCCTGATCGTTGACGCCCATATCAATAAGTATAGGGCGTAGGGTATAAAAACCCCACAACCCATATACTATTGATGGTATGCCTGCAAGCAGGTCAACGACAGAACTGACTATTGTCGATATTTTTTTATTTCTGAAATATTCTCCATTAAACAATGCAACGGATAGGGAGAATGGTATGCAGAACAGTAATGCTAAGATAGAAGTAAGCATAGTGCCTGCAATGAAAGGTAAAGCTCCATATACATCGTTGCGCGAGTCCCATTCGGTGGAGGTAATAAAGCTTACCAATCCGAACTCTGAGAATGCTCCTATACTTTTACTTACTAGCCCGTATACGATTCCCGCAGTGAGAAGTATAATCAAGCATGCAGCGATGAATAATATGGCTTTAAATATCTTGTCTTTCATTTCTTGAGTTGATAACTGAAATAACAGAATATTATTTACCGGCTGTTATAGGTGCACCGTTGTATGTCATTGAACTAATGATTGCTTTCGTTTTTTCTACAGCTATTGCAGGTAGAGGAGCATAGTGCGTTTTGCCAGCTATTTCCTGACCTTCAGAGCTGATAATATAGCTTAACAAGCCAGTCAAAGCCTGAGACTGAGTTTCTGTTCTGTTATTATAATTTTGTTCTTTGTAAGCTATGATCCAAGTAAATGTGCTGATTGGATATGCCTCAGGGTTAGAGGAGTTTGTTATAACTACACGTGTATCGTTCGGTATATCTACATTTGCGGCAGCTGAAATGCTTTTTCCATCGGCTGCAACGAAATTGCCAGAACTATTCTGTAACAATGCAGATGACATGTTAAGCGCAAGAGCGTATTCCGAACCAATATATCCAATTGAACCTTCAGTTTCAGCTATAACTCCGGCTACACCAGGGTTACCTTTTGCTGCTATACCTACAGGAAACTTTAATGATTTGCCTTCGCCTATTTCTGTTTTCCATGCCTCGTTTACTTTCGACATGTATTCAGAGAATACAGAAGTAGTACCGCTACCGTCAGAACGATAAACAGAAATAATCTTCTTATCAGGCAGATTAAGCGATGGGTTCAGTTCTTTCAGTTTAGCATCATTCCAGTTTGTAATTACACCTCTGTATATGTCTGATATAATATCAGCTGTTAATTTGAGGTCTTTTGCATCTTTCAGATTGTATGAAAGTACAACACCACCAAGAGCGGTAGGTATATGTACAATATCAGCTCCCATTTCCTGTAATTCCTTTTCGGATAAAAATACGTCTGTTGCACCGAAATCGACTGTTTTATCTTTCAAACTGCGGATACCTCCACCGCTACCAATAGCACCATAAGTGACACTGTTTCCACTTTTTGCATATTCTTTGAATACGATATTGTAAAATGGAGCAGGGAATGTAGCTCCGGCACCCGATAGTGCACTCTCTTTCTTTCCGCATGAACTAAGAGCTATTGCTAAGCTAGCTACTGTAAAAAATAAAATCTTTTTCATTTCCTAAATGGTTTTTAATTCTGATGCAATGTTATTTAGTAATTATAACATTGTAACTAAGGAATTGTTACGAAACGGTTAAGATTAAGATTTTATTTATTTTCTATTTTATAGAAATATTTTGACAGGTATTCGTTGAATATAATACCGAATATAATCAGGAATAAGCCCAGATAAGTAGTAGTATATATGTGTTCTCCCAATATAATGTGGATTAAGAATAGTGAAATGAAAGGCGATAAATAACACATTTGGTTTACCAGAGCAGGATTGTTTGTTTTTCGTATGGCAAGCCCGAAGAAGATGAAAGGAATTCCCATTTCGAACGCACCTACATAGATGCTTGATAAGAATCCGGGAACAGAGTAAAGGTTGACGCCTACGAATATGGCTCCGATAAACAGATAGACAGAACCAAACAGAAAACTGAGAAAGAGGGCTATAATTCCATCCACTTTCTTATTCTGATTATTTACAATCCAATAAGTTGCCCATAGAAACGCACTCAGTAATGCCAATAACAGACCCCATACAGGTAGTTGTTGTCCGTCAATGCTTCCTGCACCTAAGGATATGAAGGCTACACCCGAAAGGGATAGAGCCATACCTATATATTTGATTTTAGGAATTGGTTTTCGGGCAATGATGGCTAACAGGATGAGCAGTATTATAGGCCAGAAATAATTGATGGGTTGCGCTATCTGGGCAGGAAGTAAATCGTATGATTTGAATAATACCAAATAGTATACGACAGGATTGAGTAATCCTACCAATGCGAACCATCCCCATTGTTTTAGGGGGATTTCTTTCAGCAACGCCCACTTCTTCTGTATCAATAATGCAATGCCAAATATAAAAAGTGCTGTGAAACTAGCTACCAGCAGCATTTCGAAGTGAGAGAAATATTTTAGTGCCGTTTTGAACATGGTTGCTACAGTAGACCAGCTCAAAACGGCTATTGCTACATATATGAGAGCCTTATTGCTATCTTGCATCGCTTTATCTCAAGGCTTCTACCTCGTCGGTAGTCAACGGAATCTTCTTACCTAAACGACGTGCTCCCGTATCTGTAATCAGATAGTCTTCTTCGTTGCGTATGCCTCCGAAATCTTTGTATGTTTCGAGTTTATCATAGTTTATGAAGTCCGTAAATTTCTTTTCGCTTCGCCAAAGATCTATAAGTTCAGGAATAAAGTAAACACCAGGTTCGATAGTCAGTACAAATCCGGGTTCGAGTTTACGTCCTAAGCGTAGAGATTTACGTCCGAATTGAGTGCTCTTAGGTTCACCATTATATCCAACCCATACTTCGCCTAGATTTTCCATATCGTGAACATCAAGCCCCATCATGTGTCCTAGTCCGCATTGAAAGAACATAGCGTGTGCTCCGGCTTGTACAGCCTCTGCTGCATCGCCTCTCATCAATCCCAAAGATTTCATTCCTTCACATATTACTTTTGCAGAAAGCTCATATACTTCTTTAAACGGAATACCGGGACGCAATGCTTCAACAGAAGCTATATGCGATGCTACCTGAATATCGTAAACATCTTTTTGGCGAGCAGAGAACTTTTTTCCTGCCGGAACGGTCGACGACATATCACCCGCATATCCCATTTCGGTTTCTGCACCTGCATCTATGAGGAACATATCGCCTTCTTTTACAGTATTACCGTGGTAATGGTTATGAAGCGTTTGTCCGTTTACTGTGGCTATGGTAGGGAAGGAGAGGTGTCCACCTGCTGCATATGCCACCTGTTCGAGAGCAGCTGCCACTTCGTATTCTTTCATGCCTACACGCACTGTCTTCATTGCTGTGATGTGCATATCTGCCGTAATGTTACAGGCTTTTTCTATTTCAACGATTTCTTCAGCAGACTTATAGTTGCGCTGATTTACTACAGCTTGTATAAATGGAATGGATGCTTCTTGCTGAGATGGCTTTAGTCCGAGCCAGTCCATTAGTTTTAATTTATGTTCGGCTCTGTATGTAGGGAGATAATGTATCTTTTGTCCTTTTGCAGCCGCTTTGGATAGATAATCTGCGATAGTTGCGTACGGTAGCGTATTCTGTACGCCTACTCTTTCGCTTTTCTCTTTCAACGAGGGTTGTGTTCCCATCCAAACTATCTGGTCGATAGTAAGCTCATCGCCGAATATGATTTCTTTATCTTCGTCGATATTTATTACAGCCGACAATCCGGCATAAGGTAATCCCCAGAAATAAAGGAATGTCGAATCCTGTCTGAAATGATAGGTATTATCTTCGTAATTCATACCTGTTTCATCATTACCTAAAAACAGTAAGATGCCTGATCCGATTGTTTTTTTTAGCTGATTTCGTCGATTGATATAAGTTTCTTTTGAGAACATAATTTTATGCTTTTATATGGTTTACAAAAGGTGTTTATTCTGGGGTATCACAAAGCTACATTTTTTATTTCTGTTTTTATCTATGAATATGTATAAATCGAAGTTGACATATGTGAGAAAAAGTAACAATAAAAAATCATGATGAATGTGTTACGTTTGTTACTTTTTTTGTTTTTCTGATGGATGTTTTATATATGGAATGTAAATGGATTGTAACCAGATAAAAAAAGTAACAAAAGCAAACAGTTTTAAATCTGCTGCTTTTGTTACCTTTTCTGATTCTACCGTTTATAATCAGTCTATTATAGATTTATCTCTACATTGACAAATAAATATTGTTCGGACTTTGCTCTGTCTTTATTGATATTACGGAAGTTAGGTGCAATCTTTAGTTGTTTTAGAGGTTGGAACTCTGCACCGATCATCATCATTTGTCCGTCTAGGTCATTCCATGGAGAAATGAAATTGGAGGGAGCTGAAGAGTCCAGTAAATCGTAACGAGCAAATGTTCTCCATTTCGAAGCAAGCTTGGCTGAGGTATAGAATGAATAGCCATAATAGTCTTTCTTGTCAATGAAACCTTTGTTGTAAACATGGTTGTATTCTGCGCCCATCGAAATTTTCTTGTCCTGATATCCTGCAAAAAGAGATAATGTATATTGATCCTTGTATTTAGCATCGGTAATATTGGAAGGGAGGGCATCTCTGCGGGTTTCGTCGTCGTTGTAGATGTCGGCATATACCCTCAGAATTGTATTTTTTATAGGGTGTAGACTAACACCTGCAGCATAACGCATACTATTGTCTTTCTTAACTTTCTTGTAACCTTCTCCGTTCGTTAAGCTGAAATCGGCAGAGATATACGGATTGAAGGCATATTCTACTGTTGCTCCGAGGTCTACACTGGGCGCCATCTTATATTCGTCCTGAAACGATCTCATTATATAGCGGTGCATCCAATATTTCTCTTGTATGCTAAACTGCATCAAGTTTGTCAGACCGGCATTGATGTTTAGCCCTTTGTCGTTCCAATTTACGGCTGCATTACGAAGATATACTTCAAGTCCGTCAGATGATGTCTTTCCCGAAGCTCCGTCAACGATTACCTGTGCTGACAGGTTTTTGGTAATCATGTAATTATAACCCAAGAAGGCTCTGGTGATGTCAAATCCTCTTTCTTTGTTTGCTTCACCAAAGCCTGTACTGTAGTCGAGAAATCCTCTGGCAATGACTTTTCCTGATGGTTTGAACGCTAATGAATCCTGTGCTTTAGCTGTGCTGATGCCGAAAATGGCTATTAAGCATAATGTAAGGTAAATCCGTTTCATATGATGTTATTAATTTTGACACAAAGTAATGCGTAAATATTTTAAAACAGATTCGTAGTATCATTAAGCTTTGGTTAAGATGATGTTACAAAATAGCAAAGCGTTTATTCATAAGGATTTCAATAGGTTTTCGTTCTAGTCTTTCAGCTTGCAATCTATTTTTTGACCGTTCTTACCTGTTTGGGATTTTATCCGCTTACCGTTTACATAAATATCAGTCTTAATACCTTTGGCTGTTTTCGATACATTGATATCTATAGATTTATTACCGAAGGCTATAATGTTTTTCAACTCCATCTTATCCCATGATTCCGGTAACTGGGGTGTAATGGCAAAACTGTTTAGTCCGGTTGGTCTGAAACCAAATAGTCCTTCCGTAACAATTCTGCAATAGAGTGCACTTTCGGCAGATAAATGTCTTTGATTACCTTCCGGCCATGCTTCAACTGCATATGGTACGTGCTCGCCTAATAAGCGTCTGCTAGAATAGTCGGTAAAGAATGGTAATGCCTTAGCTGTGGCTCCAGCGGCAAAGGCTCCTCTAAGTCCGTAGAGGGTAGAACGATCCCAAAAGGTTTTGTCTCCAGCGGCAGTCAGCAGACCGTCTTTAGTCCATAAGGCAGGGGAGAACAAGGCTTCAATAGTCCCCTGTGAACGCTCGAAGATATCGACAGTAAGAGGAATGCATATCCATGAACGTAGGATGTCATTTCCTTCGTAATAACGATAGGTATCATAGCCTTGTATATTAGCACCAAAGAAGCTATTGATATTCTTATGCAATTCGTCTGCTAAAGCTTTGTATTCATTCAGTTGCTTGTCGGATATACCTAAGTCTTTTCCCAAATATATAGCTGATAGGAGTGCGTCGTATAATAAAGAAGAAGTGCACAGATTAGCATCTCCGGCAGGGAAACGCCCTTCTAGTTCGTCGCTATCAGATGCAACTACTCCGTTTTTGTTAATCTTGCGTTTAGAGTATTCGATACACCATTCTATAAGAGGCCAGATTTCTTTAGCGGCTTCTTTATCACCCAATGCTAATGCGAAGCGTGCTGCACCGTATGCTATCATAGCCTGATCGCCTCTGTCGCCTGCACCGTTCCAGTAGCTATCGCCTTCGGCTATAATGGAGCTTGGGATGGGTTTGTATTCTGTATTCATATATTTGGAAAACCATTTCCATGAAACCATTGCGCTTTCGATGGCTGTGCTGTATCCTGTATAGGCGAAGAATGGATTTGCATATTCGGCTTGGTCGTTTGCCCATATTGCAGAGTAATAACGTCCTCCACCGGGGCCATGTACAAGACCATTTTTCGTTTCATATATGCTTTCCATTGCACGTATCTTGGCAAAGTTGAACATACTATTCACGACAGGATCGGGGCTAATGAATTGTATGTTTTTGAACATTAAATCCACAAATTCTGTTCGTTTTCCGATCTCCTCATCCACGTTTACGTGAGTGAATTGTGGTGTGGTTACTTTCCGGGCTGAATAGATTACGGCAAAAGTTACCATCTCGCTTGGTTTTACAGTATATATTCCGCTATTCTGTGTTTGTGTCTTTATTTCGTAGGCTCCGTAGACGCCATTCTCTTTATGTGTGCGGGAAATTTTTTCCAGGTTTTCTATATCCATGCTGATATCTTTGTCGCTACCGTTCTTTATCGTGAACTTTTCTACAACTAACGGAAAGTTTACAGATGGGGTCAATTCTCTTTCTAGTGTGGAATTAGTTCCTATATCTGAGGTTGATTTCCATACGCCTTTCATGTAAATACTTTTCACCTGTTCTTTTATTTTCCTACCGTTTATTTTGATGGTCGGTTCTACATCTGCGCCCCAACTATGCATCAGGCTTGCATGTGTATCGTTGGGAATGGTTCTTAGCATAGGGAATACGAGATTCTTATTACTAATAAGAGTTCCGTCTTTGTCTATACCATAAGTCAGAATGACAGAGACTTGTTTACCGCTCATTTCTAGGTGATCGGTGTGAGCGTCGTCTCCTTTTACATTCCATATTATTCCGCCATCGTCCGTCATAGTCCAGCGGTTTTGTGCAAATGCACTTGAGGAAAAGGTAAGTAGAATACTGAGTAAAATTAGGTAATGTTTCATAGTTATTAGTTTTAAGATATTATAACTTGTACAAAAATAGCAATTTGTAGTGAAGAATCTATCATCTTAGAAAAAAGAAAGCTGCCTGTATAATACTACAGACAGCTTTAATTCAAATCCTTATAATGGGTTATTTTTTCGGATTCATGATCACTTCGATAAAGTTGTTTTGAGATACAAGCTCTTTTGTAACAGCTTTAATATCATCTTTAGTGAGAGCATTAACTATTGAAAGATAATTAGAGTGATTATCTTCTCCATAAAAATGATTAGTGCTTAAAATGTTAAGCCAGTAGCCATTTGTTTTCTCATCTTCCTGGAACTTCTTAACCATGTATTCCTTTACTTTCTGGAAGTCTGCGTCCTCAGGTCCTTTTTCAGCAATGTTTTTCACTTCACGCTCTATTATAGGAGTTATTGCAGAAACTCTTTCCGGATCTGTATCGAAAGACATTCTCAATATTGTTTGTCCTTCTGGGATGCGGCTCATAGATGAACCTACGCCAACTCCGTATGTGCCACCGGCTTCTTCTCTTACGGTGCGAACATATACTATATCTAATATCTGTTTCAATGCAGACAGTGCAATCTGATTTTTCTGATTACGTTTCAATGTTCCGCTGTAAAGTTCGAAAGCAGATGTTTTAGGCGTTTTCATTTCTTGCTCGAAGATATTGACAAACTTACCTTTTCTGATATCAGCTTTTATGTCTTTGTGTTTGGCATTTTTATTACCTGAAGGAAGAGATGCCAGATATTGTTCTACAAGCGGTTTCAGAGCAGCTTCATCTATAGTACCTACAAATGTGAAAGTGAATGAACCGGGGTTAGCAAATATTTCTTTGTATATTTCTATGATTCGGTCATAATTTAGTTTCTCTGCATCTTCCAGTTTCATCTCCTTCATACGAAGATTGTTACCGTACATCGCACTATTTGTGCTGTCACTCATTATATAGTCAGGGTCGGAGCTTAGGTTCTTTAACTGATTCTTGACCATGTCCATTATATTGGTATAGGCACCCTCATCCTTGCGTGGAGCAGTGAAATACAGATAAGCGAGTTGAAGTAATGTTTCCGTATCTTTTATCGTTGAATTTCCACTAAGTCCTTGTGTATATGTAGATATACTTGCATTTACACTTGCTGATTTTCCGGCAAGTACTTTTTTCAAGTCAGTTGCGCTGAAATTTCCAATACCACCAACATAAGGTACCATCGAAGCCATACTAGCATTGAACACATCATTGTCAGGGATAATGGATGTACCACCATATGCAACGGATGTCATTAATATCTGGTCGTCTTTATAGTCTGTCTTTTTGAGAACGACTTTTATTCCGTTCGACAAAGTCCAAACTGTTGCACCTAATTTTGCATCTGTTTCGCTTTTTACTATACTACCTGCTTTAGGTAGTTCTGTAATTAATGGTTCATTAGATACTGTTTCTTCGTAAGCAGTGATATCTTCATTCTTAACTGTATTGAATACACTCAGTAAGTCGGCTTCGGATGGGTAGCTGATACCTTTTTTTTCAGGACCTGTAACGGTAATTATGACATTCTTATCGTTGATGAGATTCATTTGTTGAATAACCATGTTTACAGCTTGAGCATTGAGCATAGGAGCTGCTTGTTTCAATAGGTTATACTCGTATTCTATCCCAGGTATTCCTTCATCATCGGTAAAGCTGCGAACATACTCTTGTACATATCTGTCGTTTAGTTCTTTATTACGATTGTTATATGCTGTTTCGTAATTCTGTAATAAAGTGGCTTTAGCTCTTTCTACTTCGGCATCGGTAAATCCAAATTTCTTAACACGTTCATTTTCTCTTACTAATGTACCTAATGTTTCAGAGATTTTACCTTCTTTGCTGATTGCGATAGAAGTCCACGCATCTTTAGTTTTGGATACAAAGAATTCACCATCATATACAATAGATGCAGCAAAAGGAGCATCTGCTTTTTGTGAAATTTCTTTTAAACGGTCTGAAAGCATTGATGTTGCAAGACTTTTCATCATGCTGATCATTAGTTCGGCCTGAGTCTTTTTTATTTGTTCGGGAAGAATATCATGTTTCATGAAAAGAGTTACTCTTGTTCCTACGGCTTCCGGATCAGTAACGATGGAAACGATAGGTTCTTCATTGTCAGGCACAGGATGATATACTCTTTCTGCCGGATTGACAGGTTTTGGGATGTCAGCGAACATGGTTTTTATTTTAGCTTCCACTTCATCGACATTGATGTCACCAACTATAACTATCCCTTGCAGATCGGGTCTGTACCATGTATGATAATAGTCCCTTAATGTCTGGTAAGGAAAGTTTTCTACGACCTCCATCTTCCCTATCGGCATACGGTCTGCATACTTACTATCTTTGAAGATTACCGGAAGCTGTTTGTCCCAAATACGGGTCTGAGCTCCGCTACGAGTGCGCCATTCTTCTTTGATAACTAGTCTTTCTTCATCAATTTGTTCGTCTTTAAGAGCTATGAAGCCGGACCAATCATGTAAAACAAGAAGACAGGAATCTATAATTGTTTGTCGTATTACCGGCACATCGCTAAGGTTATATACAGTTTCGTCAAACGAAGTATATGCATTCACATTGGCTCCAAATTTTACACCGATAGTTTCCAGATAGTTGAGCATCGTTTTCTTTCCTGGATAGTTTTTCGTTCCATTGAACGCCATATGTTCAAGGAAATGGGCTAATCCTGCCTGACTATCTTCCTCCTGCATCGACCCTACTTTTTGTGCGATATAGAAATCTGCTCTTTTTTCAGGATAAGCATTATGTCTGATATAGTATGTCAATCCATTTTCCAGCTTTCCAAATCTTACCTGCGGATCGACAGGCAGAGGCTGTGGTGCTTGTGCTTTAGCAATAGTGGCTGTAATCACTAGAGCTAATAAGATAAGTAATCTCCTCATGTTAAATGTTATTTTTAAAGTGTGAACTATTTTATTGTATTTATTCTAGGATATAAGTTTACTGTTTAAGTTATTAAATATGATAATCTGGCTACATTAACACATTAGTTGCAAGAATGCCCGAAAAAATCACATAGCTTAGGTATAAATATGATAATTCCACATATAACTGCCATAACAGCTGCTACAAGGACAGCTGCGGCAGAAAGATCTTTTATGTTTTTTATTGTTTTGTGCCATTCAGGTGAAATGAAGTTGCATAGATGCTCAATTGCTGAATTAATAATCTCAAGAGAGAATACCAGGGCTATCAAAACCAAAACGACCAGCCATTCCACAGATGAAATACTAAATAATACACCCATTACAATGGTAATTATAGTAATAATCAAATGTATGTGTGCATTATGCTCTTTGGAGAATAATATTTTCAGTCCACTAAAGGCGTATTTGAACGACATTAGCCTTTCCTTGAAAGAGAATTCTGATTTTTTATAATCTTCCATTACTGAACTGTTTAATAAAGATTACTAAAGTATGAAAAATATAGGATGGGTAAGATATAATCTTGATTTTTATTTAAACTTTTTTAGGAACGGGTTTTATATAATGCCTTAACAAATTTGTAAACGCAAATTAGAATACTTATTTTTGAGAAAACTAAAATTGTGGAGTATGAAAAAGTATTTTAGTCTTATGTTAGTTGTTCTTTGCTTCTCGTGCAGTACATCTAATTATGATTTGGAACGGATGGGAGAAGCTGTAAAAGCACATTTGAAATACCGTGATGCAGAAAAGGGGACCATAACCAAAATTACATATCTAAAGGCTGTATCGTATGCAAAAATAGATGAAGATAAACGAGAAAAACCTGACGAAGTATATCTATGTAAAGTATTTATGCAGGGTACGTGGTCTTATGAAGAAAGCTATCGGATATTTAATATCAATGATACGATAGATTGTTATTTTAGTAAGAATAAGACATTCTTACGATTAGGTGATTTTAAGGAACAATAAAATGAATATGCAATTAATTCAGATGGAAATAGATCCGATGACAGCGACAATCTCGAAGTGGATGCAAACGGTATTATCTAACTTCGGTGTTTCTGAACAATGGATAGAATATACGAAGTTTTTTGTCTTGATAGCATTAGTTATTTTTGTCGTATATATTTTACAATACCTGACAAAATATATATTGACCTTTGTCCTGAAAAAAGTATTTAAGATAACCAATCTGTCGTTCTTTGACTATACAATAAAGAACAAATTACCTTATTATCTAGCGTTAGTAATTCCATATTCTTTTGTTAGAAACGCGATACCTGTTGTTTTCTATGATTTTCCGACATTTATCACTCCATTGATAAAAATAGCAGATATCTATATGGTCTTTATGGTAATATGGACTGTAATGTCGCTGATTAAGTCATTAGCAAATATATTGCAAGAAAAGCCTGCATTTCATAATAAGCCCTTAAAAAGTTATATTCAGGTGATCTACATCATCTTCTTTATATGTGGGGCTGTCGTTATCTATTCTATTTTGACAGGAAAATCAGCTACAGGATTCTTTGCTGCTATGGGAGCGGCATCGGCGGTAGTAATGCTTGTTTTTCAAGATTCGATAAAAGGATTTGTTGGTAGTATTCAGGTTAGTGCCAATAACATGGTACAGATAGGTGATTGGATAACCATGAATAAATATGGAGCAGATGGTGATGTACAGGAAATAAATCTGACAACGGTGAAGATACGTAATTTTGATAAAACGATAACTACTATACCTACCTATGCTTTGATTTCTGATTCGTTTCAGAACTGGCGGGGAATGAAGGAATCGGGAGGAAGGCGTTTCAAACGTGCATTGAATATAAAGCATGATTCCATTCGTTTTCTCACCAATGAGGAATTGGTAAAATATAAGAAAGTAGAAGGTCTGAAAGAATATATCGAACAGAAACAGGTGCATATTAAACAGCAAGGTTTACTTGATAGTGAGATCCCTCTAAATATGCATCTTATTACTAATAATGACTTATTTCTCCAATATGGCATTCATTATTTAAGGAACCATCCTAATATTGACAAAAACTTAACTTTGCTTGTAAGACAATTGGCGCCGACTCCACAAGGATTGCCCATAGAATTGTATACGTTTACAAATACGACTGTTTGGGCTGAATATGAAATCATCTTATCTGAAATTGTCAACCATTTTATAAGCGTGGTTAAATTTTTCGACTTGAAAATATACGAAGAATCGTCAGGTAGCGATGTATACGATGTATATATGAAAGAAAGGGCGAAAATAGCAGATTGAGAAATTGAAAAATTCTATATAGAGGGGCTGATCAACTGATCAGCTCTTTTTTTGTAGGTAATATCATTATATTTTATTAATTAAGAGAAGTATGAACACTGACAATATTTGGTTTGTTGTATGAAGACAATCACATTAATTTGATATCCCATGAATTACAGACCTATAATAACAGAAAATATATACCCTGTATCCATATCTAAAGTATGGCGAGCCATTACCGATAGAGAACAAATGAAGGAATGGTATTTTACTATCGATGATTTTCTTCTTCGTGAGGGTACAGAGTTTAACTTTAGTGTCTCTGATGGCGATAATATTTATCATCATCGTTGTATTATAAAAGAAATAATTCTAGAAAAACGATTTAGCCATACATGGACACATCCTTCTCAGAGTAAAGGTGAATCAATAGTTACTTGGGAATTAGAACCTGTTGATGATGGAACTAAAGTTACCCTTACCCACTGTGGTGTAGAAAGTTTTGCTGATGCTGGAACCAATTTTGCTTACGAAAACTATCGGGCAGGATGGGAAGACATTCTAGAGACATACCTGAGAGACTATCTGTCGAAATAATAACTCTTATTTACTGTAAACTTAAAGAATATCAATATGACAAAAAGAAGTAATCCTGTAGTGTGGTTCGAGATATATGTTAATAACATGGCTCGTGCCTGTAAATTTTATGAGACCGTATTGAATGATAAATTGGAAGAAATGCCAATGGATGATAGCATGCCCGATATGAAAATGGCTATGTTCTCAGGGTCGGAAGACATGGAAGCACCGAATGCTTGTGGAGCACTCGTGGAAATGAAAGGTGTAGAAGTCGGAGGGAACAGTACTATCGTATACTTTGCATCAGATGATTGCGCTATAGAAGAAAGCCGTGTAGAAGCTGCAGGCGGTAAAATAACACAACCTAAATTTTCGATAGGACCTTATGGATTTATTTCACTTTGTATCGATACCGAAGGCAATTGTTTTGGTTTACATTCAATGAAATGAAGGTGCCTATTTAGAAAAAGTGCTTATTTAGATATTCCATGAATCTAGCTTTGTAAGATTCTGATACAGGAATATACTCTTTGCCAAACACGATACAGTTACGTTCTATCGTTTTGATTTTATAAAGATTGACTATAAATGAGCGGTGTACGCGCATAAAATACTTACCGGGAAGCTTCTCTTCGAGCGATTGCATACTCATAAGAGAACTTACCGGTTCTTTTATATTTTCTAAATGGAACTTGACATAATCTTTCTGGTTCTCTATATAAAGAATGGTGTCGAAATCAATTTTCTCTATTCTATGGCCGGATTTTACAAAGATGCTCGATGTTGAAACTGTATTTTCAGTATCGCTTTTTTCCATCAATTTAAACCATTCCAATGCTTTACTTGATGCTTGCAGAAACTCTGTATAATTGATGGGTTTTAGCAAATAGTCCAAAGCATTTAACCTGAACCCTTCTACAGCATATTGGTCGTATGCCGTTGTGAAAATGATTCTGGTAGAAGGTGATATCGTTTTAGAAAATTCCAGCCCATTAATTTGTGGCATATTTATATCGAGAAAGATGACATCGATATTGTTATTACTAATAGTATCTATAGATGCGAGTGCATTGCTGAATGTCCCAATCAGTTCTAGGAATGGGGTCTTTTGCACATAAGATTTAATTAAATCTATAGCCAGAGGCTCATCGTCTATTATGATACATTTCAGTTTCATGATACTTCTTTTGTTTTTCTGAAATCGATTCTCAATAATGTAAAGAAACTCTCAACTCGCTCTTCTGCAATGAACTCATGCTTGTCGGGATATAGTAAGTCCAACCTTCTGGAAAGGTTTGCCAGTCCGATACCAGTCCGGTCTTCAATATTGTTCTCCCTTTCGACTAAGCTATTTTCTACTGTACAGAGCACACCTTTTCCCGGATCGACAAGTATACTGATATTGATAAAGCTATCCTGTATGTTATTTATACCATGTTTAAATGCATTTTCGATGAGAGTCATAAACATTAAGGACGCGATTAAATCGGTACTACCTTTACTTTGTATCAATACTTCCAACTTTACATTAGAACTTAAGCGAAGTTTCATCAAGTCTATATAGTTCTTTGTAAACTCTAGTTCCTTGTCTATAGGTACAAATTTTTCGTTATTGTCATACATCACATAACGTAAAAGATTGCTGAGCCTGTGAACCGCTTCCTGTGCCTTTTCTTGGTTTATGGCGATGAGTGAATAGATATTGTTTAATGTATTGAATAGAAAATGAGGATTGAGTTGACTTTTTAAACTGCGCAAATCAGCCTCCAACTGCACACTTTTTGCTTTCTCTAAGTAGATAGAATCCTGATACCAGCGGGTAGTTGTCTTTATCGCCACACTGAGACCTATGACGAAGAACACCATTAGATAATCAAACAATACCTTCATTACAAATGGAGGATTATGTGGCTTTGGCGGTCTGTCTACTTCTAATGGTATCGCTTTTTCGGGAGGCATACCTGTAAGTAGATCTGGCAAATAAGACTGAAAAATCAGTAATAAAGCTATGAGTCCAATATTTATTAATGCGTATGAGATAAATTTTTTATTGAATAGGAGTTTCTCTATCAGATATAAAAAATTGGCATAAAATACGATAATAAATACTGTTATTTTAATGACATAAAAGTAATACGGTCTACTATCGAATGTACCTTCACGAGACATAATGTACATTGGGACTATCAGTATGATAGCCCAAATGAGCAGATGTGGAAATATCTTTATAAAGTTTCTCATATTTTCTTATTCGTATCTAAGAGCTTCTATCGGGTCAAGCCCTGCCGCTTTTTTTGCAGGATACCAGCCGAAGAATATGCCTGTAGCTGTACACACAATAAAAGACAAAACTATAGTATAAATTTGAATACTGATAGGCCAAGCCAAAATATTTTTCACAAGATAGGAACTTCCTACCCCTAAAATAACGCCTATAATGCCTCCCGAAACGCTAAGTAAGATAGCTTCGATGAGAAATTGCATCAAAATGTCAGCACCTTTTGCACCTATCGACATTCGTAACCCTATTTCACGAGTACGTTCCGTTACGGATACATACATAATATTCATAATGCCGATACCTCCTACGAGTAATGATATTCCTGCTATACATGCCAATAACACGGTCATCATATCGGTCGTTGAACTCATCATTGTAATCAGTTCTTTCTGAGAACGTACGTGAAAATCGTCTTCTTGTCCGGCTCCTATTTTGTGTTGTTGACGCAAAATGTTTTCGATACTTTCTATTGCCGCTTCTGTAGCATCTTCACTAACAGCCGAGGCAGAAATAGATTGTATATATGTAATGGCTAAAATACGTTTTTGTACAGTCGTATATGGAGCTATGACCAAATCGTCCTGATCCATGCCCATTGTATTGTCCCCTTTCGAAGTTAACACGCCGATCACTTTGAAAGGTATTTTATCGAAACGTATCGTTTGTCCCACAGGATCTTCTCCATTAGTAAAGAGGTTGTCTACAACGGTCTGACCTATTATGCAGACTTTAGCCGCTGTTCGAACAGCTGTCTCGTCAAACATTTCTCCTTGAGCAATTGAATATTTGCGAATGTCGAGGTATGACGGATTTACTCCATAAACGGACGAAGGAGCATTGTTGGCTCCGAATATTACTTGTCCAGAAGCTTGTACCTCAGGTGAGGCGGCTGTGATATATTCACCTTGATTTACTATCGCTTCGAAGTCTTCCAACTTCAGAGTTTGCATATTGGATGAACTTTGACGTACACCTCCAAACTGACCATTTCCGGGACGGATATTTATCATATTCGATCCCATGGTAGATATTTGATCTTGTATACTCTTTTTAGATCCTTGCCCAATAGCTAGCATACAGATAACGGCTGCTACCCCGATGATAATGCCGAGCATTGTAAGGAATCCCCTGAATTTGTTACCGCTCAATGCACGGAGAGCTATTTTAAATAGATTTACGATATTCATTTTTTTACCTTTTGTTTGATATATCAGTTATTCAGACATATCAGGTTTATTAATTATCCTCCTTTGGTAACCGTGCCAGATACTCTTTTGCCGATTGGATATTATCATTTGCTTTATCTTCTTTTATCCTACCATCGCGGATGATAATATTTCGGCTGCTGAAAGCTGCTATCTCCTGATTGTGAGTTACAAAAATAATGGTACGCCCTTCTTTATGTAGCTTTTGCATCAATGAGAGAATCTCGAACGAAGTACGTGTGTCCAGATTTCCGGTAGCTTCATCGGCAAGTATAATGACAGGTTCGTTTACTAAAGCCCGTGCTATGGCTACACGTTGCATTTGTCCGCCCGACATCTGGTTCGATTTGTGATTTAATCTATCTCCTAGTCCTACTTCTTCTAATGCCTTGATGGCTCTTTCGCGTCGCTCTTTCGATGATATATCAGGATTGTACATTAATGGAAGTTCAACATTTTCTACTGCTGTTGTCTTCGGTAATAGGTTATAAGACTGGAAAATAAAACCGATTTTGCGATTCCGCAATGTAGCCCGGTCATTCTTTCCCATCTTACGTACAGAGATTCCATCCAAATAATATTCTCCTTGGGTAGGAGTATCGAGGCAACCAAGCATGTTAAGTAAAGTTGATTTTCCTGATCCACTTGTACCCATGATAGTTACAAACTCTCCCTCATATAGCTTGAAATCGATTCCCCGTAAAGCGTGGACGATTTCTTCGCCAACAATATAATCGCGCTTTAGGTTTTCAACCCTTATTATTTCTTTTGACATAATTGTATAATAACAAATTATTGAAACAGAGGAGTACTAAAAATCTTTTATAATAAAATATCTGCATCTTGTTTACACCACACGCACATATATTTAGTACTACCTCTGTATTCTATTTCTTTTTGTTTCCTCCTGGTCTTTGAGGCATAAATGGACTTGTTTCTCCATTTGCTTTTTCTTCTACTTGTGCATTGCCATTCATCTTTTGACTTACTCCTGTTGCTATTTCTTCACCTCCGTTCAGGCCATTTTTGATTATTGTATGTACACCATCTGTTGCACCTATGGTTATTTTCTTCGCAGATAGTGTATTACCAGATTTTACCCAAACTATTTTTTCGTCTTTCTCTTGAGGCGCCTCTTGTGATGGCGTGGCTATTTCCAGACCTTGTATATCTTTCATTACCTCAGGATTTGGAGTAAAGCGCAGGGCCTTTGATGGAATAAGGAGTACATCCTTTTCTTCCATTGTGAAAATGTTTATATTAGCTGTAAGTCCGGGTTTCAGTTTCAATTCAGGATTGGGTGCGTCTATAACAACTTCATAAGTTACAACATTCGATGTTGTGGTTGCTTCCAGACGCACTTGTACGACCTTACCTTCAAACTCGTCTTCAGGGAAAGCATCCACGCTGAATGAGACTTTTTGCCCTTCTTTTATTCCACCTATATCTGCTTCATCTACATTGGCTATTACACGCATCTTAGTCAAGTCGTTAGCTATGGTGAATAGAGTAGGGGTACTGAACGATGCAGCTACCGTTTGTCCTTCTTCTACAGCACGCGAGATAACGACACCATCTATGGTAGAAGTAATTGTTGCATATCCCAAATTTGTTTGGGCTTTTAATACAGCTGCCTTCGATGAGGTTACTGATAATTGTGCTGTCTTATATGCTGATTCGGCATTTTCCCAATCAGATTTGCTTATAGCTTGTTTTTCCCACAATATTTTTTGTCTGTTGTAGTTTAATTCTTGTAGGTTTAATTCTACTTGTCGAGATTGTAGTGTTGCATTTGCATTCTCCAGCTCGGAAGACAGTAATCGTTTGTCTAATTCGGCGAGTATCTGTCCGGCTTTAACTTCTGAATTAAAATCTACATAAATCTTGGATATGACACCGGATACCTGCGTACCAATCTCTACAAGGGTGATGGGTTCTACTGTTCCGGTTGCGGTAATAGTAGTAGAGATACTTCCTTTTTCTACCTTTGCGGTGCTCAGTATTATTTCAGAACTTTTCTTATTGGGTAATAAGAAGAATATAAGACAGGCCACGATGAGTAAGCTTACCGCAATGATCAGATATTTTCTTAATTTTTTGTTCATCTTTTTTATTATTTATCGTTGATTGTTAACTTGCTATTGCTAACTGTTTATAAAGTGATTTCCTGCCCCTGATAAAAATTAAGCAATTTCAGGCTTATCAGTGCTGTGTACTTTGCCTGTAAGGCGTCTTGCAAAGCGTTAGCATAATTATTCTTTTCTGTTACTAACTCTACAGTATTTCGTAGACCTAGGGTATAATGTTCCTGAACAAGTTGATAGCTTAATTTCGATGAATTCATCTTATCTTGAGCTGCCCTATATTTGCTTTGTCCTGATACTGCATCCTGATACAGACTCTCCACAGTGGATAATAAAGTCTTTTGTGCATCTAACAGATTTAATTCTGCACTTTGTATTTCAAGATCAGCTTTTTTTACATTTGAACTATTCTGTTTATTATCAAATATGGGAATACTCACTGTTAAGCCTATACTCTGATTGAAATTGCGTCCAATTTGAGTAGCGAAAGACGGTGAACTATTGAATATATTTCCTGTTCCTATACTTCCCGATACTGATACCGTTGGCAGATAACCTGCTTTCGCAGAAGATTTGTTGAGATTAGCTAACTGTATATTGAGCTTACTGCTTGCTATTTCTGGCATTATAGACAGAGACTTTTTATATACTTCATATTTAGAAGGAATAAACTGTAACACGTCATTATCGTCTATTTGAGGAAATTCGATTTCGATATCTTCGTCAAACTCTAATTCGAGTAACTGTTTCAATTGTAATTTATATGCGTCGTAAGAATTTTGCGATTGCACCAGATTGTATTTGTCTGAGCTGTATTGAGCTTCTATTTGAGCATATTCGCTACGGGTAATACTTCCTGCATCCAAAAAATCTTTAGTCTGCTTTAGTTGTACTTCGGAAGAAGCGAGTATATTTTCGTTATTCTTAATTGATTCCTTACTGTATAATATTTGCAGATAAGCTTGTGTAATCGCTATTTCTATCTGGTTCTGGGTTTCTTCAGTATTTAGTTCTTGTGCTTCTTTCTGCAATTGAGCTTGCTTTATATTATTCTTATTTTTACCTCCATTGTAAATAGTCCAGTTAGCACTTAATGTATATTGTCCGTTAAATAAACCTTCATATCTGTAATCACCATTCTGATTGGGTGTCTGGGAGTTTGTATACCGTTGCGAAACACTTCCGCTGAGGCTGGGGAATAACGCTGCCTTGTTCTGTGAAATGTCCACGTTATAACTTTGTGCCGTAATATTCGATTTTTTAACCTGAATATTCTCTTGTCGGGCATAGTCGATGCATTCTTTCAGACTCCATACTTTCTGAGAAAAAGCAGTAGCCGGCAGAAGAAGGCCGGCTACTATAACAACTAAACCAAACAATCTTTTGAAATAATAAATGCCCATGATCTTATTTCTTTAATCAAAACATATCTCCATCTGGTACGGGAGGATCCATCATATCATCGCCTGGTTCACGTTCTGGTCTTTCTAGACCTTCACCCCTTTCGGGCCTGTTACCAAATGGTTGTTGTTTTGTAAATTGAATTTCTTTTTTCTTTTCTGCGAATATTTTATACTGTTCTTCGGAAAGAATAGAACGGTATTTCTTATCATATTTCGCTTCTTTCTTTTTTATATCTTCATCCACTTTTGCAGTTTTTTCTGCTAATTTCTGCCTGTCCTTTTCACTTATTCCGAGATTTTCGGAATCAATCTTTATTTCATTTTTCTTCTGCATCAGTTTAGAAATATCCTTACGTTCGTTAGTTATTTCCTTACTGAGTTTTTCTTGTTGCTCAAGAGATAGTCCTGGTATTTCAGGTAGACCCATTATCATGAATTCCTGTTCTTGCCCATCTGGTCTTTGCATGTGTGGACGTTCTCCTCTTTCACCTCCCGGAGGTCGACCTCCTCTACCTCCCATAGGAGGTTGTGCAGCCATACTTGTGCATATAAGAATAAATGCTGCTAGTAATATTTTCTTCATACTCTATTTAATTTATGATTTATGGTTCGAAGTAAATGTTAATTGAAAGGATAGGCAACGACAATCGACAGACAGACAAGTTTTATCGACAGATAGCCTTATTCGATACAAATATGAAGAATGGTGCAGGTACACTTAATCATGAAACATCGTGAGATACTTAACAAAAAAGATACAATTTCTTTACTCAACCTTGTCGTCAGTGTAGCTATTCTGTAACAAAAATACGAGTGATTTGCATTGTGAATTTTTTGAAGAAAACATGTATAAGAGAAATTATTCTATGCTTAAAAAACGTAACTATTTATTAAAAACTTTATTTGTAGTGTCAGCCTTATTTATGGCAAATTTATTATTTGCCCAGACAATGATAAAAGGCTCTATCAGGGATGCAGGTACACAGGAAATTTTACCCGGAGTAGCCGTATCCATAAAGAATACAACAACAGGGACAGTTAGTGATGCAGATGGCAATTTTGAATTAAGTGTATTGCCGGGCAAATATACGATTGTAACATCTTATATATCATACAAGGCTCTTGAGATAACAGATGTGGAGGTGAAACGCGGTGAATCGACAATTGTAAATATCCCGATGGTAGAATCTGAACACGCTCTGAATGACGTAGTAGTCGTAGCCTTAGGGCGTATTAGTTCGGAAGTATCGCTTATGAATTCAATCAGAAAATCAAATGCCGTAATAAGTGGGGTTTCTGCGCAACAGATATCGAAAAGCCAAGACCGAGATGCATCTGAAGTTATCAAGCGTATTCCAGGTATATCTATAATAGAAGACAAATTTGTAGTAGCCAGAGGTCTAGCTCAGCGATACAATAATGTATGGGTAAATAATAGTGCGATTCCAAGCTCTGAGGCTGATACACGTTCATTCTCTTTTGATATTATACCTAGTTCTCAGATAGAGAATATTATGATTGTAAAATCGCCTCAGCCGGAGCTTCCTGCAGACTTTTCAGGTGGATTTATTAAAGTAGAAACGAAGGGAATACCTAATGAGAATTCTATTCAAGTGAGTTATGGAATGGGTATAAATACTCAGACACAGTTTAAAGATTTCCGATACAATAAAGGAAGCAGTACAGACTTTTTAGGTTTTGACAATGGAAAGAGAAGCCTTTCTAGTATCGTTCCATCGGGACGTATGGACAATGATAATGGCGAGTTGGTGACAAATGTCACTGAAAACGGATTTAACAATGATTGGACAATAAATACAAAGAAGCCTTTACCGGATCAGAGATTGGGTTTTATTCTCAATCGTAGATATAAGGGAGAAGATAATAGCATGTGGGGACTTGTTGCTGCGTTGAACTACAGTAATACAAGTAAGTCCTATATGGATATGGAAAACTCACGATATGGTGTATATGACTCAGATAACGATAAGCCATTTTTCATATATAAATATACGGATAATCAGTATAACAACGATTCGCGGGTGGGTGCTATGGCAAACGTAATGTATATGCCGAATGATAATCATAAGTTTGAATTCCGTAATATGTTCAACCAGATAGGCAAGGACAGATATACCGAACGTGAGGGTTATCAGAATACAAGTGGATTTTACGGACAACGCAAAGCTGAGTATATATATAGTAGTAGGTTGGCATATTCAGGACAATTTGCTGGTAAGCATACATTAACGAGTGCAGATAATCTCGACTGGGTTGCCGGACTTTCGTATGCAAATAAAAATCAACCGGACAGACGTATTATAAATTGGGAACAGAACGGATACGCTGGCGATGCACACTATATGGAATATCAGATAGATCAGAATGATATAACAAGGGACTTCAATAAATTGAATGAATATAATTATTCGCTAGCTACAAATTATACTCACGATTTCTCATTCGCCAACGGTTTTAAGCCTTCAATAAAAGCCGGAGCTTACGGTGAATACAGAGATAGAAATTATAATACCAGATACTTTAAGTATCGTTGGAATCCTGATAATTTCCCAACCGACTTCTCATACAGAGACGTTGTTAGCGAGATACTTATTCCTGAAAATTTAGGTTCTGACAAGATGTTTGCATACGATGATACTGACCGTCTTAACGACTATTCTGGTACAAACTCATTGGGCGCAGGTTATGTTGGGTTCAATATTCCGTTCAATAATTTTAATATATATACCGGAGCACGTATAGAGCATAACAAAATGTCGCTAAAAAGTTATACGACGACAATCGGAGACAAATCTAAAACAACGGATTACACTTATACCGATATTTTCCCATCTGTCAATGCTTCATATAACATAACTAAAGATCAGTTGGTGAGATTTGCATACGGTCGTTCTATAAACAGACAGGAATTTAGAGAGGTATCTCCATCATCATATTACGATTTTGACTTATTCAGTTTTGTGACGGGTAATCCGGATTTAAAGCCTGCATACATAAACAACTTTGACATCAGGTATGAATTTTATCCTTCGAGCTCAGAAATCATATCCATCGCCCTTTTTAGTAAGAATTTCAAAAATCCAATAGAATGGACATATCTTGATGCGGGTGGTACTTATATATATTCATTCAAAAACGCTCAGAAGGCAGATAATTATGGTATCGAACTGGATATAAAGAAAAGTCTTGATTTTATAGGACTGGACAACTTCTCGTTGACTTTCAATGGAGCTCTCATTAAAAGTAAAGTGAAATTTGAGAAAAAATCAAGTGCAAATTATGACCGTTCTATGCAAGGACAATCTCCTTATCTGATAAATACAGGCTTGTTTTATCAAAACGAAAAAATGGGACTTACCACAAGCCTTTTATATAATATCATTGGAAAGCGAATTGTAGGTATTGGTCGAGTCTCATCGTCGGAAGGTTCCTCTATAAATAATGATATACCTGATATGTATGAAATGCCTCGCAATGTTATTGACTTCATTGTAACAAAAAAGCTAGGAGATCATTTCGAAGTGAATGCAGGTATAAAAGATATATTGGCTCCTAAAGTAAAATATATGCAGTTTCCTAAATATATTGATGCCAATGGAGTTACACAGGAACGTGAGCAGGTAACTAAAGAATATAAAGCAGGAAGGAATATATCTGTAACAGCCAGATATACTTTCTAAAACAGAATATGAACTATTAAAGTAAATTTTTTATAAAAACAATCAATTATGAAAACTTTGAATTTATTTGGAAAATTATTTCTTTTGGCAAGCATAGCCTTATTTACGGCTTGTTCTGACAATAACGATGACCCCACTGTAGATCCAGATCCGGATCCGAATCCGGAAACAGAACAAATCCTGTTCAATAACGGAACTGAAATAGGTAATGGTGAAAAACACTTTCATATAAAAGAAAGTCATACAATCAGAAAAGGAACTTACGTCCTGAAGGGCTGGGTGTATATCGATGAAGGTGCTACTTTGACTATCGAGCCGGGTACAGTAATAAAAGGAGATAAAGCAACCAAAGCTGCAATAATCGCAGAAAGAGGAGGAAAACTAATAGCTAAAGGTACACTAGCAGAGCCTATCGTATTTACCTCTAATCAGGCAAAAGGAAGTCGTAAACCAGGAGACTGGGGTGGTATCATACTATGTGGTAAAGCTAAGAATAATAACGATATAGTAGCTGGTATGCCAATTGAAGGCGGTCCTACTTCTACTCACGGAGGTAACAACGACGATGACAACTCCGGTATATTGAGCTATGTAAGGGTTGAATTTGCGGGAACTCCATTTGATACAGACCAGGAAATAAATGGTGTAACCTTTGGATCGGTTGGTAGAGCTACGCAAGTCGACCATGTACAGGTATCATATAGTGGCGACGACTCTTTCGAATGGTTCGGAGGTTCTGTTAATGCCAAATATCTTGTTGCATATCATGGATGGGATGACGATTTCGACACAGATTACGGTTTCTCAGGTAAATTACAATTCCTTTTGGGTGTAAGAAATCCTAAAATAGCAGACCAATCTTTATCAAATGGTTTTGAATCGGACAACAATGCAAATGGAACAACAGACGAGCCATATACTTCAGCTGTATTCAGCAACGTTACATTGATAGGACCTATGGGCCAAGCTACTGATTTTGCAAATACTACTCAGTACATAACAGGTGACGGAATGACATCAACTGATGGTGGTAGATTGGGTGTGTTCCAATCAGCAGTACAAATTCGTCGTAATTCTCGTCTGAATTTGTTTAACTCTGTGGCAACGGGTTATCCAGTAGGCTTATTGTTAGACAATCAGAAAGGAACTACTCAAACTTGGGCAAAAAATGGCCAGCTTAAAATTCAAAATAATTTCTTTGCAGGAATGGGTGTATTAGGTTCTGATATTAATAAACAAGCTAATGGCTGGACAGATCAGGAGTCTACTAACGGAACAGAAGTAACAGATGCAACAAAACCTTCAGTATCGAGCACAATATTTAATACTTTAGCTAATAATAATAGCTCTTATACAAATATTTCGGATCTAAAACTGAAACAACCGAATAGCAAAGCTAGTAATCCTAACTACGGACCAGCGACAGGCAGTCCTGTAATTGGAGCAGCATTGTTCACAGATGCATTCTTGCAAGATAGTTTCTTTAGTAAAGTAACTTACTCTGGTGCATTTGCAAATGACACAGACGCAGCAAACTGGATGTTGGGCTGGACAAATTTCGACCCTCAGAATACTACTTATTAATTAAACGGTTTATATAAAATAAAGGCTACTCATATTGAGTAGCCTTTATTTATTTGTAAGATTTCAAAATTCTTTAAATCTTTACTCTATTATTTCAGCTAGTACCATACAGGCAGTCTCTATATTTGGTACATTTTTTATACTTACCGATCGCTTTCCATTTCGTTCTTTTAACTCACAATTGCGAGGATATTTTTGGATATAATCCAAAAGCTTGTCGAAAGCCTTCGATTCATAATAAGGTGAATCGGGATTTGATATTAAAAATAGGTTCATTTTTTCACCTTTCAATATCAGCTTTTCAATCCCTAACACCTTAGCTAAGGAACGTAGCCGTACAACCATAATAAGTTCCCGTCCTTCGGACGGTATTTTTCCGAAACGGTCTTCCAATCGTTCAACAAAACTGCGAACGTCAGATTCACGATCCATGTTATCCAGCTCACGATATATTGTAATACGTTCCGAATCGTTTGGTATATATGTCGCGGGAAATAGAAGCTCGAGGTCACTTTCTATCTGCACATCTTCTACAAAATTGTCTCCGGCTATTTTATTATCTTCATCCACTTCGTGATAAAGTTCTGAGAATTCATCGTTTTTGAGTTCGTTTACAGCTTCTGTAAGGATTTTTTGATAAACCTCATATCCTAAATCGGCTATAAATCCGCTCTGTTCTGCTCCAAGCATGTTTCCTGCCCCACGGATATCCAGATCTTGCATAGCTATATGAAATCCGTGTCCCAGTTCCGAGAAATTCTCTATTGCCTGCAAGCGTCTTCTGGCTTCGGGTGTCAGGCTATGTAATGGAGGAGCCAAGAGGTATGCAAATGCCTTTTTATTGCTGCGCCCTACGCGCCCTCGTAATTGATGTAGATCACTCAAACCAAAGTTTTGAGCATTGTTTACAATTATAGTATTTGCATTAGGTATGTCTATCCCTGATTCAATAATTGTTGTTGCTAATAGAACATCGTATTCATGATTTATAAAATCTACAATAATCGATTCCAGCTTTGCCGGATCCATTTGCCCATGACCAACAGCCACACGTGCATCAGGTACTTCGCGACGAATAATATCTTCTAATTCGTGGATGTTTTTAATGCGGTTGTTTATGAAGAAAATCTGACCGTTTCGGCTCATTTCGAATTCAATGGCTTCTCTTATGATACGAGGATCGAATGTGTGCACCTCGGTCTGTATTGGATAACGGTTGGGTGGCGGCGTGGTTATCGCAGATAAGTCACGTGCACCCATCAACGAAAATTGCAATGTACGTGGTATCGGAGTGGCAGTAAGGGTAAGTGTATCTACATTCGATTTCAACTGTTTCAGCTTTTCTTTTACTGCTACACCAAACTTTTGCTCTTCGTCGATTATGAGTAAGCCGAGATCTTTAAACTTTACATCTTTGCTTACGATGCGATGTGTACCGATAAGTATATTTACCTCTCCCTTTTTTACATCATCGAGGACTTCTTTTATTTTACCGGCACTACGGGCTCTGCTTATATACTCAACTCTGCAAGGAAAATCCTTAAGCCTATCCTTGAATGTTTGAAAGTGCTGATAGGCTAATACAGTGGTGGGTACCAAAACTGCAACTTGCTTATTGTCGGCAACAGCCTTAAATGCTGCGCGTATTGCTACTTCAGTTTTACCAAATCCCACATCACCACATACCAGCCTGTCCATCGGCTTGGCATTTTCCATATCCGATTTTACATCATTTGTAGCCTTCAATTGGTCGGGAGTATCTTCGTATATGAAAGATGCTTCCAATTCGTGCTGCAAAAACGAATCAGGAGAAAATTTGTAACCTTCTTCCTGGCGGCGTTTGGCATATAACTGTATCAGGTCGCGGGCAATGTCTTTAACTTTGCTTTTAGTTTTTTCCTTGATATTGTTCCATGCACCTGTTCCCAACTTGTTAATGCGTGGAGGTTCTCCTTCTTTCCCTCGGTATTTCGAAATCTTGTGTAGTGAATGCAACGAAACGAATATAGTATCGTTATTGAGGTAGATGAGTTTTATCAGCTCCTGCATTTTTCCGTTCATATCAGAACGTACAAGCCCTCCGAATTGCCCTACACCGTGGTCGATATGTACAATATAGTCGCCAATCTGGAATTGCTGTAATTCTTTGAGAGATAAGGCAAATTTTCCGGAACGCACTCTGTCCGATTTCAGATTGTATTTATGATAACGATCGAAAAGCTGGTGATCAGTAAAGCAACAAATTTTCAATGTTTCATCTATAAATCCTTCCGACAATGTTTGTCCGACAGGTGTGAATTCTATATTGTCCCCTCTGTCTTCGAATATGGACTGAAGTCGTTTGTGCTGTTTTTCACTATCACTGAGTATATAAATAGTAA
Source organism: Dysgonomonas sp. (assembly GCA_047972895.1). GTDB lineage: Bacteria > Bacteroidota > Bacteroidia > Bacteroidales > Dysgonomonadaceae > Dysgonomonas. Next base: position 287,644 of record JBKEBA010000011.1, read on the forward strand.
AACCTTTGTTGATAAATCGGTGAAAAGTTTCACTTATAAGATCGAAATTCTTGTGGAATGCAGGTTGTATGTCTGTCTTAAATTCAATTGTTGCATCGGATACATCGTGAGCTCTAGAACCAAAATGAACATGTTTGAATTTTTTTATCTGTGTAGCATACTCCTCTTTAGGCGTAAGTTTGGCGAGTATATCCTGTTCATATTCAGGATTGTCCAGAATCGTGGAATCTGTATATACTGCTTCTACCTTTTCTATTGCCCATGCATAATCCTTAAATCCTATTATACTTTCTTTAGGAATAAGCTGGAGAAATGATTCACGATCAAGGTTGGATTGTTGCATATCCGGTATTATCCGTACCTCTTGTAAGCGTTCTTTCGATAATTGTGTGTCAATATCGAATGTGCGGATTGTACTTACTTCATCACCGAAAAAGTCTATGCGGTAAGGAAATTCGTAAGAAAAAGAAAATACGTCCAGAATACTCCCCCGAATGGCATATTGCCCCGGTTCATATACATAATCGACATACTGAAAACCAAAAGTGTCGAGCATCTCTGAAACAAAATTACGGTCTATTTCTTCATTTGCTTTTATATGTATGGTATTCTTTATCAGTATATCTTTCGATACAACTTTTTCTGCCAGAGCTTCGGGATAGGATATTATAACGAAATGTTTATTTTCGGACTGTAATTTTCCTAATACTTCGGTACGTAATATTTCATTTGCTGCATCTACTTGTCCATATTTGATAGCGCGTTTGTATGCTGAGGGGAAAAATAATACCTCCTCCGGGCCTAGTATCTGGCACAGATCATGATAGAAATATCCTGCACTTTCCTGATCATTGAGAATATACAGAAAGCAGTTATTTATTTTATGATATAGTGCAGCGGCAAACACTGCAGGGGACGAACCTTGCAGGCCTTTTACATAAATATTTTTATGCTTGGTCAAAATGTTTGCAACTGTCGGTACGTTATTATGGGTTTCGAAAAGCCCTTGTAAAGCCGATAATTCCAATGTAATAGCTTATTTATTTCGGGGTACAAAAGTAATAAAATCATGGTAAAATATATGTTATTTGTTTGTTAATAAATTAATTCTAATCATGTTTTATGTAAGATCAGATACATTTTTTATTATGTTTCATTAAAAATATTAACTTTGTCAAATCTTATAACCTTTTATATTCGTCAAATGCTACTTAAACGCCTTTTATGGTTACTTCCCGAATTTATTCAAGATAAATACTTATCTTATAAATACAATAACCAATACATCAAATGGACTAATTCGGGGAAACCTCTACCTCCCGTTCATACAGTCAAGCAACAACGTATAGCAAAATATAAGCAACAGTATAATATAGACATCTTAGTAGAGACAGGAACATATCTTGGAGATATGATATGGGCACAGCGCAAAGATTTTGAAAAAATCTACTCTATTGAGTTGAGTCCGTTATTTGCTGATTTAGCAAAAAAACGTTTTAATAAACAACAGCATGTGACCATAATAGAGGGCGATAGTGGCGTTGTAATGAATTCGCTGATAAAACGGCTTGATCAGAAAACCATTTTTTGGCTCGATGGTCATTATTCAGGGGGCGAAACCGCTTGTTCGGGAAAAGAATGTCCTGTTTTTGAAGAACTGAATGCAATATTCCAATCAGATATAGAGCATGTATTGCTCATCGATGATGCCCGCTGCTTTGTAGGAGCTAACAGTTATCCGACCAAAGAGAAATTATCTGTTTTTATATTGAATAGGTTTCCTAAAAGCATGATTAAGGTTGAGGACGACTGTATTATTGTAGAATTGCAGAAATAGAGCATCTGTCTTTATATTTTCAATAGAATCTTACTGAGCAAAATTATATTCTTATTTATTAGTAAGTTAGAATTTTCAGAAAATTACAAATTGAAAATTCCGAATACCTTATTGCATTATTTTATACCTTTGTTTAGTTTTTAATAATACAATTAATAACAGAAATTATGTCAACATACACGGAAGATAAGCGTAAGGTGACCACAAGCCGCCTGATAGAAATGAAACAACGTGGTGAAAAAATATCCATGTTAACAGCATATGACTATTCAATGGCATCACTGATCGATCTTGCAGGGATGGATGTGATTCTTGTCGGTGATTCGGCATCGAATGTGATGGTGGGTAATGTTACTACTTTACCTATGACACTTGACCAAATGATATATCATGGGCAGTCTGTCGTTCGAGGAGTAAAACGTGCATTGGTCATTGTAGACATGCCTTTTGGAACGGTGTCGGGTAATCCTCTGAAATCACTGGAAGCTGCAATCCGTGTGATGAAAGAAACGGGAGCAGATGCTATAAAAATAGAAGGTGGCGAAGAAATAGCACCTGACATAAAAAAGATTATAGATGCAGGTATTCCTGTGATGGGACATCTTGGACTTATGCCTCAGTCTATCAACAAATATGGCACTTACAATGTGAGAGCGAAAGATGAAAAAGAGGCTGATAAACTGATTAAAGACGCTTTGCTTTTACAAGAAATAGGATGCTTTGGTGTAGTTCTTGAAAAAATACCTGCGGAATTGACTGAAAAAGTTTCAGGGCAATTGATAATTCCTACAATCGGCATCGGAGCTGGTGCTCATGCTGATGGACAGGTATTGGTGATGCACGATATGCTGGGGCTGAACAAGAACTTTTCTCCTAAATTTTTAAGGCGTTATGCAGATTTGCATACAGTTATCGTGGAGGCTGTCCAGAATTATATTGAAGATGTGAAATCATCAGATTTCCCAAATCAAAATGAGAGTTATTAAATAAATCATAATTTATCTATCTATAATAGATTATAACGATAACAGGACTGAAAAGTAACAATAAGAAAAACTGTAAAATCTGTTACTTTTGTCACCTTTTCATTTTACAATACATAAAACATAATAGATGAAGGTCTGTATAGCCGAAAAGCCGAGTGTTGCACGTGAGATAGCCAATATACTGGGAGCCAATTCCAGAAGAGACGGGTATTTTGAAGGCAATGGTTATCAGGTGACATGGACTTTCGGACATTTCTGTACACTGAAAGAACCTCATGAATATACTCCGCAATGGAAACAATGGTCGTTGGCTGTACTGCCGATGATACCGCCCCGATTTGGTATAAAGCTGATAGAGAATGATGGGGTAAAGAAGCAATTCGGAGTAATAGAAGAACTTATATCGAAAGCTACGGAAGTTATCAATTGTGGTGATGCAGGGCAGGAGGGAGAGCTTATTCAACGATGGGTGATGCAGAAAGCTCAGTGTAAAGTGCCTGTAAAGCGCTTATGGATTTCATCACTTACCGAAGAATCTATGCGGGAAGGTTTTGCCAATCTGAAAGACCAGACAGCATTTGATAAATTATATGAGGCGGGATTATCCCGCGCAATAGGAGACTGGCTTCTGGGAATGAATGCAACACGGCTTTATACTGTAAAGTACGGGCAAAACAGATCGGTATTGTCTATCGGACGAGTACAAACACCTACTCTGGCTCTTATTGTAAATCGTCAGCTAGAAATAGAGAACTTCAAGCCTGAGCCATATTGGGAACTTAAAACAATTTATAGGGAAACTACATTTTCGGTAACAAAAGGGCGTTTTACAACTCAAGAAGAAGGCGAGAGGTTTCTGGAAGAAATTAAACAATCTGAGTTTGAGGTAACTGATGTCACTACAAAAAATGGGGAGGAATCTTCGCCACGTCTGTTTGACTTGACAGCCTTGCAGGTGGAATGTAATAAGAAGTTTGCTTTTTCGGCAGAAGAAACTTTAAAGACGATTCAATCACTTTATGAGAAGAAGTTGACAACATATCCGCGTGTTGATACTACCTACTTGAGTGATGATATGTACCCAAAAGTTCCTGCTATACTCCGAGGGCTTGCAGGCTACGAGGAGTTGACTGCGCCTGTTTTGGCCGCTAAGATACCAAAGTCGAAAAAGGTTTTTGATAATAGTAAGGTAACAGACCACCATGCGATAATACCAACAGGTGTTCGTGCTAATAATATTTCAGGTGATGAACGCAAGGTTTACGACCTTATAACAAGGCGTTTCATCGCGGTGTTTTATCCTAATTGTAAGATATCGACAACCACTGTTTTAGGTGAAGCTGCTAAGGTAGAATTTAAGGTGACAGGAAAGCAAATCCTTGAACCGGGATGGCGCGCCGTATTTGAGAAACAGACGACTCAAGCTAATACAGACGATAAAGACGAGGATAATAATAAAGATGAAGAAGGGATTCTTCCGTCTTTTACAAAAGGAGAGAGTGGACCTCATATTCCAGCATTGAATGAGAAATGGACTCAACCGCCTAAATATTATACAGAGGCGACCCTTTTGCGTGCAATGGAAACTGCAGGAAGGCTTGTAGACGACGATGAACTGCGGGATGCACTGAAAGAAAATGGTATTGGTCGTCCTTCTACCCGTGCTGCTGTTATAGAGACATTGTTCAAGCGGAACTATATTAGGAAGGAACGCAAAAATCTTTATGCTACACAGACTGGGGTAGAGCTGATCGGAACTATAAAGGAGGAGCTTTTGAAATCGGCAGAGTTGACAGGATTATGGGAAAAGAAACTTCGTCAGATAGAAAGGAATGAGTATGAGCCTCGGCAGTTTATTGCCGAGCTGAAAGAGATGCTCACGGGCATAGTAGCTAATGTGAAAAGCGAATGGGGAAGTTCTATAACGATTGTGGATGCTGTGAAAGAGGAAGCTGAGAAGTCCCAAAAGAAAGTGGCTAAAGAGAAAAAAACGAATGCTTCGGAAAAGAAACCAAAGGCAAAGAAAGAACCTAAAGGTAGCGCAAATCCGCAAACAGAATCGAAGGAGGATAAACTACTTTGTCCTATATGCAAGAAGGGTGCAATTCTGAAAGGCAAAATTGCTTATGGTTGTTCTGAATGGAAGGCCGGGTGTAAATTCAGATTGTCGTTTGATGAATTAGAGAATGATCTGAACGAGGAAAAGCTCAGATCCGTTATTACAAGTAAGTACCTTTAATCGATCTTCTTAAGTATAATTTATGAACCGCTTTCGGGTACAATAGCATCTCCTCTGGATACATCACTAAATGTATAAGGAGAGACTTTGACTTTTCCGGTAATACATTCTGGTATATTATATGATTTGAGGAGGTAATCGTAATACTCCGGATCTTTCTGCGGCAATAGGAATGCTTTATGAGCTTTACCCTGCTCATCGAAATAAGAAATGTATAGACGTGTATAATTGCCATCGAAGCGTCTGCTGCCAAATATCATCCACCTTCCGTTAGAAGACCATGAATGGTAGCTGTCACTCTGATTGCTATTTGCATCATCCATATTACTTATCTGGTTTGTCTCCAAATTTAAATGATATAAGTCGTTTTCTCTGTGCCATATTGGAAATGTTCCATAATCAGACATACAGAATACAAGATGCTTTCCATCAGGTGATATCCTTGGTATAACTGCACTTTTTCCTGTCTCTTTAGCTGATACAAGTGTATCTATCTTGTTGCCGATTTTTCCTGTCTGAGCATCAAAAGATACACGAAGCAGGTCATACTTGAGTGTTTTGTATTCTTTCGGCATACTTAATGCAGGAGCACTGCAAAAGTAGAGATACTGTCCATCTGGCGACCACTCAGGGAAAGTTTCATAGCTATTTCCCGAACAAATCAGACTATCTGTGAAAATTCGGTTTTGCTCTGTATCGTATATCACTATATCTGATTCTGTGTCAAAAACCTCTATTTTGTTTGTGTGAGCGGTAAGGAATCCTTGACTAGTTTTGTTCGTTGAGAATGCTATAAAACGTTCTCCCGGATGCCATCTTGGATATACGCCAGCTGCGGGCATCCATGAGGCTTTGGTATTGACTCGTTTTACTTCTTCATGTTTTGTTATCATTGTACCTCCATGGGCCCCACGCATATGGAAAAGCATTACTTCTGGGTTGTTTTTGCAAAAGGAATGACAATTCATGCAGTTGTTGTCTGTCAACGTATTTAGCATGATTGGGGACTCATCGAAGTTTTCCACACAACGTTGATATAACCCCATTTTGTTCCATAATTCATATCCAGCTTCGATCAGGCGATATGCTACATAAGGATCGATAGGTTCATTGGCAATGGTGAATTCTATATTCTTGTATTTAGTCCATATGCCATTATCCTGCGAAAATATCTTTACCAATAGATTCTTACCTTTATTATTGCTCAATAGTTCTTTCCATCTCTTTTCGGGAATATTGGAATTTTTATTAGTGGATATCTCAAAAGAATCTTTATTGACAACGAAGCGTATCCTGTATTCACTACTTTGTTCTCTAATCTGAAAATTGAGAGGGGCAATGTTGTAGGGTATGTACGTCCCTTCATATTTAGGATAGATATTTGCATAGCGATCTATTGCAGTATATGAGGTAATAGGATTGCCACAGCTCCAAAACAGGATGGAGGCAATAGAGAGCAGGAATATACTTGTCTTTTTCATATCTGGTTTATTGATGATTATACGTTAGTATCTGTTAACTGTTGTTGATTGATCTTGTTGCATAGGATTGACAAACTGGAAATAGTACCAATATGTATTCCCATGACGCTTTTTGAGGTATTCCATACCTTGTGAATACGTTGCTTCTTCTGCCAATAGGACGTACTCATTAAAATCATCCATGGTTTCTTTACTGATAGTATACTTGTTTAAAAGATCTTTTTTATTGTTAAATATGGATACATATACAAGTAAGGCCTCTTCGTAATGCCGTGGCATTTTATCATAAGAAATAGATGAGTAGTATTCTTCAAACATGAAAATAACAGACTCTAAGTCCTTCAATAACAAAAAATAGGCAGTCAAATACTCGAAGAGCTTTTTGTTTGACTTATTTGCCTGCAAAGGCATCATCAAGTTGTATCCATATATATTATAATTCATGAAGAAATCCTGATGTTCTAAAGGCTTGGGTGTTTCCGGTATCTGGAAAGTAGTATCTGTTTGGGCTTTTATATAATACTCACGTTGTTGTTTTGCCCAATTGCTATAAATTGGTGAGTTCTCGAATAGTTTTATATATTTTTCAAAGCCGGCACTATCTTTTCTTAGCATAGTTGTATATACTAACCTTTTGAGAGGTTTAGAGCTGTGTTCTTTGTCGTTGTTCACCATTGCTTCATAAGCACAATGCTCGGCTTCGGACATTATTCCCATCTGATAGTAAAGTTCTCCATTGTACCAAGGTGAAATATAGGCAGATGCCCATTGGATAAATAAACCTGTTCCGATTTGATTATAGTGAAACATTTTTGAAGATAATAGCCCTAGTTCTGAAAGAGCCATGTTTGTATAATATAAATGAAGAGTTTTGTTTTTATCGGATCTATATCTTTCACTAATTTCCAGTACTTTCTTCCAATTTCTATGTTGCGATTCGTAAACCATATGTGCTATGCTATCTGTATCGGGATTATTATATGTTTTACCTATCCAGAACAAAGACGCACATATAATAATATAGTATGGCGTAAGTACTTTTATCGGTTTGGTTTTTTCCAGCCAGGATTTTTTTGTTGTACATTTCGATATTAAGTAAATAATGGGAATACTTGTCCACGCGATGTTGTATGTTTTACTATCGAGGCTTGTATCGAAAAAGGTTCCTGCAAGGTAAGCAGACTTTAAGAGAACTGTATAAATGAATAAATGTGATAGATATGGTATTGATATGGAAAATAGAATTAATCCTCCAATATATAAGAAGGATCGGTCTTTTCTGAATAACTCGGTTATTATTACAATAGCTGAGAAAAGAAGAGCATTGCCTCCGGTGATAAAGTAAGAGAAAATATAAAGTGTAATTCCACTTACATAGCGAATTTTGCCGTCGAATAGTAAATATAACCAAGCTAAAAATAGCACGATACAGATGCCCAATGTATGTGACAGCTGATAGTACGTGTCAAAATCGGCATATGAGATTATTAACAGAACAGGTATAGTAAATGGTATAATGAAGAAGCGGACTATTAATATGCTATTAGTTTTACATATCTTCATAAGAAGAAGATACACTAGAGATGTGACTAGGGATATGATTAAAGCCCCAAGCCAAGGATAATAATAAAACTGTGTAAAAAAGGATCCCAGATATTCGGTTAAGCCACCCGGAGATTGCATATAGCTCTGGAAATAAAAATAATCGGTACGGAATAACTGGTTTTCTTCTTGTGTGATAATAAGATGATAACGGTTAAATATTAACAACCATAAAAAAGCCACAATGGCAAACAGGAAGATTGAGACATAGCCGTTAAGCTTATATACATTTTTGTAATCTACTTTATTCATGAAAATACGGAGAGGTTATTTATTTGTTTTTAATTATAATCTGGTGCTGGTACTAATAGCGGTTATTAATTTTTGATTGTTCTAGCGGAATAGGATTTACATGTTGAAAATAGAACCAATATGTATGCCCATATACTCTCCTGAGGTTGTCTATGCCTTCTTTGTAAGTAGCTTGTTCTGATAGTTGGATATATTCTCTGAAATTATTTATTGTTTCTTTACAGATAGGGTATCTACTTAGGATATCACTCTGATCGTTAAATATAGAGGCTGATATGAGTAGTGCTTCTTCGTAGTGGCGTGGCATTTTATCATAAGAAATAGATGCATAGTATTTCTCAATGACAGAAATCATGGTTTTTAAGTCTTTCTGGAGTAACAGTGATGCCATCAGATATTCGAAAGCTTTCTTGTCCGATCCGTTTGTACGCAGGGGTACAATAAGGTTATATTCAGGTGTGTCATAATTTATGAAAAAATCATTATGTTTAATAGCTTTCGGCGTTCCTGGTACTTGGAATGTACTATCTATTTGATTTTTTATATAATACTCACGTTGTTGTTTTGCCCAAGTGTTATAAATTGGTGAGCTCTCGAATAGTTTTATATATTTTTCAAAGCCGGCACTATCTTTTCTCAACATAGAGGTGTACACTAATCTTCTTAGAGGCTTTGAAGCATGCTCTCTGATTCCGTTTACCATCGTTTCATATGCACAATGTTCGGCTTCTTGTATTATTCCTAAACGATAATATAATTCTCCGCTGTGCCAAGGGGTGAGGTATATTGGAGTCCAACTGACAAATAAGCCGGCTGTTCCAATTTGGTTATAATGAAACATCTTAGAGGATAATAATCCTAGTTCGGAAAGGGCTATGTTTGTATAGTAAGCACAAAGTGTCCTGCCATTCTCATATTGGTATTTGGACGAGATGTCCAGTACTTCGTTCCATTTGCCTTGCTCAGATTTATATTCTATCTCTGCTATGTATTCTACATCAGGTTCATATACAGATTTTGTTCCATATAACAACATTAAGAGGATTAAAATATAAGTTGGTATTAGAACTTTTATAGGATTTGCCTTTTCCAGCCAACTTTTATTGTTAATATATCCAGATATGAGGTATATAATGGGAATAGCCAGCCAAGCTATAGTGTAAGCCTTGTTTGTAAATTTGAAAGCAAAAGGAGTAAAAGCCAGATAAGTACTTTTTAGTGGTGCTATGTATATCAACAGATGTGCTATATATGGGATGATAGCTGCTGTAGCCATTAAGAAAGCAATATACAAGAGAGAGCGTTCTTTTTTAAAGAGTTCATTGATTATCACTAATAAAGCATATAATATTGCATTCCCTCCTGTAACGAAATAAGCCATAAGGTATAGAAGGAGTCCCCCAATATAACGATTTTTACTTTTGGGTATATTGATATATACAATTATGCACACTAAAATGAAACAAATAGAAAGTATATAGGTTAGATGCAGATACATATCGCAACATACCATTAGGAGTAAGATAGGGATAATAAAAGGAAGTATAATGAATCGTTCTATAGTGTTCTTTGAACTCTTACAGATCTTAACAAACAGTATGAAAACAAGAGATATACATAGGGTGATAATGGCAGCACCGAGCCATTTATAGTAATAAAACTGTATGAAGAATGAGCTTAAATAATCGATTATTCCTCCTGGGGTATTTAGGTATGATTTGAAATATAGATAATCGGTGCGGAATAGCTGTATCTCTTCCTGAAAGCCTATAATGTGGTAACGGTTAAAAATATATAGCCATAGAAAGGATATAACCGCAAAGATTGAAATTGCGACATAGATATTTAGTTTATATATGTTCGGCTTGTGAGTGTGTTTCATAGTGATTTTTTGTCCCAGCCTTTTGTATGATGCAAATATAGAAAAAGTATTTAGACCCGCAATTGTTATTAATTATTTTCGGAACATCCTATAGTGTTAATTTAAAGTCGCTTCTTATGCTTTATATTAACAATTACTTATTGATAATATCGATGTAAAATGTAATATTATAAATACATTCATCTTGTATCTTTGTATGTTATTTGAATATATTCTAAAGTATAAATTTATATAAAATGCAATTATATAATACATTAAGTTCGGAAGAAAGAGCAAAATTGATTGATGAGGCAGGACTTAAACGTCTGACTTTATCATTTTATGCTTATGCGCATATATTGAATCCACAACAATTCAGAGATGAGTTGTTTCTGAGATGGAACGAACTCGGGGTTCTTGGCCGTATCTATGTGGCTAGGGAAGGTATTAATGCGCAATTGTCCTTACCAGCTATTAAACTGGAGACATTTAAAGAACAGTTGGATAGTTATTCTTTTCTGAAAGATATTCGGCTAAATATTGCTGTAGAACAAGACAATAAGTCTTTCCTTAAATTGAAAATAAAAGTCCGGGATAAGATTGTGGCCGATGGATTAAATGACGATAGTTTTGATGTTACGAACATTGGAATTCATTTAAAGGCAAGAGATTTCAATCGTATGATGGACGATCAGAATACGGTCGTTGTGGATATGAGAAACCATTATGAGAGTGAAATCGGGCACTTTAAGGGTGCTATTACTCCCGGTGTGGATACTTTTAGACAATCGTTGCCTATTATCAATGAGCAGTTGAGAGAATATAAGGAAGATAAAAATGTACTAATGTATTGTACAGGAGGAATACGCTGCGAGAAAGCTAGTGCATATTTTAAGCATATGGGATATAAAAACGTATTTCAACTCGAAGGTGGAATTATCGAATATGCTCGTCAGGTAAAAGCAGAGGGATTAGAGTCTAAATTTATAGGAAAAAACTTTGTATTTGATAATCGTTTAGGCGAGCGTATTACAGATGACGTGGTTGCTCATTGTCATCAATGTGGTAAGCCTTCGGATACCCATGCTAATTGTAAAAATGATGGATGCCATTTGTTATTTATTCAATGTGACGAATGTGCCGAAATAATGAAAGGTTGTTGCTGCGATGCATGTAGAGATATTGTATCTTTACCAGAAGAACAACAAAGGATTTTGAGAAAAGGAGTTCGGAATGGCACGATGGTTTTTAGAAAAGGTCGTTCTCAAAGTCTCTTGTGTAAAATATGATTACGGTGATACAAGAAGAAATATTCCCACTTGTAGATGAAGAGGGAAGTGTGATAGGACAGGCGCCACGGAGTGTTTGTCACAATGGGTCGAAACTACTACATCCGGTTATTCACTTACATATATTTAATTCTGATGGTGAGTTGTATATGCAAAAGCGTTCGGCTACAAAAGATGTACAGCCTAATAAATGGGATTCATCGGTTGCCGGTCATGTCGATTTAAATGAGGCTCCTGAACAAGCAGCATTGAGAGAGGCAGGGGAGGAACTTGGGATATTTCGTATAAAGCCGAATTTTGTAACAAAGTATGTAATAGAAACAGATCGGGAAAGGGAGCTAAGCTATTGTTTTTATGCAGTATATGATGGAAAGTTCAATTTGAATCAAGATGAATTATCGGATGGGCGTTTTTGGCCAATAGAACAAATCCAGTCCAATTTGCATAAAGGTATTTTTACAACAAATTTTGAACTGGATTTTATGCGGTTTTTGAATAAAGGTTTAAAGTATCTTATTCAAGGAACTTAATTATACTTTGTCTATCAGCAAAGTCTGGAATAACATTATCGACTACTTTTTTTAATTCGTCTTCGTGAATTGTTGAAGACAAGCCTACAACTCGCATTCCTGCCGATAACCCGGCTCGTATCCCGAAAAATGAATCTTCGAAAACAATACATTCATCTGCGGATGCGTTCAGGTCTTTAGCCGCAAGGAGATAACACATAGGATTTGGCTTACCCTCTGTAATGCGATTTGCCGTAACCTCAGTGTCGAATACGTTTGTAAGGGATAATGTATCTAAGGCTATTTTCATTTTGAAGTCTTGTGAACTAGTAACCAATCCTATTTTATATCCGTTCCCTTTTAGATAATCAATAAACTCCAATGCTCCTTCAATTGGCGGAAATGTCATATTTTTCTCAAACTCTTCGGTTTGTTTAATGATATTCGCTACGTCCTCTTCAGGTAGATGATTCAGATAATTATTGATTACGTTAGTCATTGTCGTACCTTTTATTTTTGCAGCGAAGCTCTTATGACCTAAATCATATTTTTCACCAATTTCATCGAAGAAGGTATCGTACTGAGGTTCAGTGTTTGTTATTACTCCATCAAAATCGAAAAGAACAGTCGTTATTTTAGCCATTTTAGTTATTAGCCCTAAGACGGGATGTTAATTAGATTACTACTTATTTGATTTTATATGAAATGCCAAAGGTAGCATACATATTCTGCATTTTGAACTCGATAGGGTTCTGATCTCTGTAGAATATATCAGTTAGCCCCCAATTAAGATTTATTACAGCTCCAATTCTATCATTAATATTATACTTGCCTCCTATAATAACACCGGCATCGAAGTCTCGCATATTGTCACTGAAATCAAATGTTGCAGGGTTATCTCTTTCTATGACAACCATGGGGCCATTAGGCTCTCCATCTCTCAGATAGCCATCAGAAACATTTCCTGTGAATTTTGTTTTTCCCAGATTAGCTGCATATAAACCAAGTCTGGCTTCCCATTTTTGATTGAAGTTATATACTCCCGATACAGATAGTGAAAGGTACTGTAAACTCACATTTGTCATATTTTTACCAACAAAATAACCATCTACCTCTCGTTTCTCCTGACTGTCTTTGTCCGATACTAATACCTTTGTATGCATGTATTTTACTTCATCTGTAACACGCATACCTTTAGTCCCAATAGAAAGTTCAGTATTGATACCCCATTTGTTATTGATATTATAAACCGTAGATAATCCTATATAAGGATTTATTTTGGGGTTATAACTTTTTACCTTTCTTACTTCCTCCGGTAGAGGAATGGGCATCGATCCTCCTATATTTAGTCCGAGATTAAGATACCAGTCTAACCCCTTTTTTTTATCATCTCCATTTTTAGCTGCTATATTAGAAGTCAGTAAAATGAGGGAAAGTAGTAGCAATAGCCCTTTACTACTCATATGTGTGTTTATAAGATTATTCTTCATCTTCGTCATTTTCATTAATTATCTTGACATTGTCTATTATCAGTGTACTACCTATAGCTCCTTTGTATTCATTTCCGTCTTTACTCGATGCAAATAGAATCGTAAGTTTGTAATCGTACTTGTCGTAATCGAGAACTACACCCTCTTTGTATTCGAAGGGAATTGTAAATTTTTTGAATCCTTTTTCTGCAGGTACATCGGTGATTTCTGCTGTCTCAGGTTCCCAATCGGCACGGGCTACTATTTTCTCTGAATCCATAATAGTTATACCATCAAGATACTCATTGTCTGACTGACCTTTTGCTACTCTGAAAAGAACAGAATACAAAGAGAATGCATCTGTTATATCAGTTGTACTAACTTCGTTTTTATTCTCATCAAGATAGATATAAGGACTACCGACAGTATATTTATAATAACCAGTGAAAACGAGTGGTTTTCCTAATTCTTCCGGATAAAGCTGCCCTAATCTGAGACATTTACGCGGTTCGCTAATTCCTCCTGCTAGAGAAAAGCTACCATAGAATAAGGACCCGCTGAATATTGGTATTTTAATATTTCCTATGTTTACATTTCCCTTCATCGTTTCCAGTTTTGCAGAAAAATCTCCGGCAAAAACATTATCTGATGTTGGTGCTGTGGGAAATTCTTTCCCTTTGTTCACAAATGCTATACCGGGATTCCCCGAATCCCACATTTTCACTATCTGTCCATCTTGTGTTGTCGTTTGCAAAACGTGGTATCCTCCATTTTTATCAGACAGTTTCTCCCATTTTTCAAAATCAAATTTTAAATCAATAAGTGAAGATTTGATAAGTGATACCTTATATTCTTTCGAATACTTTCCGTCTTCCGATATTACTTTGTAAGCTACGGGGCCATTCGAAAAATCCTGAACAACTCCTGTCTTGGGAGTAATTGTTGCCCCTGAAGATATATCTATAATAGGTGTTATGTTTGATAACTTAACATTGTTTGATACGGTGACACTGACACGATCTTCGGATATCTCACTGGAAATATATCCTTCTTCTATTTTGAAAGAAACAATATCTGTTTCTCTACCTAATGGTTCATCTTTGATACATGAATTGAATGCTGATGCGAGAATACAGGCATTTAAGAATATCAAAAGTTTGTATTTCATATACTGTGTATTAAAGTTTTCACAAATATACTTATAAGCTTAAGTCATTCAATTGCTTTCTATTGTATATGTAAAATCATTTCGTTATTTTAACTAATTTTGGCATCTATGACGAATGACTATTTTAATGCATGTGAGGGCTCTAATTTCAGCAATAATCAAATAAAAAATCCAGTCCGTATTTCGAACTGGATTTTTAGCTTATATTAATCACTCAAAAAACTAACCGTTTATTATCATTTGTTTTTGTATTACTTATCAGACCAATCTTTTGCTTTTTTGTCCCATTTTAATACGATAAGATCAGTGGGCTGATTATTCTCATCATATGAATATATGTATTTTTGAATGCCTATCCATTCCTTACTATTACTATTCCATTCATATGTCGCTTTTTCTTGCATGCGATCTTCCGCATCATACTGGTATACAGTTTTAGAAAGAGGAGCCTTGGTTTCTTTGTCGCAAGAAAGAAATTCTTTCACACATCCGGTTTCTGTTTTTTCGACATTACTGAGTGTAATAGTTTCAGGTTTGTTTGCATAAGTGTTTACTGTAAATAAAAATACAGTTAGAACAGACAATAAAATTCTTGTTTTCATGATGATATTATTTAGTCGTTTACATTCTGATACGAAGATAGTATATATTCTGCGCTTTTCAATATTAAATGTATCAAAATAATATAATATTATGATTAAATAAGGTTAATATGGTTGGATTATTGTTGTATACCGTCTATATGTGGATTTAAATTCTGTCAATATGATATATTTTCAAATATATTATATTACTAAGAGCCTGTTTAAATTTTATTGAGAAAAAATAATATAGGGCTTCCGTCATCTGTTTAATGATACTTTCTTTGAAGTGATCAAACCTAAAAGAAATGTATCCGACAGATTTAACAGAAACCCAGTGGCAATATATAGAAAAGGTTTTGTTGCCACAAGAGAGAAAGCGAAAACATGAGTTAAAACAGATATGGAATGCCATATTTTATTTAGTGCGAACAGGCTGTCAATGGCGTATGTTGCCCCATGA